>NZ_JAAEDH010000011.1 GCF_018128965.1 Plastoroseomonas arctica
CCGGCCGCGCGCCCACCGCGCCCGCCGCGACGCCGCCCGCCGCGACGACCCCGGCACCCGCGACGACGCCCCGCCGCACCACCCCCTGAGGCGGTGCCGCGCGACCCCGGCTCAGCTGATCTCGCGCACCAGCTTGGTGCGCATGGCGCGGGCGAAGTCGCGCCGGTCGGTCGCGGTCAGCACGAAGGCGCCGGGGCCGCCGATCACCGCGCGGCGGTAATGCTCGCCGAGCGACTCGCCGAACCGCGTCACCGGCGAGAGCTCGATCGCCAGCCCGTTCACCACGGTGCCGGCCGCCACCACGGCGTCGCGCGCCTCTGGCGCGGCGGTGAGCGAGCGCAGGTCCGGCCCGTCGCCGGAGACGTCGATCACCCGCTCCGCCGCGCGCCAGGGCGCCGCCTGGATCAGCGCCTGCGCGTGCAGGATGGCGTCGCCGATCGCGTTGTAGCTCTGCGTGCTGCGCGGGACCGTGCGCAGCAGCTCCGCCACCCGGGCGGCACTCGCCGCGTCGCGCAGGATCTCCCAGGCCATGACCGTCTCGGCCCCGCCGGGCGTGCCCCATTCGACCATCGCGATGCCGATTGCGCCGATCGGCTGAGAGCGCACGGCGGCGAGCACCGCGGGGTGGGTCACCGCCTCGGCCAGGCCCTCGCGCTGCAGGCGGAACTCATCGGCGTCGATCGAGCCCGAGGCATCGACGGCGAGCACCAGCAGAAGGTCCACCTCGCCGGCTTGCGCCCGCACCTTCCGCGCCGCGATCGCGGCCCCCGCCGCCCCCAGGACCGTCCGGCGCCGCATTGCCTGCTCCCCTCGTGCTGTAGCGGATGTCGCCCTAGACATGGCACATCAGGCGAAACCGCCAAGGAAAACATGCCATGGCCACCGAGCCCGCCGCTGCCCCAAGCCCCGTCCTGCTCACCGTCGATGCGCGCGGCATCGCGACCGCGACGCTGAACCGCCCGCACAAGGGCAATGCCTATGATGAGGAGCTGCTGGACGCGCTGATCGCCGGCCTCGAATCCCTCGCGCAGAACCCCGAGGTGCGCGCCCTGGTGCTGCGCGGCGCGGGGAAGCATTTCCAGGCCGGCGCCGATCTCGACTGGCTGGCGGTCGCCGCCACCTACACGCCCGAGCAGGCGTATCGGGCGTCCATGGCAACCACCCGGGCGATGCAGTTGCTGAACGAATTTCACCGCCCGACCTTCGCGCTGATCCACGGTGCCTGCTTCGGCGGCGGGATCGGCATGGCCTGCTGCGTCGACGTGGCACTCGCCACACCCGACGCGGTGTTCGGCATCACCGAGGTGCGGGTCGGCGTCGCGCCGACGCCGATCTCCACGCACATGGTCCACGCGCTCGGCCTGCGCCAGACCCGGCGCTATGCCCTGACCGGGGAGCGTTTCGACGCCGCCGAGGCACTGCGCATCGGCCTCGTGCATGAGGTGGTGCCGACGCACGTGATCGAGGCGCGGCTTGCCGATATCCTGGATGCGACGATGCTGTCCTCGCCCAGCGCCATCGCCGTGACCAAGGACAGCTTCCTGGGTGCGAACGGCCTCAAGCTCGATGCGCGGCAGATGAGCCTGCTCGCGCATGAAAGCTGGACGCAACGCGCCTCGGAGGAAGGCCAGGAAGGCCTCGCCGCCTTCCAGGAGAAGCGGCGGCCGGGCTGGTATCGCTAAGCGTGGCTACTCGGCCGCGGCCAGGGCGGGGCGGCGGCGCGGCCAACCGGCAACCAGCGCCACTAGCGCGAGTACGCCCTGCAGCGCGAGCCCTTCCCACGACGGTGCGAAGCCAACCCATTCCAGCGCCTCGGGCAGG
This sequence comes from Plastoroseomonas arctica, assembly GCF_018128965.1. Taxonomy (GTDB): domain Bacteria; phylum Pseudomonadota; class Alphaproteobacteria; order Acetobacterales; family Acetobacteraceae; genus Plastoroseomonas; species Plastoroseomonas arctica. Next base: position 1,822 of record NZ_JAAEDH010000011.1, read on the forward strand.
TTGGCCGGGGTGAAGGGTGCCAGCGCCTGCTCCTGGAACTCGCCCAGCCCCTGCGCCGCGATCCGCAGGGCGAGCACCAGCAGCAGCAGCGAGGTGCCCAGGAACAGCGGCCGCAGCGGCAGCCGCCGCGTCGCCCGGGCAATCAGGCGCCAGATGACGAACAGGGCGATCGCGGCGACCAGCGCCGCCGAGAGTACCGGCCAGGCACCGGCGCGCTCGGCACCCGCGGCGCCGAGGAACAGCACCGTCTCCGCTCCTTCGCGGAAGACGGCGAGGAAGCCGATCCCCGCCACCGCCCAGGCGACCCGCCCCGAGCGCAGCGCACGCTGCGCCTGCCCGGCGAGTGCGGCCTGCCAAGCGCGCGGGTCGGAGCGCCGCGCCAGCCACCCGCCGGTCCACAGCATCAGCCCGGCGGCCGCGAAGCAGGTGAGGCCTTCGACCCGGTCGTCATGCGCCCCGTCGCGCCAAGCGGCATAGGCGGCCGCGGCGAGCAGGCTGGCGAGAATGCCCAGCGCGGCGCCCCAGGCCAGCGCGCCGACGCGCTCGGGCGCGGCACGGCGAAGGAAGGCGGCCAGTGCCGCCAGCACCAGCACGGCCTCCAGCCCCTCCCGCAGCAGGATCAGGAGCGTGTCGAAGGCGGCGGCGAGAAAGCCCATGGAAGCCTCGGCTAAATTGAGAACGCTTCGCATTAACGTCAAAAGCGGCCGGCCTGTCGAGTGACAAAGGCGAAACTCATCCGGCCCGCCGTCATCGAAGCTTCACCGTTCTGCAATCTGCAGGTCTTAACTCACCCCTAAACACTGGCCCGGTTCAAGGACGCCACTTCAGGGCGTTCCCCCCCGACCGGAGATCCTCCCATGAATCGTCGTACTCTTCTGCTCGCCTCGGGTGCCCCCCTGCTTGGCCTCGGCGCACTCGCCCGCCCCGCTTTGGCCCAGGCCGCAACCGTCACCGGCGCCGGCGCCAGCTTTCCCCGCCCGATCTACGAGCGCTGGGGCCAGGCCGCCCGCGAGGGGCTGAGCCTCACCCTGAACTACCAGTCGATCGGCTCGGGCGGCGGCATCAACCAGATCACCAACCGCACCGTCGATTTCGGCGCCTCCGACGCGCCGCTGCCGGCCGCTCAGCTCACCGAGCGCAGCCTGCTCCAGTTCCCGACCGTGATGGGCTCCGTCGTGCTCATCGTGAACATCCCCGGCGTGGCCGACAACACGCTGAAGCTGACGCCCGAAGTGATCGCCGACATGTTCCTCGGCCGCATCACGCGCTGGAACGATGCTCGCATCGTCGAGCTGAACTCCGGCATCCGGCTGCCCAGCCTGCCCGTCTCCCCGGCCTATCGCGCCGACGCCTCGGGCACGACCTTCGTGTTCACCACCTACCTCAGCCGCATCTCCGAGACCTGGAAGAACGGCCCCGGCTCGGGCACCTCGATCTCCTGGCCGGCCGGCAACGGCGCCCGCGGCAATGAGGGCGTGTCCAACACCGTCCGCCAGACGCCCGGCGCGATCGGCTACACCGAGAACGCCTACGCCACGGTGAACCGCCTCATCACCACCCAGATCCGCAACAAGTCCGGCGCCTTCGTCACCCCGGTGATGGCCTCCTTCCAGGCCGCCGCCGACGTCGCCAACTGGGACGTGCCCGGCTTCGCCGCCGACCTGATCGACCTCAACGGCCCGACCGTCTGGCCGATCGTCTCGCCGACCTTCATCCTGCTGCCGACCAACCCGACCGCCGATAAGGTGAATGGCAGCCTGAACACGATGCGGTTCTTTGACTGGTGCTACAAGAACGGCGCCGCTGCCGCGACGCAACTCGAATACATGCCGCTGCCCGCCGCCGTGCAGGACCGCGTCCGCGCCGCCTGGCGCGCTCAGGTCAAGAATCCGGCCGGCCAGCCGATCTGGACCGCCTGATCACTTGACGCGCCGGGGCGGCCCCAAGCCGCCCCGGTGCTCCCGTGACGTCCGGCATGCTCGCCGACGCGTCGCCGCGACGATCCGCGGACTGGCGCGCGGACCGACCGGACCAGCCTTCCGACACCTGATCCGCCATACAAGTTGGAGCCTCCCCCTTGAGCCAAGCCGTGATGGGCACGACCGCCCCGCCGCCGCCCGCAGCCACCGTCCGCGGCAGTTCAGGACGCCTCGGCGACACGATCTTCGAATGGATGTGTCGTGGTGCCGGCCTCCTCGTGCTCCTGCTGCTCGGCGGCATCATCATCACGCTGTTCATCGGCGGCCTGCCGGCGCTGCGCCAGTTCGGCATTCCCTTCGTCTGGAGCACCGCGTGGAACCCGGTGGAGGGTCGCGAGCAGTTCGGCGCCGGCATCGCCATCGTGGGCACCGTCGTCGCCTCAGTGCTCGCCATCATCATGGCCGTGCCGCTGGCGTTCGGTGTTGCCTTCTTCCTCACCGAGCTGGCGCCGGAATGGCTCAAGCGCCCGGTCGGCACCGCGATCGAGCTGCTCGCCGCCGTGCCCTCGATCATCTTCGGCATGTGGGGCCTGTTCGTGATCGTGCCGATCATCCAGGGCTACATCCAGCTGGGCTGGATCGGCGAGGCGATGGCCGAGCTGCCCGGTATCGGCTTCCTGTTCGCCTCGAACAGCTTCACCGGCACCTCGCTGTTTGCCGCCGCGCTGGTCCTGGCCATCATGATCCTGCCGTTCATCGCGGCGACCATGCGCGACGTGTTCGACCAGGTGCCGCCAGTGTTCAAGGAGAGCGCCTACGGCCTGGGTGCGACGCGGTGGGAAGTGGTGCGCAACGTCGTGCTGCCCTACACGCGCACCTCGGTGGTCGGCGGCATCATGCTCGGCCTCGGCCGCGCTTTGGGTGAGACCATGGCGGTGACCTTCGTCATCGGCAACGCGAACCGCATCGCGACCTCGATCTTCGACCCGACCACGACCATCGCCTCGGTTGTCGCGATGGAGTTCCCGGAGAGCCTGACCGGCAGCCTGCAGCAATCCTCGCTGTTGCTGCTCGGCTTCCTGCTGTTTGTCATCTCCTTCGTGGTGCTGGCGATCTCGCGCTACCTCCTCCGCTCGAAGCTGAAGGCCTGAGCCCATGAGCACGACCTTCACCCCCTCCGCCCCGGTGCGGAACGCCGATGTCGCGAAGGGCCTCGCCGGCCGGCGCAAGCTGATGGATGCCGCGGTGCGCTGGTTCTGCATCGCCGCGACCATCCTGGCGTTGGCTTTCCTCGCCTCGATCATCGTCACGCTGCTCTGGCGCGGTCTCGAGGCGATGGATTTCACCATCTTCACCTCCGAGTTCCGCCCGACCACCTATGGCGACGCCACCGCGCAGAAGGGCGGCCTGCTGCATGCGATCACCGGCAGCCTGCTGATGGTCTCGCTGGCCACGCTGATCGGCACGCCGATCGGCCTGCTGGTCGGCACCTACCTGTCCGAGTACGCGCGCGGCTCGCAACTGGGAAACGCGGTGCGCTTCGTCTCCGACGTCCTGCTCTCGGCACCCTCGATCCTGATCGGGTTGTTCATCTACCAGCTGGTGGTGCTGCCGATGGGCGGCTTCTCCGGCATCGCGGGCGTCATCTCGCTGGCCATCATCGTCATCCCGGTCGTGGTCCGCACCACTGAGGACATGCTGAGCCTGATCCCGAACACGCTGCGCGAGGCGGTGGTCGGGCTCGGCGCGCCGAAATGGAAGATGATCATCCTGGTGTGCTACAAGGCAGCGCTCGCCGGCATCGTCACCGGCGTGCTGCTGGCCATCGCCCGCATCGCCGGCGAGACGGCGCCGCTGCTGCTGACCTCGTTCGGCAACAACGTGGTGAGCGGCGACATGACCCGCGCCATGGCGTCCCTGCCGGTCGCGATCTACCAGCAGGCCAATTCCGGCTACCCTGACCTCATCGCCATCGCCTGGTCCGGCGCGCTGATCGTGACGCTCGGCGTCCTTCTCATCAACATCGCTGCCCGCGCCCTGCTGCGCAACCGCGGCTAAAAGGGGATCCCCATGAGCACCACCGAAACCAACCCCGCCCAGACCTCCGCCGAGACCGGCAATGCCAGCTTCGGCGGCATGCAGGCTCGCTCCGAGGTCGTGATCAACACCACCGCGCGCGTGTCGATCCGTAACCTCGATTTCTACTACGGTGACAACAAGGCGCTGAAGGCGATCAACTTCGATCTGCCGGAAAAGCAGGTCACCGGCATGATTGGCCCGTCGGGCTGCGGCAAGTCCACGCTGCTGCGCGTGCTCAACCGCATGTACAGCCTCTATCCGGGCCAGCGCGCCACCGGCGAGATCCTGATGGACGGCAAGAACATGATCGACCCCGCCGTCGACGTGAACGAGTTGCGCGCCAAGGTCGGCATGGTGTTTCAGAAGCCCACGCCCTTCCCGATGTCGATCTATGACAACATCGCCTTCGGCATCAAGCTGCACGAGAAGCTGACCAAGTCGCAGATGGATGAGCGGGTCGAATGGGCGCTGACGCGCGCCGCCATCTGGGAGGAATCAAAGGATCGCCTGGACCGCTCCGCGCTCGGCCTCTCCGGCGGCCAGCAGCAGCGCCTGTGCATCGCGCGCACCATCGCGGTGCGCCCGGAAGTCATCCTGTTTGACGAGCCGACTTCCGCCCTCGACCCGATCAGCACGCTCAAGATCGAGGAGCTGATCGACGAGTTGAAGCGCGACTTCACCATCGCGATCGTCACGCACAACATGCAGCAGGCCGCCCGCTGCGCCGACCAGGTGGCGTTCTTCTACCTGGGCGAAATGGTGGAGATCGCGCCGGCGGCGCAGATGTTCACCGCGCCCAAGCAGAAGCGTACGCAGGAATACATCACCGGCCGGTTCGGCTGACCGCCGGCGCGCGCCGCAACGGCGCGCGCCTCTCGGCCACGGAACGCAGATAGGAGGGTTCGATGCCCCAGGATTCCGACCACATCGTCCGCAGCTTCGACGAGGATCTCAAGAAGCTGCGCGACATGATCGTCCGCATGGGCGGCCTCGCCGAACAGCAGGTTGCCGACAGCACCACCGCGCTGATGCGCCGCGACTCCAACCTTGCCCAGGAAGTGCTGACGCGCGACAGCCAGATCGACCAGCTCGAGCGCGAGATCGAGGCCTACTCCGTTCGCCTGCTCGCACTGCGACAGCCGATGGGCGCCGACCTGCGCTTCATCATCGCCGCGATGAAGATCAGCCACGACCTCGAGCGCATCGGCGACTATGCGCGCAACGGTGCCAAGCGCTCCATCGTACTCGCCTCCCTGCCGCTTACCGGCAGCCTCAACGGCTTCGGGCGCATGGCGCGGCTGGTGCAGGAAAACCTCACCGCCGCGATCGACGCGCTTGTGCAGGACGACGCCGAGGCCGCCAAGCAGGTCTGGGGTGCGGATGAGCCCGTCGACGACATCTACACGGGCATCTTCCGCGAGCTGCTGACCCACATGATGGAAGATCCGCGCAACATCACCGCGGCGACGCACCTTTTGTTCGTGGCGAAAAACCTTGAGCGAATCGGCGACCATGCGACCAACATCGCCGAGACCGTCCACTACGCCGTGCTCGGCGACCAGCTGCCCGACGAACGTCCGAAATCGGACAGCTCCGCCTACACGGCGCTGCGTCCCCACGCCGACTGAGAGAAGCACCGATGTCCCTCGCGATGACCGGCAGCGCGGTTCGCCCCACGATCCTGATCGTGGAGGACGAGGCGCCGCTGCTGACCCTGATGCGCTACAACCTCGAGAAGCAGGGTTTCGCCGTCGAGGAAGCCACCGACGGGCAGGAAGCCCTCCTTCGCGTGTCCGAAGCCAGGCCGGACCTCATCCTGCTCGATTGGATGCTGCCGGCTATGTCGGGCCTGGAAGTATGCCGCCAGCTGCGCCGCCGGCCCAATACCCGCGACCTGCCGATCATCATGGTCACCGCGCGCACCGAGGACCAGGACACGGTCCGCGCGCTCGACACCGGCGCTGACGACTACATCGCCAAGCCCTTCGCGATGGAATCGCTGCTCGCGCGCATCCGCGCCCTGCTGCGCCGCTCCGGCGGCGTGCCGGAAAAGGGGACGCTGCGCTACAACGACCTTGCCATGGACCAGGACGCCCACCGCGTCACACGCAACAGCCGCGCGCTGCACCTGGGGCCGACCGAATACCGGCTGCTGGAATTCTTCCTCCAGCACCCCGGGCGGGTGTTCACGCGCGAACAGGTGCTGGATGCGGTGTGGGGGCGCGACATCCATGTCGAGCCGCGCACGGTGGATGTGCACATCCGCCGACTGCGCAAGGCGATCAATGCACCGGGTGAGGCAGACCTGATCCGTACGGTGCGGGCGGCGGGGTATGCACTGGATGCCGAGGGGACTTAAAGCTTGGGGGAAATGAATTTCCCCCGAACCCGCATTCTTTCTTTTTTGGATTATTGGTGCGAGCTCGCAGCTCGCTCTGAGTTCGGCAAACAGGTGCTACCTCTCGGCCAGCACCAATAGACCAAAACAAAAAAAAGCTCTGGGGGAATTTTTTCCCCCAGCCTTGCTTCTACGCCGCCTTGCCGCTCTCATCATTGGCCGCCTGCGGCTTGATCACGCTGCCGATCGTCCCGCGTACCAGCAGCACGCGCACATTCGGCGCAATTTCGGCTTCGATCTCGTCCGAGCCTTCCTTCACCTTCGTGATGGTCGCCACGATCCCGCCCGCGGTGACCACCTTGTCGCCGCGCTTGAGCGCGGTGAGCATGGTGCGGTGCTCCTTCATCTTCTTCTGCTGCGGGCGGATCAGCAGGAAGTAGAAGACGATGAAGATGAGGACCAGCGGTGCGAGCTGCGTCACCATCGCCATGGTCCCGCCGGCGGCGTCCTGGGCATAGGCGGGCGAAATCCACATGGCAGGTGATCTCCGGCAGCGGCGGCGCGGCTTGCGCGGGCCGTGAATTGGGGCTGAAAGCTCGGGCGCAACCTACCCACGCCCTCTTGCGCGTCAACCGGATAAACTGGCCATGGACGAAACCATCCTCCCTGCCCTGCTGCGCATCGCCGAGGCGCTGGAGCGCCTGGTGCCGCCGCAGGCCGCCGCACCCGATCTCGACGTCGCCGACGCTTATGTCTGGCACCCTGCCCCCGTGCCCCATCTCGCCCCGGTGCCGCGCGTGTCCGCAGTGCCGCTCGCTCTGCTACAGGGCGTGGAGCGTCAGTCGATGCTGGTGCTCGAAAACACGCTGCGGTTCGCGCAGGGGCTTCCCGCGAACAACGCCATGCTTTGGGGTGCGCGCGGCATGGGGAAATCCTCGCTGGTGAAGGCCGCCCATGGCGAGGCGAATGCGCGCCACCCGCATGCGCTGGTGCTGATCGAGATCCATCGCGAGGATATCCGCACCCTGCCGGAGCTGCTGAACATCCTGCGCGCCACCACGCGCCGCTGCCTGATATTCTGCGACGACCTGTCGTTCGAGCGCGAGGACCAGGACTACAAGGCGCTGAAATCGGTGCTCGATGGCGGGATCGAGGGGCGGCCGTCGAACACGCTGTTCTACGCCACCTCGAACCGCCGCCACCTGATGCCGCGGGACATGATCGAGAATGAGCGCAGCACCGCGATTAACCCCGGCGAGGCGGTGGAGGAGAAGGTCTCGCTGTCGGACCGATTCGGCCTGTGGATCGGCTTCCACAATTGCGATCAGCCGACCTATTTCGCGATGGTCGAGGCCTATGCCGCGGCCTACGCGCTGCCGATCACGCCCGAGGAGCTGCGCGCCGCGGCGGTGGAATGGAGCGTGACGCGCGGCGGACGATCCGGGCGCGTGGCGTGGCAGTGCATCCAGGACCTGGCGGGACGGCTCGGCACCCCGATCCCGGCGTGAGGGCGTCGGCGCGCCGGGACGCCTCCGGCCGGTTCCTGAACCCCGATGGCAGCAATGGCGGCAAGACGCTTGGCGACATCTGGCGCCTTCAAAAGCATGAGGGTGTCGGCTGGCCGGCGGTGGTCGCGCCACCGCAGGTGACATCCCTGCCCGCGGTGCCGCCGGGCCATGCCGGCCTCACCCATATCGGGCACGCGACGACGCTGATCCAGATCGCCGGCGGTCCTACCCTGCTGATCGACCCGATCTGGAGCGAGCGGTGCAGCCCGGTCGGCTGGTTCGGGCCGAAGCGAGTGCGGCCCGCGGCGCTGGATTTCGACGCGTTGCCGCCGCTCGACGCGATCCTCGTCACCCACAACCACTACGATCATTGCGACCTGCCGACACTGCGGCGCCTGGCCGCCCGCGCGCGGGTTCCGGTCATCACCGGCCTGGGCAATGCAGGGCTGATCGCGCCCACCGGGCTGGCGCCGGTCACCGAGTTGGATTGGTGGGGCGAGCATGTCCTCGCCGATGGCACGCGCCTGACCTACACCCCGACGCAGCATGGCTCGGCGCGCGGGCCCTTCGACCGCTGCAGGGCGTTGTGGGGAGGGTTCTGCATCGAGGCGCACGGCGGTCGCATCTTGGCGACCGGCGACACCGCCTGGGGGCCGCATCTCGCCGAGATCGGCGCGGAGCTCGGTCCCTTCGACGCGGCGCTGATTCCGATCGGCGCCTATGACCCGGAATGGTTCATGGGCAGCGTCCACATCACGCCGGAGCAGGCGGTGGTCGCCCACCACGCGCTGCGGGCGCGGGTGTCGCTGGCGATGCATTGGGGCGTGTTCCGCCTGTCTGGCGAGGCCATCAACGAACCACCGGCCCGCCTGCGCGAGGCACGAGGAGAGGCGGATTTCCGCGTGCCGGATTTCGGCGAGACGATGATGGTGCGGCTCGGTTGACGGCCCGCGGCCCTACCCGCGCGCGATCCGCTCCAGCCCGCCCATGTAGGGCCGTAGCGCGGGCGGCACGGCGACCCCGCCATCGGCGTCCTGATGCGTCTCCAGCACCGCGATCAGCGCCCGGCCAACGGCGACGCCCGAGCCGTTGAGCGTGTGCACCAGCACGTTGTCCTTGCCGATCTTAACGCGCGCCTTCATCCGCCGCGCCTGGAAATCCCGGCAGTTCGAGCAGGATGAAATCTCGCGCCAAGCCTGCTGCCCCGGGAGCCAGACTTCCAAATCGTAGGTGCGCGCCGCGGAGAAGCCGGTGTCGCCGGCGCACAGGAACACCCGCCGCCAGGTGAGGCCGAGTTCCGTTAGCACGCGTTCCGCGCAGGCCGTCATGCGCTCGTGCTCGGCGTCGGACGCGTCGGGGGCGACGATCGAGACCAACTCCACCTTGGTGAACTGGTGCTGCCGCAGCATCCCGCGCGTGTCGCGCCCGGCGCTGCCGGCCTCGGAGCGGAAGCTCGGCGTCAGCGCGGTCGCGCGGATGGGCAGGTCGGCGGGCCCGAGGATGGTGTCGCGGACGAGGTTCGTGAGCGGCACCTCGGCGGTGGGGATCAGGTAGCGGCCATCGGTGGTGGCGAACAGGTCCTCCGCGAATTTCGGCAGCTGGCCGGTACCGTACATGGTGGCGTCGTTCACCAGCAGCGGCACGACGTGCTCGGTATAGCCGTGCTCGCCCGTGTGCAGGTCGAGCATCCATTGCCCGAGAGCGCGTTCGAGTCGCGCCAGCACGCCTTTCAGCACCACGAAGCGCGAACCCGCGATCTTTGCGGCGCCGGCGAAATCCATCAGTCCAAGCGCCTCGCCGATCTCGAAATGCTCGCGCGCGACGAAATTGAACCGCGCCGGTTCCCCATGGGTGTAGAGGACGACGTTGTCACTCTCGTCGCGGCCTTCAGGGACTTCGGCATCAAGGATGTTGGGGAGCAGAGACATTAGCGACGTCAAGCGGCCTTCGGCTACCTTTGCGCTATGCTCCAATGCGACTTGCGTGTCCTTAAATGAACGAGACTGCGCCTCGAGCAGAGCGGTATCTTCGCCCGCCTTGCGCATTTGTCCAATCAGCTTCGCTTGCTGGTTGGCATGCTCTTGCTGCGACTGCGCTTCGCCAATGTTGCGACGTCGAACGTCGTCAACTTCTAGCAAATCGTTGCTTTGCGCCGGCTGCCCCCGACGCGCCATCGCGCGGTCGAACGCGTCAGGATCAGCGCGGATCGCGCGGATATCGTGCATTTTCTCTCACTCGCTCAAAGCGCAAGAGGCTCCGCCTCACGCGCACCCCGTCGACGAAGAGACTACTCCTCGTCCTTCTTCTTCTTCGTCATCCAGGTCGCGACCAGGATCGAGATCTCATACAAAAGGATCAGCGGCACGGCCAAGCCCACCTGGCTGATGATGTCCGGCGGCGTCAGAATCGCCGCCGCGACGAACATGCCCACGATCGCGTAGCGGCGGCCCTTCTTCAGGCTCTCCACGCTGAGGATGTTCACCTTCACCAGCAGCGTCAGCAACACCGGCAGTTGGAACGCGACCCCGAAGGCCAGGATCATGTGCATCACCAGGGACAGATATTCGCTGACCTTGGCTTCCAGCTGAATCGGCAGCACGCCCTCGCTCGCCGGCGTCTCGAAGGTGATGAAGAACTTCCAGGCGAGCGGGAAGATGAAGTAGTAGGCGAGTGCGGCGCCCATCACGAACAGGAAGGGCGAGGCCACCAGGAACGGCGCGATCGCCCGTTTCTCGCTCCGGTACAGCCCCGGTGCGACGAACAGCCACAGCTGCGTCGCCCAGATCGGGAAGCTGAAGAAGGTCGCGCCGAAGAAGGCCACCTTGAGATAAGTGAAGAACGCCTCGTACAGCGCGGTGAAGATCATCCGCCGCTCGCCGCCCTGCTGCATCAGGATGTCGGCCAGCGGGCGCGCCAGGAAGCCGTAGATGGCGGTCGAGAAGTAGTAGCACACCGCAAACGCCAGCCCGAAGGCGATCACCGACCACAGCAGCCGCGTGCGCAGCTCCATGAGGTGCTCTATCAACGGCATCGGCTTGTCGTCGATCGGATCGTCCTGCACGGTGGACAAGTGGCCCCGTCCTTACGCTGAATGTGGGCCAGGCGGCGGCGAGGCCCCCGGCGGGATGAAGGCGGGCGCCACCTGGGGCTCAGGCGGCGCGGGCGGCTCCCATGGCGCCGGCGGCGGCGGGATGAAGGCCGGCGCCTCGCCGGTGGGTGCGGGCGGGGGCGGCGTCCAGCTCGGCGGAGAGGGCTTCATCGGATCCGAAAAACTGTCGCGCAGCGTGCCGTCGCCATCCACCGCCTTGGTGAACTGGCCCTTGATGTCAAAACTGCGGATCTCGTTGATGGTGTTGCGCACGTCGTCGAGCTTCGCCTCGCGCACCAGCTCATCGGCCTGCTGCTGGAACTGCCCGGCCATGCGGCGCAGCTTTTGGATGCCCTGCGCGATCCCGCGGATCGCCGTGGGCAGATCCTTGGGGCCGATGACAAGCAATGCCACCACGGCGATCAGCGCGATTTCGGACCAGGCGAGGTCGAACATGGGCTCCCTTTCGCCCCCAGATTCAGGGCGCCGCACCCGTTAGCAGGAAGCCGCGCCATCGCCTAGTTGGGGAGCCTCGGGCGGAAATACGAAGGCCCGCGACGTGTCGACCGTGACAGAAACGCGCTCGCCGCGCGCGAGGCCCGGGCCGGGCGGCATCCGCGCATGCACGTGCAGCAACCCGCCTGCGCCATCGGGCAGCGCCATGTGCACCAGCGTGGTCGCACCCAGCAGGCGGGAGGCCTCGACCTCGGCGACGGCGCCGCCGGCCTCCGGCCCCGCGACGCGGACGCCTTCGGGGCGGATGAGCACCTCCACCGCGGCACCCTCGGGCAAGCCTGGGGCCGATACGCGGCACAGCGCGGTCACCGCCTCGCCCGCCACCACCCGCGCAGGCAGGCGGTTCACCTCGCCCAGGAAGATCGCGACGAAACGGTCCACGGGCTTGAGGTACAGCGCGTCGGGTGCGCCCACCTGCACGATACGTCCCTCCCGCATCAGCGCGATGCGGTCGCCCATGAACATCGCCTCCTCGGCGTCATGCGTGACGAGCAGCGAGGCGATTCCGGCCTCCTGCAGCACATGCAGCGTGTCGTCGCGCACCTGTTCGCGCAGCCGCGCATCGAGGCTCGCGAAGGCCTCGTCGAGCAGCAGCAGCTGCGGGCGCGGGGCGAGCGCGCGGGCGAGTGCGACGCGCTGCTGCTGCCCGCCGGAGAGCATGTGCGGGAAGGCGTTGGAGAAGCTTTCCAGCCCGACGCGGGCGAGCGCATCCATCACTCGCCACACCCTCTCCCCCTTGGGCGAGAAGCGCAGGCCGAAGGCGACGTTCTCGGCCACGCTCAGATGCGGGAACAGCGCATAGTCCTGGAAGACGAAGCCCACATTGCGCCGCTCGGGCGGCACCTCGCGCCCGCCCTCGGCCATCACGGCGCCACCGATTTCCAGGCGCCCGCGCTGGACGCTCTCCAGCCCCGCGGCGAGACGCAGCAGCGTGGTCTTGCCGCATCCGGAGGGACCGAGCAGGCACAGGATCTCGCCCGGTGCGACGTCGAGGTCGATGCCGCGCAGGACGGACTTGGCACCGTAGGCGTGGTGGATATCCGCGAAGCCGAGGCTCACGGCGGCTCGTTCAGCGGAAGCTGGCTCTCCCCGGTCACCAGCTCCTCCCGCTTGGGCAGGTCGGTGAGCTGGCGAAGGCCGAATTTCTCCAGGAATGCCTCGGTGGTGCCCCACAGCGCTGGGCGGCCAGGGCTTTCCCGCCGGCCGCGCGGGGCGATGAGGCCGAGTTCCAGCAAGGCTTCCAGGCTGTTCTGCGACAGGGCGGTGCCGCGGATCTCCTCGATCTCGCCACGTGTGCAGGGCTGGTGGTAGGCGATGATGGCCAGCGCCTCCATCGCCGCGCGCGGCAGCCGGCGCGGCGCCTCGATCACCTTGGTCAGCCGCGCGGCCAGGTCGGGCGCGGTGCGGAAGGCGATGCCGCCGGCGACCTCCACCACCTCCACCCCGCGCCCGGCGTAGCGGGCGGTGAGCGCCTCGATCACCGCCTCCACGTCGCTGGCATCGGGCAGCACGCCGGCGAGGACCTCCCGCGTGACGGGTTTTTCCGCGGCGAAGACCAGCGCCTCCGCGATGCGCACGGCCTCATCCATGGCCTGATGCCCGCACCTCAATCGGCCCCCAGGCGGCGTCCTGGCGGAGTTCCACCAGGCCGCCGCGCGCCATCTCCAGCCCCGCGATCAGGGTCGCGGCCACTGCCGCGCGGCGCTCCACGGGGTCGCCGCCCTCGGGCAGGAAGCGGCTGAGCACCTGCCAGGAGGGCAGCTTGCCGACCATCGCCTGCAGCCGTGCGATCGCCTCCTGCACCGTCCACAGGCTGCGATGCTTGGGTCGGTAGGGCCGCCGCGCCAGCGCCCGGCGTCGCGCACCCACATAGGCTTGCAGCAGCGCGGGCACGTCCGCCACCACGCCGGAGCGGTCGAAGGTCGCAAAACTCTCCGGCGCGCCGCGCGGGAACACGTCATGCCCGAGCCAGGGGCGGCGGTTCAGCCACAGCGCGGCACGGCGCATCGCCTCCAACGCGGCGAGTCGTTCGGTCAGCCGCGCGATCTGCGCCTCGGGGTCTTCCTCCTCGCCCGCGACCTCATCGGGCGGCAGCAGCAGGCGCGATTTCAACCAGGCCAGCCAGGCCGCCATCACCAGCCAATCCGCGGCGAGTTCCAGGCGCACCTGCTCGCGCGCGATGACCTCCAGATACTGGTCCACCAGCGCCAGGATCGAGATGCGCGCGATATCCACCTTCTGCGAGCGCGCGAGCTCCAGCAGCAGGTCGAGCGGCCCGTCAAAACCCTCCAGGTGCAGGGTCAGGCTCTCACTCATTGCCCGTCATCCGCAGGACCAGCCGCAGCACCGGCCAGACGACGTTTTGGACGAACCAGCTCATCGGCTGCCAGGCCGGGATGATCTGCGGCGCGATGAACAATCCGAGCAGCACGATCAGGATGCCGTATCGCTCCAGCCCCGCCACCGCCATCGCGACGCGGTAGGGCAGCAGCCCCACCAGGATGCGCCCGCCATCGAGCGGCGGCAGCGGGATCAGATTGAACAGCCCGAGCACCAGATTGGACAGGATCGACAGCGCACAAAACCGAACCAGAAACTCGGCCACCGCCTCTCCCGTCGCGGGCGCGGCCGCCTCCACGCCATGCACGGCGAATCCCGCGAACAGTGCGAGGACGAAATTCATCGCCGGGCCTGCGCCGGCCACCAGCATCATGTCGCGGCGCGGGTGCCGCAGCCTCGCGAAATCCACCGGCACCGGCTTCGCCCAGCCGAACATCGCCTGCACGCTGCCGATAGTGAGCAACTGCCCCACCAGCATCACCCCCGGCACCAGCAGCGTGCCTACGGGATCCACATGCCGCAGCGGATTGAGGCTGATCCGCCCCATCCGCTCCGCCGTGTCATCGCCCAGCGCGCGCGCCGCATAGCCATGCGCCGCCTCATGCAGCGTGATGGCGAAGACCACCGCCAGCACGGCGGCGGCAAGTTCCGGCAACCATTCGGGCATCAGGCCGCGTCCCGCCCCGTGGCCGTGGGGTCCGGGCCCGCGGCACCCGCCGCGACCACCCCACCCTCGAACCGCTCTCGCCGCGCGATCGCCCGCGCCAGGCCCAGCCGAGCACGCGACACATCGCTCAGCGCCGGCGTCGCGCGCAGCAGCGCGGCACTCTCCGCAAGCCGGCCGCTGCAATGCAAGACCACGTCACACCCCGCCCCGATCACCGCGTCCGCCAGATCATTCGAGACGCCCGCCAAAGCCCCCATCGCCACATCATCGGACACCAGCACACCCTCGAACCCGACCGCGCCGCGGATCACCTTGGCGATGATCCGCGCCGACAGCGTCGCCGGCCAGTCCGCATCCCAGGCCGGGTAGAGCACATGCGCCGTCATCGCCCAGACGCCAGCCCCGCCATCATTGGCGCAGACCACGCGAAACGGTTGCAGGTCCTGCTCCAGCTCCGCCACCCCCGCATCCACGCGCGGCAACTCATGATGGCTGTCCGCCAGCGCCCGCCCATGCCCCGGCACATGCTTCATGACCGGCGTAACCCCCGCCGCCCACAACCCCTCGATCACCGCGCCGCCCAATCGCGCCACCTCCCGCGGATCACCCCCAAACGAGCGATCCCCGATCACGTCATGCGCCCCCGCCATCCGCACATCCAACACCGGCGCACACACCACATCCAACCCGACCGCCAAACACATCGCCCCCATTGCCCGCGCCGACTCCCGCACCGCCGCCGCCGCCCCACCCGCAAACGACGCCGCCGCCGGAAACGCCGGCCAATGCGGCGGCCGCAGCCGCGCCACACGACCCCCCTCCTGATCGACCAACACCGGCGCCGCCTCGCCCAACACCTCGCGCACCGCACCCGTCAACGCCGCCACCTGCGCCACATCCACCACATTCCGCCGGAACAAAATGACCCCCAACGGACGCTCCGCACGCAGCAGCGCCACCTCGTCCAAGGTTAGCTGCGGACCGGACAGGCCGATGATCGCGGCGCGGGTCAAGAAAGCGCGGGGGCGCCGCCCCCGGACCCCCGCCGGGGATCGCGCCGATCCCCGGGCCCCTGCGTGTGTTGGTCCTGGAATGGGAAGGGGTGTGCTTGCTTGAAGCGTCGGGTTGGGGAGGGAGCGCATCGAGGGACGTCGTGCAGCGCAGGCACCCGCTGCGCCCCCTCCCCAACCCGACTCGCCTCCGGCGAGAACCCCTCACCAGTCCGAAGAACCAACGCATGGAGGTCCAGGATCGACACGATCCTGGCGGGTCCAGGGCAGAGCCCTGGCCATCCTTCGCCCCGCATCGCGTTCAGGGCCGGATCACGGTGCAGTTGCCGCCCTTGGCGCGGAGGGATTCGCAGAAAGTGCGGGCGGCTTCCGCGTCTGCGAACAGGCCGGTGCGCAGGCGGAAGAGGGCGGGTTGTCCTTCGCGTTCGAAGCGGGTGACGGCGGGGCGTCGGTCGCCGAGCAGTTCGGGCGCGCGGCGGGCGAGGCGGTCCCATTCGGTGCGGGCGGCCTCTTCGGTCGGCAGGGCGCCGATCTGGACCTGGATGCGGCCCGTGGTGGCGGGCGGGGGTGTGCGCGCGGCGGCTGGGGTGGCGGGCGTGGACGGTGCAGCCGCTGCCGGGGGCGTTGAGGGCGCGGGGGTGGGGGCGGGCGGAGGTGCGACTTGTTGGCGCAGTGCGTCGAGGCGCGGGCCTTCGGCTTCGGGGGCCAGGCGGGCACCGGTGTTGGTGGGGCGGCGGTCGCGGTCGAAAATGAGCTCGTCCTGGTTCTGCACGCGCAGGCCGCCGGGGTCGGTGGGGCGCACGCGCACGGGGCGCGGGTCGGCCTCGATGAGCGGGACCGATCCGCTGCCGTCGCGCGTCATGCCCCAGATGGCGAGCGCACCGAGACCGAGGGCTGCGAGCAGGCCGCCGCCGATCGCCAGCATGCGCCAGGAGGAGCCGCCGCCGTCGCGTTCGGGCCGCAGGCGGTAGGAGGGTGTGATGTCGCTCACCGCATTTCCTCGACCGGGGTCACCCCCATCACGGCGAGGCCCGCGCGGATCACGCTGGCCGTGGCCGCCACCAACGCGAGTCGGGCCTGCGTCGCCGCCGGCTCATCCTCGCGAATGAAGCGTAGTGTCGCATCCTCGCGGCCGCGATTCCACAAGCCATGGAAATCCGATGCGAGATCAGCGAGATAGAAAGCCACGCGATGCGGCTCGCGGACCTCCGCGGCCGATTCGATCATGCGCGGGAAGGCAAGAATCCGGCGCAGAAGCGCGAGCTCGGCGGGGTCGGTCAGGCTGTCGAGCGGGACGGCGGCGAGGGTCTCGGGCGTGGCGTCGGGGACCTGGCGCAGCACGGACCGGCATCGGGCGTGCGCGTACTGCACGTAGAAGACCGGGTTGTCGCGCGACTGCTCGATGACCTTGTCGAGGTCGAATTCCATCTGCGCGTCGGATTTGCGGGTGAGCATGGTGAAGCGCACCGCGTCGCGCCCGACCTCGTCGATGAGGTCGCGCAGCGTGACGTAGGTGCCGGCGCGCTTGGACATGCGCACGGGCTCGCCGTTCTTCACCACCTGCACGATCTGGCAGAGCACGATGTCGATGGTGACGGCGCCGTCGCTGAGCGCCTTGACCACCGCCTGCATGCGCTTGACGTAGCCGCCATGGTCGGCGCCCCAGACGTGCACGAGCGCGTTGAAGCCACGCGCGATCTTGTCGGCATGGTTGGCGATGTCGTTGGCGAAGTAGGTACCGGTGCCGTCGGATTTGCGCAGGGGACGGTCGGTATCGTCGCCGAATTGCGAACTGCGGAACAGGGTCTGTTCGCGCGGCTCCCAGTCCTCGGGCGTCTTGCCCTTCGGTGGTTCCAGGATGCCCTGGTAGACGAGGCCCTTGGCGTCGAGCGTGGCGATGGCCTGGGTGACGGCCTGGCGCTCGATCAGCGCGGCCTCGGAGATGAAGACGTCCATGGTGACGCCGAGGGCCGCGAGGTCCTCACGGATGGATTCCATCATGCGTTCGATCGTGAAGGCGCGGACGGTCGCGAGCCAGAGCTCCGCGGGAGCCAGGCCGATGCGGTGCTGCGCGTCGGGTTGCGCATAGGCTTCGCCATGCGCGGCGGCGAGCGCCTGGCCGACCGGCACCAGGTAGTCGCCGCGATACTGCAAACCACCCGGGATCAGCGCTGCGTAGTCATCCTCGGTCAACATGGTGCCGAGCGCCTGGAGGTAGCGGAAGTAGGCGGCATAGGCCAACGCCTGCACCTGCGCCCCGGCATCGTTGATGTAGTATTCCTTGGTCACGTCGAAGCCGGCCTTGGCGAGCAGGTTCGCCAGTGCATCGCCCACCACCGCGCCGCGGCAATGGCCGACATGCATGGGCCCTGTGGGATTGGCGGAGACGTATTCCACATCCACGCGCTGCCCGGCGCCGATGCTGCCCTGGCCATAGGCCTCACCGGCCAGCAGCACCGCCGGGAGCCGCCCTCGCAGCCAGGTCTCGTCAAGGCGGATGTTGACGAAGCCGGGCCCCGCGGGCGCGGCTTCGCGGATCATCGCCGTGCCGGCGAGGCGCGCGGCGAGTGCCTGCGCGATCGCCTGTGGTGCGAGGCGCAGCGGTTTCGCGCTGACCAGTGCCGCGTTGGTCGCCATGTCGCCGTGCGTTGCGTCGCGCGGCGGCTCGACCACGATGCGCGCAAGCGCCTCCTGCGGCAGTTCCGGGTAGATCCCCCGCATGGCGTTCTGGATTTCGGCGTGGATCGCAGCGAAGATGTGGGGCTCGGTCATGATCTCAATCGAGGTGTGCTGCGCCCGATGCCAAGCACCAAGTCGCAAAAATAAAAGAATGGAGGTCTGGAGGAAATTCTTTTCCTCCAGTCTGTCATCCCGGGATATCCGGGTCTGTCAGCCGCCGATGTTCCTCCAACGCGAACCGGTCCGTCATCCCCGCGATGTAATCGCTCACCGCCAGCGCACACGCCGCGCTACCCGCTTCCCCCGCGCGGGCTTGCCACCAGGGTGGCAGCATCGTCGGCGCGCCATGGAGCAGCGAGAACAGCAGCTGCAGCACGCGTCGCGACTTTGCCATGGAGCGGTTCACGCGCCAGTGCCGGTACATGCGGGTGAACAGGAAATCGCGCACCGCCTGGTTGGCGAGTGCCATGGTTTCGGAGAAGGCGACGACGGAGGTTTTCGCGGCGCGGACATCCTCGACGGAAGCGGGCCGAAGGGCGGCGATTCGCCGGCGCGTCTCGGCCGCCACGTCGTTGACCATGCGGTTGATCACGCGGCGGATCATCTCGGGAGCCAGGCGCTCGGGCGGCACTTCGCCCACGGTGGCGCGGGCATCGGTCAGTGCCTCGCCGAGCAGCGGCAGGGCGGCAACTTCGTCGAGGGTGAAGAAGCGCGCGCGGAGGCCGTCGTCGAGGTCGTGATTGTTGTAGGCGATGTCGTCCGCGATGGCGGCGACCTGCGCCTCGGCGGAGGCGAAGCTGCCGAGGTCCAGCGAATGCCGCCTGTCGTATTCGGCGATGTAGGGCGGGGGACGGCGCAGCGGGCCGTTGTGCTTGGCCAGGCCCTCCAGTGTTTCCCAGGTGAGGTTAAGCCCGTCGAAGGCGGCGTAGCGGGTCTCGAGCAGGGTCACGGCGCGCAGCGACTGGGCGTTGTGGTCGAAGCCGCCATGCGGCTTCATCATGGCGTTCAGCGCATCCTCGCCGGCATGGCCGAAGGGCGGGTGGCCGAGGTCGTGGGCGAGTGCGAGCGCCTCCGCCAGGTCCTCGTCGAGGCCAAGCAGACGTGCGATGGAGCGCGCGATCTGCGCCACCTCGATACTGTGCGTCAGGCGGGTGCGGAAATGGTCGCCCTCATGGAAGACGAAGACCTGGGTCTTGTACTGCAGCCGGCGAAACGCGGTCGCGTGGATGATGCGGTCGCGGTCGCGCTGGTAGGGCGAGCGTGCATCGCCTGCCGGCTCGGGGTGGAGCCGGCCGCGCGATTGTTCGGGGCTTGTCGCCCAAGGGACGCGCAGGCTGGACATGGCGCCGCGTAGCACCCTGTCGCGGCGGTCGGCAACCGCTGCGCGGGGCGGCGGCAACCGGGCCGCTAGGAAAGCGCCCTTCCCTGCCCTATCTTACGGCCTCAGGAGTCCGCACCCATGCCCGATGGCACCATCGTTGCCCCTTTCCGCATCACCCCGCGCGCCGCGGCCCAGGTCGCCGAAATCGCCGTACGCGAGGGCAAGCCCGGCGCAGGTCTGCGCTTGGCTGTCGATGCCGGCGGCTGTTCGGGGTTCCAGTATCGCTTCGCCATCGAAGAGGCGCCCGCCGAGGATGACCTGGTGGTGGAGGGTGAGTCGGCGCGGGTGTTCGTCGACCCGGTGTCGCTCGACCTGCTCGCGGGCTCCGAGCTGGATTGGAACGAGGCGCTGATCGGGGCGCATTTCGTGGTGAAGAACCCGCAGGCCGCCTCCGGCTGCGGCTGCGGGGCGTCCTTCGCGCTGGCTGGATGAAGCTCGCCAGCTTCAACGTGAATTCGGTGCGCAAGCGCGTGCCGCATCTGCTGCGCTTCCTCCAGCGCGCCGAACCTGACCTGGTCTTCCTGCAGGAACTGAAGTGCCAGACGGCCGAGATGCCGGCGCTGGAATTCGAAGCACTCGGCTATCGATGCCACGCGGTCGGACAGACCGGCGGGCGCAACGGCGTGGCCGTTCTCGCGCGTATCCCCTTCGAGCTTGTCGCAGATCGCCTGCCGGGCGAGGCCGACGACGCGCAGGCGCGCTACATCGAAGTGGCCGCTGCCGGGATGAACGTCGCGGGCATCTACCTGCCCAATGGCAATTCCGGCGGCGAGGAGGGCTACGCCTACAAGCTTCGCTGGATGGAGCGGCTTCGTGTTCTGGCGCAGGAGCGCCTTGACAGCTTCACGCCCTTTGCGGTGCTGGGCGACTTCAACGTCTGCCCGACCGAGCTGGACCTGGCCGAGGGGACGCTGCCGCCGACGGACGCGCTGTGCCGCCCGGAATCACGCGCCGCCTGGCGCGCCCTCGAATTCCTGGGCCTCACCGACGCGCTGCGTGCATTGCACCCGCGCGAGGCGATGTACACCTACTGGGATTACGGCCCCGCCTTTGAGCAGAATCGCGGCCTGCGCATCGACCACGCGTTGCTCTCGCCCGACTTGGCCGAGCGCCTGCATGATTGCCACGTGGACACTTCGCCGCGCAGCGAGGAGCAGCCTTCTGACCACACCCCGCTGCTCGTCGAGATTCAGTAGCGGCGCGCAGGCTCGACCACGACGGTCGAGGAAGGCTGGCCCGGCGTGATGTAGGTGGTGGTGCCGGGTGCGGGCACCGGCGCGGCTTCGCGCTGGATGACGACCGGCTGCGGGTCGGCGCTGCGGCGGTCGACATAGCAGCCGGACAGCGAAGCAGCGGCGACGATGAGTGCGGCGGCGATGGGGAGACGCATGGGACTGTTCCTTCGATCGTTGAAGCAGTCCGTCAACGCTCCTTCATTCCGCAAGTTTCCGTGAGCCCCGCTGCTCAGATGTCTGCGTAGGTGTGCGTCTCCGCGCTGGCACCCGGATGCGTTACCGCGCCGAGATAGGCGGGCCCGACTGTCTGGGCGTATTTCCACAGCACGCCGGAATTATAATCCGTCTTGCGCGGCACCCAGGCGGCGCGGCGGGCTTCGATCTCCGCCTCATTCAGCATCATGTCGATGGTGCCCTTCTCCGCGTCGATGATGATGCGGTCGCCGTTCCTGAGCAGCGCGATGGGCCCCCCGATCGCGGCCTCCGGCCCGACATGGCCGATGCAGAAGCCGCGCGTTGCACCCGAGAACCGACCATCGGTGATCAGCGCGACCTTGTCGCCCATGCCCTGGCCATAGATGGCAGAAGTGGTGGACAGCATCTCGCGCATGCCAGGCCCGCCCTTGGGGCCCTCATAGCGGATGACGATGACGTCGCCGGGCTTGTAGGCGCGCGCATCGACCGCGGCGAAGGCGTCCTCCTCGCTGTCGAAGCAGAGTGCGGTGCCCTCGAAGCGCAGCTTCTCCAGACCGGCGATCTTCACGATCGCGCCCTCGGGGGCCAGGTTGCCCTTGAGGTCCACCACGCCGCCGATCGGCGAGATCGGATCCGAGACGGGACGCACCACGTCCTGGTCCTTCGGCACGATCACTTCGCGATGGTTCTCCGCGAGCGTTTTGCCCGTCACCGTCATGCAATCGCCGTTGAGCAGCCCGCCCTCGAGCAGCGCCTTGATGATCACCGGCACGCCGCCGATCTTGAACACGTCATAGGCGACGTAGCGCCCGCCGGGCTTGAGATCAGCGATGTGGGGCGTGCGACGCATGATCTCGGCCACGTCCTGCAAGGTGAAGCGGATGCCCGCCTCGTTTGCCAGCGCCGGCAGATGCAGCCCGGCATTGGTGGACCCACCGGTCGCACCGACGATGATCGCGGCATTCTCGAGCGACTTCAGCGTGACGATGTCGCGCGGGCGCAAATTCTTGCGGATGAGCTCCACCACGGCCTTGCCGGAGAGGTAGGCGAAGTGGTCGCGGTCGAGATCGGGAGCCGGCGCGCCGGCGGAATTCGGCAAGGCCAGGCCGATCACTTCGCTGATGCAGGCCATCGTGTTCGCCGTGAACTGGCCGCCGCAGGCACCCTCGCCCGGGCAGGCATGGCGTTCGAGCTGGCAGAGGCGCTCTTCCGAGATCGTGCCCGCGGCGAACTGGCCCACCGCCTCGAACACGTCGACGACGGTGACGTCCTTGCCCTCGAAGGTGCCGGGCATGATGGAGCCGCCATACATGAACACGGACGGCACGTTCAGCCGCACCATCGCCATCATCAAGCCAGGCAGCGACTTGTCGCAGCCGGCGATGCCGACCAGCGCGTCATAGCAATGCCCGCGCATGGTGAGCTCGACGGAATCAGCGATCACGTCGCGCGACACAAGCGAGGACTTCATCCCCTGGTGACCCATCGCGATGCCGTCGGTGACCGTGATGGTCGTGAACTCGCGCGGCGCGGCGCCGGCTTCCTTCACGCCACGCTTGGTGGACTGCGCCTGGCGCGACAGTGCCGTGTTGCACGGTGCGGCCTCGTTCCAGCAGGTGGCGACACCCACCAGCGGGGAGGCGATGTCCTCATCCGTCATGCCCATGGCGTAGTAGTAGGAGCGGTGCGGCGCACGCTCCGGCCCGACCGTCACGTGACGGCTCGGCATGCGGGACTTGTCCCATTGGGTCATGGCGGCGTTCCTTTGGCTTGAGGCGAATTAGGCCAGGGAACTGGATGGGGGCAAGGGCAAGGAAGCAGCGGGGGAAAGAATTCCCCCTGCGCACCTTTCTTCTATTCTTGGTTACTGGGGGCTGGGAAGGCAGCGCCGATCAGCTGAAGACCAGCAGATAGGGCAGCGCGACGGCTAGGCCGACCAGCGCGCCGATGAACTCCGCCTGCCGTGTCCCGATGCTCGTGCGCCGCGGCAGCTGGTCGCGTAGCGTCACCACCGCGATCATGAACAGCGTCAGCGCCGCGAAGAGGTGCAGCGTCCCCATCAGCCGGCGAGGCGCGCCAAGGCCGCATCCAGGCGCTGGATTTCGGCGCGCGCCGTGGCGAGGCGCTCGCGGTTTTCCTCTACCACCTCCTCCTTGGCGCGCGCGATGAAGTCGGCATTGCCGAGCTTGGCTTCCGCCTTGCCGGCATCGGTTTCCAGCTGCGCACGCTGCTTGGCCAGGCGCGCCCGCTCGGCGGCGAAGTCGATGATGCCGGCGAGCGGCAGCATAGCCGTCGCCTCGCCGACCACGATCTGCGCCACGCCCGGCGGTACCGGGCCATCCAGCGCGCTCAACTCGCTGACGCGGCCGAGGCGGCGGATGGCGTCTAGCCAGCGTCCGGCACGCGCCATCGTTGCCGCGCTTGCACCTTGCAGAAGTAGCGGCGCGGTGACGGAGGGCGGCACGTTCATCTCGGCGCGCACGGCGCGCAGCTCCGAGATCAGCGTCACCACCCAGCCCAGCTCCGCCCGCGCAGCCTCTGCGTCAGGCACCCCCACCGGCACCGGCCATTCCGCGCGGATCAGCGAGCCTGGTTCGCCGTAGCCGAACTGGTCCCACAGCTCCTCGGTGATGAAGGGCATCACCGGGTGCAGCAGGCGCAAGATCACGCCGAGCACGTGCTGCGCGACGCCCTTGATCTCGTCCTTCTCCGCCCCGTCCTCGCCATTCAGCACGGGCTTGGCGAACTCAATGAACCAGTCGCAGAAGCCGTTCCAGACGAAGCGATAGCAGGCCTGCGCATAGTCATCGAAGCGATAGGCGCCTAGCGCGGCATCCGCCTCGCGGATCGCGGTGTTCGCCGCATCCATCAGCCAACGCGCCAGCGGTGTCTGGACCGATGCCGGGTCGAAGCCCGACTGCACGGCGATGCCGTTCATCTCCAGAAACCGCGCCGCATTCCACAGCTTGGTGCCGAAGGCGCGATACCCCTCCACCCGCTGCCGGCCGAGCTTCACGTCGCGCCCCGGTCCCGTCAGGGCACAGATGGTGAAGCGCACGGCGTCGGCACCGTATGCGTCGATCAGCTCCAGCGGGTCGATGACGTTGCCCTTGGATTTGGACATCTTCTGGCCGCGCTCGTCGCGCACCAGACCGTGGATGTAGACGTCGCGGAACGGCACATCGCCCATGAAGTGATGGCCCATCATCATCATCCGCGCGACCCAGAAGAAGATGATGTCGAAGCCCGTCACCAGGACATCGCCGGGGTAATACTTCGCCAACTCCGGCGTCTTGTCCGGCCATCCCAGCGTCGAGAACGGCCACAGCGCGCTGCTGAACCAGGTGTCCAGCACGTCCGGATCACGCTCAAGGGCAATCTCGCGCCCGTAATGCGCCGCCGCCTTGGCCAGCGCTCCCGCCTCGTCATGCGCGACGAAGACCTCGCCATCCGGCCCGTACCAGGCGGGGATCTGATGCCCCCACCAGAGCTGGCGCGAGATGCACCAGGGCTGGATGTCGCGCATCCAGGCGAAGAAGGTGTTCTCCCATTGCTTCGGGTGAAACACGGTCTGCCCGGTCTCCACGGCCTGAATCGCCGGCTGCGCCAGCGTCTTCGCGTCGCAATACCATTGCACGGTCAGGCGCGGCTCCAGCGGCACGCCGCCGCGGTCGCCATGCGGGACGGCATGGGTGTGCGGCTCGATCTTCTCGACGAACCCCATCTCCTCCAGCCGCGCGATGATCGCCTTGCGCGCGGCGAAGCGCTCCATCCCCGCCAGGCTGCGCACGAAGGCGAGGTCCGACACGCCCTCCACCTCGGCAAAGTCGGCCTCGATTTCCGTCAGATCGATCTTCGCATCCGCATCCAGCACGGTGGGCATGTCCAGCGCATGCCGCCGCCCGACCTCGAAATCTTTGAAATCATGCGCGGGAGTGATTTTCACCGCGCCGGTCCCCTTCTCGGGGTCGGAATACTCATCGGCCACGATCGGGATGGCGCGCCCGACCAGCGGCAGGATCGCGCGCTTCCCGACGAGATCGGCATAGCGCGCATCTTCGGGGTGCACCGCGATCGCCGCATCGCCCAGCATGGTCTCCGGCCGGGTCGTCGCGACCGAGATGAACCGGCCCGGCTCGCCATCGATCGGGTAGCGCAGGTAGTGCAGCGCGCCCTTTACCTCGCGCGACTCCACCTCGAGGTCGGAGATCGCGGTCTGCAGCTTCGGGTCCCAGTTCACCAGCCGCTTGTCGCGGTAGATCAGCCCCTCAGAATGCAAGGTGCAGAACACCTCGATCACCGCGCGCGAAAGGCCCGCATCCATCGTGAAGCGCTCGCGCGGCCAATCCAGCGAAGCGCCCAGCCTGCGCAGCTGCTGGGTAATGGTCCCGCCGCTCTCAGCCTTCCACTGCCAGACGCGTTCGAGGAACGCCGGCCGCCCCATGGTGCGGCGGTCCACGCCCTCGCCGGCAAGCAGGCGCTCCACAACCATCTGCGTCGCGATGCCGGCATGGTCGGTGCCCGGCTGCCACAGCGCGTCGCGCCCCTGCATCCGCCGCCAGCGCGTCAGCGTGTCCTGAATGGTCATGGTCAGCGCGTGGCCAACGTGGAGGCTGCCTGTCACGTTGGGTGGCGGGATCATGATGGTGAAGGGCGCGGCGTTGCCCTCGGGATGGGCCGCGAAAGCGCCGTCGCGTTCCCAGGCGTCGTAGAGACGCGTCTCGACCGTGGCGGGCGTGAAGTTCTTGTCCAGCATGGGCGCATCCCTTCCGCGCCCGCGACGTCACGTCAAGGGTGCGCGCGCAACGGGCAGGCCAGTCTCAGCGGCTCCACCTGAAACCATCCGGCCCGCGCTGCGGGCCCCCAGCGCGAATGGGCGAAGGCCGGCAGCCGGCGAGGCAAGCGGCCGGAGGCCGCGCCCGCCGCTTGAGGGCGCAGAAAGCTCTACCCGCCGCGGGACACAACCCGTTCGATCTCCGAACGCACCGCGCGCTCCACGATCGGGGGCAGGTGCACGTTGAGCCATTCGCGCAGCATCAGGCGCAGCTCCTCGCGCACCAGGCGCTCGGCGACAGGCTCGGCGTGCTCGGTGAGCCAGTCTTTCAGCAGCGGGGCCAGCTCCGCGCGGACCAGGTCCTCGATGGTGGGTCCGCCGCCGGGGCGCACCGCGGCGTGGCGATCCTGGCTCACGGCACGCAGCAGGCTGCCCACCGAGGCGGCCGCCGCGGCGGCCACGGCGGGGGCGAGCAGGTCCACATTCTCCTCGCCCGGGGTTGCGGCCGGCGTGATGCGGGTCTCAGTCGCGGGCGGGGGCGCCGGCGACGGGTCGGCCTCCTCGGCGAGGATGTCGCGCGGTGGGCTGACGAGCATCGATTCCGTCAGCGCGAAGGGCTCGGGCGAACTCGTCGTGCCGGGCATGGTCTGGTCCTCCGTCAGGATGCGCCGGATGGAGGCCAGGATGTCCTCCATCGATGGATCGGCCGGTGCTCCCGGCTCCGTCGCCGACGCGCCGCTCATCGCACCGGCGCGGTGAGTTCGGGGGCGACCGAGGCGGGCGGCGGGGCGTAGTCGCCGGTGCCGGCCCAGCGATCGCGCACCGCGCGGTAGTAGGCCTCGTAGTCGTAGCGCTGCACCGGCAGGTTGAGGTCGATGGCATTGAGCCGCCCGACCGAGGCGGTCAGCGTGTAGGAGGCGGTGACCACGTTCGCCAGCGCCTGCACCAGGCTGACGCGGGCGACCAGCAATTCCTGCTCGGCGTTGAGCACGTCGAGCGTGGTGCGGCTGCCCACCACCGCCTCGCGCTGCACGCCGTCAAGCGCGATTTCCGCGGCGCGGATCTGGGCGCGCACGGAATCGACCTGGGCACGGGCCGAGGAGACCGTCTCCCAGGCCGCCTGGGCCTGCTGGCGCGCGGCGAGGCGGGCATCGTCAATCGCGGCGCGGGCCTGTTGCGCCTGCTGGCGCGCCTGCCGCACCAGCGCGTGTTCCGAGCCGCCCTGATACAGCGGCACGGACAGGGTCGCGGTCACCTGGCTGCCAGTCGCCCGCGTGCCGCGGCCGATCGAGTTGTCATTGCGGAACAGCTGTGCCTGGACCGTCGCCTGCGGTAGCAGGGTCGAGAAGTTGACGTCGATCAGGTCGCGCGCGGCGGCCTCGTCGAACAGCGCCGCGACGACGGTGGGATTGTTCATCCCGGCACGCTCGACCGCCTCGGCCGAGGTGCGGGTGGGGTTCGACAGCGGTTGCGGCGGGCTCAGCTGGCGCGGCGGGATGCCGATCTGGCGCTCGAAGGTCGCGCGCGAGGTTTGCAGGTTCCCCTCCGCCTGGGCGCGGTCGGCGCGCGCGCCGGCGAGGCGGCTCTCCGCCTGGGCGACGTCCGTGCGGGTGATCTCGCCCACCCGGAAGCGTTCATTGGTGGCCTGCAGCTGGCGCGTCAGCACCGAGACGTTGTTGTTGCGCAGCCGCAGCAGCTCCAGGTCGCGGATCATGTTGGCGTAGGCGGTGGTGCTGTCCTGAAACACCTGCTGCTCAGTCGCGAGCAGCCGGGCGCGCTGGGCAAGCACCTGGTTCTCGGCGCGCCTGGTCGAGGCGACGGTGCGGCCACCGCGATAGATGGGCTGGCTGACCGTGGCGGCCGCCGTCAGCCCGTCGCGGTTGATGTCGGTGTAGACCGAGAAGGGTCCGGTCGGGCCGTTCACGCGGCTGCGTTGCGTCGCCTCGGTATAGCTGGGCGAGGCAGACATGGTCACCGTGGGACGCCAGCCGGCCAGCGCCTGGGGGACGTTTTCGTCAACCGCGCGCAGCTGGGCGCGGGCCGCAAGCAGGGAGGGGTTGTTGGCATAGGCGGCGGCCAGCGCCTCGCGCAGTGTCTGCGCATCGGCGGGTACGGCGTGCAGGGCAAGCGCGCCGATGCCGGACAGCAGGACGGTTCGAAGAGCCATCATGGGCAACTCAATCTCCCGACACCGGGTGCGCAATCGGCGCCCGCGTCGCGCGAGGGACAGGAGGTTGGCAGATTAGAGCGGTGGCACCCGAGAAGGCCAGCATGGCTGATGTGACATTGCGACAAAGCTGGTTGGCAAAGTGTTGCGAAGTCTCAGAAAGCGAACCGCGGCGCCGGCATGAACGCCGGCAGCGGCACCGCCGAGCAATCGAAATCCGGCATGGTCGTCACCGTCGCGCCGACGCGCCGCGCCAGAATCGCGTGCCGCGCTGGCGGGCGGTCACGCAGAACGGTGACCAGGCGGCCGCCCTCGGCGAGCTGGTCGAGGATGGCCTGCGGCACCGCCGCGACCTCGCCCTCGATCATGATGCCGTCGTACGGCGCGCCCTCGGCGTGGCCGGCAACCGGCGAGGCTTCAATCAGCGTGATGCTGCCGGCCTGGGTCAGCGCGGGCAGCACCGCGCGCGCCACCGCCATCAGGCCCGCATCATCCTCGACCGCCACGACGGAGACCCCCATGGACGCAAGCACGGCCGCGCCGTAGCCGGCGCCCGAGCCGAGCACCAGCGCACGCTCGCCGCGACGGATCGCCATCAGCTGGATCAGTCGCGCGAGCACCATGGGCTCCATCAGCGCGCGGCCGCCGGGCAGCGCCACATCCTCATCCTGGTAGGCGCGTGGCGCGAGGCCGGCGGGCAGGAAGCGCTCACGCGGCAGGTGCCCCATGGCGCCGAGCAGCCGCGGATCGGTGACCCGGTTAGGCTTGAGCTGGCCGTCGATCATGAAACGGCGCGCGGCGGCGGTGTGCGCGGCGAGATCCTCGGCGGCGGTCATGGCGGCTCCTTCGCGGTCCCGCGCTTATAGGGGCGGCGACATGCGCACGCCAAGCGCGCGCGTGCAGCGCAGCGAGCGCTTGACCGGGCGGGCATGGCACCCGATACAGACGTCCCGCGCGGCGAGCCCTTGCGGTCCGGTGGCCGAGTGGTCAGGCACAGGTCTGCAAAACCTGCTACGGCGGTTCAATTCCGCCCCGGACCTTGGGCGCGCGCGGGATCGGCCAACGGGGGTCTTTTGCATCCCGACGGCCTCTGTTATAGGGCGCGCCCCGGCTATTCCTCGATAGCTCAGTTGGTAGAGCAAGGGACTGTTAATCCCTGGGTCGTAGGTTCGAGTCCTACTCGAGGAGCCAGCGGGGCATCTCCGCACCGCGGCCAGATGACACAGCGGCAAACCCTGCTATGCAGCCCGCGCGCCGATCCGCGCGCCTCCGATGCCGCCTCCCTCGTGAGCGCATCCCGGCGCCGTAGGCACATCGATCCCTCACGGCGCGCTGCGCTCGGCTGTCGTGAACCCCGAGACGCTCGCCTGGGAGGCCCTGCATGCCCGAAACTCTCCGCGCGCGGCTGCGCGACCTGGCATTGCGCGCCTTGCCGCCGTACCGCACGCTCGTCAGCGGTTTTGAGCAGACGCGCGCGCGCCTGGCCCGCATCGAGGAAGAGCAGCGCACCACCACGGCCCTGGTGCGCAGCCTCTCGGATCGCGTCGGAGGCCCTGTAAATGAAGGGTCCAGCGGACGGCAATTCACCATCCGGATCCAGCGCGGCGACTTCTACTGGGACATCGCGCCGGAGGATTTCGCCGCCTTCGGCTTCGCCGATGGCGACGCCCTGGAGGTGCAGCCCGCCGCGGCGGCCGTGAAGCTGCCCCACATCTGGGACGCCCTGTGCCTGCCCTGCGCCGACGGTACCTCGATCCGCGTGCCGCCGGTCTACAAGTTTTACGCCTACAAGGGCTTCCGCATCCCCAGCCACCTGATCGCGCTGACCGGCGGCCCCGCCGAGCAGCTCGAGCAGACCGGCGCGGCCCACATTGCGAATTTCCAGCGCCATGTCGGCATCGAGGCCGGGATGTGCATCGTCGACGTTGGCTGCGGCATCGGCCGGGATGCGTTCCAGCTGTTCGATATCCTCGGCCCCACGGGCGCCTACGTCGGCATCGACGTGACACCCGATTCCATCCGCTGGTGCTCGGACAACATCACCAGGCGCGACCCGCGCTTCACCTTCCATCACTTCAACGCCCATAACGAGCTGTACAATCCGTTCGGCGACCAGACGTCGATGGATTTCGTGATGCCCATCGCCGACGCCTCGGTCGACCGCATCGTGCTGTCCTCGGTGTTCACGCACATTCTCGAGGACGAGATCCTGCACTACATGAAGGAGTTCCGCCGGGTGCTGAAGCCCTCGGGCCTGGTCTATGCGAGCTTCTTCCTGCACACGGCCGAGGCGCTGGAAGCGGCCCAGACCAAGGGCAACACGGCCTGGCTCGCCAAATTCGACATTCCGCTCGGCAACGGGCTCTTCGCCAATGATCCCACCTACCCGCGCGGCGCCGTGGCACTCACCGACGACGCCGCCCGCCGGCTGATCGCCGCCGCCGGCCTGCGGCTGGACCGGCCCTACCTCAAGGGCTGGTGGTCGGGGCTGCACGAGACTGCCGAGGACGGCCAGGATGTGATGATCCTGGGCGTGTAACGCGGCCGTGTTGTGACCGGCGCCGCGCGGCGCCATAACGCGGCGGCAGGCACCTCATCGAGCGAACGAACCCATGGCAAGCTTCCTGACGCGGCTGCAGCATCTGTTCCGACCCGCGCCGGAGGCGCCGCCGCCGTCGCCCTGGCAGGCCGGCAACATCGGCCCCGTCCGGCCGAAGCTCTCCGAGCCACGGCTCGATGACGTCGAGCGCGGTATCGCCGACCGCTTTCACGACCTCTACTATTCGAAGCTCGACGGCGGCATGGGCCTGCACACCATCGTCCTGTCCTGGATGGGCTACGAGATGTTCAAATGCCCGCTCGACCTGTGGACCTACCAGGAGCTGATGGTCACCCACCGGCCGGACGTCATCATCGAGACCGGCACCTACAAGGGCGGCAGCGCGCTGTATCTCGCCTCGATCTGCGACATGTTGGACCATGGCGAGATCATCACCATCGACATCGACACCACGCACGACGCGATCCGTCCGCGCCACCCGCGCATCACCTACTTGGCGGGATCGAGCACCGATGCCGGCATCCTTGACCAGGTAAGCGCGTGCGTGGGAGGGCGGCGCAACGTCATGGTCATCCTCGACTCCGATCACCGGCGCGACCACGTCGCCGACGAGCTGCGCGCCTATCGCGGCTATGTGCCCGTGGGCGGGCTGCTGATCGTCGAGGACACCAATATCAACGGCCACCCCACTTACCCCGGATTCGGGCCGGGCCCATGGGAAGCGGTGGATGATTTTCTCGCCGAGGATGCAGCCTTCGTCGCCGACCGCAGCTGCGAGCGCTTCATCCTCACCATGAACCCGCGCGGCTACCTGCGGCGGGTTGCCTGAGCGGCGCGCACGCGCTTTGAGAAAGTTCCCGGCCATGACCCGCCCGCTCTTCTCCATCCTGCTGCCCAGCCGCAATCGCCACGAGCTGCTGCGCCACGCGGTCGACAGCGTCCTCGCCCAGAACTTCGGCGAGGAGGCCGAGATCATTATCTCGGACAACGCCTCCGAGCCGTCCTACGCGGCCTATGTCGCCTCGCTCGGCGCCATCGCGACGCGCTCGGTGCGCAGCGAGGCGGCGCTCCCGGTCACCGAGAACTGGAAGCGCGCGCTCGCCGCCGCCACCGGGCGCTACGTCATCATGCTGGGCGACGACGACGCGCTGGCGCCGGGCTGGCTCGCCCGCGCGCGCGGCCTGATCGGGCAGTTCGACCAGCCCGCGGTGCTCTACGCAATGGCATTCCACTACGCCTATCCGGGCGTGGCGCCGAGCCACCCGCAGGGCTACCTCGCCACCGTCGACAATGCCGAAATCTTCCGCGGCGCCGATGCGCCCTACGTGCTGCCGCGCGCGACCGCCAGGTCGCTCGCGACCCAGGCGATGCGGTTCCGCCACCGCTTCAGCTTCAACGCCCAGCACTTCGTCTGGAAGCGCGACTTCGTCGACAGCCTGGAGTTGCGCGGGGGCCTGTTCCAGAGCCCCTACCCCGACTATCACGCAGCCATCCTGACCATGGCCGAGGCGGCGTCCATCGTCGTCGTTCCCGCG
Organism: Plastoroseomonas arctica; assembly: GCF_018128965.1. Lineage (GTDB taxonomy): Bacteria > Pseudomonadota > Alphaproteobacteria > Acetobacterales > Acetobacteraceae > Plastoroseomonas > Plastoroseomonas arctica. The sequence goes on from NZ_JAAEDH010000011.1 coordinate 33,813, forward strand.
CCCGAAGTGATCATCGGAATCTCGCCGAAATCCTTCGGCTTCTTCTACCAGAACCGCCAGTTTGAGGCCGGCCAGGCCATGCTCGGCAATGATGGCGGCGCGGCCGGGCTGGGCGAGGTTCCCCAAGCGGTGCGCGACACGCTGGCCTTTCCCGGCTCGGCGCATTACCGCAACTGGCTGATCGCGGCGCTACAGGCGGCACGCAGCCTCGCAAGGCCGCTCGACCAGGCGGTCGACCTGCGCCGCTACCGGCGCCTGCAGATCATCGAGATCCTCTCCGGCGGAGTTTCCAGTACGTCGGGCCTGGCACGGCCGGCAGTGCTGCTGCGCCCCCATCTCCAGCCCGTCGACGCGCGACTGCTCGACCGGCTGCGCTGGCTGGAGCGGCTGCGCCCGCGGATCGCGCTGCAGCCCGACGCCCTGCTGGACCGGCTGAGCTGGATGCGCGGCATCTACACGCGCCCCGAGGTCACGTTTCACGATATCCGCGTGCACCGCTCGATCAGTGATGCCTTTCGCTGGGTGGCACGAAATCTGCCGCGGCGACCGGCGGAGATCGGATTGCTGCCGCCCGCGGCGCCGCCACTGCCGGTCCTCGAACCCATTGCGATCGCGCCCGGCCGACCCAGCGTCGCGGTCGTCTACCTCGCCCGTTCGGGCGACGGGGAGGTTGGGCATTTCCAATCCTTCATCGCCTCGTATCGCGCCCATGCCGCGGGGATCGCGCATGACCTTGTCATCATCCGCAAGGGCCTGCTCGGCCGTCCCGGATCGCAGGCGGCACTCGCGACGATGCTCGACGGCATCGCGCACCGCACTGTCGACGTTAGCGACGATGGCTTCGACATCCAGGCCTACCTGAAGGTCGCGCCTTGGCTGCGCCATGACCGCGTCTGCTTCCTCAACACCTTCTCGCAGATCAACGCTCCGGATTGGCTGCGCCATCTCGATGCCGCGCTCGACCGGCCCGGCGTCGGCGTCGCCGGCGCGACCGCATCGTATGAGAGCCTGTTCACCTCGCTCTCGCTGCTGGTCAAGGTGACCTGGCTGACCGGCGCCAAGGCGATCCCGTACTCAGCCAAGATCGCGCGGCAATACCGCGACCAGATCGCCGAGCACGCGGCCGCTTGGCTCGCCCGACGCGGCGGCCCGCTGGTGCAACTGCAGCGCGCGGTTTCGCGGCCATGGCTCGGACGCTCCGACAACACGAAGGCGCTCGAGGCGGCCTACCGCAAATACTGGGACCAGGAGACGCAGCCCGCGGGGGCCTGGTCCATCGTGCGACAGGTAAAACCCTTCCCCAACCCGCATTTGCGTAGCAACGCGTTCATCATCGACCGCGCTCTGATGGTCGAACTCGATTTCCACCTCGACAACACCAAGACCGCGTCGAACCTGTTCGAATGCGGCACCGACGGCCTGCCCGCGCGCCTCGCGCGGCGCGGGCTCGCACCGGTACTGGTGGGCGCGGACGGCACCGCCTACGACGTCGCGCAATGGCCCGAAAGCCGCACCTTCCGGCTTGGTGACCAGGCCAATTTGCTGGTCACCGACAACCAGGTGCGCAACTTCACGGCCATGTCGCCATGGCAGAGGGCGCTCCATGCACGCATGAGCTGGGGCGACTACCTGCGCGAGCCCACGCAAGGCCTGATCGATTTCGGCATCAAATTCCCCCGCGGCAGCCTCGACATCATCCCCGCCACGGTTCCGGACGCGGCGCCCACCGCCGCCGCGGTGCCTGCCGGCCCGCTGGTCTCGGTCATCATTCCCTTCCGCGAGGGGCTTGCCGCGTTGCGCGACACGCTGGGTTCCGTGGTCCGCCAGGCCGGCGGCGACTGGGAATGCGTCATCCTCGACAATGCCTCGGCCGAGCCCGTGGACGCGCAGGTCGCTGGCTTCGCCGATCCGCGCATTCGGGTCGAACGCGTCGCCGAGCGCCTTGGGCTCACCGCCAGCTGGAACCGCGCGATCGACCTCGCGCGGGGCACCTACGTGACCGTGCTCTCGCCCGGCGAAGCGCTGGTCCCGGACCACGGCGCGCGCGTCGCCGACCTCGCCGATGAATTCGGCCAACCGGATGTGATCTATTCGCCCTACCACCGCTTCATCCCGCCCGGCGTCGCGCCCGGCGCGCTGGCTGGCGCGGTGTCCACCATCCAGAACGCTGGCTTCCTGACCGACCGGCCGATCCCGTTCCTGCTGTTTCCCGACGCCACGCTTCAGGCCGCGACCGACGCGCTGAGCCTGCGACGGGATTTCTCGACGGTTCTGGCCTGCTTTCGTTTCCGCCGCGACTTCCTCGACACGCTGCGCCGCGACGGCGCCGTGTTCCACAGCGCGCGGCCGGACCACTATCTGGCCACGGTGGCCCTCGCGCTCAGCCACAAATTCATCGTCACCCCGCAGCCGCTGGTCGTGCTCGGGCCCGGCGACGGCATCGTGGCCGCCGACAAGGATGGCTTCGACGCCGCCTCTCCCTACCTCGCGCGACTGCTGCCAGGCGCCGGGGGCGATGCCGCGGGCATCCTTGCCATGGTGGAAGCGGCGGAGAGGCTCGGCGCGCGCGCACCGGCCGATGCCGATGCCGAGCGCTACCGGAAGCGCCAGATGTTCGCGGCGGTCATCGCGGGCGGCGGCCTGCGCTGGATGCTGCGCCCAATGGGCGCGGCGATCTGGCCGCTTTTGTCGCTGCGCGAGAAGTCTTGGGCGCTGCGGACCGGAGTGATCGCCTGGCTGGTCCGCACCGGCAGGCTGGAGCGTGCGCGGCTCGAAGCGATCCTTCAGGCGCTGACGGTAGAAGACCGGCTCAATCCGGTCGAGACGCATCGCGTCATCGGCGCCTATGCGGAGCTGCCGGCGTTCCTCGACGCGCTCGCGGCCGGGCGCTACCCGCCGGTTGGATGACGTGCGGCGGCGATGGTGTCCGCGATGCCGCTTGCCATGTCGAAGCGGGGCGTGAAGCCCACCGCGTTCCGCAGCCGCGCCACCTGGGCCGCGAGCCGCGCGGGCTCATTCGCCGGCATCGGCCGCGCGCCGAAGCGGAGCAGGTCGGCGCGCCCCGATTGCCGGCCGATCTCGCCCAGGAACTCGGCGATCGGCCGGTCCTCGCCGGAGGCGATGTTGACCGGTCCCTCCATCTCCGAACCGACCAGGGCGGCCAAGGCGCCGGCCACATCCGCGACATGGAGGAAATCCCGCCGCTGGGTGCCGGGGGTGGTCTCGATGGGCTCGCCGCGCAGCAGGCGCACGACCGTGTCACTCACCAGCCGCCCCGGTTTTTCGCCGGGGCCATAGAGGAAAAACACCCGTCCCCAGGCGAGCGAGACGCCATCCAGCGCCGCCGCCGCCGCCAGCATCCGGTGCGTCGAGTCCTTCGCGATGCCGTAGAGCGTCGCCGGCCGGCACGGCGAGGCCTGCTCGTCGAGAGGCGCCGCCACGGCATCGGGCGACCAGTCATACTCGGCGCAGGACCCAACGCCGACGAAGCGCGCCCCGCCATTCGCGGCGAAGGCGCGGTACAGCGCGAGGGTCGCGCTCACCCAGTCGAGATTGTCTCGCGTGGTCCAGAAGCCGCCGGGTGCGACCGTCCAGGCAAGATGCAGCAGGTGGCTCGGTCGTAGCCGCGCCAGCAGCCCGCGCGTGGCGGCCACATCCATCAGGTCCACCGCGTGCGACGTCGCACCCGGCAAGACCGCGCCGCGCGTCACCGCATGCACCTCGAAACCACGCGCCGCGAGCGGGGCGAGCGCATGCCGACCGATGAAACCCGCGGCACCGGTGACGAGGATGCGCTGCGCCACCGCCGCGCTAGCCCGCGAAGTCGGAATAGGCCGCGTCGCGCGGCGAGATGGCGCTGACCGGCAGCGGCCAGGATATGCCGAAGGCCGGGTCGTCCCAGCGCACGCCATCCTGCGCGCCGGGCTCAAATCGCGCGCCCATCATGTACAGGACCTCCGAGTCGTCGATGAGAGCCTGGAACCCATGCGCAAAGCCCGGGGGAACGTACAGCGCATCGCCGGACTCAGCATCGAGCGGCACGGCCAGGTGCGCGCGGAACGTCGCGGAGGCGGGACGCAGGTCGATCACCACGTCGAGTATGGCGCCGCGCACGCAGCGCACCACCTTGGGCTCCTCGAAGGGCGGGCGCTGGAAATGCATCCCGCGCAGCGTGCCGGCCTTCGCGTTCACCGAGACGTTCATCTGCGGCCAGCGCTCAGGCAGTCCGGCGGCAGCAAATTCCTCCTCGCAGAAGCTGCGCGCGAAGTGACCCCGCGCGTCGCGGTGCGAATCCATCGCCACCAGCACCACGCCTTCGAGCGCGAGCGGCGTGAAGCGCATCAGAACACCTCGACCTGCGGGATGGCAGTCACGAAGCGACCGCCCCAGTCGCGGATTCCGCTCATCTGCTGCGCCACTTCGTCGCGCAGATTCCACGGCAGGATCATCAGGTAGTCGGGCTTGCGCTCGGCCACCGCCTCGACGCCAAAGACGGGGATGCGCGTGCCCGGCAGCAACGTGTTCTGCTTCACCGGATTGCGGTCCACCGCGAAGGCGATGAAGTCCGGCCCGATGCCGCAATAATTGAGCAGCGTGTTGCCCTTGGCCGCGGCGCCATAGGCCGCGACCGTCTTGCCCTCGCGCCGCGCCGCGATGAGGAAGTCCAGCACCGCGCACTTGATGGCGACCACCTTCGGCGCGAAGGCGTCGTAGCGCGCAAGATCATCCAGCCCTTCAGCGTGCTCCTCGGCGGCCAGCGCCGCCACCGCCGGCGTCTGAACATGCGCCGCGCCCGCATGGCAGACAAACAGCCGCAGCGATCCGCCATGGGTGGTCAGCCGCTCCACGTCGAACATGCGCAGCCGCTGCGCCGCCAGCACCTTCGTGATCGGGCCAAGGGCCAGGTAGGAAAAATGCTCGTGGTAGATCGTGTCGAACTGGTTGTGCCGCATCAGGGACAGCAGGTGCGGGAACTCGAAGGTGGCGACACCCTCGGGCAGCAGCAGCTCACGGAAACCACCGAGGAAATCATGGATGTCGGGCACATGCGCGAGCACGTTGTTGGCCGCGATCAGCGATGCCTGGCCACGGCGCGCCGCGATCTCGCGCCCGGTCTCGGTGCCGAAGAACAGGATCTCGGTATGGACGCCGCGCGCCTCCGCCGCCGCCGCGCAATTCGCCGCGGGCTCGATGCCGGTGACGCGCTTCCCGTCGCGCGCGAAATACTGGAGCAGGTAACCGTCGTTGCTGGCGACCTCGGCCACATGCGCGTCCGCTGCGAGGCCGAAGCGCGCCGTCATCGCCGCGCAGTAGCGCTCCGCGTGGGTGAGCCAGCTCGCCGAGAAGGATGAGAAATAGGCGTAGTCGTCGGAGAAGATCTTCCGCGGCTCCTCGAACTCCGCGAGCTGCACCAGATGGCACGCCTCGCAGACCTTCGCGTGCAGCGGATAGAAGGTCTCGCCCTCCTCCGCGCGGTCCAGCGGCACGAAGGAATTGGCCAGCGGCGACATGCCCAGGTCGACGAAGCTGCGGGTGAGCGGCGCGCCACAGGCGCGGCAGAGGGTGGATTTCATGCGCGCTCAATCAGTCCCTGGTCCGCGTCCGCCATGCGGGCTCTGTAGCGGGCGATCTGGTCCAGGCACAGTTCGCGCGCATCCTCGCCGCGCGCCTGGCGGCGATACCAGTCCACGGTCCAATCCAGCGCCTCGGTGACCCCGAGCGCCGGGCGCCAGCCGAGTTCGGCACGCGCCTTGGAGGCATCGACCTTGAGGTAGTGCGCCTCATGCGGCTGCGGCCGGGCGTCAAGTTCCCAACCTGCATCGTCGCCCCAGAAGCGAGCGAGAGTCGTGACCAGCTCGCCCACGGCGATCGCATCCGCCTCGGCGGGTCCGAAATTCCAGCCCGCGGCGAAGCGTGCGCGGTCTACACCCGTGGCGAGCCGTTCGGCGAGCGCGAGATAGCCGGCCAGCGGTTCGAGCACGTGCTGCCAGGGCCGCGTCGCGCCGGGGCTGCGCAGCGCCACCTTGCGGCCATCGGCGAAGGCGCGGATGCAATCCGGCACCACGCGATCGAGCGCCCAGTCGCCGCCACCGATCACGTTGCCCGCACGCGCACTGGCCACCGCAGCGCCATCGGGATCGGCTGCGAAGTAGGAGCGCCGGAACGCCGCCGTTACCAGCTCCGCGCAGCCCTTGGAGCTGGAGTAGGGATCATGCCCGCCCATCGCCTCATCCTCGCGATAGGCCCAGTGCCATTCGCGATTCTCGTAGGCCTTGTCGGAGGTGACGACGACCACAGCGGCGACGCCACCCTGCCGCCGCGCCGCGTCCAGCACATGCACCGTGCCCATCACGTTGGTCGCGTAGGTTGCCACCGGATCGGCGAAGGAGGGCCGCACCAGCGCCTGTGCGGCCAAGTGCAAAACCACCTCCGGCGCGGCGCGGGCGTAGGCCGCATCGACCGCGGCGGGATCACGCAGGTCGCCGATGATGTCGTGCTCGAAGACGCTGGCGGAGGCGAGCGCGTGCAGGGAAGGATCCGACGGCGGAGGCAGTGCAAATCCGGTCACGCGCGCGCCCATCTGGGATAGCCACAGCGCGAGCCAAGCGCCCTTGAAGCCGGTATGCCCGGTCAGCAGGACGCGCCGCCCGCGCCAGAATTCGCTCACGCCCAGAGCTTCCAGGGCGCCTTGCCCGAGGCCCAGAGATCCTCGAGCACTCGCTTCTCACGCAGCGTGTCCATGGGCTGCCAGAAGCCGTCATGGTGAAAGGCGGCAAGCTGGCCATCCTGCGCCAGGCCCTGCATCGGCGCCTGTTCCCACACCATGGTGTCATCCGCCACGCGATCCAGAGCGGAGGGACGCAGCACGAAGAAGCCGCCATTGATGTAGCTTCCGTCGCCCTGCGGCTTTTCCATGAAGCGATCGACGCGGCCGCCCTCGATCTCGAGCGCTCCGAAGCGGCCTGGCGGGCGCACCGCGGTCACGGTCGCGTCCCGCCCTTCGGCCTGGTGATGGGCGAGCAGCGCGTGAAGGTCGATGTCCGCAACGCCATCGCCATAGGTCATGAAGAATTCCGCCTCGCCAGAGACGTAGTCACGGATGCGGCGCAGGCGTCCGCCGGTCATGGTCTCGAGCCCGGTCTCGACCATGGTGACGCGCCAGGATTCCGCGCCGCGGCGATGGATCTCTACCTCCCCCGTGCGCGTGTCGACGGTCAGATCGGAGACGTGATTGTGGAAGTTCACGAAGAACTCCTTGATCATGTAGCCCTTGTAGCCAAGGCAGATGATGAATTCCGTCACGCCGTGATGGGCGTAGATCTTCATGATGTGCCACAGGATCGGCTTGCCACCGATTTCGATCATCGGCTTGGGCCGAATGTCGGTCTCCTCCGACATCCGCGTCCCGAGCCCGCCCGCGAGGATCACAGCCTTCACACCCGCACCTCTGCCTTGACGGTCGTCAGTGTCGCGCAGCGATCCGTGCACCGTCGAGAGCGCTGCGGGCCGGTCGTTGCGCCATGCGGCCACACACGCGTCTGGTATCCGAAGGCGGGCGGTGACGCAACCGAGAGGCGGTAGGCGTGGTTCAGCTCTCAGGCCCAGCGCCGCACGAAGGCGTAGGCGCTTTCGGGAGCGAAGCGGCGCAGCCGTTCATGAAACTGAGTCAAAGCCTCGGCATCAGCAGCAGCATCGGGAATGGCGCCCACCTGGTCCACGAAGCCTGCCTCCTGCAGCGCCGCCATCGCGCCCCCGACATCGATCGCATGCGGCGCGCGATACACCCGAAAACGCGCAGCCCCCGGCGCGCGATCTTCGAAATGCCCAGTGACCGCGTCGATCCAGGTGACCCGCGCCGCCCCCATCGCCCGCAGCTGATCGTCGAACAGGCCGTCCTGGCTCGGGTTGCGCTTCAGCAGCGCCACCTGCTGGTGCCCGCGCATCGCCATTGCCGCGATATGGGCCGCGGTGCCGGTGGCGGTGATAATGTGCGTTGCGTTCCAGTACAGCCGCAGCTGCTCATCGAGCGAAAGCGCCTCGGGGTAGATGATCGCGTAGCCCTGGGCCTCCAGGCACCGCTCCAGTGCCTTCTCCTGGAACAAGGGCCCGCGATCCTCGCGCAGCCGCGCGCGGGACACGTAGAGACGCGGCGGCGTGGGCGGCCCCGGACCGTCGCAAACCGCTTGCACGGAGCGACGGATGAAGGCGCGGAACAGCGGATGGCTCGCGGCGTCGCTGGGCCGCAAGCTGAGCAGCTGGCTCGGCACCAGCAGCTCCGCCACCCTCATCGGCCTTACTGCGACGCGATGCTTGGTGATGCCGCCGAAGATGCGCAGCAAGTTGGCGACAAAACCGCCCTCGCTATTCATGAAATGTGTGTGGCGCTCGGGCGAGCGGAAATCAAAGCCGCCGGCGCCGAGCGTCGGGTTGTAGGCTGTGAGGAAGATCAGACCGTCCACCGGACCACCGGCGCGCTCGGCCGCCCAGACACGTCCGAGGCAATCCATGAGGAAATGCCCAATATGGCCGTAGATGTGGCCCGCGGCGTAGATCCAACGACCAGGCAACGGCTCGAAGGCGGCGAGCGGGCCAAACGGGGCATCGGGCACATGCGGGCGCACCAGCTGGATGGCGTTGGGCACGATCCGGCCGTCGGCATCGAAGACGCCGCCGCGCATCGTGCGGGCGAATTCCGGCGGCGCATCGGACGGTTGCGGCATATGCGGCATCAAAAGTGCGCCCTCGATGATCTCGATGCTCGGGACCGGGGCGATCGGGCGCAGGTAGCGCAGTGGCGCCTCGGCGCGGAGCGCGTCGTTCCATGCCTGCACCTCGGACGAGGGCAGAAAGTAGCCGGACGCAGCTTGCGGTTCGCCGGCCGCGCGCAGCGCCGGCCCCGCATGCCAGGCGGCCGCCAGCGCCGCTCCGACTAGCCCCGGGTGGCGACCGGAGCGTTCCAGCGCCGCAGTCCAGAGCCGGCCCGCGAGCGCGTGATCGCCACGCGCGGTCGCGATATCCGCCGGCAGACGCAACAGCGCCAGGTTGTCAGGATAGAGGGCCAGCGCCTCGCCCCAAGCCGCCTCCGCCTCGGCATCGCGGGCGTCGTGGTACAGCGCCTCGACATGGCGCAACCAGGGGGTCACCGGCTCGGGCCGCGGTTCGAAGCGCATCCAGCGCGTGTAGGTGCGCGGCTTGCCGGAGGCCACACGACGCCAGCGAACGGCGGCCGACGGCCAGTCCGCGCGCATCGTCGCGATCTCGGCCGCGATGATCAGCGGCACGATGTTCTTCAGGCGCAGCGCGAGGGCGGGTGCGATCGCCGCCTCGGCCACGTCCAGGCGCCCGAGCTTGGCGAGTGCCATAGCGTGGAAAGCATGAAGATCGGTGTCGAGCGGGGTGGCCCCGATCAGCGCCGCGTAGGCAGCCGCCGCCGGCTCGAAGGCACCCGCCGTGAGAAGGTCCCAGGCGGCAGCCGCATCCGTCACCGGTGCCACGACGCTCCCGCCCTCGCCCCCCGCCATCGGCTCGCTCAAATCCGCCCCATCGCGACTTCGTAGGCGATGAGCCCGGCCAGCTTATCCCGGCCCAAGCCAGGCCCGGCGCCATCGGCGGACAGTGCCACGAAGAACTCATGCGTTCCGTGGTGGCGGAAGGCAGCCTCGCGCAGCGTCGTCATGCCCAAGGCGCGCAGATCCTCGATCAGCAGGCGGAAGCTCGATGGAACGAAGCGCCAGCAATGCACGTCCACATACTCCGGCGACGCGCGCGCATGCTCGGCGAGTTTCATTGCCTTGTCGAGCTTGCCGGCGAAGACCGGCGGACGGGCCTCCTGCGGCAACCAGCCGATCGCGCCGCAACCGCGCAGCACGTCGTAAGCGACCGACGTCAGCACTGCCATCGGCGTGGGCCGGGTCCGCTGCTCGGCATGTGCCTGCAGCACCTCGCCCCACGGAGGTCAGCGGATGGATCAGGTCGGACCAGAAGCGCTTGCCCAGCACCGCGAGCACCAGCCGGCCGCCGGGCCGGAGGAAGCGCGCGCAATCGGCGAGGAAGCCGATCAGGTCGGGCGTGTGCCCGATCACGTGGCTCGCGAGGATGAAGTCGTAGGCGCGGTCGGGCGGGATGGTCTCGGTGAGGGGGCGACCGCCGGTCACGTGGTCCACGACCTCGATGCGCGCAATGTCCACGTTCACGGTAGAAGCGTATTTCGACCGCAGGGTGGCTTGATCCGCGTAGTCCACCGTCTCGATGTTGAATCCTTCGGATTTCGGCAGCAGCAGGTTGTAGCTCGGTCCGATATCGAGGCCGAAGCTGCCCGGGGTCAGCATCGACAAAATCTATTCCTCTCGCGCATCGGGTGCTGGCGCGGCAAGGCTGCTCCGGGTGCCGGCAGGCAGGAGCGGCGGCAGCGAGGCAAGCTCGCCGAACGCCGCGCGCTCGATGGCAGGCAATTGCGCGTCGCTGCCATAGCGCGCCATCGCGGACTCCGCAGCCGCGAGCACCACCGGCTGGTAGCGTCCGTCATCGATCATGCGGATCGCCTGGCGGATCTTGTCGGCCCATTCCAGCTCGTTCGCGAGCAGGCCGGTGCGGCCCTCGTCGATCGCCTGGCGGAAGGTGAAGGTGGGCGAGGCGATGGTGAGGGTCGCGACCGCCGCCGCCTCGAAATACTTCAGCTCGGACTTGCTGTTAGTAAAGATGTTGTCCTGCAGCGGCGCGAGGCTGATCTCGGTCGAGCCCACCAGCCGCTGCAGGGTGAGGAAGTCGGTGAAGGGATGGACCTCGATCCGGTGCCGCCAGGGGGCGAGCGCCGGGTGCGGGTCGAGCATGCCAACCAGGCGCACGATCAGGCGCGGCTCCTCGGCCAGTAGCGTCGCGAGGCTCGACGCAACGATCGCGAAATCCCGCGTATGGGTGGGCGAGCCGCTGAAATAGCCGACGTGGATGCGGCCGTTGCGCGCCCAGTTGCCGTCGCGCTTGGCCGCGACGATGGCGCGCGAGACGGCTTCCTGTTCGCGGTTGAGGTAATTGGGCACGATCGCGACAGGCAGGCCGCTGTCGCGCGCGATCTGCTGGCCGAGAAAGGCGTTCGTCGTGATGACGCCGTCGCACAGCCGCAGCGCCGCGCCCATGCGCCCGATATAGGAAAACCAGTAATCCCAGTTGCCGGCCGGCCCGGTGTCCTGGTTGAGCGAGTTCATCAGCAGCTCGATGTGGCGCGTGTCGCAGACCAAATCGTCGACATCGAACAGGATGCGCGCGCCTCCGGCCCGCGCGCGCGCCACCAGCTGCACGACCGGCGTGTCGTAGCGCACGCGGCCGAGGATCAGCACGTCGGCCGCATCGGCGACGCGCCCGAGCCGCTCGCCATCGGCGCGGCAGAACCAGGCCGCGCCGGTGTCGGGCGCGACCGCGTTCACCGTCTGAACCATGTTGTAGCAGCGGTAGCGGAAGGTGCTGTTGTCCGGCTCGGTGTAGTAGTACGCGATGCGGCGCCGGCGCGCGGTCAGCGCCTGGAAGCGCGTTTCGAAATCATCCTGCCACGGATCGGTGTAGCGGGCGGCGAACGGCAAGCCGATGAACATCGCTCAACCGGCCTCGAGCCAGTCGAGCGTGCTCGCGAAGGCCGAGGTCCAGGAGCGCTGCAGCCCCTGCCTCGCGTGGTTGGCCGCACGCCGCTCAGCGTCGCGGGCCAGGGCCACGCCGGCGCGCAGCCCCTCGACCAGGGCCGCGACGCTGGGCTCGGTGCAGATCAGGTTCTCCGAATAGGCATCGAGGGCCTGCTTCGCGCCGAAGCGGTTGGTCACCGCCACCGCGCCGCAGGCGACGAGGTCGAGCGGCGGGTAGCTCGGATGCGGCGTGAGCATCAGCGACAGCCCGAGATCCATGCGGCGCATCATCGCCACGTAGCGATCCCAGGTCAGCCCTTCCACCACGGTGACCGGCACGCCGCCCGGAAGCGTCAGGCGCGGCAGCTCGCGTCCGACGAAATGGAAGTGCCAGTCATCGGGCGCGAGGACCCCCTGCCCGATCGCGGCGCCGAGCGCCTCCATGCCGCGCAGATAGAGGTTCCGCGGATTGTTCGGCCGTGCGTAGAAGAAGAAGTTCATCCGGCGGCGCGCGCTGCGGTCGGGGTAGTAGGCGGCATCGGGGAAGGCCGGCTCGAACCAGTGCGCCTCGGTGTCGAGTCCAGCGATCCCGGTAGCGGCGAGATGGTCGCGCAGCAGGCGTGTGTTGACCGCGCGCTTCAGGCCGGGCGTGCCCATCACCTCCTGCGCCCGCAGCCAGTCGTCGCCGAGCGGATAGAACATCCGCTCATCCTCCTGCACGATGTAAGCGACCTTCTCGGGCTTGATGGCGCCAAGCGTATTGGCCGTGGACCACCAAGAGGTGGTGAGGAACATGTCCTCGGACGCGACGTCGACCGGTTTGCCGCCGTCGAACAGGGCCGCGTCGCGGAATTCCACATGCTCGGGCGGCACCACGCCCAGCGCTCCGAGCAGTGCGGCGACATTGTCGCGCACGGGTTCCGCGCGCAGGGTCACGATGCGCAGCCCGGCACCGCGCCGCCGGGCCCAGAGCGCCGCCAGGATGGTTGCCGTGCCGACACCGCCGAAGAAGCTGTCGGCGGCGATCGAGTCCGTCACCAGCGTCAGGCGCGGGCGCAAGGCGTGGTCGATGGCGAAGACCGGCAGCGGTCGCAGCGTGTCGAGGCGGCGGGCAAGGATATCGGCGGTCGAGACCGACGCGGGCGCCACGGCCTCGACATCAACCACACGCAAAACCGTCTCCGTCTGCGGCGCGAAGCTCACTTCGATCGGCAGAGTCAGCTCGGGCGGTGGCGGGGCGATCAGGTTGCGCAGGGCATCCACGGGCGACACGCCGCGTGCGCGCAGCCGTCGCAGGCGCGCGGGCATGCGGTGCGGCGTCGCGGCCCACCAGCCGATCCGCGCCCCGGCGACCACCACGCGCCCAACCGGTGCGGGCATGCCGGCCACGATCCCCCGCACCATGGCACTGGCCCGCGCGGTGGGGTTGAGGCGCGACGCCTGCGGCGGCGCCGGGGGCGGGGCCGCGGGCGGCGAAGTGGCGTGGGCGTAATGGGCGCGCAGCGCCGCGATGCCGGCGAGCTGATCCCGGGCCATGTCCAGCTGCTCGCCCAGTGCGATGCTGGCCGCATGCAGCCGCTCGACCATGCGCGATCCTTCGGCGCCGTCGCCTGACGCGCCGGGACGCGAAGCCCGCGCATCGGCAAGGCCCTGGCGCAGGCGCAGCGTCTCGGCATGGGCGAGCAGCGCCGCACCCGACGGCGCCTCGCCCCGGCGCAGCAGCATCGCCCGCGGCGCGAGGAAGGAGGCGTCGTAGAGCAGGTCCGGCCAGAGGCCATGCGCGCCGAAGGCCCGCATCCAGTCGATTGCGCTGCCGTCGGGCGCCAGCGCGAGCACCACTGCCTCGGCCGTCGCCGCGAGCCTGCCGATGGCGCCCTCATCGGCCGCCATTTCCTGCGCCCAGGGGCCGGCGATGACCAGGTCGTGGCGGAACCCGGGCGGGGCGGCGAGAGGATCGACCGTGTCCGCGGCCACCGCCTCCACCCCGCGCGCCTTGAAAGCCGGCGCCAGCGGCTCGGCAACCGTCCCGGTCAGGAACACGCGGCGCGGCGCCAGGCCATGGATGATGCGCTGAACGAGGGCCTCATGGCCATCGGCGCATGTGGCGTCATGGGGCGCTTCGGCCATGCGGGAGAGCCTCGGAGTGGGAGCCTGGCCGCCTCGATGGCGGATATGTGCCCGTGACTAGACTGCACGGGCATCGGTAACAACCCTTGATGGCTCCCATGTGATGGCGCACCACCTGCCGCCGCATGGCTGGCCCAACCCGCCGTTTCACGCCAAGCTCCCCTCTCCCCCGCCGGTCCGGCGCAGCAGGAGCCCCCCGCATGGCCACCATCGCCTTCGCCAATCCGCCGCTGCCCGAGGCCGAGCCCGCCGCCCAGGGCGTCTCCCCCACCCGCCTCGCCCGCCTCGGCGCCGCCCTCGAGCGAGAGATCGAGGCCCGCCGCCTGCCCGGCTGCGTGGTCGCCATCGCCCGCCACGGCAAGCTCATCCACGCCGCCGCGCATGGCGCGATCGACCCCGAGTCCGGCCGCCCGATGCCCGCCGACGCGGCCTTCGCCATCGCGTCCATGACCAAGCCCATCACCGGCGCCACGGCGCTGTCGCTGATGCAGGAAGGCCGGCTGCTGGCGACCGATCCGGTCGCCGAATACCTGCCCGCCTTCGCGAAGATCCGCGTCGCGATCGAGACCCAGGCGATGCTCTCCGGCTCCGGCCCGCTGGAGACCCGCCCCGCGACCCAGACCATGACCGTGCTGGACGCAATGCGGCACACCACCGGATTCGTCTATGGCGGCGCCGGGCGCGGGACCACCGCCGTCCACACCTCCTATCCCGGCGGCTCGGGCCTGTTCCAGGACGGCCCCACCTCGGACCAGGCCGAAGCCCTGCTCGCCGGACTGGCGCTGCGCCATGAGCCCGGCACCGTCTGGGAATACGGCTTCTCGACCGACGTGCTCGGCCTGGTGGTCGAGCGCGCCTCCGGCCTGCGGCTGGGCGATGCGATGGTTCAGCGCATCACCGGCCCGCTCGGCATGGCCGAGACCTCGCAGACGCTCGATCCCGCGCGCCTCGAGCGCTTCGCCAAGCCCTTCGCGGCCGACCCGCTGACCGGGGCGGCGCAGAAGGTGCCGCACTACACCACGCAACCGGCGATGGACCCCGGCGGCACCGGCCTCACCTCCACCGCCTCGGACTATCTCCGCTACGCGCAGATGCTGCTCGACCGCGGCCGCTGGGGCGGCGAGCAGGTGCTCGCGCCCCGCATCGTGGACTGGATGGCGTCCGATCACCTCGGCCCCGACGTGCGCAATACCATCGCGAGCTTCGACGCGTCGCTCGCCGGCTATGGCTTCGGCGCCACGGTCGCCGTGCGCACCCGCCCGGGCGTGGCGGGGCTGCTCGGCAAGACCGGGCTGTTCGGCTGGTCGGGCGTGTACGGGACGAATTTCTGGGTGGACCCGGCCTCGGGCCTCGCGGTGGTGTTCATGGCGCATGCGCCGGGCGAGCTGCGCAAGCGCTACCGCCGGCTGGTCAATACGCTGGTCTACCAGGCGCTTGACGACTAGTCCGCAACGCATTCGAGGAGGAACACCATGGACCGCCGAGCCGTCTTCGCCGGGGCCGCCGTGCTGGCCGCCGCCGGCGCCGCCCAGGCCCAGACACCCGCCACGGCGGGAAAAACCTTCGTGCTGGTGCACGGCGCGTGGGGCGGCGGCTGGATCTGGAAATTCACCGCCGATGGGCTGCGCCAGAAGGGCCACCGCGTCTTCACGCCCACCCAGACCGGCCTGGGCGAGCGCCGCCACCTCCTCGCGCGCACCATTTCCATCGACACCTTCGTCGATGACATCGCCGGCGTGCTGGAGGCCGAGGAACTCACCGACGTGATCCTGGTCGGCCATTCCTTCGGCGGCTTCGCGGTCACGGGTGTGGCCGATCGCCTGCCCGAGCGTATCCGCCACCTGGTCTACCTCGACGCACTGCTGCCCGAGAACGGCGAGACCGCCTTCTCCGTGCTGCCGCCAGGCATCGAGGCCGCGCGGCGCCAGACGGTGAACGAGCAGGGCGGTGGCGTCGCACTCCCGGTGCCCCCGCTCTCCGCCTTCCCGCTGCCCGAGGACGTGCGGCAATGGTTCGGCCGCCGCCTCGCGCCGCACCCCTTCGGCACCTACGACACGCCGATCCGCCTCAAGGCGCCGCCCGGGGCCGGCCGCCCGGTGACCTACGTGTCCTACACCAACCCCGCGCTGGCCTCGATCGAGCCCAGCCGGGCGCGGGCGCGGGCCAAGCAGGGTCCGGACTGGCGCTACATGGAACTCGACGTGCCGCACGATGCCCAGGCCGCGGTGCCCGCACGGATCATCGCGCTGCTCGAGGGGATGTAGGCGGCGCGGATCCTGGCCGGTGCGCTGCGAACAGCGCGCCGGCGCCCATGCTAGGGCAGCTGCACCAGCTCGATCCGGTTAACCCGGAACACCGACCGGGCGCGGCGCAGATCGCCCTCCACCACCAGCCGGAACGGCCCCTCGGCGGCGTCGAGCGGCTCCGCGGCGCGGCGGTCGGCCAGGATCACCTGCGTGCCGCGCGCGCCGGGGTCGATCTCCGCAAGGCTGAGCGTCGCGGCATAGCCATCGCTCGCGCGCACGACGACGACCACGCGCAGCGCCGCGCCGCGCATCGCCTGGCCGAAGGGTGCGCCCACGCGTTCGAGGAGCGCTACCAGCGGCACGCCGCTGTAGGAGGCCGCCTCCCGCCCCGGGCCACGCACCGTCACATGCGGCAGCGCCGCGATCTCGGCCGCGGGAACGCTCACCTCGCGCCCATCGATGCCGCGCACCACCACCTCCTGCGCCATGGCGGGCAAGGCGAGCAGCAGCAGAACACCGATCAGGACTATCCGACGCATCGTCATTCTCCCCAGTCGTGCGCGCACATATCGCATGGCACCGGAGGCGCTGCCCAGATAGGCTTGCGCATGGCCGAGACCACGCGAATCTCCCTCACCCTGTCCGCCGATCTCGCGGAGACGCTGCGCGAGGCCGTCGCCTCGGGCGACTACGCGAACCGCGCCGAAATCCTGCGCGACGCGCTGCGGCAGTGGCGGGACAAGCGCTCCCAGGTGCAGATCGCGACGCCGCTGCGCACCCGCGGCAAGGAAATCTGGATCAAGTAGCCGGGCTCAGTCGCCGAGCTTGGAAAAATTCCGCCGCACCGCGCGCCGCGCCGGCGCCAGGGCCGCCGCCTGGACGTGGGCCGGCGACGCGCCGCGCATGACCGCGCGTCCGGCCGCGAAGGCGCCCTCGGTGAAGGCCCTCTGCTTCTCCACCGCCATGCCGGCAAGCGTCTTCGCCGCCTGTGGGTCTGTGAACAGCTGCGCGCCGCGGGTCATGAACACCATCCCGGCACTCCATGCGAACAGGCCCATGGACCAGGGAGAAGGCACGCGTGATTTTTTTGCCATGCGCAGAGTGTGGCGTCGCATCGTGCCGCTGCCCAGGCGGGCCACGCGCCGAAGCGATCATTTCGGGTCGCTCGGCATGCTTCTCGCGCGGGTTTGACCACGGCTGGGCGTTTCGCCGCGGCGCGCGTGCTCAGGGCGCTTCGGCGAAGCCGCGCACGATGCCTGCAGCAAGCGCCATCGCGGCGGGGCTGCCGGCCACGCTGCGGCTCTGCAGCAGCTCGATCCCCATGTCAGGCAGCGCCGGCAGGCCATCCGCCGCCCCGAGCCAGGCGAGGCCCTCGGGCAGCGGCGCGGTGGTGCTGACCGTGACGCCGAGTCCCGCGAGGGCCAGAGTGAAGCAGCCGGCCTGCGTCGCGCTGTTGTAGGTGACGCGGCAGGCGCGCCCAATCCCGTGCAGCGCATCCAGCGCCGCCTCGCGCCAGGTGCAGCCGTGATGGGCCAGCACCAGCGGCATCGGGTCGCGCCGATGCGTGCCGTGGCGCGTGCTGCCGACCCAGCGCAGCGGTCCTCGCCAGACCTCCTGCCCCGTCCAGCCCGGTGCCGCATGCCCTTCGGTCAGCAACGCGAGGTCGAGCAGGCCGACCTCCATGCGTCCGGCCAAAGTTTCGGAGTTGAAGCACACCACCTCGACCTCGACGGCCGGGTGGGTCTCAGCGAAATCGGCGAGGATGGTCGGCAGCCAGCGCAGCGCGTAGTCGTCCGGCACGCCGAGGCGCACATGGCCGACCAGTGCGGGTTCCCAGAAGCCGGTCCAGATCTGGTCGTTCAGCGCGAGCACCTGGCGCGCGCGGTCGAGCAGCCAGGCGCCGTGCGGCGTCGGCGACAGGCCGCGCCCGTTACGGTGCAACAGCGGCTTGCCCAAAAAATCCTCCAGCCGCTTGATCTGCATCGACACGGCCGACTGCGTGCGGCCAACGCGCGCGGCCGCGCGGGTGACGGAGCCACCCTCGGCGATGAGCACGAAGGCGCGGAGCAGATCGGGGTCGAGGCCCGGCGGGACGGCCAGCATGAAGATCAATGTCCTTGATGATTCACCTCAACACTATGCATTTCTCTTATCTCCATTGCAACGGCAGAGTATCGGCACATCGCAACCCAAGGAGGATCCGATGTCCGGCCTGACCCTGACCCGCTCTGCCACCGCCCCAGTGGCCGCCACCCGCCTGAACCCGTTCCGCGTCTTCGCACGCGTGGTCGGCGCGGCGTACCGCGCCGCAGCGACGCGCCAGGAGCTGGTCGGGATGGATGACCGGATGCTGCGCGACATCGGCATCACCCGCGTCGACGCGCTGCGCGAGGCGGCGCGCAAGCCCTGGGACCAGGCGCCGACACGGCGGGATTGACCGCGCAGTACCGACAGTGTCCGGCGCCCGGCAACGTGGCGCCGGATCTGTTTTCTTGAGATCGGAGCGGCGGTAAGGTCGCCTTACTGTTTTACGCGGCATTGTGGAATATCACGCCGAGCGTGTGCCGCGCCCCCCAGGTCACCCGACTGACCCCGTGGCGCAGCTTGACCCGGTAGGTGCCGCGCGTGCCCTGCACCGGACGCTCGGCGACGGCGAAAACCACAGCCTCGCCCTGCCGGAGAGGCACGACCTCGGCGCGGGATTGCATGCGCGGGCGCTGCTCGGTGAGGACGAAGGCGCCGCCGCCGAATTCGGCATCCGGCCTGGAGAGCAGGATCGCGACCTGGAGGGGAAACACCTCCGCGCCGTAGAGGTCCTGGTGCAGGCAATTATAGTCGCCGGCGCCGTAACGCAGCAGCAGCGGCGTGGGCTTCTGCTGCCCCGCCGCGTGGCAGCGTTCAAGGTATTCGGCGTGGGTCGCGGGATAGTCGCGCCCGGTCCAGCGATGGGCGATGCCCACCAGGCGGGGCCAGAATCCGGTGCGCATTCCGGCGACGAGCGGCGGCAGTGGATGCGCGAAATACTGGTACTCGCCGCGCCCGAAGCCGTGGCGCGCCATGACCACGCGGCTGCGGAAGTGTTCGGGTTCGTCGTAGAGCGCAACCAGCGCGGCGCATTGTTCGGGGCTGAGCAGCGGCCCCGTTGCGGCGGCGCCATAGGCGTCGAGATCGGCCTCGATGCGGGGCCAATCGAGCGTGTCGATATCGGTCATGCCGCGGATGGAAGCATGCCGGCGCGGCGGCGTCCCTCCGCCGGTTGCGCCGCTACGCCAGCGCCGCGCGCACCTTGCCGATGAAGCCATCGAGTGCCGCCGGGTCCAGCCAGCGGCTGACCGCGACGATGCCGCTCGACGGGTCGATCCAGATGGTGTTGCCGCCGGCACCGGAGGCGAAGAGCGCATCCTTGGGCGCCGAGGGCAGCCGCTTGCCGTCGGAGTTCAGCCACCACAGGAAGCCGTAGCTCGGGTTCAGCGCGCAGGGCGTGGTGCTGGCCTCGATCCAGGATTCCGGCAGGATGCGCACACCGTTCCACGCGCCGCGGCCGAGCATAAGCATGCCGATGCGCGCCTGGTCCTCGGCATGCATCACCACGCCGCCGCCCCAATGCCCGCCGCCAGAGACCGACTGCATGCGCTGCCCGTCGATCTCGACCCAGCTGGTGCGATAGCCCTCCCAGCGCCAGTCGGCGGAGCCGCCGAGGGGACCGAGGATGCGTTCGCGGAATACGTCAGGAAGCGGCCGGCGGAACAGCCGCAGCAGGCACAGCGCGAGGCGGTTCACGCGCACGTCGTTGTATTCCCAATAGCTGCCGGGCGGATTCATCGGCCGCGCCTGGCCTTTCTGGCCCTTGCCCTCGACGACGAGGTTGCGGCCGCGATCGATGATGTCGGACTTGCCGAACAGCGTGCCTTCCCATTCGGAGGTGTTCGTCAGGATGTGGCGCCACGTGATCGGTGCGTTCTGCGGCGTCTCGAACCCGCCATCGGTGATGGTCGCGCCGATGCGGGCATCGAGATCGGGGATCAGCCCATCGGCATGGGCGAGGCCCGCGAGCAGCGAGAGGTAGGATTTCGCGACCGAGAAGGTCATGTCCGCCTGGCGCGTGTCGCCCCAGGACGCGACCAGCTTGCCGTTGCGGGTGATCAGACCATTGGGCGCGCCGCGCGGGCTCACGGGGCCGAGGATCTCGTTGTCCGGCGGCCCTTCGAAATAGCCATGTGCAATGTGCGACGCGATGTCGTGCGGCCAGGGCGTCTCATGCGCGGCGGCGAAGGCCACGGCGTCCGCGAGCTTGCGCGCATCGGAACCGGTCGTGCTCATGCCGGGATACCGCCCTGCTCAAGGATGAAGGCGGCGATTTCTGGCACGCCCTGCTCGATCTTGAGGTTGGTGAAAATGAACGGCCGCGCGCCGCGCATGCGCTTCGCGTCGCGGTCCATCACGCCGAGATCCGCACCCACGAGCGGCGCCAGATCAGTCTTGTTGATGATGAGCAGATCCGAGCGTGTGATGCCCGGCCCGCCCTTTCGCGGGATCTTGTCGCCGGCCGAGACGTCGATGACATACAGCATCAGGTCCGCCAGCTCCGGACTGAAGGTGGCGGCGAGATTGTCGCCGCCGGATTCGATGAACAGCACCTGCAGCGCAGGAAAGCGCTCGCTCATCTCCGCGACGGCAGCGAGGTTGATCGAGGCATCCTCGCGGATCGCGGTGTGCGGGCAGCCGCCGGTCTCCACGCCCATGATGCGCTCGGGCGCAAGCGCGCCGGAGCGGGTGAGGAATTCGGCATCCTCCTTGGTGTAGATGTCGTTGGTGATGGCGGCGATGTCGTGCGTCGCGCGCAGATGCTTGCAGAGCCGGTCGACCAGTGCCGTCTTGCCCGACCCCACGGGACCGCCGACGCCGACGCGGAAAGGGCCGTGGGGATAGGGTGCGCTCATGAGCGGAACAGCCTCGTGTATTGCGTCTCGTGACGCATGGAAAACAGGTCGATCATCGGCGATGCGGTGCCCAGATCGTCGAGATCGGCCGCCAGCGCGGCCTCGGTCGCGGCGGTGATGGCGGGCAGCAGGCCCGCCGTCACGCGCTGCCCATCGGTCTGACCGAGCGGCACCAGCCGCACGCCGGCGGAGGTGAGGTTGGCGGCAAACGCTGTAAGATAGGCGAAGACCGCGTCGCGCGGTGGAATGGCGGCGAAGCGGCAGGCGGCGCCGAAGGCGGACGCATGCGCCAGCCGCTTGGGATGGCGCGCGCAGAATGCGGCGAAGCCTGCGTCCGGCCAGGCGGCCATCGTGACCAGCGCGAAGGCGTTGCCCTGCGCCGTGCTCTCCAGCGCCGTCTCGGCGGTGCCGCGCCAGGCGAAGGCGAGTTCGGCAATGGCGTCGAGAGCGGCGTCATCCACAGCGGCGATCGCAGCGGCGCAGAGCGCACCATCAATGTGGCCGGCGCCGTCGTGCAGCACGGTGCGGATGTAGGCGGCGAGCGTCGCGGCGTCGCACACCGCGCCATCCTCGACCGCCGCCTCGATGCCGTGGCTGTAGGTATATGCGCCGACCGGATAGGCGGGCGAGGTCCAGGCGAGCAGGCGCGCGAAATCCTCAGTGGTCATGGTGGTGGTGATGGCCGTCGCCATGATCATGCGAGTGGCCATGGCCCTTGTGCTCGCCATAGGCGCCGCCTTCGGGATGGAAGGGCGCCTGAACCGCTTCGACGGTCGCGCCCAGGCCGCGCAGCATGGCGGTGATGACGTGGTCCTCGCGGATCAGGATGCGGCTGCCTTCGATCTGCGTCGGCAGATGCCGGTTGCCCAGGTGCCAGGCGAGCCGCATCAGCAGTTCCGGTGTGGCCGCGGTGATCTGCGTGAGCGGTTCGGGCGCCGCGCGCACCAGGATGACGCCGCCGCCTTCGAGCAGCAGGCCGTCGCCATCGCGCAGTGCCACCGCCTCATCGAGATCAAGAAGAAATTCGGTGCCGTTCGCGCCGGTGTAGCGACGGCGGCGACGGAACCGCTCGTCGAAGTCGAGCGTGACGGTGTCGCGCGCGGTCCGTGCCACCCAGTCGCCGGCGGGCAGGACGCGGGTCGCGCGGGGCAGAAATTCTTTGGCGCCCATTTTACCCAACTTTTTCACTATACGCCGCTTGCACTAATTCCCTAAGTTGATCGAGTTTTTCTGGTTTGCCGTCTACGTCAGCAGGCCTGATCAAAAATCGATAATTTTTGAACCAATTGTCATAAGGCAATGTATCGAACCCTGTCGATTCAACCCAGGAGTCGTATTGCTGTATTTGCGGTAAAGCCACTTGAAATTCCAAAGATTTTTTCTTTGGCTTGAATAGCACAAAGTTATTTGCAATTTTATTTATTGTAATACCGACATAGTGTTTAGTATAATTTAGCTCGCATTTACTATCTATTTTCCGTATTATGTTTGCATGAATTTGTTTCATTATTCCAATGATCTCAAGAGGATAATTTTTCTCCCATTTGGTTGGGTCAATAGTTGCCTGCTGAAGATCTTCTTCGTCCAGCGGGGCTCTAATATTTTCGTCTAGCACCTTTGTGAAAACCACGGTAACTGCATCTTTAACCTTTATAGCTTGGACCTGCATAGCGATAAGTGGAATATGTCCGTTGAACAGACTAATTACGTTCAAGAATCTAGCATTTATCTCCTCAGCAATTATAACTGCACAGTGGTCATATTGAGGATATCTTTTTTTTTCGATATTCCAATACTCAATGGTTCGAACAATATGAGTTTCGTCAACGGCTCCTAACTGAAGTTCAACTTCATATCGCCGACGACCCTCAGAATCTGCAAGAAGTAAGTCTAACCGACCGGCTCTTGGTTGGCGTCTCTCTTTCGAAAGGAGTTCAACATCCCCCAAACCCAAGACGGAAGGATCATTTGCAATAATTCCTTGCAACCATTTCTCAGTATATTTTGCATCAATTTTCATTCGTATAGGCTCTAAGCGAACGTAATCAGACATTTGCGGTCCCTCAAAACAGGAAGTAGCGCTGCGCCATGGGCAGCAACTTCGCCGGCTCGCAGATCAGCAACTCGCCATCGGCGCGCACCTCATAGGTCTCAGCATCCACTTCGATCTTCGGCAGCGCGTCGTTCAGCACCATGTCGCGCTTCGAGATGCCGCTGCGCGTGTTGGTCACCGGCAGGCAGATGCGGTTTAGCGCGAGCTGCCGCGGAATGCCGGCATCGATCCCGGCCTGCGACAGGAAGGTGATCGAGCTCGCCTGCATCGCACGCCCGAAGCTGCCGAACATGGGGCGGTAGTGCACCGGCTGCGGCGTCGGGATCGAGGCGTTGGGGTCGCCCATCGGCGCCATGGCGATGGTGCCGCACTTCAGGACCATCTCCGGCTTCACGCCGAAGAAGGCCGGCGACCACATGACAAGATCCGCGTACTTGCCCACCGCGATCGAGCCGACATGCGCGCCGATGCCCTGGCTGATCGCGGGGTTGATGGTGTATTTCGCGATGTAGCGTCGTGCGCGGAGATTGTCGTTGTCGCCGGTCTCGCCGGGCAGACGGCCGCGCTGCTGTTTCATCTTGTGCGCGGTCTGCCAGGTCCGGATGATCACCTCGCCCACGCGCCCCATCGCCTGGCTGTCCGAGCTCATCATGGAGATGGCGCCGAGGTCGTGCAGGATGTCCTCGGCCGCGATGGTCTCCCGCCGGATGCGCGATTCAGCGAAGGCAACATCCTCGGGAATGCGCGGGTCGAGGTGATGGCAGACCATGAGCATGTCCAGGTGCTCGTCGATGGTGTTCACCGTGTAGGGCATGGTCGGGTTGGTCGAGGAGGGCAGCACGTTCGGCTCGCCCACCAGGCGCAGGATGTCGGGCGCATGGCCGCCGCCGGCACCCTCGGTGTGGAAGGCCTGCACGGTGCGGCCAGCGAGTGCCTTGATAGTTTCCTCGACGAAGCCCGCCTCGTTCAGCGTGTCGCTGTGGATGGCCACCTGCACATCCATCGAATCCGCGACGGTCATGCAGTTGTGGATCGCCTGCGGCGTGGTGCCCCAATCCTCGTGCAACTTAAGGCCCGCCGCACCGCCTTCGATCTGTTCGCGGAGCGAAGCCGGCAGCGCCGCATTGCCCTTGCCCAGAAATCCCAAATTCATCGGAAAGGATTCCGCGGCCATGAGCATTCGCGCCATGTGCCACGGCCCCGGCGTGGAGGTGGTCGCGAGCGTGCCATGGGCGGGGCCGGTGCCGCCGCCGAACATGGTGGTCACACCCGAGGCCAGCGCCTCCTCGATCTGTTGCGGACAGATGAAATGAATATGCACGTCGAGTCCGCCGGCGGTGAGGATGCGCCCCTCGCAGGCGATGATCTCGGTGCCCGGCCCGATGACGATGTCCACACCATTCTGCGTATCCGGATTGCCGGCCTTGCCGATCGCCGCGATGCGCCCGTCCTTCAGCCCCACGTCGGCCTTCACAATGCCCCAGTGATCGAGGATCAGCGCATTGGTGATGACGGTGTCCATCGCGCCCTCGGCGCGCGTCTTCTGCGACTGGCCCATGCCGTCGCGGATGACCTTGCCGCCGCCGAACTTCACCTCCTCGCCATGGGTGGTGAAGTCGCGCTCGACCTCGATGAACAGGTCGGTGTCGGCAAGGCGCACCTTGTCGCCCGTGGTCGGGCCATACATGCCGGCATAGGCGGATCGCGACAGGCGCGCGGGCATCAGAGCGGCCCCTCGATGGCGCCATGGAAGCCGTGCACGATGCGCGCGCCGCCGAAGGGGATGAGGTTCACGCTGCGGGACTGCCCAGGCTCAAAGCGAATGGCGGTGCCGGCGGCAATGTCGAGGCGCATGCCGCGCGCCTGGGCACGGTTGAAGCTGAGCGCTGGGTTGGTCTCGAAGAAATGGTAGTGGCTGCCGACCTGCACCGGGCGATCGCCGGTATTGGCGACCTCCATCGCGACGGCCACGGCGCCGACGTTGATCTCGATATCGCCATCGCCGGTGATGATTTCGCCTGGGATCATGGGGGGCGCCTCAGCGGATCGGGTTGTGGACGGTGACGAGCTTGGTGCCGTCCGGGAAGGTCGCCTCGACCTGGATCTCGTGGACCATCTCGGCGATGCCCTCCATCACCTGCTCGCGCGCCAGCACCGTGCCGCCGTCGCGCATGAGCTCGGCCACGGAGCGGCCATCGCGCGCACCCTCGACGACGTAATCCGTGATCAGCGCGATGGCTTCTGGGTGGTTCAGCTTCACGCCGCGTGCGAGGCGCTTGCGCGCCACCTCCGCCGCCATGGAGATCAGCAGCTTGTCCTTCTCGCGCGGCGTCAGATGCATGCGGGTCTCCTGGGGCGTGGCGCCATCATGGAAGGGAATGCCTCATGCCGTCCACAGCCGCGGCAGCCGCGCCGGCAGCCCGAAGACCGCCGCGCGCACCAGGCCGATGGCGGACCCAAGGCCGCGGCGCACGTCGCGGGCGGCGCCGAGCCAGCGGGCGACCACCAGCCCCCGGGTCGGCAGCGTGACCTGCGCCCCGGCCTCGCGCAGCAGCGCCTGCATCGCAGGCGCCTCGTCGCCACAGAACAGCAGCGTCGCCAGCGACTCGGCACCAGCGAAGCCGAACCGGTTGCCGAGCGCGCGCGGAGGGTCGACCGCAACGCCATCGGCCCAGACCAGCACGCCGTCGCGCCGGATCCGCCAACTGTCGCGCAGCGCGCCGCGGGTGAAGGCCTCGCCGCGGGCGGCACGGCCAAACACCAGCGTCTCCGCGGCGAGCAGACGCGCGCCGGCGGCAAGGTCCGCGGAGATGCGGCGCTGCAGCCGGGCACCGTCGAACAGGATCGTCTCCTGCGGGATCCACTCCATCACCGCACCGGCGCCGAGCTGGAGCGCGCAGTCGATGCGGCTGGGCGGCCCCAGGCTGCGGTAGATCTTCTCCGCGGCGGGGGCGCTGATGGTCGCACGCGCACCCACCTCGGCCTCGATCATGATGCGCAGGTGATCGCCCCCAGCCAGCCCGCCGCCGGTGTTGACGAGCGCGAGGGTCAGCGCCTCGTCGCGCTCTGGGGTCGGGAATAGCGCGCGCAGCGGGGAGACCTGGTGCAGGTTGCGTAGCGTGGTGCGCCCCTCGCGGAGGGCGAGCGTCACGTCCAGAATCCCGCTGCCGCGCTGATGCAATGATGACACGGCGCGAAACTGGCACAGGCGGCGGCGCCCACAAAACGCGTAACTTCGACCGTGCCGTGCGCGGGGCTCGCAAATTTTCGCTTTTTGGTGCTGGTCCTCAGACCGGAGGCCATCGATAAATACGGGCGGATGGGCGCAATGTGCGAATGCAGGGCCAGTTCCGGCGCTTTGCGATGACGGGAGACAGGACATGGTGGGTTTCGACCGGCGTACGCTCCTTGCAGGTGGCACGGCTCTCGCCATGCCGCGCATCGTGCATGCCCAGGGGGACGTGATCCGGATCGGCGAGGTCAATTCCTACACCTCGCAACCCGCCTTCCTCGCGCCCTATCGCAATGGCTGGATCCTCGCGATCGAGCAGGTGAATGCTGGCGGCGGCGTCAATGGCCGCCGGCTCGAGACGATATTCCGCGACGATGCCGGCCGCCCCGAGGACGCCGTGCGCCACGCCGGCGAGTTGATCAATTCGGAACGCGTGGCCCTTCTGGCCGGCGGGTTCCTGTCCAATGTCGGCCTCGCACTCGGCGACTTCGCCAACCAGAACAAGAAGCTGTTCGTCGCGTCCGAGCCGCTGACCGACGCGCTCGTCTGGGCGCGCGGCAATCGCTACACCTTCCGCCTGCGCCCCTCCACCTACATGCAGGCCGCGATGCTGGTCGAGGAAGCCGCGAAGCTCCCCGCCCGGCGCTGGGCGACGGTCGCGCCCAATTACGAATACGGGCAGAGCGCGGTGCGCTGGTTCAAGGAATTGCTCACCCGCGCGAAGCCTGACGTGACCTTCGTGGGTGAGCAGTTTCCCGCCCTTGGCCGCATCGATGCGGGGGCCACGGTGCAGGCGCTGGCGAGCACGACGCCGGATGCGATCTTCAACGTCACCTTCGGTGCGGACCTCACGAACTTCGTCCGCCAGGGCAACACGCGCGGGCTGTTCGAGCGGCGGCGCATCGTCTCCATGCTGACTGGCGAGCCGGAATACCTGCTCCCCCTCGGCGACGAGGCGCCGGAGAACTGGATCGTCACAGGCTATCCCTGGGAAGACCTCAACACGCCCGGCCATACCGCCTTCCGCGACGCCTATCGCGCGCGCTTCAACGAGGCACCGCGCCTTGGGTCCGTCGTGGCCTTCGACACGGTGAGCGCCATCGCCGCGATGCTGCGCAAGACGGGCGCGGATACCGAGACGGAGAAGATGGTCGACGCCATGCGCGGCCTGACCTTCCCCACCGCCTTCGGCACTGGCGACGTGACCTTCCGCCCGATCGACCATCAATCCACGCTCGGCGCCTATGTCGGGCGCACGGCGCTGCGCAACGGGCGCGGCACCATGGTGGATTGGCGCTATGCCGATGGCGCCGCCTATCTGCCGGCCGATGACGTGGTGCGCACGCTGCGTCCCCAGAGCTGAATGGAGGACCTGCTGATCCAGGCCCTCAACGGCCTGGCGAGCGCCTCGTCCCTGTTCCTGGTGGCATCCGGGCTGACGGTGATCTTCGGTGTCTCCCGCATCGTCAACTTCGCCCATGGCAGCCTCTATATGCTCGGCGCCTATGTCGGCTGGAGCCTGGTGACCCAGCTGCCGGAGGGCCTGGCCGGCACATCGGTAGGCTTTTGGGGCAGCATCCTCCTCGCGGCGCTGATCGTGGGCGCGATCGGCATGGTCATCGAGGTGTTGCTGCTCCGCCGCATCTACGAGGCGCCGGAGCTGTTCCAGCTGCTCGCGACATTCGGCGTGGTGCTGGTCGTACAGGATGTGGCGCTGCTGATCTGGGGGCCGCAGGACCTGCTCGGGCCGCGAGCGCCGCTGCTGCGCGGCAGCACCGAGATGCTGGGCGTGCGGTTTCCGCGATACGAGTTGTTCCTCATCATCGTGGGCCCAGTGGTCCTCGGCCTGCTGTGGCTGCTGTTCCACCGCACGCGCTGGGGCACGCTGGTGCGCGCGGCGACGCAGGACCGGGAGATGGTCTCGGCGCTCGGTGTCGATCAGCGGCGACTGTTCACTTCCGTATTCTTCCTCGGCGCGATGCTCGCGGGGCTGGGCGGGACGCTGCAATTGCCGCGCGAGAGCGTGAATTTGCAGATGGACCTCGCCATCATCACCGAGGCGTTCGTGGTGGTGGTGGTGGGTGGCCTCGGCTCGCTGCCAGGCGCCTTCCTGGCCGCGCTGCTGATCGGCGAATTGCACGCCTTTGGCATCCTCATCCTGCCGCGCATCACGCTGGTGCTGGTATTCCTGGTCATGGCCATCGTGCTGGTGGCGCGACCGCATGGTCTGCTCGGCCGCGCCAGCGCACCGTCGCGCGGGGCCGCCGCGGCGCCCGACCCGCCGATCGGGCCGACACCGCGGCCGCTGATCGTCGCCGGTGCAATCGCGCTTGCCCTCCTCATCGCAGCACCCCTGCTGCTGCGCGACTACGAGATCTCCGTCCTCACCGAGCTGCTCATCTTCGTGCTGTTCGCGGCCAGCCTGCACTTCATCATGGGCCCGGGCGGCATGGCGAGCTTCGGCCATGCCGCGTATTTTGGCGCCGGGGCCTATGGCGCGGCCCTTCTCGCCAAGCACCTCGGCGCGCCCATGCTGCTGGGCCTCGCTGCCGCACCTGCCCTCGCGGGTCTGCTGGGCATCGCCTTCGGGTGGTTCTGCGTGCGGCTATCGGGCGTGTATTCCGCGATGCTCACCCTCGCCTTCGCGCAGATCGCCTGGTCGGTCGCCTTCCAGTGGGTCGAGGTGACCGGCGGCGACAACGGCATCCTCGGCGTCTGGCCGGATGGCTGGGCGCGGGACAAATCCGTCTTCTTCTATCTCACGCTGGTCCTGTGCATCGGCGCGTCGCTCATGCTGCGCCGCGCGGTGCGCGCGCCCTTCGGTTACGCACTGCGCGCCGGGCGCGACAACGCGCTGCGCGCCGAGGCGATCGGCATCGACGGCTTCCGCATCCGCTGGCTCGCCTTCACCGTCGCGGCTGTCGCCGCCGGTATCGCCGGCGGGTTGTTCGCTTATTCGAAGGGCAGCGTGTTTCCCTCCACGCTCGGTATTCCGCGCAGCGTGGATGCGCTGCTGATGGTGCTGCTCGGCGGTGTCCAGACCTTGTCCGGACCCATCGTCGGGGCCTTGGCCTTCGCCGGGTTGCAAGAACAATTAATGCGCGCGACAGAGTTGTGGAGGCTCATCATGGGCAGCGTGATCATCGCGCTGGTGCTGTTCTTTCCGCAGGGGCTGGCGGGTGCTGTGCAGAAAGCATGGGGGAAATGAATTTTCCCCAAACCCCCATTCTTTCGTTTTTGATTAATTGGTGCGAGCTTCAAGGTCGCGCTACGGTAGGTGAACGAGTGCTAAGCCTCCAACCAGCACCAATAGATAAAAATAAAAGATGGGGGTTTGGGGGAATTCATTCCCCCAATCTGTCGTCATGACCACCATCCTCGACGTCGAGCGCATCGAAAAATCTTTTGGCGGCGTGCGTGCCGTCCAGGGCGTGTCCTTCTCTATCGAAGCGGGTGAAATGCTCGCCCTCATCGGTCCCAATGGTGCCGGCAAATCCACCTGTTTCAACATGCTCAACGGCCAGCTTCGTCCCGATGCGGGCCGCGTTCGGCTGCTCGGCCAGGACATCACCGGTCTCGCGCCCCGTCGCGTCTGGCGTCTTGGCGTCGGGCGGACGTTCCAGATCACCGCGACCTTCGGTTCCATGACGGTGCGCGAGAATGTGCAGGTGGCGCTGCTCTCCCATGCCCACCGGCTGCTGCGGTTCTGGCGTCCGGCGCCGGAGCATTTCGCGGACGAGGCGGATGCGCTTCTTGCTCGTGTGGGCATGGCGGAGCAGGCGGAGCGCGCGTGTGGCGTGCTCGCCTATGGCGATCTCAAGCGGGTTGAGCTCGCGATCGCGCTCGCCAATGCGCCGCGGCTGCTGCTGATGGACGAGCCCACGGCGGGCATGGCGCCGCGCGAGCGCGTGGCGTTGATGGCGTTGACCCGCGACATCGCGCGCGAGCAGGGCATCGCGGTGCTGTTCACCGAGCACGACATGGACGTGGTCTTCGCCCAGGCGGACCGCATCATCGTGCTCGACCGTGGGCGCCTGATCGCCGAGGGCTCCCCCGCCGCGGTGCGCGCGAACCCCGAGGTCCAGGCCGTCTATCTCGGCGCCGGGCTGGTGCACGGCTGATGCTCGATGTCGCCGGCCTGCATGCGCATTACGGACGCGCCCACATCCTCGACGGTGTCGGATTCACGGTTGCGGCCGGCGAGGTCGCGGTGCTGCTCGGCCGCAACGGCTCGGGCAAGAGCACCACGATGAAGGCCATCATGGGGCTGGTGCCCCCCTCGGCCGGGTCAGTGCGCTTCGAGGGGCGCGACATTGCCGGGCAGCCCCCCTTCCGGATCGCGCGCGCGGGCATCGGCTATGTGCCGGAGGAGCGGCGGATCTTCACCGACCTCACCGTGCTCGAGAATCTCGACGTCGGACGGCAGCCGGCACGCGCCGGCCTGCGGTCCTGGGATGCGGCGCGGCTGTTCGATTTGTTTCCCTCGCTGGGTGCCATGCGCGACCGGCCCGGCGGGCGGATGAGCGGCGGCGAGCAGCAGATGCTCACCATCGCGCGCACGCTGATGGGCAATCCGCGGCTGCTGCTGCTCGACGAGCCGTCGGAGGGCCTCGCGCCGGTGATCATCGAGCGGATGGTGCACGCGATCGCGGCGTTGAAGGCGGAGGGGCTGTCGATCCTGCTGTCGGAGCAAAACCTGCATTTCGCGCGGCTGGTGTCGGACCGGGCGGTGATCATCGAGAAGGGCCGCATCCGCTGGGCAGGAACGCTGCCTGACCTGATCGCGGCGGATGATGTCCGGGAGCAATACCTGAGCGTGTAAGCGGGAAAAGCAGTAGGTGACCTTAGCGAAGCCAGGGAATGCCAGGGATTTCCCCCGGAACCGTACTCGCTACACGCAGACTCCCCTGGCAGAACAACACCGCGGCGATGATCAGGCCACGCGCGCAACACGCCTCCGCGACGCGCAGCCCGGCGTCGAGCGCGGCCTCCACCACCGCAGCGGGAAGCGTTTCCACCCCGGTCGTCACCAGGGTCTCGCCGAGGTCGCTGTCGGGGTCCAGCGCGGCGGCCGGTGCACGGCGCACGCCCGAATGCGCCGCATCCACCGCATTGGCGATGATGCTGGCCGCCGCATCCGCTTCGGGCGCGCGGCCAGCCAGCACGGTGACGGCATCGGCGATGCCGCGGGAAAAGCTCCGGCCCGGCCAGCCGCTGGTGGCGATGCCGCGTACCGGCATGGCGTGGGTGATCTCCACCCAGCCTTCGGGGCGCGCCTGCGTGAGGCTGCGGACCAGGCCCACGCGCAGCGTCTCCCCGGGTGCCAGGTGCAGGGCGATGTCGCCGCCATTGTTGACGTGGGCGCGGCGGATGGCGGGGTCGGCCGCGATTGCGGTCAGCACATGCTCTGCGATGGCGCCGGCGACGGCGGCCATCGGGGTGATGAACACCGCCGAGTGCGGTCGCACCGCTTCGGCCATGCGCGAGGCCACCGGGTGGCGGAACGCCTGCGCACCGACCGGCGCGCGGAGCGCGGGCAGCTCGACGGCGAGGGCGGCGATGAGCCCGTCGAAGGCCACGGCAGCGCGGCAAAAGGCGGCCTCGCGCGCGGCCTCCGGGGCGTCGACCGCGATGATGAGGTCGCTCGGCCCGTTGCGCAGGTGCAGCCTTCCGTCGGGCAGGCGCTGCGCCAGCGCATGATCCGTGCGGACGGGATCGCCGACGCGGTGAATCATCCGCTGGAGGTTTGCGCCGGCCATGGATTATCCGCGTGCGCCGCCTCGATCCGCGCCGCACCGCCCTGCTCCGCGAGAAGCCGCGCCAGCGGCACCACCTGCCCCGCATGGCCGCCGAGTGCGGCGAAGATATCCGCACGCATGGTGAATTCGATCGGCGCCACGATGGCCGGCGTCGGCACCGAGCCGAAGGCACGCGCGGGCAGGCGCAGCACATCGACCATCAGGGTGATCCCGCCGCCTGGCCACAGCGTGCACGGCGCGCCGCCCATGGTGACGCGGACCAGGGCATCGCGCACGCCGCGCGTGAGCAGGATGGGGTTTTCGGTCACGCCCGCACGCAGCGACCCGCCGGCGCCGGCCATGAACAGGATCGAGGTGAGCGCAGGTTCGCAATTCTCCCCGATGCGCGCAACGGTCGCGGCCACCGCATCCGGCATCGGGCGCGGCACTGGGTGCAGCGCTTCGTCCAGCTCGCAGTAGAGCGAATCCTCGCCGGTGGTGGTGGTGAGCAGCAGCCGCAGCCCCGGCCAGGCGAGCGCGGGATCGATGCTCTCGATGATCGAGAGAGGGTCGGTGATGTCGGTGCCGCCCCAGCCCGTCCCGGGGCTCGCCACCTGGAAATAACGGCCGGGCGTGGAGCGGCGGCCGCGGACGCGGATGCCCGCGCGCCGCATGCCCAGGCAGGCGCCGGCCTGGTGCTCGGTCAGCACGCCGGTGATGTGGTCGTCGACCACGATCACCTCATCGACATGGCCCTGCCATTGCTGGGCGAAGATGCCCACGGTGGCGCTGCCGCAGCCCACGCGCATGCGCTGTTCCACATGCCCGTTCACAATGGGCGCCGCGCCAGCCTGGATCGTCAGCGTCGCGCCACCATCGATGGTGACCTCTACGGCCTGCTTTTCGCACAGTGCGAGCATTGCGGCGCAGGTGACATTGCCCTCGCGCTTGGACCCGCCCGTGAGATGGTGCACGCCGCCAAGGCTCAGCATCTGGCTGCCGTATTCGGCGGTCGTGACGTGGCCGATCTGCTCGCCCTGGTGGCGCACCGCGGCGGTCTCGGAACCCAGGTGACGGTCCGTGTCGATCTTCACCTTCAGGCCGCAATAGCTGAAGATGCCCTCAGTCACGACGGTGACGGTGTCCACGCCCGCATGCGTGCTGCCGACGATGAAGGGCGCGGGCTTGTAGTCGGGATAGGTGGTGCCGGCGCCGATCGCTGTGACGAAGATGCGGCCATCCCAATCCTCGGCATTCGCGGCGAAGGGGACCACGGTGCCACCGGCCTCGACGGTGCGCTCGAGTAGCACGAGAGGGTCGGTGCGGACCAGGGCGCCGTTCTCGTTGGCATAGCGGGAGCATGCGCCGGCGCGGCCTGGGCGGATGCGGCAGAGTACAGGGCAGGCATCGCAGCGGACGATGCCGTCAGCCTCTCGGGCGCCGAATTTTTCGGTAGAGTCGGTCATGGAAGAAAGCATGGGGGAAATGAATTTCCCCCAAACCCCCCTTCTTTTGTTTTTGACTTTTTGGTGCTGGTTGTCGGGTCAGCACCAACGGATAAAAATAAAAGAATGGGGTCTGGGGAAATTCTTTTCCCCAGTCTTTCTTGTTTCATCGCATCGCCTCCAGCACCCGATGCGGTAGCGCGGGAACACGGTGCAGCCTTGCTCCCGTCGCATCATGGATGGCCGACAGGATCGCCGGTGCGGTCGGCACCAGCGCGGGTTCGCCGATGCCCTTGGCGCCGAAAGGGCCGAGCGGCTCGGGTTCTTCGATGAGGATGATGTCGATGGGTGGCACGTCGCCGGCGGTGGGGATCAGGTAGTCGTGCAGGTTTTCCGTGCGGCCGGGGAGGTACTCCTCCATCAGCGCCAGGCCGATGCCCTGGGCGATGCCGCCATGGATCTGGCCCTCGACCAGCGTCGGGTTCACCGCGCGGCCGACATCATGCGCGGCGACGATCCGCCGTAGCGTGACGGTACCAAGCTGGGTGTCGACGTCGAGCGAGGCGATCTGCGCGGCGAAGCCATAGGTGGCGTAGGGGATGCCCTGGCCCTCGGCGTCGAGCGGCACGGTGGGCGGGTCGAAGCGGCCGACGCCTTCCAGCGTTTCGGGGATGGGGACCGGGGCGCCGTCGATTCGGAGTACGCCGTCTTCCAGGGACAGGCGTGCGCCCTCGCCGGCATTGGTGAGGCGCAGGATGGCGGCCCGCAGCGCGATGGCGGCGTCCTGCGCGGCTCGGCCACTGACGAAAGTCTGGCGGCTGGCGCTAGTCTTGCCGGCATCGGCGGTGAGCGTGGTGTCACCCAGCACCAGGGTGAAGGCGGCGGGCGGCAGGCCCAGCGCCTCGGCAGCAATCTGGGTGAGCACGGTCGTGCTGCCCTGCCCGATGTCGACCGCGCCGTTGAAGAAGGTGAGCGTGCCGTCGGGTGCGAGGGTGATGCGCATGGTCGAGGGGTTCGACATCCCCGTATTGCCGATGCCGTACCACATGCAGGCGATGCCGGTCCCGCGGCGGATCGGGCCGGGCGTGGCGTTGAAGGCGGCGGCCTCGGCGCGCAGCGCAGCCCAGTGCGGCCGCAGCGCGTCGAGGCAGGCGGGCAGGCCGGCGGAATGCGCGATGGTCTGGCCGGTCGCGGTCGTGTCGCCGGCGCGCAGTGCGTTGAGTGCGCGGAATTCCAGCCGGTCCATCCCGCATCGATCAGCCAGCGCGTCGTAGAGCGCTTCCTGCGCGATCGCCGCCTGGGGCACCCCGAAGCCGCGGAAGGCGCCGGAGGGCGGGTTGGTCGTGTAGATCGCGCGCGCCACTGCCGAGACATGCGGCACGCGGTAGGGACCACACGCATGCACCGGCACGCGTCCAGCGACGGTGGGTCCCCAACTGGCATAGGCGCCGGTGTCGAAATCGCCCTCGAATTCGAAGCGCACCAGGCGACCATCGGCCGCGCAGGCGGCGCGGGCCCGGATGCGGGCGGGGTGGCGCTTGGTGGAACTCGCCATGCTCTCGCCGCGCGTCCAGACCGCGCGGACGGGTTTGCCCGTGATCCACGCCGCGACCGCGATCATCGGCTGGATCGAGACGTCGAGCTTGCCGCCAAAGCCACCGCCGCAGGCCGAAGGGATGATGCGCACCTCGTCCTGCGCGATGCCCAGCACGCGGGCGACCTCCTCGCGGTCCATATAGGGCGCCTGGGTGCAGGCGAAGACAGAAATTGTGTCGCCGATGCGCTCGGCATGGCCGGCCTCGGGCTCGATATAGGCGTGCTCGACGAAGCCGGTCTCGAACAGGCCTTCGGCGACATGGGCTTCCTCCGGCGCGTCGCGCGCGCAAGCGAGGCGTCCGGTGGACAGCACATTGTCGGGGCGGAACAGGTGCAGCACGGGCGCACCGGGCAGACGGGCGGCGGCCATGTCCACCGGCGGCAGCGGCGTCCAGGCGATGGGGAGCTCGGCGAAGCGCACCGCCTCCACCGCCGCGCGCGGGCCGAGCAGCGCGCCGATACAATCGCCGCGGTAGCGCACATAGCCATCGCAGAACACCGGCTGGTCCTTGATGTCGGGGTAGATGCCGAAGCTGTTCGCGCCGGGTACGTCGCGCGCCGTCAGCAGGCGGATACCGCGCGCGGCCAGGGCGGCGGTGTCGCCCAACTCGAAGCGCGCATGCGCATGCGGCGAGCGCACCGGGCGCAGCCAGAGCGCGCCGGGAGGGGCCTCGTCGGCGCCGAAGCGATCGAGCCCCGCGATCTTCGCCACCCCGTCGAGCCGCGGCAGCCGCGCGCCGACGCCGCCCTCCTCCGATGGCGGGGCATTGTGGAAGCGATGCGCGTCGCGGATGGCGTCGACGATCTTGGTGTAGCCGGTGCAGCGGCACAGCACGCCGCCGATGGCGGCGCGCGCCGCAGCCTCGGAGGGCGTGGTGTCGCGCGCGAGCAGCGCCATCGCCGCCATCAGCATCCCCGGCGTGCAGATGCCACATTGCGCCGCGCCGTGGTGGAGGAAGGCCGCCTGCAGTGCAGCGCCGAGCGGGTCGGCGGCGAGGCTTTCGACGGTGCGGATGGCGTGGCCCTCGGCCTGGGCGGCCGGGACCAGGCAGGCGCAGACCTGGGCGCCGTCGAGCAGCACCGTGCAGGCGCCGCAATCGCCGGCGTCGCAGCCGACCTTGGTGCCGGTCAGGCACAGCGTGTCGCGCAGCACGGCGGAGAGCCTGGCGCCGGGTGCGACATCGCAACGCGTGTCCGCGCCGTTGACGGTGAGGATCACGCGACCAGCGCCTCCGGCAAGGCGAGGCGCGCGAGCAGGCGCCGCACCAGCACGAGCGCGGCTTCGCGGCGATAGGCGCCGGTCGCGCGCGCATCGTCGATCGGGGCGAGGTGGTCCAGCTGTCCGGGTGTGACCGCCACCTCGCCGGGACGGGACCCGCGCAGCGCCGCCTCCAGTGCCGGAAGCCGCTGCGCGACGGCGGAACAGGCGCCGACGGCAATCGCCGCCTCTGCTATGCGCCCCGCCTCCATCCGCACCATTGCCGCGACCATCACGATGGAGATGACCAAGTAGTGCCGCGCGCCCAGTTTCTCGAAACCGCTGCGCAGGTCACCGGCGCGGTGCGGCACCAGCACGGCGGTCAGCAGCTCGTCCGGCGCGCGCTCGGTCTGCCGATTGCCGAGCAGGAATTTCCCCAGCGGCAGGGTGCGCGTGCCGCGCAGGCTGGCGAGTTCGACCGCCGCGTCGAGTGCCAGCAGCGGCGGCACGCCATCGGCCGCCGGGCTGGCGTTGCACAGATTGCCGCCTATCGTGCCCCGATTCTGGATCTGCGCGCCGCCCACCTGGCACGATGCCGCGCGCAAGACGTCGAACTCCGCCGGCAAGGCGGCGTCGCGCAGTTGCGCCCAGGTCGCACCCGCGCCGATGCGCCACTGCGTGGCGTCCGCGGCGATCCCCCAGAATTCCGGCAGCGCGCCGAGGTCCAGGATCGCCTCGGGCAAGGCCTCCCCCCAGGCGAAGCGCGCGGCCTGCGCCGGGTAGAGGTCGGTGCCGCCGGCGAAGGGCGTGAGCGCGGGATCGGCGGCCAGCATGGCCAGCGCCTCGGGCAGGGTCTTGGGTTGGAGCCAGATCGTTGACACGCTAACGAGCCTAGGTGGCGCCGCGACCGGATTCAACATCCATCACGCGAGCCGCCGCAGCAGCGCGACCAGCCGGGACGCCTCCTCGCGCGACAGCGGCGCGAGCGTCGCCGCCGTCACCGCCCGCGCCTTCTCGACCAGCCCCGGCAGCATGGCCAGGGCAGCGGGCGTGGGCGCAATCCGCAGCAACCGCGCATCCGCAGGATCGCGCTGCCGCGTGACCAAGCCCCGCGCCATCAGCCGCGCCACGACGCCCTTCACCGTGGGCGGGTCCATCGCCAGCTGCCGCCCGAGCAGGTTCTGCGACAGCGGCCCCTCGCGCCACAACGTCACCAGCGCGGCGAACTGCATCGCGGTCGGCTCGCCCTCGCCGAAGATGCCCTGGAACAGCGCCAGGTGGCGCTGGTTGGCGCGGCGCAGCAGATGGCCGACCTGATCGGCGAGGAGGTAGTCCGGCGGCGGTTCTCCCGGCATTGGCTGTTCTCCCCGGCATTTCGTTTCTAGGCTCACGATGCGGGGCCGCGCTAGGCTCGTCCCGTGCAGTGAGGAGCGCGGCATGGCGATCGAGGCGGCAGCGGGGCCCATGCGGGGCAGCGTCATCATCCGCAACATCGGGCTGCTGCTCTCGGGCCACCTCGGCGTGCCGGTCCTCGATGCCGACGCCATCCTGGTCAGCGACGGGCGCATCGCGGCGATCGGGCGGCTCAACGCGCTGCCCGAAGCGCCCGGCGCCGCCATCATCGACGCGCATGGCGGCGCGGTGGCACCGGGGCTGATCGACAGCCATGTCCACCCGGTCTTCGGGGATTGGACGCCGCGGCAGAACCAGATCGGCTGGGTGGATAGCTGCCTCCATGGCGGCGTGACCACCATGATTTCCGCGGGCGAGGTCCACCTGCCCGGCCGGCCGAAGGACATCATCGGACTCAAGGCGTTGGCCATCGCCGCCCAGCGCAGCTTTGCCAACGCGCGCCCCTCCGGCGTGAAGGTGCTGGCCGGAGCGCCGGTGCTGGAGCACGGCATGGTCGAGAGCGATTTCGCCGAACTCGCTGCCGGCGGCGTGACCCTGCTGGGCGAAGTCGGGCTGGGTTCGGTCAAGGCCGGCTACGAGGCGCGGGAGATGGTGGCGTGGGCGCGCAAGCACGGCATCCAGAGCACCATCCATACCGGCGGTCCCTCGATCCCCGGCTCCGGGCTGATCGACAAGGACACGGTGCTGGAGGCCGACGCCGACATCATCGGCCACATCAATGGCGGCCATACCTCGCTCCCCGAGGCGCATGTGTGCGAGCTGTGCGAACGCTCCTCTCGCGCCATCGAACTGGTCCATAATGGCAATGAGCGCGTAGCCGTCGCCGCCGCCCAGGCAGCGCGCGACCTGGGGCAGCTGCACCGGGTGATCCTCGGCACCGACAGCCCGGCCGGGTCGGGCGTGCAGCCGCTGGGCATCCTGCGCATGGTCTCGCTGCTCGCCTCGATGGGGCAGATCGACCCCGCACTCGCCTTCTGCATGGCGACCGGCAACACCGCACGCCTGCGCGGGCTCGATTCCGGGCTGATCGAAGTCGGGCGCGTGGCAGACCTGGTCTTTCTCGATCGTGCTCAGCACAGCGCCGGGGGCGACATGCTGCACTCCATCGCGCTGGGCGACATCCCGGGCATCGGCATGGTGATGATCGACGGCCTGGTCCGTGCCGGGCGCAGCCGCAACACGCCGCCCGCCGAACGCATCCCCGAGCTGATCGGACACTGAGCCATGGCCCCCGTCATCCGTCGCATCACCCTCCTGCTGGACGAAACCCATCGCGAGATGCGGCGCGACGTCGCTCCGCCGATCCGCCGCGTCGTCGCCTGCGCGGTGATCGAGAACCCCTTCGCTTGGCGGTACATGGATGATCTCGCGGAATTGATCGGGCAAGGCGAGGCACTGGGCGGCCTTCTCGCCGCACGCTGCCTCGAGGCGCTCGGCGTGCCAGGCGAGGCCGCGCAATCATACGGTAAGGCCGCGATCGTGGGGGAGGCCGGGGAGCTCGAGCACGCCGCCGCCCTGCTGCACCCCAAAATGGGCGCGCCGATCCGCGCCCTGCTCGGCGGCGGCGCCGCGCTGATCCCCTCGGCCAAGAAATCCGGCGGGCCGGGGACGGCCATCGACGTGCCCCTCGGCCACAAGGACGCGGCCTTCGTGCGCAGCCATTTCGACGCGATCGAGGCCCGCGTATCCGATGCGCCGCGCGCCAGCGAGATCGCCGTCTTCGTCGCGATTGCCGCCGGCGGGCGTCCGCTGCCCCGGATCGGCGGCCTCACGATCGGGGAGGTTGAGGGAAAGGACGGGTTGCGCTGATATACCTCCCCAACAACAGAACGGGGCGGGAAACGCACAATATGCGCGACACAGCGACGGTCTGGAACACCGGCGGCGGGACGGTCGATCCGCCGCCCATGGCCGGCCACATCGACATCGTCTCCGACGCGATCTGCCCCTGGTGCTGGATCGGCAAGCGGCACTTCGCGGCGGCCCTGGCCATCCTCGATGAGGAGGGGCTGCGCTTCACCTGGTCCTGGCGGCCCTACCAGCTGAACCCGGACATGCCCGCGGCGGGCGTCGCGCGGGAAGCCTATCGGGCGCGGAAATTCGGCAATGCCGAGCGCGCGCGCCAGCTCGACGCGCAGGTGGCCGATGTCGGTCGCTCCGCCGGGCTGGATTTCCGCTTCGACCGGATGACGCGCACGCCGAACACGATAGAGGCGCATCGACTGCTGCGCCTGGCCGAGCCGTCGGGACGGCAGGACGCGCTCGCCGAGGCGCTGTTCCGCGCCTATTTCCACGAGGGTCAGGATATCGGCGACCGCGTGGTGCTCGGTGCCATCGGCCGCGACGTGGGCGTTGACGACGCTGCGATCGCCGCCTTCGAGGGCAGCGAGGCGGCGCGGGAGGAGGTGGTCGCCGAGGATGCGGCGCTGCGGCAGGCCGGGCTCAACGGTGTGCCGAGCTTCGTCCTCGACCGACACCTGCTGTTCTCGGGTGCCTTGCCGCCGGAGCAGATGGCGGCCTCGATCGGACGTGCGGTGCGGATCCTGCGCGATCGCGCCGCGAGGTGATGCGTGTGCCGGCAAATCCGGAGCGGGCGGTCAGACGCCGGTGAAGGCCAGGATCGCCTCGACCACCAGCATCGCCAGCGCGAGCCCGAGGGTGAGGTCGCGCATCGCGCTTCGCAACGGCCGGACCTGCGTTGCCGACCAGGTCGCCCCGGCCACAACAGCACCCTGCCGTCCGAGCCTGCGCGGCGGCAGCGGCGCCGGCGACCAGGCCTCGGCGAGGTCGCGCGCCTGGCGAAGTTGAAGGGGCAGCAAGGGCTGGATCGCGCTCATGCGGATTATAAGAACAAATTAGGAACATACACGCAAGCGCCAATTTTCGTTACGCGGAAACGACGCTTGTCATCCCTCGCGCAACCTAACACAGTGAGCGCCGGATCGGGAGACGCCGGATGACTGAACAGACTAAGGACCCTCGCCTGTCGCGTCGCCTGATGGTGTTGCGAATCGGCGCCGTGGGCGGTGCCGCAAGCCTTCCGGGGCTCGCCGTCGCGCAAGGCGTGAAGGGCGGCAGTGCGCCGCCGCCGCCGCCCCGCCAGGTGCCGAACGGCCCCTCCGACAATGATCCGAATGATCCCCCCGGCGGTGGCCGCGGCGGCGGGCAGCGCCCTCCCACGGGCGTATCCGACAATGACCCGAATGATCCGCCGGGTGGCGGCCGCGGCGGGGGTGGGCAACGTCCGCAAGGTCCCTCCGACAATGACCCCAACGACCCCCCGGGCGGCGGTCGCGGTGGTGGACGTCCGCGCACCCAGGGTCCCTCGGACAATGATCCGAACGATCCGCCGGGCGGTGGCCGCGGCGGCGCGCGCGGGCCGACCGATTCCGACCCGAACGACCCGCCGGGCGGCGGCACCGGGCGCAACCCGGTGCGTCCGCAGGGTCCCTCCGACAATGACCCGAACGACCCGCCGGGCGGTGGCCGCGGCGCCGCGCCGCGCGGCCCCGTCAAGACCTGAGGCCCGGGATGGACGACCGCATCGGCACTGCCCTCGCTTGAGGGCGATGCCGGCGCGGGCTGAGATACCACCGCGCTTCGCCATGCCGGGATGACCACCCCGCCCGGCGACCCTGAACGGCGCGCCCAGGCCTGGGCGCTGATGCGGGAGGGGCGGCACCGCGCCGCCCTCGCGCTGGCGCAATCCGCCCCGCTTCCGACATCCACGCTTGCCGCGCTTGCCGGCCTGATGGTGATCCACGGAGGCCTGGAGGAAGCGATCGCGCTGCTGCGGCCGGTGATCGCCGACGCGCCCGGCCCGGGGCTCGTCGCACCCTTCATCGAGGCTGGCCTCACCGTCTTCCGCCGCAGCATCAATGACGGCGCCGACCTCGCGCTTCTCGCGGCCCTGGCCGAGGCTGCCATCGCCTGCCCCGCCGCGCTGCAGCCGGGCCACCGCCGTGAATTGATCCGGCTGCTGGAGAGCCATGCGCTCGGCCATCGCATTCCCCGCCTCGCCGCTTCCTGCCCACCAGCGGAGCGCGCCGCGCTGTTCGACGCGCCGCCTGAGGCCGGGGCGCTGACGGCGCGCGGCCTAGCCCTGGCCGCCGGTGGCCGCTTCGGCCGGGCGCGCGCCGCCTTCGAGGCCGCGCTCGCGGTCGCACCCCAGGATGTCGCCGCAGGGTTGAACGCCGGCTTCGCTGCGCTGGCCGATGGCGATGTCGGCGCCGCGCGCGAAGCCTTCGCGGCGATCGCTCCGGCCGACGAGGCGATGATGGCGCAGGTCGCCTGGCCACGCGCCGGCACCACGCCCTGGCCCTGGGCGCCGATGCCGCCGGCGATGCGCGCGGGCTTCGAGGCGCTGCTGCCCGCCGGTGCGGAATGGCCACGGATCGGCCTGGTGACACCCTCGCTCAACCAGGGCGACACGCTGGAGGCGACCATCCGCTCCGTCGCGCGGCAGGACTATCCCAACCTGCACTATGTCGTGCTCGATGCCGGGTCCTCTGACGCCAGCCGCGCGGTCATCGCCCGCCACGCGGCGAGCATCGACATCGCCGTGCTGGAGCCCGATCGCGGGCAGGTCGACGCGCTGAACAAGGGCTTCGCCCGGACCGAGGGCACCCTGCTCGGCTGGCTGAACGCGGACGACATGCTGGCCCCCGGCGCGCTGTTCGCGCTGGCCTTGGCATCGCTTGGCGATCCGGGCGCCGACATCATCCACGGCGCCTGCCTCGTCGCACGCGATGGCGGCCTGGTCGGGCTGCAGGTGCCGCTCGCGGACGGGCGCGGCTTCGACGCCGCGGGCCTCGCCGACATCCATGGCCGCTGGCTGCGCGGGGCATACTTCCTGCAGCCGGAGACGCTGTTCACGCGGCGGCTGCTGGACCGCGTCGGCGGGCTCGATCCGGGGCTGCACTTCACGCCCGATTATGCGCTGTGGCTGCGCGCCGCGACGCTCGGCGCGCGCGTCGCCGGCACCGCCTGGCCGAGCGCGATCTACCGCCTGCACCCGGCGCAGAAGACC
This sequence comes from Plastoroseomonas arctica, assembly GCF_018128965.1. GTDB lineage: Bacteria > Pseudomonadota > Alphaproteobacteria > Acetobacterales > Acetobacteraceae > Plastoroseomonas > Plastoroseomonas arctica. The sequence continues at coordinate 76,439 of NZ_JAAEDH010000011.1, forward strand.
GCGGCGCGGCGCGCCATGCTCGCCGAGCAGGTGGCGGTACGCGACCGCCTGGCCCCGCTCTCGCTGCCCGACCCGGCACCGGCGCTGCTCGCCGCCCTGGCCTCGGCGCCTCTGCGCCTGCTGCTGATGCCCCACCCTGCCGAGCCGCACGCCATCGCCGACGAGGCGGCGGCCGAGGCGGTCGCAGCGCTGGCCGCCGACGGCATCGCGCTGCGCGTCGATGCAGAGGCGCAGTCGGCACGCGATGCCGACCTCGTGCTGCGCATGACCCGCGCGCATGACGGCCCGGCCTGGGTCCAGGCGATCCGCGACGCCGGCTTCATCGGGCCGGTCATCGCCTGGCTCGTCGAGGATTGGCGCGACCCGATCGCCCATGCCGAGATCGCCGCGGCGGCCGACCTGCTGCTGCCCTCCACGGCCGCTGCGGCGCCGTTCCTGACGAACCCGCATGCCGCCGTGCTGCCGGCGCTGGCGCTTCCCATCATGGGTGTCGGGCCGCGCGAGGCGGCGCGGCGGCTCGCGACGGCCGGCCGGCGCATGGGGCATATCGCGCCCGACGCCTGGCTCGACGATGCGTCGCGCTTTGGCGCACGCCTCGCGGCGCGGGCGGCGCTGATCGGCGCCGAGGATCCGCCGGGCTCGGTGTACGAGGCGCTGCTCGCGGGCCAGGTGCCGGTAGTGGCGGAGAGCTTGGAGACCGGCCTTCCCGCGACGGTCGAAGCGAGCCTGCCGGTGGTGCGCCACGCGGGCGATGCGACGCGGGCGCTGGCGCTCGCCGAGGCGGGCTTCGAGGCGGCCGGTGCGGCCCGTCGGCACGGTTATGCCGCGCAGCACCACACCCTCGCGCCCCGGCTGCGCAACCTGGTCGCGCGGCTGCGCGCGATGGCGGGGGGCTGAGACGCCGACGCGTCAGCAGTGCAGAAGTCGACCGGCGACCGCGTCGGCGCTCAGCAGGCCGAAGGGATCCACCACCAGCGGCGCCGCGGCGGCAAGCCGATCCAGTGCGTAGGCGCTGTGCGGCGTGCCGATCACCAGCGCATCCAGGGAACCGCCGGGGTGCGCGTCCGGCGCCAGGGCGCGCGGAATGCCGGCGAGAATGGTGGGCGATGCCGTCACCACCGGGTCATGCCAGGCCGCGCAGCCGCCGCGTCGCTGCAACCGCTGCAGCAGCGTGACCGCCGTGGCACCCCGCAGATCGGCCACATCCGCCTTGTAGGTGACGCCCGCGACCAGGACTCGGCGGCCGCGCAGGCTGCCGCCGAGCGCCTCCTCCAGCCGCGCCAGAACCCGCCGCGGCCGCGCGCGATTCGCGCGCAGCGCCGCCGCGATCAGGCTCGAGCTCGCGCCGACCTCGCGCGCCTCGCGCTGCAGGTAGGCCGGATCCACCGGGATGCAGTGGCCGCCGGCGCCGAGGCCCGGCCAAAACGGCGCGAAGCCGAACGGCTTGGTCGCCGCCGCCTCCACCACCGCGCGGGTGGGCACGCCAAGCGCCGCGAAGGCCGCCTGCATTTCGTCCATCAGCGCGATGTTGACCAGGCGATAGGTGTTCTCCAGCAGCTTCGCGCATTCCGCGATCTCGGCCGAGGCGACCGGCACCGTCGGCACCCCGAGCCAGGCCCAGAAGCGCATCGCGCGGGTAAGCGACTCCGCCTCCAGCGCGCCGACGAGGCGCGGCGTATCGGTGAGCCCGAAGCCGGATTGCCCGGGGTTCTCCCGCTCGGGCGAGACCGCGAGAAAGACATCCTCCCCGATCCGCAACGGCCCGCCCTCGAGCAGCGGCGCGCAGAGCGTGCGCGTCGCACCCGGTTGGCAGGTGGAGACCAGCAGCACCAGCGCCCCCGGCCGCAGCCCGCCCACGACGGTCGCGAAGGCGGCGCGCACCGCCCCGAGGTCCGGCCGGTCGCGGCCATCGAGCGGCGTCGGCACCGCGATGATCCAGACGTCAGGCGGGTCATCTGGGGCGGCTTGCGGCTGCACCCGCATCTCGCCATCCGCCGCCCGCGCGCGCGCCTCGGGCGAAGGATCGATCCCGGTGACGCGGAGCCCGGCGCGCGAGGCGGCGCGGGCGATCGGCAGCCCGACATAACCAAGGCCGAGCACGGCGACATGCGCGACGCGGGCTTGGCTGATGCCATCGCGGTCGGCAGGCGTTTCAGACGGGGAATTGCTCAGGAACACGGAACATTCGGAGCATGGAAAGACCCACTGATCAACACAAATGGTTGATCGACGATCAATTGTTGCACGTCTTGCGTGTGGACCCCCTCTCAACTCCCGCTCTGAGGGTGCCTGATCTATTCGGAGACGACCCGTTCAACCTCCGCATAGAAGCTCCGCGTGAAGCGCTCCGCCTGGCCCAGGGGCTTGATCCGGATCATCCCGCGCAGCCCCGCGCGCATCGCCTTGCGCAGCGGCCGATCCCAGGCGAGGGCGACCGCCTTGGCCACGTAGTCCTCGACCGTGAAGGCACACAGCTCCGGCAGGCCGGCATTGGTGAGGTTGGAGTAGCTCAGCCGCTCCTGGAAGGCGGGGCCGACCTTGGTCACCACCGGCACGCCCATCCACAGCGTCTCGCAGGTCGTGGTGCCGCCGACATGGGGGAAGGTATCGAGCGCGATGTCGATCTCGTTGTAGTGCTTGAGGTGGTCGCCGCGGATCGGGATGTATTCGATGCGGGCCGCGTCCACGCCACGGGCGGCAAAGCCGGCGCCGATATTGTCGCGGAAGGCTGGCGTGCCGCCTTCGGGGCGGACGAAGAGGAAGCGGGCGCCGGGGACCGCGCGCATCACCGCCGCCCAGCCATCGAGACAGGCGGCAGAGTATTTCATCGGGTTGTTCATCGTCCCGAAGGTGAGGCGCTTGTTGCGCAGCTCGGGGATTTCCTCGGTGATCGGCACGCCGATGAAGCCCACCCGGCCAAGGGCTACCCAGCTCTCGGGCATGCGGAACTGGCGTTCCACCAGCAGGCGCGGGTCCTCGGGTGCCAGGTGGGGGTCGGTCAGGATGTAGTCGATCCGCTCGATCCCCGCCGAATGCGGATAGCCCAGCCAGGAGGCGCCGAGACGCGCCGGCTTGTAGGCCATCACCTCGAGCTTGTTCATCGCCGTGCTGCCGCCGAGCTCGAACAGGATGTCCAGCTTCTCGTCCTGGATGCGGCGTGCGACCTCCGGATCGGGCGTGTGCGGCCACCAGCGGAAGCCGGTCACCTTGCTCTCGATATGCGCCTGAACCTGGTCGCGTTCCTTTTCATAGAACGAATAGCAGAACACCTCGAATCGATCGCGGTCGAAAAGCTCCAGCAGATGCAGCGCAAAGTAGCTGACGGGGTGATGTCGCAGGTCGGAGGAGAGGAAGCCCACCCGGATCTTGCGGCTGCCCTTCACCCACGGTGCCGCAAGCGGACCGGGCAGGGGCGCGATGCGACCCTGCAGGCGCCGCCCCCATTCGCGGTGCCATTCGACCAGCCGGATGCGATCCTCGAGCGTGGTGACGTTGCCGAGCTCATTGTGCAGCCCGGCGATGCGGTTGGATGGGATCCAGCTGGGCGCGATCGCCTCGACAGGGCCGACCTTCTCGAGACGGGCGAGATCGCCGGTGCGCCGGAACACGCTGCGCAGGGTGAGCGCGTGGTTGAGCAGGCCGGGGATGTCGCGGTCGGTGAGGTCGCGCGCAATCTCCCACGCACCCTGGATATTGTCCGCCTCGCCCGGACCGCGCGTGCGGTTGAGGCTCTCGCACAAGGCGATGGCGACGTCGATCGATTGCGGATGGTACTCCAGCGCCTCGCGCAGCACCGCGTTGGCGGCCTCGCGGTCGGCGTCGCCCAGGGCGTTCGCAAGCATGGTGTAGGGGCGCAGATCGTCCTTGTGCTCGGCGATCCGGGCGCGCAGCAGGGCGATCGCCGCATCACGCTCGCCGGTGCGCTGCAGCCGGCGCGCCTCGAGCATGGTCGCGACGGCGCCGGGGCCGTTGGCGCGCTCGAAATCGGCGACCAGCGCCTTGGCATCCTCGTGGCGCTGCTGCGAGATCAGGTGCAGCAGCGATTCGTTGAACAGTTCGACATCGCCGGGCCGCAGCGCGCGGGCGCGGGCGTAGTGCATCGCCGACTCGTCGTGGCGGCCGCTGTCGCGCAGGCTCTGGGCGAGCAGCCGGTGCGAACCGGCATCCTCGGGCTGGCGCTGCACCACCTCGGCATAGGCGGCAGCGGCGGCCGACGCCTCGCCCAGCGCACTCAGCGTGTTGCCCAGATTGTGCCACGCCGCGGCGGGGCCCGGGTTGAGGTCGCGCGCCTGCTCGATGAACGCGATCGCGTCGCGCAGCCGGCCGTCGCGCTTGATCACCACGCCCATGAGCAGCAGCAGAGGGTATTGCGGCGGCGCGGCGGCGAGCGCCTCGCGCAGCAGCGCCTCCGCCGCGTCGTGACGCCCGGTATTGCTGAGCGCGAGGGCGTGGTCATGCGCGCGCTCGGCAAGCGGCGCGCCGCGCTCGGCGGCCTCGGCGAAGGCGGTGACCGCCTCGGCCGCCCGCCCGGCCACCAGATGCTGCCGCGCGATGCGCAGTTCGCGCAGGCCGGGTGTCACGGCGCCGGCTGCGCTCACGCCCGGCGTCCAGCGGCGACGGAATTTTCAACCGTGGCGCAGCGCATCACCCATTCCCCCACAACCGAACCAAACCCCTCCCCCTTGCCCGCACCCACGCTTCTCCGCAATACGTGACCGTCCGGCTCGTGGCGGCCGCGGCACAGCACCCGTCCCAGGAGCCCCGGCATGGCCCGTTCCGCGCCCCCCAGGCCACAAGCCAGGCCACAAGCCGGGCCGGCGCCGCGCCGCCCTCGCGAGGTGGCCTTGCTGCTGCAAGGGGGCGGTGCGCTCGGCGCCTACCAGGCCGGGGTCTACGAGGCGCTGGCCGACAGCCCCTGGCAGCCGGACTGGATCGCGGGCATCTCGATCGGCGCCATCAACGCGGCGCTGATCGCCGGCAACGCGCCGGGCGCGCGGGTCGCCGCGTTGCGCGATTTCTGGGAGAGCGTCACCGGCCATCCGGGGCACATGCGGCATAAGATGGGCCTCAGCCGCTTCTTCCCCGAACCGCGCGAGGCCGGTGCGGTGAGCGCGCTGCTGTTCGGCCAGCCGGGCTTCTTCGAGCCGCGCCCCACCTTCGCCTGGCTCGCCTCGCCGCTGCCCGAAAGCATCTACGACACGTCCGCGCTGAAGGCGACGCTGGAGCGGCTGATCGACTTCGACCTGATCAATGACGGGCCGATACGGCTCAGCCTCGGCGCGGTCGAGATCAAGACCGGCAATTTCGAGTATTTCGAGAACCGCCCGCGCCACGGCAAGCCGGCCACCCGCATCCGCGCCGAGCACGTCATGGCATCGGGCGCGCTGCCGCCGGGCTTTCCCTCGGTCGAGATCGACGGCAGGCACTACTGGGATGGCGGCCTCGTCTCGAACACGCCGTTGCAATACGTGCTCGACACCGACCCGCGCATCGACCGACTCGCCTTCGAGGTCGATGTCTTCGCCGCGCGGGGCCCGGTGCCGACCACGCTGCCCGAAGCGCTCGAGCGCGAGAAGGACATTCGCTATTCCTCCCGCACGCGCGCGGGCGTGGATGGCTTCAAGCGCCTGCATGACCTGCGCGTCGCGATCGGCGAGCTCTGGGCCATGCTGCCCGAGGCGGCGCGCGAGAGCCCCGAGGGCCGGCGCTTCCATGAGCTTGGCTGCATCTCCAGCATCGACGTGGTCGAGCTGGTCTATCGCCCGAAGCAGCAGCAGGGGCAGAGCAAGGACTACGCCTTCGGACGCGACACGATGCGCGAACGCTGGGCGGAGGGCTTCGCCAATGCCGGGGAGGTCCTGCGCCTGGCTCCCTGGGAGGCGCCCTTCCCGCCGGGGCTGGGGCTGCGCCGGTCCGACCCGCTGAACCCGAACAAGATCCCCGACGAGGACGCGTGACGGGCCCGGCTTGACGCCGCGCGCGCGCCAGCCTCTCGTTCGGCTATGACCATGCAATTCGCAGACCTCGCCTTCCCCACGCCGACGCGGGAGGGCCTCGCCGAGCGCCACGCCACCATCATGGCGCTGGTCGGCAGCGACCGCGCCGCGGCACTGGTCGCCTTCGACAAGGCACGGCGCGACTACGACAGCTGGTCCGCGCTGGTGCACCTGCGCTTCAGCCAGGACACGACCAATGCCGCGGCCAAGGCGGCGCGCGAATACGCCGACGCGCTCGCCCCCTACGGCACCGAGCTGGAGACCGCGGTCAAGCGCCGCCTGCTCGACGACCCCGACCGCGCCGGGCTGGAGGCGCTGGCCGGCGCGCATACCGTGCGGCTCTGGGCGAACGACATCACCACCTTCGATCCCGCCATCGCCGGGGACCTCGAGGAGGAGAGCAAACTCTCCGCCCGCTACACCGAGCTGCTCGCCACCGCCCGCTTCGAGATCGAGGGCGAGAGCGTCAACCTCGCGGGCCTGGCGCCCTATGCCGAGGACCCGATCCGCGCGACGCGGCACGAGGCGGAGCGGCTGCGCTGGGCTTTCTTCGCCGAACACCGCGACGAGTTCGACGCCATCTACGACGCCATGGTGAAGCTGCGCCACGGCATGGCGCAAAAACTCGGCGACGAGACCTTCACCGCCCTCGCCTATCGCCGCATGCGCCGGCTGGACTACGGCCCCGCCGACGTCGCGCGCTACCGCGAGGAAGTGCTCACCCACGTCGTCCCACTCGTCGAGACGATCCTCGATCGCCGTCGCGCATCCAATGGCTGGGACAGCCTGTGCTACTGGGACGAGGCCTTCATGGACCCGGCCGGCAACCCCAAGCCGATCGGCGACCACGACACGCTGGTCGCCGCCGCCGAGACCATGTTCGACCGCATGGACCCGCGCCTGGCCGATTTCTATCGCACGCTGCGCGATGGCGGCTTCATGGACCTGAAGAACCGCCCCACGAAGGCGGGCGGCGGCTTCTGCACCAGCTTCCCCTCCGTCGGCACGCCGTTCATCTTCGCCAACTTCAACGGCACGCATCACGATATCGGCGTCTTCACCCACGAGATGGGGCACGCCTTCCAGGCCTGGGAAAGCCGTGACCAGCCCGGCATCGACCAGCTCTGGCCGACCATGGAATCAGCCGAGATCCACTCCATGGGCCTCGAATTCCTCACCCACCCCCAGATGGGACTTCTGGTCGGCGACCGCGCCGCCGACCGCTTCCGCACCATGCACTTGGTGGGGTCGCTCAGCTTCCTGCCCTATGGCGTCTGCGTCGATCACTTCCAGCATGAGGTCTATGCGCATCCCGAGGCGACGCCCGCCGAACGCCACGCGATGTGGCAGAAGCTCGAACGCCTCTACATGCCCTGGACCTATTACGGAGACCTGAAGCACCCTGCGATGGGCGGGCGCTGGCAGGCCAAACAGCACATCTACAACGGCCCGTTCTACTACATCGACTACACGCTGGCGCTGTGCTGCGCGATGCAGTTCTGGGTGCGGTCACGACAGGATTTTGGAGCGGCGCTCGATGCCTATGTGGCTCTGTGCGCGCGGGGTGGGTCGATGCCGTTCTCGGGGCTGGTGGAGAGCGCAGGGCTGATCTCGCCGTTCAAGCCCGGGGCGCTGGCGGACGTGGTGCGGGAAGCGCAGAGCTTCCTGGACGCGTGAAGTAAGGCTGGGGGAAAGAATTCCCCCAGACCCCTTTCTTTTATTTTTATCTATTGGTTCTGACTGTGATGTCGGTCCGCCGTTTACCGCGCCAGGTGCGGCCTGCGAGCGAGCGCCCAAAAAACCTCTATTGGCCCCGGCTGCGTTGCCAGAACCGCGCCTCATCGCTGGGTGCACCCTCCAAACCCATACCAATAGACAAAAACAAAAGAATGGGGGTCTGGGGGAAATTCATTTCCCCCAGTCTTTCGGATCGTCAAGGCGTGGGCTTAGTATGCTCGGCAAAAGGGAGTTCGCCCGTCCATGCCCCATGCAGGCCTCCGTTTCGGCATTTTCCTCGCACCGTTCCATCGTGTTGGCGACAACCCGACCTTGGCCTTCGAGCGTGATCTCGAAATCGTCGCCCATCTCGACAGGCTGGGTTTCGACGAGGCCTGGATTGGCGAGCATCATTCGGCCGGGTGGGAGACCATTGCCTCGCCGGAGATTTTCATCGCGGCGGCCGCGGAGCGCACGCGCCACATCATGCTGGGTTCGGGCGTGTCGAGCCTGCCGTATCATCATCCGTTCCTGGTCGCGCAGCGGTTCGTGCAGCTGGACCACATGACGCGCGGGCGGGTGATGCTGGGGTGCGGGCCAGGCGCGCTGGTCTCGGATGCCTGGATGATGGGGATCGATGCGGGCGACCAGCGCCGGCGGATGGATGAGAGCCTGGGCGCGATCATGCGCCTGCTGGCCGGCGAGATCGTGACGCTGAAGACGGATTGGTTCGAGCTGCGCGAGGCGCGGCTGCATCTGGCGCCCTACACCTATCCGCGCTTTCCGGTTGCGGTCGCGAGCAGCACCACGCCGACCGGCGCACTGGCCGCGGCGAAGCACGGGGTGGGGCTGATTTCGCTTGGTGCCGGGCTGCCTGGCGGGCCGCAGAAGCTGGCCGAGCAGTGGCGCATGGCCGAGCACCACGCCGAGGAGCACGGCCACCGCATGAACCGCGCCGAGTGGCGACTCGTCGTGAACCTCCATGTCGCCGAGACCGACGAGGCCGCGATGGCCGAGGTGCGCCATGGCGAGCGGCTGGAAACGCTGGACTACTTCTCAGAGGTTCTGGGCCGGCCGCCGATGCGCAGCGAGGATCCGCTGAGCGACGGGCTCGCCGCCGGCACCACGTTGGTTGGCTCGCCGGACACGGTGGCGAAAGGCATCGAACGGCTGCTCGCCTTCAGCGAGGGTGGCTGCGGCGCGGTGCTGTTCCGCAGCCACGAATGGGCGAACCGCGAGCAAACGCTGCGTAGCTATGAGCTGTTCGCACGTTGGGTGATGCCGCGCTTCCAGGGCTCGGTCGCCTCCACCCACGCGTCGCGCGAATGGGTCAGCGACAACCGCTCCACCATCTTCGCGCCGAGCATCGACGCGCTGAAGAAGGCCTTCGTGGATGCCGGGCAGGACGTGCCGGAGAGCATGCGGCTGAAGCTGTATTCAGAGAAGAAGTAGCCTGGCGGCGCTGACATGCTCGGCCTGGGTGCGCTGGTGCTCGCGGCGATCTTTTTTGGCGCGGCGATCTACATCAACATCGCCGAGCACCCGGCCCGGCTGAAACTCGGCGACGGCGCCGCGCTGGCGCAGTGGGAACCGGCCTACAAGCGCGGCTACGCGATGCAGGCCTCGCTTGCGATCGCATCGGGGTTGCTGGGTCTTGCGGCCTGGTGGACGAGCGGGCAGTGGCTCTGGGGGGCCGGGGCGGCCGTCATGATGGCGAACTGGCCCTACACCCTGGTGGTGATCATGCCCGTGAACCACCAGCTGGAAGCGACCGCGCCGGCCGATGCCTCGGCGGAGACCAGGGCTCTGCTGATCCGTTGGGGCTGGCTGCATGCGGGGCGAAGCGCCCTCGGCGGCATTGCGATGATAATTTTCCTCGACGTAATCTCAATGCGGATGTGATTCGCCGGCGCTCCCGACGACGCCTGCGCTTGTCATGAAAATGCAACACGTGCGTCACGCACTCGCAGTGCAGCAAGCGTAATCCGCCCTCACCAAGGAGTGCTCGGATGAGCGAACGCCGCAACGTGTTGCTGATTGTCGTGGACCAGTGGCGCGCCGATTTCGTGCCCGCCCTCGGCGCCGATTTCCTCCGTACGCCGAACCTGGACCGGCTCTGCCGCGAGGGCGTGACCTTCCGCAACCACGTGACGACAGCGGTGCCTTGCGGGCCGGCGCGGGCCAGCCTGCTGACCGGGCTGTACCTGATGAACCATCGCGCGGTGCAGAACACGGTGCCGCTGGATGCGCGGCACTTCAACCTGGCCAAGGCGCTGCGGCTGATCGGGTATGACCCGGCGCTGATCGGCTACACCACCACCACGCCGGACCCGCGCACCTCCGGGCCGCGCGATCCGCGCTTCCTGGTGCTGGGCGACATCATGGACGGGTTCCGCTCGGTCGGTGCCTTCGAGCCGAACATGGATGGGTACTTTGGTTGGATCGCGCAGAACGGTTTTGAACTGCCGCCCAAGCGCGAGGATATCTGGCTGCCGGAGGGCGTGGACTCCGTGCCTGGTGCCACCGACAAGCCGTCGCGCATTCCGGCCGAATTCTCCGACAGTTCCTTCTTCACCGAACGCGCGCTGACCTTCCTCAAGGGCAAGCAGGAAAAGCCGTGGTTCCTACATCTGGGCTACTACCGCCCGCACCCGCCCTTCGTCGCCCCCGCCCCCTACCACGCGATGTACAAGCCCGAGGACATGCCGCGACCGGTGCGCGCGGATTCGCCCGAGGCCGAGGCGGCGCAGCACCCGCTGCTCAATTTCTACATCCGCAACATCCGCCAGGGCAGCTTCTTCCACGGCGCCGAGGGCACCGGCGCCGCGCTGGATGAGGCGCAGATCCTGCAGATGCGCGCGACCTATGCCGGCCTCATCACCGAGATCGACACCTGCCTCGGCCGCGTCTTCGACCACCTGGAGCAGACCGGCCAGTGGGACGACACGCTGATTATCTTCACCTCCGACCATGGCGAGCAACTCGGCGACCATCACCTGCTCGGCAAGATCGGCTATCATGATGAGAGCTTCCGCATCCCGCTGGTCATCAAGGACCCCGATGCGCCCGAGCGCGCCGGCATCATCGAGAGCGCCTTCACCGAGAGCGTGGATGTGATGCCCACCATCCTGGAATGGCTGGGCGGCGAGATCCCGCGCGCAGCCGATGGCGCCTCGCTCATCCCGCTGGTGCGCGGTGTGACGCCGGCGGGTTGGCGCGACGCGCTGCATTATGAGTACGATTTCCGCGACGTGCACTACAGCCGGCCGGAGACGGCGCTGGGACTCTCGATGGATGAGTCCAGCCTCTGCGTCATCCAGGATGACGACTACAAATACGTGCATTTCGCGGCCCTGCCGCCGCTGTTCTTCGACCTCCGCGACGACCCGCACCAGTTCCGCAACCTGGCCGACGAGCCGGCCTATGCGGGCGTGGTCAAGGACTACGCACAGAAGGCGCTGTCGTGGCGCCTCAAGCACGCCGAACGCACGCTCACCCACCACCGCGCGACGCCGCGTGGCCTCGAAACCCGTACCCCCCAGACGGAGACCTGAACCATGACCGACATCTCTCGCCGCGCCGCGATCGGCGCGGGCATTGCCGCGACCACCCTGCCCCGCTTCGCAATCGCCCAGGCGGATCAGCGCCCGGTGATCACGGTGGCCGTGCAGAAGATCAGCAACACCAACACGCTCGAGCCGCTGCGCGAACAGTCCAATGTGGGCGAGCGCGTGCTCACCACCTCGATCTGGGAAGGGCTGCTGGGGCGCAATTACCAGTCGCGGCTGGAGACCACGCCCTATCTCGCCACCGAGACGCGCCGCATCAGCGACTCGGTCGTGGAGATCAAGCTTCGTCCCGGCGTGAAGTTCCACAATGGCGATGAACTGACGGCCGAGGATGTCGCTTTCTCCTTCGGCAATGAGCGCATGTTCGGGCCCAACGGCCCCGCGAGCGGCGAGACGCTGCGCGTGGGCGAGACGGTGCCCGCCGGCCGCGGCGGAAAGGAGCTGCCGCCCGAGGTGCCCGCCGTTGCCAACCGCTCCTTCCCAGGCTTCGTGCGCTTCGAGATCGTCGATCGCCACACGCTTCGCTGGATCAACCGCACGCCGGACGTCACGCTCGAAGGGCGCATGACGCATTCCGCCGCGCCCATCGGCAGCCAGCGTGGTTTCGCCGGGGCGGCGACCTGGCTCGACTGGGCGCGCAAGCCGGTCACCACCGGCCCCTACAAGGTCGCCGAGTTCCGCGCCGACCAGTCGCTGACCCTCGTCGCGCATGACGAGTATTGGGGCGGGCGTCCGCCGATCCGCCAGCTGCGCTTCGTCGAGGTGCCGGAGGTGTCCTCGCGCGTGAACGGCCTGCTGTCGGGCGAGTACCAGTTCGCCTGCGACATCCCGCCCGACCAGATCGTGTCCATCGAGCGCAACCGCGCCTTCGAGGTGGTGGGCGGCACCATCCCGAACCATCGCCTGACGGTGTTCGACAAGTCCCACGCCATCCTGCGCAACCCTCTGGTGCGCCGCGCGATGACCCACGCCATCGACCGCCAGGCGATCGTGGACAGCCTGTGGTCCGGCCGCACCGTGATCCCGGCCGGGCTGCAATGGGAATTCTACGGTGACATGTTCATCGCCGACTGGCGCGTGCCGGCCTTCGACCTGGCCGAGGCGCGCCGGCTGCTGCGCGAGGCGAATTACCGCGGCGAGCCGATCCCCTATCGCCTGCTCAACAATTACTACACGAACCAGACCCCGACCGCGCAGATCCTGGTCGAGATGTGGCGCGCCGCGGGGCTGAACGTGCAGATCGAGATGAAGGAGAACTGGGCGCAGATCCTGGAGCAGACCCCGACGCGCGCGGTGCGCGACTGGTCCAATTCGGGGCTGTTCAGCGACCCGGTTTCGTCCCTGGTGAACCAGCACGGCCCGAACGGCCAGCAGCAGCAGGTCGGCGAATACGCGAATGCCGAGTTCAACACGTTGTGCCGCGAGTTGGAGACGAGTACGGACCGCGCGCGGCGCCGCGTGGCCTTCCAGCGCATGCTGACCATCGCCGAGCGCGAGGACCCCGCCTACACGGTGCTGCACCAGAACGCGACCTTCACGGCCAAGCGCCGCGACATCCGCTGGCAGACCGCGCCCGCCTTCGCCATGGATTTCCGTGCCCATAATTTCGGGTCCTGACGCGATGATGGACCGCCGCACCCTGCTCGCCACCGGTGCGGCGGCCCTGCTGCCGCGCTTCGCCATCGCGCAGGCGGATCAGCGCCCGAGCATCACCATCGCCGTTCAGCGCATCTCCAACTCCAACACGCTGGAGACGCTGCGCGAGCAATCCAATGTCGGCAGCCGCACCTGGAACTCCTATGGCGAGACGCTGATCGAGACGGATTGGCTGGGCGACCTCAGCCCGATGCCGGGGCTGGCCACCGAATGGCGGCGCATCGACGACCGCACGGTCGAGCTGAAGCTGCGCCAGGGCGTGCGGTTCCATGACGGCACGCCGATGACGGCGGAGGATGTGGCCTTCTCCTTCGGCCCCGAGCGCATGGGATGGGCGGCCGCCGGCGCGCAGCCGCGCGGGCTCTTCGTCGCAACGCCGGGCGAGGCCGGCCGCACGCCGCCGCCCGAGGTGCCCGCCGTCGCGCGGCGCACCTATCCCGGCTTCGAGCGCATCGAGATCGTCGATGCACAGACGGTGCGCTACGTGAACCGCACCCCGGACCCGACCATCGAAGGCCGCATCACGCGCAACACGGGCATGATCCTGAGCCGCGCGGCCTTCGCCGGCGCGTCCTCATGGCTCGACCATTCGCGCCGGCCGATCGGCACCGGCCCCTATCGCGTGGTGGAGTTCCGGCCGGACCAGTCGCTGACGCTCGAAGCCTTCGACGATTACTGGGGCGGCCGCCCGCCGGTTCGGCGCATCCGGTTCATGGAAGTGCCCGAGGTGTCCTCGCGCATCAACGCGCTGCTCTCGGGCGAAGCGGATTTCGCCTGCGACATGCCGCCCGACCAGATCGCGACCATCGCGCGGTCGCCGCGGCACGAGGTGGTGGGTGACGCCATCATGAACCACCGCCTGACGGTGTTCGACACGACCCACCCGGTCCTGGCGAACCCGCTGATCCGCCGCGCCATCACCCATGCGATCGACCGCGCCGCGATCGTGGCCGCCTTGTGGGATGGCCGCGCGCCGATCCCGCGCGGGCTGCAATTCGAGCATTACGGCCCGATGTTCCACGCCGACTGGGAAGCCCCGCGCTTCGACATCGCCGAGACGCGTCGCCTGCTGCGCGAGGCGAATTACCGCGGCGAGCCCATACCCTACCGCCTGCTCAACAACTACTACGCGAACCAGACCGCGACGGCGCAGATCCTGATCGAGGGCTGGCGCGCGGCGGGGCTGAACATCCGCATCGAGATGCGCGAGAACTTCACCCAGATTTTCGACCGCACGACACAGCGCGGCATCCGCGACTGGTCGAACAGCGCGTCCTACGGCGATCCCGTCTCCTCGCTGGTAGCGGGCTTCGGGCCAGAGGGGCAGGCCTGGCAGGTGGGCGAGTGGCGCAATGCCGAATTCGGCACGCTGTCGGGCGTGCTGGAGAGCAGCATGGACATGGCCGAACGGCGCGCCGCCTTCCGCCGCATGCTCCAGATCGCCGAGCGCGAGGACCCCGTCTACACCGTGCTGCACCAGTCGGTGAACCTTATGGCCAAGCGCCGTGACATCGCGTGGCGGGCGGGGAAATCCTTCTTCATGGATTTCCGCGCGCGCAATTGGGGAGGCTAGGCCATGCGTCGTCGTCAATTCGCGGTGCTGCCGGCGCTCGCACTGGCCGCGCCTGCCATTGCGCAATCCGACCAGCGCCCCGAGCTGCGCGTGGCGGTGCAGAAGATCTCCAACTCGAACACGCTGGAGACGCCGCGCGAGCAGTCCAATGTCGGGTTCCGGCTGTCGACGCTGTTCGTTGAGGGGCTGATCGGCACCGGCTGGACGACCGATATGCGCGCGGTGCCGGAGCTCGCCACCGCCTGGCGGCGCGTCGATGACCGCACCGTGGAATTCGACCTGCGCGCCGATGTGCGCATGCATGATGGGCGGGTGATGACGGCGGAGGATGCCGCGTTTTCCATCGGCGGGGCGCGGCTGTATGGCAGCGCCACGCCGCCCGAGGTGGTCGCGACCGCGCGGCGCACCTTCCCCGGTTTCGAGCGCATGGAAATCCCGCGCGAGGGCGTGCTGCGCTTCGTCAACCGCATCCCCGACGTGACGCTGGAGGGCCGGCTGGCGCAGAATGTCGGCGTGGTGGTGTCGCAGGCGGCCTTCGAGGCCGCTGAGAATTGGCTCGCCTGGGCGCGGCGGCCGGTCGGCACCGGGCCTTATCGCGTGGCCGAATACCGCCCCGATTCATCGCTGACCTTCGAAGCGCATGACGCCTATTGGGGCGGGCGTCCGCCGGCACGGCGCGTGCGCGTTGTCGAAGTGCCGGAAGTCTCCAGCCGAGTGAACGCGCTGTTCTCCGGCGAGGTAGATTTCATCACCGACATGCCGCCCGACCAGATCCCGATCATCGAGCGCAACCCGCGCTTCGAGGTGCTGGGCAGCCCGATCAACAATATCCGCATCCTCGCCTTCGATGCCGGCCACGCCGTGCTGCGCAACCCGCTGGTGCGCCGCGCCCTGACGCATGCCATCGACCGCCGCGCGATCGTGGACAGCCTCTGGGCCGGGCGGACGGAGATGCCGCGCGGGCTGCAACTACCCTTCTTCGGCGACATGTACGTGGCCGATTGGGAAAGCCCGCGCTTCGATGTGGCCGAGGCGCGGCGGCTGCTGCGCGAGGCCAGCTATCGCGGCGAGCCGATTCCCTATCGCTGCCTGAACAACTACTACACCGGCCAGACCGCGACCGCGCAGGTGCTGGTCGAGATGTGGCGCGCGGCGGGGCTCAACGTGCAGCTCCAGATGATGGAGAATTTTTCCCAGATCAGTGAGCCGGGGCCGACGCGCGCCATCCGCGACTGGTCCGTCACGCATACCTTCGGCGACCCGGTGGGGTCGCTGGTGCGCGCGATGGGGCCGCGCGGCGAATTGCAGAACCAGCGCGAATGGACGAACGAGGAGTTCAACCGCCTCTCCGCCACACTCGAATCCTCGACCGATCGAGCCGAGCGTCGCGCCGCACATGCGCGTATGCTCACGATCATCGAGCGCGAGGACCCCGGCTACATGGTGCTGCACACGGCGGCGACCTTCATCGGCAAGCGGCGCGACATTCGCTGGCGGGCCTCGCAGGGCTGGCCGCTGGATTTCCGGGCCTCCAATCTGAGCTTCGGCGCGTGACGGCATTGGTCACGCTGCGCGACCTCGCCGTCAGTTTTGATGGCACGCCGGCGCTGCGCGGCATCGACCTCGCCATCGCGCGCGGCGAGGCGCTCGGGATGGTCGGCGAGAGCGGGTGCGGCAAGTCGGTGACTTGGCTTGCGGCGCTCGGCCTGCTGCCGGGCAAGGCGCGGGTGACCGGCAGCGTCACGCTGGACCGTGCGGAGATCTTGCACGCGAAGCCGGCGGTGCTGGACCGGCTGCGCGGCGGCCGCATCGCGATGATCTTCCAGGACCCGGCGAGCAGCCTCAACCCGGTGCACCGCCTGGGCAAGCAGGTGTGCGAGGCGCTGCGGCTGCATCGCGGCCTCACGGGTGCGGCCGCGCGGGCCGAGGCGAAGCGGCTGTTCGACCTGGTGGGAATCCCCGATGCGGCGCGGCGGCTGGACGCCTTTCCGCACGAACTCTCCGGCGGACAGAACCAACGCGTGATGATCGCCATGGCGCTCGCCGGCGAGCCGGAATTGCTGATCGCGGATGAGCCGACCACTGCGCTCGACGTCACCATCCAGGCGCAGATCCTGGACCTGCTGGCGCGGCTGCGGCGGGAGATGAACATGGCGCTGGTGCTGATCAGCCATGACCTCGGCGTGGTGGCGGATGCCTGCGACCGGGTCGCGGTGATGTATGCCGGCCGCATCGTGGAGGAAGCGCCGATCGCGCGCATTTTTGCGGAGCCCGCGCACCCCTACACGCATGGGCTGATCGGGGCGCTGCCGCCGATCGATGGGCCGCGCCGGCCGCTCGCCGCGATTCCCGGGCAGGTGCCGGACCCGCGCGCGATGCCGAAAGGCTGCGCCTTCGCCCCGCGTTGTCCGCGCCGGATCGATGCGTGCGAGGTGGCCATTCCAGAGAGCCGGGTGATGGCGGCGGAGCATCGGGCCGCATGCCTCCGCGCTGAGGCGTTCGAGGCGGTGCACGCGTGAGGACCTCTCCCATCACCACCCCCCTTCTCGAGGCCCAGAACCTGATGCGCCGCTACTGGATGCGGCGCGGCGCCTTCGGGAAGGCGACTGAGGTGCGCGCCGTCGATGGCGTGTCGCTCTCGCTGGAACGCGGCAAGACGCTCGGCCTTGTGGGTGAATCCGGTTGCGGCAAATCCACCACGGGACGCCTCGTGCTGGGGCTGGAGACGCCGGATGCGGGCACCGTCGCCTTCCAGGGCGCGCCGATGCCCGCACCCGGGACTGCACCCTGGCGCGCGCAGCGGGCGCGGATGCAGATGGTGTTCCAGGACCCGCTCGGCGCGCTCGACCGGAGGCTGACGATCGGCGTGCAGGTGCGCGAGCCGCTGGATATTCACGGCATCGGCGATGCGGCCGCGCGCGAGAAGCGGGTGCTGCATCTGCTGCACGCGACGGGGCTGCGGCCGGAGCAGGCCGAGCGCTATCCCCATGAATTGTCGGGCGGGCAGCGACAGCGCGCGGTGTTGGCGCGCGCGCTCGCGACGGACCCGGCGCTGCTGGTGTGCGACGAGCCGATCAGCGCGCTCGACGTGTCCATCCAGGCGCAGGTAATGAATCTGCTGGTGAAGTTGCAGCGGGAGTTCGGCACGGCAATCCTGTTCATCAGCCACGACCTGCGCGCGGTGCGGCAGGTGAGCCATCGCGTGGCGGTGATGTATCTCGGGCGCATCGTCGAGGAAGGCGAGCCCGACGACGTGCTGCACAGCCCGGCCCACCCTTATTCGCAGGCGCTGGTGTCGGCGATTCCGCATCCGGGGCGCGGCGGCCAGCGCATCCTGCTGCAAGGTGACCCGCCGAACCCCGCGGATCGGCCTTCGGGGTGTGCGTTTCATCCGCGCTGCCCGGTGGCCTTCGCGCGCTGTTCGCAGGAAAGCCCGGCGCTGACGGCGAGGCCGGATGGGCGGCTGGTGGCGTGCCACCTGGCGCACGAACCCGCCATCGCGAGGGCCGCCTAGATGCTGCGCTTCTTCGGCTTCCGTCTGCTGCGCGCCGCGATCACGATTGTGATGGTGGTGACCTTCGCCTTTGTGGTGCTGCGGCTGTCGGGCGATCCCGCGCTGCTGATCATGTCGGTGGATGCGCCGCCCGAGGCGGTGGCTGCCTTCCGCACTGCCTGGGGCCTCGATGAGCCGCTGTGGGTGCAGTATTTCAAGTATTTCTCGGCCATCTTCGAGGGTGATCTCGGGCGCTCCATGCGCGATGGGCGCCCGGCGCTGACGCTGGTGCTGGAGCGCGTACCGGCCACGCTCGCGCTGACGATCCCGGCGCTGCTGATCAAGCTGTGTATCGGCATCCCGGCGGGGATTACGGCGGCGCTGCATCGCAATTCGCTGCTGGACCGGCTGGTGATGGCTCTGGCCGTGGCGGGCTTCACCATTCCCTCCTTCGTGCTTGGGCTGTTGCTGGTGTTGCTCTTCGCGGTGCAGCTGGGTTGGCTGCCCTCCGGCGGACAGGAGAGCTGGCGGCACGCTATCCTGCCGGTCATCACGCTCGGCGTGGGCGGGGCGGCGGTACTCGCGCGCTTCACACGCAGCGCAATGCTGGAGGTGTTGGGACAGCCCTACATCCGCACGGCGTCGGCGAAGGGTGTGCCGTGGCGCGCGGTGGTCTGGGGGCATGCGCTGCCGAATGCGGCGATCCCCACGGTCACCATCGTGGGCTTCATGGTGGGCAGCCTGATCGCCGGCGCGGTGGTGGTGGAGAGCGTCTTCTCCTGGCCCGGCGTAGGGCGGCTGCTGGTGGTGGCGGTCGCGAACCGCGACCTCGCGGTGGTGCAATGCATCCTGCTGCTGGTGGCGGCGACGATGGTGACGTCTAACCTGGTGGTGGACCTGCTCTACGGCGCGCTCGACCCGCGGCTGCGCAGCGGTCTCGCCAGCGCGCCGAAGGGAGCCGCGGCATGAGCGACGTGGCCATTGCCGCGCCCGCCGCACGGCGCTTCCGGCTGCCGCCGACGCTTGTGATGTTCGCCCTCGGCTGGGTGGGACTGATGTTGGCCACAGCCTTCCTAGCCGATGTGCTCGCACCCTACAGCTACACCGCGCTCGACCTGCGCAATCGGTTAGCACCGCCGATCGGGTTCGGCGGCGTTCTCATCCACCCGCTTGGGACGGATGAGCTGGGGCGGGACGTGTTCTCGCGGCTGATCTACTCCATCCGCATGTCGCTGCTGATCGCCTTCGGCGCCACGCTGATCGGCGCGGCACTCGGCACCTCGCTGGGGTTCCTGGCCGCGCATTTCCGGGGCCTGGTCGAACAGTGCGTGATGGCGCTGGTGGATTTCTCCGCCTCCATCCCTTTCCTGATCCTCGCACTTTCGGTGCTCGCCTTCTTCGGCAATTCGCTGACCCTGTTCATCTGCCTGCTCGGACTGCATGCGTGGGAGCGGTATGCGCGCATCGCACGGGGTCTCGCGATCAGCGCCGGGTCGCAGGGCTATGCGGCGGCGGTGCGGCAACTCGGCGCCTCGCCGTGGCGGAACTATGGGCGGCACGTGCTGCCGAACATCGCGTCGACGCTCATCGTCTCGATGACGCTGGCCTTCCCCGAGATCATCCTGCTGGAGAGCGGGCTGTCCTTCCTGGGCCTGGGCGTGCAGCCGCCGGAGACCTCGCTGGGGTCCATGGTGGGCTATGGGCGGGAGTATCTGACCCGCGCGCCGTGGATCCTGCTCTCGCCGGCGGCGGTGATCGTGCTGACGACCTTCTCGGTCTCGGTACTGGGGGATTGGCTGCGCGACAGGCTGGACCCGACGCTCCGGTAGTCACTCCGGCTCGCCCTCGCGCCCTGCCGTGCCGAGCAGGGCCAGCATCATCGCCCCCGCCGACGCGACCTCGGCCGCGTCGGTGCCCTTGGCGACCAGCGCCACGCCGCCGCCCTCGGGGCGGTAATACGGGTAGGAGCCGATATCGAGCGCCGGGTAGTGCGCCTGCACCGCGGCGAGTTCCGCGGCGATGGCCCCTTCCTGGGCGCCGCGGGCATGGACCGTGTGCGACAGGATCTTCGGACCACCGGCCAGGCGCGGCGCAAGTGTGGCGAACATCGCCTGCATGATGCGCGGCACGCCGGCCATGACATGCACGTTGCCGATGGTGAAGCCCGGCGCGATGGAGATGGCGTTGTCGATCAGCGTCGCCCCTCGCGGCATGGTGCCCATGCGCTGGCGTGCGGCGTTGTAGTCGCCCGGCGGGTCGAGCTTGCGGTAATGCGCGGCCAGGCGCTCCCACGCTTCCGGGTGCGGCTCCCACGGCACGCCGAAGGCCTTGGCGACGCATTCAGAGGTGATGTCGTCATGCGTGGGTCCGATCCCACCCGTGGTGAAGACGTGGTCGTATTTCGCGCGCACCTCGTTGACGGTCGCGATGATCGTCTCGGGCACGTCGGGGATCACGCGCACCTCGCGCAGCGGGATGCCGATCTCGCCCAGGCCCTGGGCGATGAACTGCAGGTTGGCATCGCGGGTGCGCCCCGAGAGCACCTCATTGCCGATGATGAGCAGGCAGGCGGTCGGGTTCGTCATGACCATTTCCTCAAAGCAGGTCGCGCAGCAGCGCCACCAGCGGCACATCCGCGGGCGGCATCGGATAGGTGGACAGCTTCTCGGGCCGCACCCAGGCGAGCGCCTGCCCTTCCCGCCCCTGCGGCCGCCCGGTCCAGCGCCGGCAGACATACAATGGCATGAGCAGGTGGAACGCCGCATCGGCATGGGAGGCGAAGGCGAAGGGGGCCAAGCAGGCGGTCTGGACCTCGATGCCCAGCTCCTCGTGCAATTCGCGGATCAGCGCATCCTCCGGCGTCTCGCCCGCGTGCAGCTTGCCGCCAGGGAATTCCCACAGCCCGGCCATCGCCTTGCCTTCAGGACGGCGGGCGAGCAGCACGCGGCCATCGGCGTCGATCAGGGCGCAGGCGGCAACCAGCAGGATGGGTTTCTGACCGGACGCGGCGAGCGCGGGGGCGCCGACATCCTCCCGCCTGGCCTCGAACAGCCGCACCGGCCGGGCGCCGCCCAGCGAGACGAACTCGCGCTCGCCCATGCCCGATTCGCGGAAGCCGATGCGCCGCAGCACCGCCTGCGAGGCGGCGTTCTCGAGCAGCGCGGAGGCCACCACGCGGTCGATCGGCAGGTTGGCGAGCGACCAGCGCAGCAGCCGCCCCGCCGCCTCGCTAGCCGCGCCATGGCCCCAAAAGCGCCGGCCGATCCAGTAGCCGAGCTCGGCGGCGCGGGACTCCGGGTCGCGAGTGATTCCGACGCAGCCGACCAGCACCTCCGACTCGCCCTCCTGCCCGGTGATCGCAAGGTGCCAGGCGCTGCCGGCCGCCATGCTGACATGGGTGGAGGCGATGAACTCGTCGGCCAGCGGGCGCGGATAGGGGAAGGGCACGCGCGCCAGCATCTTGGCCACGTCCCAGTCATTGACCAGGCGGTGCAGGTCCGGCGCGTCCTCGGCGCGCAGGGCGCGCAGGCGGAAGCGCTCTGTGCGCAGCGGTTCGAAGCCAGGGGTGGGGGGGCGTGGATCGGGCATCGGGGATGGCTAGGAACGATTGAAAAAGCGGCGATGTCAACGCGGCGGCTTTTGCGCCACCAGCAGCACGAAATGTGGCGCGGCATCGGGCGGAATGCGGCGCAGCGGGGCCAGGATCCGCGCCGCCGCGTAAGCCGCGAGCAGGCTGGCGTGCCAGCGCCAATCGGCACGAAAATAGGGGCCATCGGGCGGCGCCTTCATCGGCGCGAGACGACCCATCCAATGGATCAGCGGCTGTCCCGGCGCGGCCGGCAGCAGGGCCACGTCCCGGACCACCAGCCCGGCCTGGGCGGCCAACGCTCGCGTGGCGCCCTCGTTCCACCAGCTCAGGTGGTGCGGCGGCGCGTTGAGGCAGAAATTCGGGATCGCCGTCATCGGCGAGGGCCAAAGTGGCGCACCGAGCATCAACAGCCCGCCCGGCTTGAGGCAGGCCAGCATGGCGCGGGTCAGCGCCAGCGGGTCAGCGACATGCTCGATGACCTGGAAGGCGGTGACGGCATCATAGTGCTCGCCCAGCCGCGCGGCGTGGTCGGCGGCGGTCTCGCGCAGAACCCCGCCACCCTCGGCCGCGTGCGGGTCGAGCGCGGTGACGCGCACCCCGGGCGACGCGAAGGCGCCAGGGCCGGCGCCGACATCGAGCACCGCATCGCCAGCGCGGAGATGCCGCGCGGCGGCGAGGTATTCCGGACGCGTCGGCGCGGCGCGGCGGATCAGCGCCGGCGCGTCGAGTTTTTCGTAAAGCGCTGCGTAGAATGCAGCATCGCCCTCGACCGGCGGGTCGAAGAACATCAGCCCGCAGGGTGCACGCCACAGGGTAAACTCGCCGCGCTCCGGCAGCACGGAGGGCGTGACCCCAAAACTGTGCCGCCACAGCCCGCGCAGCAGTTTCGTGCCGACCGCCTGCACGCGCGTAGCGGTCTCCCCGGTGATCGGGCACGCGGCCATCAGGGCAGCGCGGCGGGCGGCGCGCGGCGCACCACGCGCACGGCGTTCGGCCCGTCGATGCGGTATTCGACATGGCGCCAGCGGATGGTGCGCCAGAAGGCGCTGGACCAGAACAGCGCCAGGATGAGGGGGGGCGCGAAGATGCTGACAAGCGCCTGGCCGAACAGTGCGGCGGGGGCATCCGGCACCCCGATGCGGCGGCCGACATGGTCGTGGAGACCCGCCCGGAGCAGCGCGAGTGCCGCCAGCGGTGCCGCCGCCCACCAGGCGCCGAGCAGCGCCAGCGGCAGCGCGCAGGCCTCCATATGCAGCAGCAGGCCGAGCAGCCCCCAGAACCCGGGCCGGTAGATGCGCAGAATCTGTAGCTGCCGCCGCTTGAACCCCCAGGCCGAGGCCTCGCCGCCCTCGGGCGGGGTTGGCAGCAGCACGGCGCGCCGCGTGAGCATCCGCGCGCCAGTCTCCCCCGCGCGCCGGGAGATGGCGCCGTCCGTGGAGAAGGATTTCTGAAGCGCCTCGGAGAGGCGCATGGCGACAAAACTCTCCCGCGCGATGGCGATGGACCCGCCCCACACGACTGACGACGCCACGAAGCGCGGACCGAGCGCCAGCGCGCGATCCAGCCACACCACCGCATGGCGCACCGGGCCGCCGCCGGGCATATGCCAGCGATAGCCGGTCACGACATCCGCGGCACCATTCAGCGCCGGCGTCGCCAATGCGGAGAGCCAGCCCGGCCCGGGCAGGATATCGGCATCGAGCAGCACGATCGCGTCCTCGCTGCCATCAAGCAGCGCGAAGCCGGCCGCAAGGTTCAGCCCCTTCTGCGAGCAGCGCTCGGCCAGGCCGGCAATGGCGATGTCCATCGGGAAGGGCAGCGGCGTGGCGCGCGCCTGTGCCACCACGGGATCGGTCTCGCTCTCGGCGCAGAGAATCAGCCGCGTCGGCATCAGCGTCTGCCGCGTGAGCGCGTCCAGCAGGGTCGCGAATTGCGCACCGCCCCCGGTCGCCGCGAGCACCAGCGTGAGGCGGCCGCTCGCGTGGTGCGCCGGCGCGCGGAGGAAGGCGAGGAACCACAGGATGCCGGATATCCAGGCGACATTGGCGAGGAGTGCGGCGGCCAGCAGCGCGACCGCGCCCATCCCGAAGCTCACCGGGTGCGGCGCGGCGTCGTGGCGGGCGCGCGCGCCGCGATCAGCTGCGGTAGCTTCCGTTGATGTCGATGTAGCCGTGGGTCAGGTCGCAGGTCCAGGCGGTGGCGCGGCCCTTGCCCAGGCCGATATCGACCGTGATCTCGACCTCGCGCCCCTTCATGTGGGCGACCACAGGTGCCTCGTCGTAATCCGGGATCACGCCGCCCTCGCGCGCCATCCAGGTGCCGCCGACGGCCACCGAGAGCTTGTCGCGATCGGCCGGCTCGCCCGCCTTGCCCACCGCCATGACGATGCGGCCCCAATTCGCGTCCTCGCCAGCGATGGCGGTCTTCACCAGGGGCGAATTGGCGATGCTCATCGCGATGCGGTGCGCGGAGCGCGCGGTCACGGCGCCGGTTACGTCGATGCGCACGAGTTTCTGGGCGCCCTCGCCGTCGCGCGCGACCATCAGGGCCAGGTCCATCAGCACGTCGTTCAAAGCGCGGGTGAAGTCGCGCAGCATCGGACCGCCCTCGGCCGGAACTCGCGGGTGCTTGGTGGCGCCGGTGGCGAACAGCAGGACCGTGTCGGAGGTAGAGGTGTCGGAATCGACCGTCACGCAATTGAAGCTGGGGCCGACGCCCTTGCTCAGCAATTTCTGCAGCACGGGCGCAGGGATCTTCGCGTCGGTGGCGAGGAAGCTCAACATAGTCGCCATGTCGGGGGCGATCATCCCGCTGCCCTTGGCGATGCCGGCGATGGTAACCGTCGCGTCGCCGATCTTCGCCGTGCGCACCGCACCCTTTGGGAAGGTGTCGGTCGTCATGATCGCGCGCGCCGCCGCCGGCCAGCCATCCTCGACGAGCGCTGCATGCAGCCCGGGCAGGGCGGCGGTGAGCTTCGCAGTCGGCAGCCGCTCTCCGATCACGCCGGTCGAGGCCAAAAACACCTCGCGCGGCTTGCACCCGGCGAGCTCCGCCATGGCTTTGGCCGTGTCGGCGCAGGTCTCGCGCCCGGCCTTGCCGGTGAAGACGTTGGAATTGCCCGAGGTTACGACCAACGCGCGCGCCTTGCCGCCCTTCAGCGCGTCGCGGCACCAGTCGACGGGCGCGCCGGGGCACTTGTTCTTGGTGAAGACGCCGGCGACAGTGGTGCCCGCGGGGAACACCATCATCGTCACGTCCTCGCGCGCCTTGTAGCGGATGCCCGCCTGGGCGGCGCCGAGCGTCACGCCCGCGATCGGCGGCATCTGAGGCAGCGGCAGCGCGAGCGGCGAGGTGGCGTGGTCGGCCATGGTGGTCTTCCTCAGCGGCGCGGCGCGGGGCCGCGCGCGGGCGGGCCCGCCGGCGGCGGCGGTTCGGCCGTGTCGGTTGGGCGCACCGGGCCGCCATCGAGGTTGAAACGCTCCACGGTGGCGGCCGAGCGGAGCCGCTCGACGAAGGCGTTCACCTCGCCCTCGAACATCTGCTGGCGGATGGTGTCGCGCACCTCCTCGAAAGCAGGGGGCGCAGCGCGGCGGCGTTCCTCGACCCGGATGATGTGCCAGCCGAAATTGGTTCGCACCGGCGCCGGCGAGACCTGGCCCGGCTGCAGCGCGAAGGCGGCCTCGGCGAATTCCGGCACCAAGTCGCCGCGCTTGAAGAAGCCGAGGTCGCCGCCCGTCTGCGCGCCCGGGCCGCTCGACCGGCGGGTCGCGACGGCGGCGAAATCCGCCCCGCCCTGGATTTCGCGCAGCGCATCGCGCGCCTCCGCTTCGGTCGCCACCAGGACGTGGCGGGCGCGGACTTCCTCCTCGGCGGGGCGGCCGGTGATCTCGCGGTCATAGCGGGCGCGAACGGCGGCCTCGTCGACGCGGGAGGCGATTTCGCGCGCGATCAGCGCCTGGGCCAGCTCCTGCTCCTCCGCGCGGCGGATGCGGGCGCGCACGTCGGGCTCACGGTCGAGGCCAGCGCGGCGGGCGGCCGCCACGATGGCGCGCGTCGTCACGATCTGGTCGATGATGAGCGGATAGACCATCTGCGGCGGGGCGTTGCGCAGCTCCTCGGGCAGGGCGCGCGCCATGGCGGTCACTTCGGAGAGCAGCACCGGCTCCCCATCCACCCGCGCCACTACCGGATCGACGGCGGGCGTCGTCGCGGCTGGGGGTGTGGCGGCGGGCGGGGTTGCGGCCGGGGGCGTTGCCGCCGGCGCCTGGGCCAAGGTGGGGCCAGCCACGAGCAGGAGGAAAAGGGCTGCAAGCCTGAGCATGAAAAACCTCGGTCGTGGACGCGCCGGACCATGGCCGAAGCGCCGGCGCCCGACAAGCCGGGGCGAATTGACCTTGCCCCCCCGCACCCCTATCTGACGCGGGCGCGATGCCAGCGCCCGGCCGGAGAGCCCCTGCCCCCATGGTTAACCTGTTCGCGGGCCTTGCCCGTTCCCTGTTCGGCTCCGCCAATGACCGGGCCCTCAAGCGCCTCAAGGCGCGCGTGCCCGCGATCAACGCCCTGGAGCCTCGCTTCGAGGCCATGTCGGAGGCGGAGCTGCAGGGCCAGACGGCGGCGTTCCGTGCCCGCCTGGCCCAGGGCGAATCGCTCGACGACATCCTCCCCGAAGCCTTCGCGACCGTGCGCGAGGCGGCCAAGCGCGTCTTCGGCATGCGTCATTTCGACGTGCAGCTGATCGGCGGAATGGTCCTGCACGAGGGCAAGATCGCCGAGATGAAGACCGGCGAGGGCAAGACGCTCGTCGCGACCCTGCCCGTCTACCTCAACGCGCTGCCTGGCAAGGGCGTGCACGTGGTGACGGTCAACGACTACCTGGCGGCCCGCGACGCGGAATGGATGGGCAAGCTTTACGGCTATCTGGGGCTCACCACCGGCACCATCGTGCATGGCTTGACGGACGACCAGCGCCGCGACGCCTACCATTGCGACGTCACCTACGGCACCAACAACGAGTTCGGCTTCGACTACCTGCGCGACAACATGAAGTACCGCCTCGACGAGATGGTCCAGCGCGACTTCGCCTACGCGATCGTCGACGAGGTCGACTCGATCCTGGTCGACGAGGCGCGCACGCCGCTGATCATCTCGGGGCCCACCGACGACACCTCGGACCTCTATCGCCGCGTCGATCTCGTCATCAAGGAGATCGTGAAGGAGGCGGCGAATTTCGAGAAGGACGAGAAGCAGCGCACCGTCTCGCTGACCGAGGAGGGCACCGAGGCTGTCGAGCAGGCCCTACGGATCGCGGGCATCCTCGAAGAGGGGACGCTGTATGACATCGGCAACGTCACCATCGTCCATCACGTCAACCAATCCCTGCGCGCGCATGCGCTGTTTAACCGCGACATCGAATACATCGTCCACCAGGACAAGATCGTCATCATCGACGAGTTCACCGGCCGCATGATGGAAGGCCGGCGCTACTCCGATGGGCTGCACCAGGCGCTGGAGGCGAAGGAACACGTCACCATCCAGCCGGAGAACCAGACGCTCGCCTCCATCACCTTCCAGAACTATTTTCGGCTGTATCCGAAGCTGTCCGGCATGACCGGCACGGCGGCGACGGAAGCCGACGAATTCGCCGAAATCTACAAGCTCGAAGTGCTGGAGATCCCGACCAACGTCCCCGTCGCGCGTGCCGATGGCGATGACGAGGTGTATCGGTCGGCCACCGAGAAGTATGAGGCAGTGGCGACCCTGATCGACGAGGCGCGGACGCGCGGCCAGCCCTGCCTGGTCGGCACGACGAGCATCGAGAAGAGCGAGATCATCTCGAACCTGCTCAAGAAGAAGAAGGTGCCGCACGCGGTTCTGAACGCGCGCTACCACGAGCAGGAAGCCGAGATCATCGCCCAGGCCGGCCGCCCGGGCTCGGTCACCATCGCCACCAACATGGCCGGCCGTGGCACCGACATCCAGCTCGGCGGCAATGCCGACATGCTCGCCCGCCAGGACGCCAAGACTGGTGAGGGCCCGGAATTCGAAGCGGCGCTCGCGAAGCACAAGGCGGAAATCGCAGCGTTGCGCCCGAAGGTGCTGGAAGCCGGAGGCCTGTTCGTGATCGGCACCGAGCGGCACGAATCGCGGCGCATCGACAACCAGCTGCGCGGCCGCTCCGGGCGCCAGGGCGACCCCGGCGCGTCGCGCTTCTTCCTCTCGCTCGAAGACGACCTGATGCGCATCTTCGGGTCCAACCGCATGGGCGGGATGCTGCAGAAGCTGGGGCTCAAGGAAGGCGAGGCGATCGTCCATCCCTGGATCAACAAGGCACTGGAGCGGGCGCAGAAGAAGGTCGAGGCGCGCAACTTCGACACGCGCAAGAACCTGCTGAAATACGACGACGTGATGAACGACCAGCGCCGCGAGGTCTACGCCCAGCGCCGCGCCTTCATGCTCGCCGAGGATGTGGCCGAGACCACCGCGGAGATGCGCCGCGAGGCGATCAACGAGATGGTCTCCAAGGCCATTCCCGAGAACGCCTATCCCGAGCAATGGGACCTCGAGACGCTCGAGAAGACCGTCACCGAGCACCTTGGGCTTAACCTGCCTGTGGCCGACTGGGCGCGCGAGGAAGGCATCGACGACGAGGCGGTGCGCGAACGCCTGATGGACGCCGCGGACCGGCACATGGCGGCCAAGGCCGCCGATGTCGGGCCCGAGATCATGCGCATGGTCGAAAAATCCTTGCTCCTGCAGGTGTTCGACCAGGTTTGGAAAGAGCACCTGCTTGCGCTGGAGCACCTGCGCCACGGCATCGGCCTACGCGCCTACGGCCAGCGCGACCCGCTGAACGAATACAAATCCGAGGCCTTCGCGCTGTTCAACACCATGCTCGCCGACATGCGCGAGCGGGTGACGGGCCTGCTCATGCGCATCGAGCTGCGCCCTGAGGCGCCGCTGCCGGAACACGATCCGATCCGCGTCACCGACATGCGCCATCCCGACCCCGGGCAGGGCGACTACGACATGAGCGGTGGCGGGGATGGCTACGGCGCCGCGGTCGCGACGCGGCCGGCCTCCGGTGCCGTGGACCCGAAGAACCCCGCGACCTGGGGCAATGTCCCGCGCAACGCGCCCTGCCCCTGCGGGTCGGGCAAGAAGTACAAGCATTGCCACGGGCGGGGCTGATCGCCCTCGCGCTGCTGGCGGCGTCGCCCGCTGCGGCGCATTGGGAATACACCCGCTGGGGCATGAATGAGGGCGCCGTCATCGCGGCCTCCGGTGGGGCGGTCCACGCCCTGCCGCCTGCCGAACGCCGCCGCCAGGGCGAGCTCGACTATCGCGCCGCAGGGCGCTTCGAGGCGGAAGGCGCCGTCTTCCGCCTGGCATTCGGCTTCGGCCGCACCGGGCTGCGCTGCGTCAGCATCCGTGCCGAGGACCCGCGCGAGGCGCCCGCGCTCCGCCGGTGGATTACCCGCCGCTTCGGCGCCGTGCAGCAGATCGGCGGCGATGAGAACCAATCCGTCTTCGTCTGGTCGCGACCGGACGACATCCAGATGCTGGTCCAACCCGACGCCGCCATCGCGCTGCATTGCGCAAGCTGACCAGGCTCACTCGCCCAGCGTCTCCATCAGCCCTAGCCGCCGCACATCATCGAGCGTGACCATCACGCGCGGCGCACCGCGCAGCCAGGCGTGCGCCCGGGCGCGCGCCGTCTCGACCCGGATGCGTGTGCGCCCCGCCTCGCCGCGACGCACCGGCAGCATCAGCACGCCGCTGCCCGACCAGCGCAACGTGGTGCCGAATTCCTCGCGCCAGCCCGCACTGGCTCGGCGCGGCGGGCATGCGCTGGGAAGGCCGCGGGCGAAGACGTCGTAGCGAAGGCCAACCCCGTCCGGCTGGGCGGTGAAGCGGCCGGTGAACAGGCTCTGCCCGTCGCAGGTGCCCGCGTTGCGGTAGCGCAGCGTCTCCAGACCCAGGATGCGCAGCGCACCGCCATCCTCGCGGCCGATGATTGCCGCTATCTCCTGGTAGACGCCGGTGCCCGTCACACCCTCGAAGCTCGCGAGCACGACCTCGCGCCCACGCAGCGGAAGCACGGCGAAGACGCGCGCGAAGCCGTACCAGGAGGGCAGCGTGATCGTTTCGGGCGGCCCGTCCTCGCCGGCGAAGCTGAGCACCAGGACGCGCTCGATGGACATCGGCCGGACGCTGAGCACGACGGGCGCGGCGTTGGGGGCAAGACGCACCGGGCGAGGGGTAGCCAGCGCGGGCGGGTCGCGACGTTCGCTCTCGTCATCGGTCTCGGGCGCATCGCGCGGTGCCTGGGCGCCCGCGGCAAAGGGTGCCGAGGCGGCGCCGAGCAGGACGGCGCGGCGGGTCCATCGGGGGTCGATCATCGCGCTGGGCCACTGCCAGTCCGCGACTGTCGCGCCCCGCGCGCAGGCCACCGACGCCCGTTCACGGTGCCTTGGGCGACGCCGTCTCGTTCTCGGCAGCGCGGCCGAGCACGACCGGACTGTCCGGCGCATAGGCGAGGCAGGTGCCGATCAGCGGATTGGCGCGGGGCACCACCACTTCCGGGGCGCCGCCCTCGGCCAGGCGCCGCGCCCGGGCCTCGCGCTCGCGCTTCATGCGCACCGGGTAGAGCGTCTGGTAGGTGACGGTCGCGACCTGGCCGAGCACCTCGCGCAGATGGGTGCAGCCGAGCACGCCGCCGACCCGCTCCTTCACCGCGCGGTTGAAGCCCGGCCCGATGCGAAGCCCGGCGAGGGCGGCGAAGTTGGGCGCGGCCTGCGGGCAGATCGGGTAGGGCGTGAAGTCGGAGGAGGCCTCGCAGCTGTGGATCAACATCTCCTCGTCGAGCGTGAGGCGGATCCACATGCCGTGCAGCGCCTCGCCCTTCTCGATCCAGCCGCGGCCCTCATTGGCGAAACCGTAGGATTTCGTGTCGGTGAGGTGGGCCTCGATGTCGAACAGGCCGTCGGCGCGCTGATAGCCGCGGAGCTCGATATTGCGCAGGTGCAGCAGGTCCCGCTCGGCGGGGGCAGAGAGGGGCATGGAGCCTCCGGTAGGGCCGTTTCACGCCCATCTATGCCGCAGTGCAGCGTAGGGGTCCAGGTGGGGAGGGTCCCGCCCCGGATCAGCCGGACAGCGCTTTGGTCTCGGCTGCGACGGGGCGCTTGGCCAGTTCCGCCTCAAGCTGCGCGATGCGCTGCTGGAGAATGTGGAGGTCGCGCTGCTTCTCGAGCACGTCCTGGGCCGCGTCCATCCGGACGCCCATGGCGACGATCGCCTCATGCACCGCCTCGCTCGCGGGACCAATCGGGAGAAAGGGGAAGAACCAAAGCGGAAGCTCCGGCTTGCCAACATTGGGGGGGTCAAGCGGCATTGGGTACAAGGTTCGGTTGGGCTTCCGCTTGACCAAGTCGGTCCGCACATAGGACAGCTCGTAATAATCCGCAACCGTGAAGCCTGAGACGAGGCCCAGCGGCCGGTTGTTGTTGGCGTGGACGTGGAAGATCGTGAAGTCCTGCGCCAGCTTTTCGAAGACGGGCTGCATCTTCGCCCGCACGGCGGGATTGCCCAGCTGGTGGAATTCGTGGAACTCGAAGCTCATCATCGAGAAGCGGCGCAGCGCGCTGCGCGGAATGGCGTCGAGCGACGGGTACTCGGCGCCCTCGATATCCATCTTTAGGATCAAATCCTGACGATCGCCGCCAATATTCTTCGCGAGAACGTCGGCCAGGCTCAGCATCGTTCCCTCTACGTTCGAGGCGGCGGCAATACCCGATTTGTGGAAGGTGAAGTTTGGGTGGGTACCGCGCGGGCCGGGAATGGTGTGGTCATGCATGAATACCTTGTGCCCGAGCGCGGCGACCTCCTGGTCAAAGGAGATCTGGTTGCCGATGCCGGCACTCAGGATAGGCTGGTCCGTCAGCAGTTCCGAGAGCAGCACATAGCCGCCATCGCCGGCCTTGTTTCCATAGCGGCGCTTTGTGAATCCAGGGACTTCGTAAGGCGTCAGAAGGCGGAGCAGTTCCGCCACAGCACGTGCTGAACCCGGCATCAGAGAGCCCCCGTCCATTCATGACATCATCAATCTCCGACAGCAACCTAAGTACCGCCAGATCCGCAACCCTCGTCCCAAAGCAGTTTTGCCACCACCTCCAACGGCACGTCGGCGCTGGTGAAGGCGTCGCCGGGGGCGCGCAGCAGCACGAAGCGCATCGCGCCGTCGCGCACCTTCTTGTCCTTGCGCATCCGCCCGAGCAGCGCCTCGACCGTGAAGCGCCGCGGCAGGTCCGCGATGCGCACCGGCAAGCCGAGATCCGACAGGTGCTGGATCACGCGTCCCGGCAGCTCCTGCGCGCAATGCCCAAGCCGCGCGGAGAGCGACGCGGCGAGCCCCAGGCCGACCGCCACCGCCTCGCCATGCAGCAATTCCCCGCCATAGCCGCACTCGGCCTCGAAGGCGTGCGCGAAGGTATGGCCGAGGTTGAGCAGGGCGCGGCCGCCTTCGGTGCTCTCCTCGCGCTCGTCATCGGCGACGATCGCGGCCTTGAGGCGGCAGCTCTCGATCACGGCATGGGCGAGGGCGGCCTGGTCGCCGGCGATGACGCGGGCGCCCTCGGCCTCGCACCAGCTCCACAGCGCGCCCTGCAGCAGCCCGTGCTTGGCGACCTCGGCATAGCCCGCGCGCAGTTCGCGCGACGGCAGGGTGGTGAGCGCGCGCGTATCGGCCAGCACGATCCGCGGCTGGTGGAAGGCGCCGGCGAGGTTCTTCCCGGCCGCGAGGTTCACCCCGGTCTTGCCGCCGACGGAGCTGTCCACCTGCGCCAGGAGCGTGGTCGGCACCTGGACGAAGGGCAGCCCGCGCAGCGCCACGGCGGCGGCGAAACCCGCGAGGTCGCCGACCACCCCGCCACCGAGGGCCACCACCGCACACCGCCGGTCCACCCCGGCCGCGAGCATCTGCTCCAGCAGGCCCTCGAGCACGCCCATCGACTTGGACGCCTCTCCCGCCGGCACAGCGATCTCCGCGAGCACCGTGATCCCCGCGGCCGCCAGCCCGGCCCGCAGCGCCGGCAGGTGCACGCCGGCGACCGTCGCGTCGGTGACGATGACGCAGCGCCTGGCAGGGATCGCCGGAGCGATCAGCGCGCCGGCGCGGGCGAGCAGGCCGGGTCCCACCAGGATGTCGTAGCCGCGCTCGCCAAGGGCGACCGGCAGGCGGCGTTCGGGCACCCAGCCGGCCAGCGCGTCTGCAACCCGGCGGGTGGTCTGGTCAGGGCTTTCCTCGGAGCAATCCACGATGATGTCGGCCTCGGCATAGAGGGGGTGGCGGGCGGCCATGAGGCGCTCGAGCACCTCGGCCGGGTCGGCGTTGAGGAACATCGGCCGGTGCTCGCGCCCGGCAACACGGCGCATCAGGACCGGAAGGCGGCAGCGCAGCCACAGGGCGATGGCGCCGGAGGTTCGTACCGCCTTACGCGTGCGCGCATCGGCATAGGCACCGCCGCCGGTCGCGAGCACGATGGGCGGGCCGGAAAGCAGCCGCGCGATGACGCGCCGCTCACCGTCGCGGAAATGCTGCTCGCCGTAGCGGGCGAAGATTTCCGTGATCGGCATGCCCGCGGCGGCCTCGATCTCGGTATCGGCGTCGCGGAACGGCAGGCCGAGGCGATGCGCGAGGCGTCGCCCGATGGCGGATTTCCCCGCGCCGGGCATGCCCACGAGCACCACGGCGCGCGTGGCGGTCGCGCCGAGGGCGGCACCGGTTGGTTCGGGCAGCGGAACGGCGTCCGACAGCAGTTCAAGGGCGAGGTTGCGCGACACGGTCTCGCAAGCTAGCACAACGCCGCGCGAGCGGGAGCCTTGCCGCCGCGCCGGGAGGTTCATGTTGCGCAGCCCCTTCGTGCTGATCGTGCTGCTGGTGCTCGCCGTGGCCGTCGTCGGTGTCCTGGCGATCGGCGCCTTCCCGCCTTCGGTCGAGCCGCGGCCGGTCGAGCGCGTCCTACCCAATGATCGCTTCCAAACCCGTTGAAGTCAGCGGTCATGAAGAATGACCGATGACTTCAACAGGAATTTCTGTGCCCTCAGGCGCCGGGCGCGCGCTCCGCGCGCTTGGCTCGCCGCATTAGCGGCCTTCGCCCATTCGGGCTCGCGGCCCGCCTTGCGGGCCGGAGATTGGTAGGTCGATGCGCCACGCCGAGGCCTTCCTCGAAATGCTCGCGGCCGAGCGTGGCGCCGCGCGCAACACGCTCTCCGCCTACACGGCCGATCTCGCGGATTTCGCCCGATTCGCGGCGCAGGCCGGGCACCCGGTACATGGCGCCGACGCCGCGACGCTGAGCGCCTATCTCGCAACGCTGGATGCACAGGGACTCGCCGCCCGTACCGCCGCCCGGCGGCTATCCACGCTGCGGCAGTTCCACCAATTCCTCGCCCGCGAAGGGGTGCGCGCGGACGACCCCACCGAACTGCTCGACGCTCCCCGCCTGCCCCGACTGCTGCCGCGTCCGCTGGCCGAGGCCGAGGTCGTGCGCCTGATCGAGGCGGCCGCGAGCCTGCCCGCCGGACGCGGCCCGGTCGCGGCCGCGGCGGTCGAGCTGCTGTATTGCTCGGGCCTTCGCGCCTCTGAGCTGGTGGGG
The DNA here is from genome assembly GCF_018128965.1 of Plastoroseomonas arctica. Taxonomy (GTDB): domain Bacteria; phylum Pseudomonadota; class Alphaproteobacteria; order Acetobacterales; family Acetobacteraceae; genus Plastoroseomonas; species Plastoroseomonas arctica. Next base: position 110,684 of record NZ_JAAEDH010000011.1, read on the forward strand.
CTGCCGGTCACCGCGCTCCGCCCTGGTGCCGGCGAGGCGCCGCTGATCGCCGTGCGCGGCAAGGGCGGCAAGGAGAGGCTGGTGCCGGTCTCGGCGCGTGCCCGTGCGCTCGCCTTCGCAGCCCACGCTGGAAAGACCGCGCCACGCAAGGGCGCCAAGCCACCGCGCGATAAGGCGCAGCGCTTCCTGTTTCCCGCGCGCGGCGCCACCGGGCACCTCACCCGCCAGGGACTCGGGCTGCTGTTGAAGGAGGCGGCGCTGGTGGCAGGCATCGAGCCCGCCCGCGTCAGCCCGCATGTGCTGCGCCATTCCTTCGCCTCCCACCTGCTCGGCCGGGGGGCCGACCTGCGGTCGCTGCAGATCCTGCTCGGCCACGCGGATATCGCGACGACGCAGATCTACACCCACGTGCTGGAGGAGCGGCTGCGCGCCCTGGTCCGCGAGCACCATCCCCTGGCGTGACGCGCCGCGGCCTTACGCCCGCCGCCGATTTCCGCTAACCCCTCCCCGCCATGCGCCACTTCCTCGATTTCGAAAAACCCATCGCCGAGCTCGAAGGCAAGATCGAGGAGCTGCGTCGCACCACCGACGCCGGCGGCATCGATGTCGCCGAGGAGGTAGGGCGGCTGCGCGACAAGGCGCACAAGCTGCTCCAGGCCACCTACGCGAAGCTCACGCCCTGGCAGAAGGCCCAGGTCGCCCGCCACCCCGAACGCCCGCACGCCTCGGACTACATCGCCGGCCTGATCGAGGGTTTTGTCCCGCTCGCCGGCGACCGCGCCTTCGCCGATGACGCGGCGGTCCTGGGTGGCATGGGGCGCTTTCACGGCCGCGCGGTGATGGTCCTGGGCACCGAGCGCGGCGACGACACGGAAAGCCGCGTGAAGCATAATTTCGGCATGGCGCGTCCTGAGGGCTACCGCAAGGCGCGCCGCCTCATGGAGCTCGCCGGCCGCTTCGGCCTGCCCATCTTGTCCTTCGTGGACACAGCCGGCGCCTTCCCCGGGATCGACGCCGAGGCACGCGGCCAGGCCGAAGCCATCGCCCGCTCGATCGAAGCCGGGCTCGACGCACCGGTGCCCTTCATCGCCACCATCATTGGCGAAGGCGGTTCGGGCGGGGCGATCGCGCTGGCCGCCGCCGACCGGGTGCTGATGCTCGAGCACGCGATCTATTCGGTCATCTCGCCGGAGGGCTGCGCCTCGATCCTCTGGCGCGACGCCGCGCAGGCCTCGGTCGCGGCCGAGGCGCTGCGGCTGACCGGCGAGGACCTCAAGCGCCTGGCCATCATCGATGCCGTGATCGCCGAGCCGCTGGGCGGCGCGCATCGCGACGCGCCCGCGATCATCGCATCCGTCGGTGTCCGCATCGAGGAGGTGCTGGAGCCGCTCGCCGCCCTCGACGGCGCGACGCTGCGCGCGCGGCGACGCGAAAAATTCCTGGAAATGGGGCGCGTCGGCGCCCTGTGACCCCAAGCGCACCGCGCGCCCGTATCGCTCTCTCCTGCTTCCCCTGAGCCGGCGCCCGCGTGCGCCAAGGACCTCGTCTTGAAAATCCGCGTCATCCTGGCCGCAATCCTCGGCACCTCCGTCGTCGTCGCCGCCTTCGCCGGCTTCCTCTACACCCAACTCGCCGCGAGCCTCACGCGCGACGCGGAGGAGTCGCTGCGTGGCCTCGCGACGCAGGTCGACGAGGAGATCGCCGGCACCGCCCGCGACCTCGCCGCGCGCGCGGAGCTGGTGGCCCAGATGCCCCCCGTTCGCGACGCGCTGGCCGCCAATGATCGCCACGCCATCATTGCGTTGCTCGGTGGGTCCTACACCGCGCTGCACAGCCGCTATGGGCTGACCAATGCACAGGTGAATGCCGCCGCGAGCAACACGGTCCTGCATCGCTTCCACTCGCGCGAGGCCGGCGACGACTTCACCCGCAATCGCCAGATCATCGTTGCCGCGCATGGCAGCAACCAGGCGCAGATGGGCGTCGAGATCGGCGCCTCCGGCGTTCGCGTCCGCGGCGCGGCACCGGTGGGTGGTGCGACGGTGCTCGGCAGCGTCGAGTTCGGCGTCGAATTGCAGCCGCTGCTGGAGGCGCTCCGGGCACGGACCAACGCCGATTTCGCCACGCTGATCGACGCGCGGCTGATGCCGGCCGCATCCAACGCCGCGGCACGCCTGCTCGGCGGCCTGCGCGGCGACAGCAGCACGGACTGGCCGCTGATGGGGCGCCTGCAGGAGGCGCGCGGGATCACGTTGGTGAAGGAGCCGACCTTCTCCTTTCCCGAGCTCGGCGGCGTGCCCTACGGCGCGGTGATCATCCCCCTGCTCGACTACAGTGGCGCCGAGATCGGCGTCATCGTGGCGGCGAAGTCGCTCGCGGCCGACCAGCGCACGCTGCGCCGACTGGCCGTTGCCGCGATCGCAGGCGCGATGATCGCGGAGATCGGCATCATTGGCATCATCCTGCTGCTGTTCCGCGGGCTGCTGCTGCGCCCTGTCGCGATCCTGGCCGAGGCGGTCGAGGAGTTGGATGCCGACAAGGCCTTGGTCCTGCCCAAGCCCGGTACGGCGGCCGCACTCGACCGGCTAATCCGCGCGGTGCAGGGCCGGCGCGCCGCCCGCGCGGCGGGTGCGGCCCGCGCGGCGGGTCCGGCCCTCGCGGGCGACGCGACGTGATCCGCCTCGCACTCTGCCTCGCGCTGCTGCTGCTGGGCGGCGCCGCCCATGCGCAGGAGGTGACCGGCCTGCCGCGCGACGAGGCGCTGCCGATCCGCGTCGCGACCGCCATCCGCGTCATCGACATCAGCCAGGTGCAGGAGACCGCCGGGCTGATGGCCGCGCGCATCGAGCTCACCTATCGCTGGCAGGACGGGCGCCAGGCCTTCGACCGCGTGCGCGAGGCGCAGGCCCAGAAGAACTTCTTCGGCGAGGCGGCGATCGCCCAGCTGCGGCGCATGTGGCAGCCGGCCGTGGACGTCGAGAACCTCTCCGGCGCGGCACGCCAGGACCAGACCGGGCTGACCATCGATTCCAGCGGCGCGGTGACGTTGGTGCGCCGGCTGGATGCGAGCTTCCGCGTCGCGATCGACATGTCCTCCTTCCCGTTCGACGCACAGGCGCTCGACATCATCCTGACCTCCAACCGGCATGGTGCGCGCGAGGTGCTGCTGGTGCACACCGCCGCGGACGCGGCGCATTCCGCCTTCGCGGCGCGCTTGCAGACACCTTTATGGACCATACGGCGGCTCGACGTGCGCAACGCCGCCTATGCCGGGTGGAACGGCGCGCCGCACAGCCGGCTCACCTTCACCATCGAGGCCCAGCGGCTCTACACGCAGTACCTCATCCGCATCTTCCTGCCGTTCCTGACGCTGATGTCGAGCACGCTGGTCATCCTGTGGTCGACCGACCAGACGATGCCGCTGGCGCCCAAGGGGGCGCTGGCCTTCACCACGCTGCTCGCGCTCGTGGCGCTGAGCTTCACCTTCGAATCGAACTTTCCAGGCTCGATGAGCACCGGCACGCCTATCGCGCGGATCATTTCGACCGGTTATCTCTATATCGTGAGTGTGCTGTTCCTGAACATGTTCCTGCTCAACAAGGACTTCGTATTCGCCAGGCGCGCGCCCGGAATGTTCGCGGAAATCGGCGGCTTCGTGCGCTGGGGGCTGCCGGTGGCGGTGTTCCTGTACTGGACCGCGCTCATCCTGCGCGCGGTCGTTTAGCGGGCGCCGCGGGTGGACGCGGTGTGCCCCGGTCCCAAGTGAGCGGAACATGGACAGCTTCCCCACCGACCCCGATGCCGTCGAGGCGCGCCGCCACGCCTTCCTGAGGGGCTTCCCCGCGATCGCGCTGGCGATCTTCCTCGCCGCGGTGGACCAGACGGTGACCTCCACGGCGCTGCCCGCCATCGCGGCCGAGTTCAACGCCGTCGAGCGGGTGTCCTGGGTGGTGGTCGCCTACCTGGTGGCCGGCACCTGCGCAGCGCCAGTGTTCGGACAGCTCGGCGATGCCTATGGGCGGCGCAACATCCTCTACCTCGCGCTTGGCATGAACCTCGCGGGGTGCCTGGTGAATGCCATCGCGCCCACGCTGCCGGTGCTGATTGCCGGGCGCGTGCTGCAGGGGATCGGCGGCGGCGGGCTGCTCACGCTGGCGATGGCCATCATCGGTGAGTCGCTGCCGCCGCGCGAACGCGGACGGTTCCAGGGCCATATCGCGGCGATTTTTGCCTCCGCCGCGGCCTTCGGCCCTGTGGGCGGTGGATACCTGACGCAGCATTTCGGCTGGCGGTCGATCTTCCTCATCGCACCCCCGCTGGCGGTGCTCGCCGGCGTGATGGCGCTGCGCCTCGCGCGCGTGCCCTCGTCGCGGCAGGGCGCGCTGCGCTTCGACTGGCTGGGCCTGGGCCTGTTCATCCTGGCGGTGGCCTCGGCGCTGATCGCGCTTGACCAGGGACGCCGGATGGATGCGGCGCTGCTGCCATTGGTTGCCGGCCTCGGCGCGATCGCCGTCGCGGCGCTTGTCGCGCTGGTCGCCTGGGAAAAGCGCGTCACCGACCCCCTGCTGCCGATCTCGCTGCTGGCCGAGCCCTCGGATTTGGCGGAGCAACCTGATGGGCGCCTGCGTCTATGGCGCGATGATCGGGTCGATTGCCTTCCTGCCGATCTTCCTGCAGGCGGTGCGCGGGCTGTCGCCCGGCCAGGCCGGGCTGGTGCTGCTGCCGCTCTCGGTCGGCGGGGCGCTCGGCGCGGTCATCTCGGGCCGGCTGATGCTGCGCACCGGGCGCGGCATGCTGTGGCCGCGGATCGGGCTCAGCGTCGCGGCGACCATGCTGGTGGTGATCGGGACCGTCGCGGAATTCGCGCCGATCTGGCTGATGCCGATCCTGCTCGGGCTGACCGCGACCGGCTTCGGCACCTCCTTCCCGGTCGGGCAGACGACGGTGCAGGTGGCGGCCGGCCCCGCGCGCCTCGGTGCCGCGGCGGCATCGGTGCAGTTCTCGCGCAACCTCGGCGCGGCGACGGGCACGGCCATACTTGGCGCAGTGCTGTTCGGCGGCCTGGCCCTCGCCGGGGGCGAGGTTGCGGCGATGTTCGCCCGCGTGATCGCCGTCCCCGGCATCGTCACGAGCCTGGCGCCGGCGGACGCGCTGGCCCTGCGGCACGCACTGGTCGGCGCCTTCAGCGCCCTGTTCTACACAGCCTCGGCATTTACGGTGGCAGGCGCGGTGCTGGCGAGCCGCGTGCCGCTGCAGCGGTTCTAGGCGCGCACGGACGGGAAGCAAGCTTGGGGGCGCTGCCCCCAAACCCCCGCCGGTGATCGCGCCGATCCCCGGACCCCTGCGTGTTTTGGCCCTGGGCTTGAGGAGGGGTGCGACTTGCTTGCAGCGCCGGCTGGGGGAGGGGGCGCGTCGAGGAAGTTCGCCTGATCACCGGGTTCCACGCGCCACCTCGCCAACCCTGCTCGCCTCCGGCGAGACTCCCTCACCAACCTAAGAACCAACAGATGGAGGTCCAGGATCGACACGATCCTGGCGGGGGTCCAGGGGGCAGCGCCCCCTGGCCTTGCCTTGCTTCAGTCGCGCTCCAGGCACATCGCCACGCCCATGCCGCCGCCGATGCACAGCGTGGCCAAGCCCTTCTTCGCACCGCGCTTCTGCATCTCGAACAGCAGCGTGGTCAGCACCCGCGCGCCCGATGCCCCGATCGGGTGCCCGAGCGCGATGGCGCCGCCATTCACGTTGACCTTCGAGGTATCCCAGCCGAGGTCCTTGTTCACCGCCAGCGCCTGGGCGGCGAAGGCCTCGTTCGCCTCGATGAGGTCGAGGTCGTCGATGGTCCAGCCCGCCTTGGCCAGGGCCTTGCGCGAGGCCGGGATGGGCCCGGTGCCCATGATGGAGGGATCGACGCCGGCCGTCGCCCAGGAGACGATGCGCGCCATCGGGTTGATGCCCCGGCGCTTCGCCTCCTCGCCGCTCATCACCACCAGCGCGGCCGCGCCGTCATTGATGCCCGAGGCGTTGCCGGCGGTCACCGAGCCGTCCTTGGAGAAGGCGGCGCGCAGCTTCTGCAGCACTTCCATGGTGGTCTCGGGCTTCGGGTACTCGTCGGCGGAGACAACCACGTCGCCCTTGCGGCCCTTGACGGTGACCGGGACGATCTCCTCGCCGAAGCGGCCGGACTTCATGGCCTCGCCGGCCTTGCGCTGGCTGTTTAAGGCGAACTCGTCCTGCTGCTCGCGGGTGATCTGGAATTTCTGGGCCACGTTCTCGGCCGTGTTGCCCATGTGATAGCCGTGGAAGGCGTCCAGCAGGCCGTCGCGCAGCATGGTGTCGACCAGCTGCAGGTCGCCCATCTTCTGGCCCGAGCGGAGCTGCTGGGCGTGCGGCGCCTGGGTCATGCTCTCCTGCCCGCCCGCGACCATGATCTTCGCGTCGCCCGAGGCGATCTGCTGGGCCGCCAGGGCCACGGCGCGCAGGCCGGAGCCGCAGAGCTGGTTGATGCCGAAGGCGGTGTGCTCGACAGGGATGCCGGCATTCACGCTCGCTTGGCGCGCGGGGTTCTGGCCGGAGGCGGCAGTGAGGATCTGGCCGAGGATCACCTCGTCCACCTCGGCGCCCTCGACGCCGGCGCGCTCGAGCGCGGCCTTGATGGCGATGGTGCCGAGCGCATGGGCGGGCACGGAGGCGAAGGCGCCGTTGAAGCTGCCCACCGGGGTACGGGCCGCGGAGGCGATGACGATGTCGGACATGACTGGTTATTCTCCCTTTGGTTGCCCTGAGTGTGGGCCTTTGCCCCCACCACTCACAAGGGCAGCGGATGCAGGCCAGCGATCCATTCGGCGAGGGGGGTCCACAGCGCCGCCTCGGCCTTGGTCCCGGCGACCATCCCGACATGGCCTGCGGCGGCCTCATGCACCGTCGCGCCCGGCATCAGGGAGGCCAGCGCCAGGGCCGAGGCGGGGGGAACGATGCGGTCGCGGTGGGGAATGGCGAGGAAGGCGGGGCCGCGCCAATCCTGCGGCCGCACCGCCTGCCCGGCCACGCGCCACAGGCCGCGCATCGGCGTGTTCTCGCCATACCACCCGCCCAGGCATTCGCGCGCGACCGCGGCCGCAAGCGGTACACCGTCATTCAGCCAGTCCTCCATTGCCACAAAGGCTGCCGCGCGCGGCGTCCGGGGGTCGAGCCCTGCGAAGGCGCGGTACTTCTCGCCCACGCCGAACGGCTCGTTGACAGCGAACAGCAGCTGGATGGCGTCGACCGGCAACACATCCTCCAGCGCGAGGATGGGCTCAAGCAGCGCCAGCAACCGTGCCGTCGCCTGGCCCGCGGCGAGGGTGGCGGCGAAATCCCAAGGCGTGGCCAGCAGCGCGAGCGCCGCGACGCGCTCGGGCCGGTGCTGCGCGGCGGCGAGGGCGATCAGCCCGCCCATGCAGTAGCCGACCAGCACGACCGGTCCGGGCAGCGCCTCGAGCGCCGCGGCTAGGCGCAGCGTATAATCGGTGAGGGTGAAGCCCCGCTCGGCGTCGCCCGGCACGCCCCAGTCGAGCAGCAGGGGCCGCATCCCCTGCCCTGCCAGGTGGCGCAGCATCGACTGCCCGGGGGCTAGGTCGAGGATGTGCGCGCGGTTGATCAGGGAGGGCACGAACAGCGCCGTCGGCCCGGCGCCTACGTAATCCGTTACCCGGCTGCTTCCCGCGTGCCATAAGCAGGGCATGGGCTCGAGCGCGGCCGGGATCTCGGCGGCACGATAGGCGCGGATACCGGCGAGCAGCGCGCCGTGTTCGGCGACCAGCCGCCGCCGCACCGCGGCGGCCAGAGCCTCAGGCGGCTGTCCGGTCGCCGAGAGCGCCTGGGCGATGCGCTTCGCCTCCGCCTGTCCGGACTTCGAGAGCGGCCAGGCGCTGTTCCAGGGCGGCGATGCGCTCCAGCAGGGCTGCTTCGCGCGCTCGCCCTGCGGCAGCGACAGCGTCGCCGCCATGGCCCGCATCGTGCTCAGGCCCAGGTGGAACGGCAGCGGGCGCGGCCCCCGGCGCAGCATCAGGGCGCGCCGCGCCGAGCAGCATCGCCATGCGCGAGGCCAGCGCCGGGTCGGCGACAAGCGCCTGGACTTCGCTCTGCCACAGCGCAATCCAGTCCTTCGCCAGCTGGTCGAGCGTGGGCGTGGGGTGAGATGGCATTCCCGGGCGGCGTCCTTGTGGCGTTCCTCACGGGTCTAAAGTAGCGCGGCGGGGAAACAACACCAGGGGAGGAAACCGCCTTCGCACCGCAGCAAACCCTGCTAGTATTGGCGCCACGAGTGAAACGGGACCGCGACCATGGCGCAGAACACAGCCGAGCGTGCCGACCCCGGGGCCGCGCCCCAGCCACCGGTTGTCGTCAAGAAATACGCCAATCGCCGTCTCTACAACACCGAGAGCTCGTCCTATGTCACGCTCGAGGACCTTGCGAAAATGGTGCGGATCGGCCGCGACTTCGTGGTCTATGACGCGAAGTCGGGCGACGACATCACCCGCTCGGTCCTGACGCAGATCATCGTCGAGGAAGAGAGCAAGGGCCACAACCTGCTGCCCACGCCGTTCCTGCGCCAGCTGATCGGCTTCTACGGGGACAACATGCAGGGCCTGGTGCCGCGCTACCTGGAATTCGCGATGGAGGGCTTCTCGCGCCAGCAGGAGCAGATGAAGACCGCCATGGAACGCACCATCGGCGGGTTGATCCCCTTCGCACCCGGCATCGGCGGCCTCGAAGAGCTCGGCAAGCAGAACATGGCAATGATGGAGCGCGCCATGTCGCTGTTCACGCCGTTCGCGCGCAGCGAGGCCCGCGGCGAGCCGCCGAGCGTCGAGGCGCTGCAGGAGGAGATCCAGCGGCTGCGCGCCCTGCTTTCGGAGCATGAGAAGAAGGCCTGAGCGAAGCTACGGCATCGCTGGCCGGAGGCTCCCGCCCAGCCTGAGCGGCGCAACGCGCAGCGCCAGGCCCGTCGCGTCATCGGTTTCCACGAACAGCCCGCAGATGGTGGCTGGACCCTCGGCCGGCGCCAGGCGCTCGGAGGGTACCTTGCGCCAGAAGCGCAGGCTCGCGGCGCCCTTCTGCATGCCGATCACGCTGTCGTAGTCGCCGCACATCCCCGCATCGGACTGGAAGGCGGTGCCACCGGCAAGGAGGCGGTCATCCGCGCTGGGCACATGGGTGTGAGTGCCGATGACCAGGCTCGCGAGCCCATCGAAGGAATGCGCCATCGCCTGCTTCTCGGAGGTCGCCTCGGCGTGGATGTCGATGATGATGGCCTGCACCGCAGACCCCATCGGGTGCTTCTGCACCTCCGCCTGGATGGCACGGAACGGGTCGTCGAGCGGCTCCATGAAAAGCCGCCCCATCGCCTGCAGCACGAGCGCTCGGCGCCCTCCCGGAAGGTCGACGATCACGCTCCCTTTGCCCGGGGTGCCCGGCGCGTAGTTGAGCGGCCGCAGCAGGCGCTTCTCCTCGCCGATGAAGGGGATGATCTCCTTGCGGTCGAAGGCGTGGTTGCCGAGCGTCAGCACATCCGCGCCGGCCGCAAAGAGCGCGCGCGCCATCTCGGGCGCGAGCCCAAAACCGTGCGAGGCGTTCTCCGCATTCACCACGATGAGGTCGAGCGCGAGGCGCGCGCGGAGGTTGGGCAGTTCCGCCTCCACCGCGTCGCGCCCGGCCCGGCCGACGATGTCGCCGAGGAACAGGATCTTCAAGCGCCGGTCCCGCAGCGGATGACGCCCGCCTCCGTCGCCACCACCGGCAGGCGCCAATCATGCGGCCCCATCGGCACCTCGGGCATCTCCTGGCTGGCAAAGGCGACGCCAATGGCATGCGCATCCGGCAACCCCGCCAGGGTGCGGTCGTAATAGCCGCCGCCATAGCCGAGTCGGCCACCGGCGCGGTCGAAGGCGAGCAGCGGCACCAGCACCACGTCCGGCACCACCACCACTCCGTGCGAAGGGTAGCGCGTGCCCATCGGCCCGTCGGCTAGCGCGTCGCCAAGCGCCCAGGCGCGGAATTCGAGCGGTAGCCCGCGGGCCGGCGTGAAGGGCAGCGCCAGAGCGTGGCCGCGCGCGAGAAGGGCATCCATCAACGGGCGCAAGTCGACTTCTCCTGGCAGGGGCCAGATGCCGGCCACGCAAGCACCGGGCGGCACCAGCCCCGCGGCCAGCACATGATCCGCAAGCGCGCGCCCGGCGGCGAGCGGATTGCCCAAACGCGCTGCACGCGCGGCGTTGCGCGCGGCGCGCTTGGCGGCGTCGAGTTGAAGAAAGTGCGGAGCCACCATGGCCGTTGGTCTCGAACCCTCCCAAGGCCTGCTAATGCAGGTGGGCACCAGATAATCGGACCAGGATCCGACCAGCGCCAGTTCCCGGGAGATGCTTATTGGCCCTGGGGGTTACTTGCCTGACGCACCGGGCAGCCCCGCATCCCCTACCTAGGGCGCCGCAAGCTCGCCCGCAATGGCCTCGATCCGCTCGGCGACCGCGACCAGGCGCCCAGCCATCGCATCATCCTCGGGCAAGGCCGTGGATGGCGGCGCCGACTTCAGGGCGCCGATCTCCTCGCGCAGGTCGGACGCCTCGTCGGCCAGCTGCAGAGCGGCGAGCACCAGCATGCGCGTCTCGCCCAGCTGTAGCCCCATGGCCTTGAGTGCCGCGATGCGCCGGTCGACCTCGGCCGCCATGCTCACCAGGTGCTGTTCCTGGCCGTCCTGGCAGGCGACCGGATGGCTGTATCCGCCGATGCGGACGGTGACCTGCGCCAAGGGCTACTCCTCCTCGCCGACCAGGGCGGGTTCGGGCATCAGGGCGGCATGCAGGGCGACGAGCGCGCCGTCCAGCCGGGCCGACAAGGCGAGGAGCTCGGCCTTCGGCACCATGTCCTCGGGCATCGCCGGCGCCACGGCCGGGGGCGCCGGCCTTGGCCGCGCCATCGCTGCGCCGAGCGCGGCCACCGCCGCCTCCAGACGCGCCACCGCCGCCTCCATGCTCACCCTCTCCGCGCTCACTTAGACCCCTGACCAAACCCTGTTCAAGCCTTCGCATGCGCACTACCACTGGTCAACAATGAGGCAGCCGCCGGCCGTCACGATCTACAGCGCAGCGCAGGCGCGCGCGGCGATCGACGCTGCGGGACCGCGCGGCGTGCTGCTGCTCTCCGCCCCTGCCGCGGCGGGGTTTCTCGGCCCGGCCTGGTTCGCGGCTATGGTGGTCGGACACGAGCCTGCGGCGCTGGATTGCGGCGCCGATCCCGGCCATGCCCTCGCCGCGCTGCGCTTCGGGATCAAGCGCATCATCCTGGCCGAACCGAGCGACGGCCTGCTCTCCTGCGCCGCTGAGGTGGGGGCAGACATCCTGCCCGAACGCCCGCCTTCGCTCGACCTGTTCGACTGGAACCTCGGCAAACCCCAGGCGCGTGCGGCGCTGCGCGTCTGGCTCGCGGGCTAGGTGGTGGGCTTCACGCGGGGGGTGTGCTGCGCGACGTTCTTGCGCAGCATGCTGTCCGGGATGCTCCACATGAACAGGGCATTGAACACCGCGAGCGTCTGGCGCGTGTTCGGCGCATTCTCGGGATCATGGATGATCACCTGGCCGCGCTGGTCGTCGGCCCCGATCAGCGCGGAGCAATGGCCATAGGTTGCACCGGCTGCATTGGTCTTGGTCCAGGAGATGAGCTGCGGGCCATAGCCGCGCAGCAGCGTCGCGAGGGAGTCGATCGTCCAGGCCTTCGCCGGGGGGTAGGCCACCTGCACCAGGTTCTCGTTCTTCTGCAGCGTGGTCGTGTCGGTGATCGGCTTGTGGCCCTGCGGCGTCCACAGCGAGGGATCGCCGAGCCGCGGCCCGGCCTCGAAATAATAGCCGAGCATGCAGGCGGAGCAGTACCAGCATCCGGTCGGGTCGTTCATCGCGTTGTTCGGGCCGAAGCCCAACTGCGTCACGAAGGGCACATCGAGATAGATGCCAGCCATCACCCTCTCCTGATCCTTGATGGGAACAGCGCGCGAAAGCGGCTGTATCGCTACAGAAATGAACGCTAACGGTTTCGCTTGCGCACGGTAAACTCACTTCGCCGTGATTGAAACCCGGCCTGATGCACGCGTATTGCACTATATCGGCGCGGGCCGGCGCGTGACTCCTACCCTCGCCTGCGCTATCCGCCCGCGCAGCCCAAATGCACAGGATTGTCCCCCGATGAAGCTCACCCCCCGCGTCGCCAAGATCCTCTCCTGGTACGAGAGCGACAATCCCGGCACCAAGGCGAACCTCGCCCGCATCCTCAATGCCGGCCGCCTGGGCGGCACCGGGCGCATGGTGATCCTTCCGGTCGACCAGGGCTTCGAGCACGGTCCGGCGCGCAGCTTCGCGCCCAACCCGGCGGCCTACGACCCGCACTACCATTTCGAGCTCGCCATTGAGGCCGGCCTCAACGCCTATGCCGCCCCACTAGGCTCGCTGGAAGCGGGGGCCGCGACCTTCGCCGGCTGCATCCCGACCATCCTGAAGGTGAACAGTTCCAACTCGCTGGCCACCACCAAGGACCAGGCGGTGACCGGCTCCGTCTCCGACGCTCTGCGCCTGGGCTGCTCGGCGATCGGCTTTACCATCTATCCGGGCAGCGAATACGCCTTCGACCTGATGGAAGAACTCCGCGACATGGCCGAGGACGCGAAGGCGGCCGGCCTCGCCGTGGTGGTGTGGTCCTATCCGCGCGGGCCGAACCTCGACAAGGTGGCCGAGACCGCGCTCGATATCGCGGCCTATGCGGCGCATATGGCGGCGCTGTTGGGGGCGCACATCATCAAGGTGAAGCCGCCGACGGAGGCGATCAGCCTTGACGCCGCGAAGAAGACCTATGCGAGCCACCCGGTCGAGGTCGGCGACGCGGCGAAGCGGATCGCGCACATCGTCCAGGCCTGCTTCAACGGTCGGCGCCTGGTAGTGTTCTCGGGTGGCGAGTCGCGGGGGGCGGATTCGCTGCTCGACGACGTACGCGCCATTCACGCGGGCGGCGGCAATGGCTCGATCGTGGGGCGCAACGCGTTCCAACGCTCGAAGCCGGATGCGCTGAAGCTGCTCTCCGACATCATTGATGTGTATCTGTCCGAGGTTTGAAGCGAGAATGCAGAAAGGCCGGGGAAAAGAATTTCCCCGAACCCCTTTCTTTTATTTTTGGATATTTGGTTTGGGTTGGCAGGTCGGACTGCGTTACGTGAGCGCGCGCTAGCTAAGCAGCCTGGACCAATAGACAAAAATAAAAGAAGAGGGGTTTGGGGGGAATTCATTCCCCCCAAGCTTCACGCCCTCTGGGAACTCCGCCGCTGCTGCCGCAGCACATCCTCGATCCACGCATTGAGGCGCGCCGTCTCCGCCTCCGCCTCCCGCGTCTCCGCATAGGCGTCAGGAAACCGCTGCGCCATCCAGCGCCAGGCGACCAGGCGGCGCTGCACCTTCTCGCCGCGTTGCAGCTCCTCGCCGCTGGCACGATCGGGCGGCGGCAGCTTGCCGGCCTCGGGCGGGGAGACGGTGCGGCCTGCGCCGTGCTCCAGCGCCCAGCGTGCGAGGCGGGGCACGCCATTGTCGCGCAGGTCGATCGGGCACAGCGCGTAGGTCCAGCGTTCCAGCAGGCTCAGGCGCGTGACGCCGTCGATGGCGGTCGCGATCGACATCGCGGCTTCGAGGTCGGCCAGGCGGTAGTTGGGGTCGTCCTTGCGCAGCACCGCGCGCTTGATGCGCGCGAGCACGCCGAACAGGCTGGTGGAGCCGATCTCGGCGGCGACGGCGGCGATGATGTCGGCGTCGGGCTGCACCAGCGGGCGGAGTTCGGCGGGGGTTTCGTGCGCGCCGAGCAGCAAGGCCTTCAGCGCCTCGGGCGAGCCCGCACCGGCGAGCACGGCCACCACGCCCTCCTCATGCAGGCCGTAGCGCCCGGCGCGGCCGCCGATCTGCTTCACCTCCTGGACGTTGAGGTCGCGGCGCTGGGTGCCGTCGAATTTCTGCATCGCGGAGAAGACGACGCGACGGATGTTGAGGTTGAGCCCCATGCCGATGGCGTCGGTGGCGACCAGGATATCGGCGTCGCCGCTGTTGAAGCGCGCGGCCTCGGCGCGGCGGACCTCGGGGCTCAGCGCGCCATAGACGACGGCGACGCGGCGGCCGCGGCGGATGAGCTCGGCGCGGAGGTCCATCACCTCGCGGCGCGAGAAGGCGATGAGCGCGTCGCCCTTCCGCAGGTCGCCCAGGCCGACAGGGGCCTTGGCGGCGATCAGCGGGCCCTTGCGTTCGAGGCTCACCTCGTCGAGCGCGTCGCCGCAGAGGGCGGCGATGAGGCGGACCATCGGGATGCAGTCCGGGGCGCCGAGGACGAAGATTTCCCGGGCCGGGGCGCCCATGATGGCGGCGGTCCAGGCGGCGCCGCGGTCGGGGTCGTGCAGCATCTGCGCCTCGTCGATCATCGCGACGTCGACGGGGGTGCGGAAGGGGCACATCTCGACCGTGGCGGCGATGTGCCTGCTGCCGGGGACCAGCAGCCGCTCCTCGCCGGTGGTGAGCGAGGCCTGCACGCCGCGGCTAGCCAGCGCCTCCCGGAATTCATGGGCGAGCAGGCGCAGCGGCGCCAGCGCCAGGCCGGATTGCGATTCCGCGAGCCGGTTCAGGGCGAGGTAGGATTTGCCGGAATTGGTCGGGCCGGTGACCAGCGTGATGCGGCGGATCAGCGCGCGCGCGGTGGCGAAATGGGCGGCATAGCGGTCGAGTGCCGCAACGCGCGCGATGGCGGCGTTCGCCCCCCTGCCCTGCGGGAGTACGGGCGCGGCCGGCGTGGTGTCCCGTGTGCGCCACAGCGGCACTTCGGCGCGGAGTGGGGCGAGTTCGGCAGGGTCGAATTCCCAGCGTTCGCCGGATTTGCCGGGCAGGCGGCGCGCGACGGGGATGAGGCCGGCAGCGATCCAGCGCAGGGCTTCCTTGGCCGTGCAGCCGAGCAGGTCCGGCACCGGCTGGAAGGGCACCAGGGACTGCTCCCAGGCGCGCAGGCGGCGGATTTCCTCGCGCTTGGAAGTGCGGGCCGCGACCTCGGCCTCGCGGCGTTCGGCGCGGCGGGATTCTTCGGCGATGCGCGCGTTGGTGGCGAAGCGGGCGGGGTCCGGGTGCGCGTGCGCGACAGCGACGGCGCGCGCGAGTTCGTAAAGGCGCGGGGGGGTGAGCGCGCCGCCGGTCTCGGCGATCTCGGCGGCGATGGCCTCGAGTGCGGCGTCCGGAGTGCGGCCGGCATCGCGCAGGCGCGGCAGCAGGGCGGCGTCGAGTGCGGCGTGCAGCGTGTCGTCGGAGGCATCGATGCTGGTGACGGAGTCGGCGGCGGCACGCACATCCTCGCGCCGGGCCCAGGCGATGCCGGCGCGGCTGGCGAGGTCGGCCAGACGTCCGACATAGCCGCGCCGCCGCAGCTTTAGGAGTGCGGTGGCGACGGTGGTCTCGGTCGCGGGCAGCGCGCGGGAGACCTCGCGGATGAGCGAGGGCAGTTCCTTCGCGGTGAAGGACAGGCCGGAGGCGAGGATGGCGGCTTCGGCGGGCGAGACCGGCGTGTCGTTCATGCCTCGGCCGCCTCGCGCATGGCTTCGAGGCGCAGCCATTCTTCCTCGGCCGCGGCGAGTTCGGACTCGCGCAAGGCGAGGCCGTTGGTGAAGCGCTTGAAGGCGGCGTGGTCGCGCTTGAACAGCCCGGAATCGGCGAGCTTTTCGCGCAGCAGCTTGATTTCGGCGGTGAGTTTTTCCATGCGCGCCGGTAGCGATTCCAGCGCGTGCTTGTCCTTGAAGGACATCTTTTTCGCGGGCGCTGCCGCGGCGCTGGACGCAGCACCACGCGGGCGGGATGCAGCCTCGACGCCGGCGCGCGCCTGCACGCCGCGGCCGCGCTGGGCGACCATGTCGGAATAGCCGCCGGCGTAATCCTGCCAGCGGCCATCGCCCTCGAAGGCGAGGATGCCGGTCACGGTGCGGTCGAGGAAATCGCGGTCGTGGCTCACCACCAGCACGGTGCCGCCATACTCCGCGATCAGTTCCTGCAGCAGGTCCAGGGTTTCGAGGTCGAGGTCGTTGGTCGGCTCATCGAGCACCAGCAGGTTGGAGGCGCGGGCGAAGGCGCGGGCGAGCATCAGGCGGCCACGCTCGCCGCCCGAGAGTACGGAGACGGCGGTGCGCGCCTGTTCGGGCAGGAACAGGAAATCCTTCATGTAGCCGACGACGTGGCGCGGCTGGCCGTTGATGAAGACCTGGTCGCCGCGGCCCTCGGTGAGCGCCTGGGAGAGCGTGGTCTCGGGCGGCAGCGCCTCGCGCTTCTGGTCGAGTGTCACCATCTCGATCGCGGTGCCGCGGCGGATGGTGCCGCTGTCGGGTTCCAGCTCGCCGGTCAGCATCTTCAGCAGCGTGGTCTTGCCCGCACCATTGGGGCCGACGATGCCGATGCGGTCGCCGCGCATGATGCGCGCATTCGCCTCGCGGATGATGGTGCGATCGCCGTAGGTTTTGGTGGCGTTCTCGGCGAGGGCCACGAGGTTGCCGGAGCCTTCCGCCTCGCTCGCGGCCATGCGGACATTGCCCTGCGGGCCCTGGCGCTCGCGCTTCTTCTGGCGCAGGGCCTGGAGGTCGCCCAGGCGCTTCACATTCCGCTTGCGCCGCGCGGTGACGCCGTAGCGCAGCCAATGCTCCTCGCGCACGATCTGGCGCGCGAGTTTCTGGGCGTTCTGTTCCTCGACGGCGAGGATCTCGTCGCGCCAGGTTTCGAAATGTTCGAAGCTGCGTTCGAGGCGCAGCGTGTTGCCGCGGTCCAGCCAGACCATCGCGCGCGAGAGGCGTTCGAGAAAGCGCCGGTCATGGCTGATGGTGACGATGGCGCTGCGCAGGCGGCCGAGCTCGGATTCCAGCCATTCGATGGCCGGCAGGTCGAGGTGGTTGGTGGGCTCGTCGAGCAGCAGGATGTCGGGCTCGGGGGCGAGCGCGCGGGCGAGGGCGGCGCGGCGGGCCTCGCCGCCGGAGAGCTGGTCTGGGTGCTCGGCGCCCGTCAGGCCCAGGGCTTCGAGGAGGTAGTGCGCGCGGTGCGCGTCATCGCCGCCGGTGAGGCCGGATTCGACATAGGCGAGGACGTTGGCATAGCCCGCAAGGTCGGGCTCCTGCGGCAAATAGCGCAGCGTGGCGCCGGGCTGGAGGAACCGCGTGCCGGAATCGGCCTCCGCGAGACCCGCGGCGATGCGCAGCAGGGTGGATTTGCCCGACCCGTTGCGGCCGATCAGCGCCAGGCGCTCGCCGGGTGCAACCGACAACAAGGCACCGCCCAGCAGCGTGGTGGTGCCGAAGGCGAGGCGAATATCGGTGAGGAGCAGAAGCGGAGGTGCGGCCATGCGGCGGTATGGAGGGGAGCGCGCCCGCCGCGTCAAGCGGATGGCCAAAACAATGCGGTTGCGGCAGCCTTCACGCTTCGCTGACCGGAGGTGCCCGATGCGCTGTCTTGCCCTTGCCCTTCTCTGCCTTCCAAGCCTCGCCGTGGCGCAGCCGCAGCCGAACGGGCGCTACCAGGTGACGGCCGCCATCGGCACGCCGCCCACCATCGTCATGCACGACACCAGCACCGGGCAGAGCTGGGTGCTGGTGCAGACGCCTGGCCCCCCGGTGCAATGGGCTCCGGTGCGCTTCTGGGGGCCGCAGAACAGCCTCACGCCGCTGCCGCCGACGCCCACGACGGTGGGCACCCGGGCCGCCGCCGAGGCCACGCCGCCGCGCTAGGTCACGCCTGAGCTGCGAGAGTCAGGCGCTCAGTGCCTCTGGCTCTGTCCGTTCCCGCTTCACCAGCAGCTTGTTCAGCGCGTGCACATAGGCGCGCGCCGACGCCACGATGGTGCAAGTGTCCGATCCCTGGCCATCGACCAGCTTGCCGTTCTCCTCGAATCGCACGGTCACGCGGGCCTGCGCGTCGGTGCCGCCGGTGATGCTCTGCACCGCGAAGAGCTTAAGCTGGATCTCGTGCGGGAAGGCCTGGCGGATGGCGTTGAAGGTCGCGTCCACCGCGCCGTCGCCAGGTGCGGCCCCGGTGCGGCTTTCGCCGTCGATTTCGAGCGTCAGGGTCGCGCTCGGCTTTTCATCCATGCCGGTGGAGACGGAGAGCGCGGTCAGGCGGATGCGGTCATGGCCGCGGACGACCTCGTCATCGACCAGGGCCGCGATGTCCTCGTCGTAGACGACCTTCTTGCGGTCCGCGATGTCCTTGAAGCGGCGGAAGGCGTCGTTGAGCTGGTTGTCGCCGATCTCGCCATAGCCCAGCGCCTTGAGCTTGTCGCGGAAGGCGGCGCGGCCGGAATGCTTGCCGAGCACGAGGGAATTTGTGGTCCAGCCGACGCTTTCGGGCGTCATGATTTCGTAGGTGGAGGCGTCCTTCAGCACGCCGTCCTGGTGGATGCCGGATTCATGGGCAAAGGCGTTGCGGCCAACGATGGCCTTGTTCGGCTGCACGTCGAAGCCGGTGATGGTGGCGAGCAGTTTTGAGGTGCGCAGGATACGCGGCGTCTGGATGCTGTTCTTGAAGGGCAGCACATCGTGGCGGGTGCGCAGCGCCATCGCGACTTCCTCGATCGAGGCATTGCCGGCGCGTTCGCCGATGCCGTTGATCGTGGCCTCGATCTGCCGCGCGCCGGCGTTGATGGCGGCGAGCGTGTTGGCCACAGCCATGCCGAGGTCATTGTGGTTGTGGGCGGAGAAGACGACCGTGTCGGCACCAGGTACGCGCTCGCGCAGGTCGCGGAAGATGGCGCCGATATCGGCGGGCATGGAGTAGCCGACGGTGTCGGGGATGTTGATGGTGGTGGCACCGGCCTTGATGGCGGCCTCGACGCAGCGGCACAGGAAATCGGGGTCCGAGCGGGAGCCATCCTCGGCGGACCATTCGACGTCGTCGGAATGCTGGCGGCCGAGGGTGACGCTGCTGGTTGTCAGCTCCACGACCTCGTCGCGGGTCATGCGCAGCTTGACGCGCATGTGCAGGTCCGAGGTGGCGAGCACGATGTGGATGCGCTTGCGCGCGGCGGGCTTCAGCGCCTCGGCGGAGCGGAGGATGTCCGCGGGATTGGCGCGGCCGAGGCTGGCTACTACGGGGCCGTCCTTGGCAAACAGCTGCGCGATGGAGCGGACGGATTCGAAATCGCCGGGCGAGGCGATGGCGAAGCCGGCTTCGATGACGTCCACGCCCAGCTCGTGCAGGGCCTCGGCCATGCGTAGCTTCTCCTCGAGGTTCATCGAGAAGCCCGGCGATTGCTCGCCGTCGCGCAGCGTGGTGTCGAAGAAGATAATGCGGTCGGGGTCCAGCGTGCCGAAGCTGGGGTGGGTGACGGGCATTGGGCGTGTTCCTTGGCTGATGACTGTGCGCGCGTTCCTCAAGACCCCTGAGCGTACCGGCGCTATCGGCCGGGGTGGCGGCTCAGGGGCGGATAAGTCGAAGGAGGAGCGGACGCGCGGCGCCGCGGGCGGGGTGCCCGGCGGAAGGCCCAGCGAAGGGGGAGTGCGACGTCATCGGTGCGGAGCCTAGCGGAGAGGGCGCGGGGGATGCAAGCGCGACCCCCGCGTGGTGCCTCAGCGCAGCGGGAAGCCCAGAGCCTCGATCGCGGCGCGCATCTTGTCGCGGCCGGACAGCGCCTTGAAGGTGCCGAGGCGCGAGATCACGCGCTGGGTCCAGTTCGAGGTGGCCATCTCGTTGCGCGTGGTGAAAGCGGTCATGCGGGCATCGTAGTCGGCGCGCTCGGCCTGCTCGTTGGCGCTGTCGTAGCGGCCGTGGTGCACGATGACGGATTGCGGCAGGCGCGGCTTCACCTCGCCCTCGGCCCCCTCGCGGGCGTGGCCGACGCAAAGGCCGAAGACGCCCATGACCTGGGGCGGGAGGTTGAGCAGCCTGGCCACGCGCTCGGGGTCGTTGCGGAGCGCGCCGATATAGACGGTGGACAGGCCGAGGGACTCTGCGGCGACGACGGCGTTCTGCGCGGCAAGGGCGGCGTCGATGGCAGCGACGAGGAAGGTCTCCATGAAGGGCTGCCCGGCGAGTTCCACGCCTTCCTGCTCGGCCATGCGCGCGTTGCGCGAGGCGTCGGCGAGGAAGACCATGAACAATGGCACCTGCAGGATGTGCTTCTGGTTGTTCGCGACCTCGGCGAGCTCCGCACGCACCACAGGGTCATCGACGACGATGACGGACCAGGTCTGCAGGTTGGAGCTGGTGGCGGCCGATTGCGCTGCCGCGATCATGGTCTCGAGCGTGCCTTCGGGCAGAGACGCGTCGGTGCGGTAGCCGCGGACGGAGCGATGCGAGAGCAGCAGGTCGAGCGTGGCGTTCCAGGGACCAGCCGCGGGCAGCGCATCAGCGCCGTAGCGCGCTTCGAGCGCGCGGGTCTTGGTGTCGGCGCCTGGGTTCGATCCGTCCATCTCGATTGATCCTCGTGCTGCCGATGTCGCTCAGAAGAATGGCCCCGCCTTGCCGGCGGGGCCAATAGCCAAAAACAAAAGAAGAGGGTGCGGGAGAATTCCTTCTCCCGCTGCTTTCTTCTACTCCGCCGCGGGCAGTGCCGGCTGCGCCGCAGGCAGGCGCCCCTTGTCGCGCTGCGAGGCAATCGCCCGCAGCCGGTTCATCACCGAGCCCGTCCCCGCCGGGATCAACCGCCCGACGATCACATTCTCCTTCAACCCGCCGAGCACATCGACCTTGCCCGCAGTCGCGGCCTCAGTCAGCACGCGGGTCGTCTCCTGGAAGGAGGCGGCCGAGATGAAGGAGGTGGTCTGCAGCGACGCCTTGGTGATGCCCTGAAGCACGGGCTCCGCCACCGCGGGCCGTTCCTTGGCGAGCAGCCGCTTCTCGTTCTCGATCTCGAACTCGATGCGGTCCACCTGTTCGCCGATCAGGTAGGTGGTGTCGCCGGCGTCGAGCACTTCGACCTTCTGCAGCATCTGGCGAACGATCACCTCGATGTGCTTGTCGTTGATCTTGACGCCCTGCAGTCGATAGACCTCCTGGATCTGATCCACGAGGTAATCGGCCAGCTTCTCCACGCCGAGCACGCGCAGAATGTCGTGCGGCACGCGGGGTCCGTCGACCAGCGGGTCGCCCTTCTTGACGTAGTCGCCTTCCTGCACGGAGACGTGCTTGCCCTTCGGCACCAGGTATTCGCGGGGCACGGGCGGCTCGTCGCCGATCTGCTCGGGCACGACGAGGACGCGGCGCTTGGCCTTATAGTCCTTGCCGAATTCCACGCGCCCATCGACATCGGCGATGATCGCGTGATCCTTCGGGCGGCGGGCCTCGAACAGCTCGGCCACGCGCGGCAGACCGCCGGTGATGTCGCGCGTCTTCGACGATTCACGCGGCATGCGGGCGATGACGTCGCCGGCATGGACCATGGCGTTGTTCTCGACACCGACGATGGTGCCGGGCGTGAGGAAGTAGATGGCGTCGCCGCCACCGTCACGCTTGAGGACGTTGCCCTTCGCGTCGCGCAGGATCAGGCGCGGGCGGAGGTCGACCTGCTTGCCGGTCGACTTGTACTCGACCACTTCCTTGTAGGAGAGGCCGGTGACTTCGTCCGACCGCTCCATCTGCGTCACGCCGTCGAGCAGGTCACCGTGTTCCACGCTGCCGCCAATCTCGGTGATGATCGGCAGGGTGAAGGGGTCCCATTCGGCCAGCTTCTGGGCACGCTGCACTTCGGCGCCGTCCTCGACAAGGAGCTTGGCGCCGTAGGGCACGCGGAAGCGGCCGCGCTCGCGCCCGTTCGCGTCGAGCAGCGCCACTTCGCAATTGCGCGACATGACGATGGTCGCGCCCTGGCTGTTGGTGACGATCAGGCGGTTGGTGAAGCGCACGGTCGCATCGGTGGTGGCCTCAACCGCGGATTGCTCGGCGCCGCGCTGCGCGGCGCCACCGATGTGGAAGGTGCGCATAGTGAGCTGCGTGCCCGGCTCGCCGATCGACTGTGCGGCGATGACGCCCACCGCCTCGCCGACGTTCACCGGCGTGCCGCGGGCAAGGTCGCGCCCGTAGCACATCGCACACACGCCGACGCGCGCGTCGCAGGTGAGCACGGAGCGGATCTTCATCTGCTCCACGCCCGCCTTTTCGATGCGCTCGGCATCTGGCTCATCGATCAGGGTGCCGCGGGGG
The DNA here is from genome assembly GCF_018128965.1 of Plastoroseomonas arctica. Lineage (GTDB taxonomy): Bacteria > Pseudomonadota > Alphaproteobacteria > Acetobacterales > Acetobacteraceae > Plastoroseomonas > Plastoroseomonas arctica. The sequence continues at coordinate 132,883 of NZ_JAAEDH010000011.1, forward strand.
AGCAGCAGCGCGCCCGTCGCGGGGTCCATCACGTCTTCCTGCGAGGTGCGGCCGAGGATGCGCTCGGAAAGCGAGGAGACCACCTCGCCGCCATCCATCGCGGCGCGCACGGACAGGCCGCGCTCGGTGCCGCAATCGAGGTCGACGATGATGCAATCCTGCGCCACGTCCACCAGGCGCCGCGTGAGGTAGCCGCTGTTCGCGGTCTTCAGCGCGGTGTCGGCCAGGCCCTTGCGGGCGCCGTGGGTGGAGTTGAAGTACTCCAGCACGGTCAGGCCTTCCTTGAAGCAGTGGATGATCGGCTGCTCGATGATCTCGCCCGAGGGCTTGGCCATCAGGCCGCGCATGCCGGCGAGCTGGCGCATCTGGGCCGGCGAGCCACGCGCACCGGAATGCGACATCATCCACACGGAGTTGGTCGGCGTGCCGACCTCCTGCTTGGAGATCTCCTTCATCATCGCCTGGGCCACGGTCTCGGTGCAGCGCGACCAGGCGTCGACGACCTTGTTGTAGCGCTCGCCGGCGGTGATCAGGCCGTCGAGATATTGCTGCTCGAACTCCTTCACCTCGTCCTTGGTCTTGGCGATCAGCGCGGGCTTGGAGTCCGGGATCATCATGTCGTTCTTGCCAAACGAAATGCCGGCCTTGGCCGCCTGGCGGAAGCCGAGACCCATGAGCCGGTCGGCGAAGATCACGCTCTCCTTCTGGCCGCAATGGCGGTACACGGCGTCGATCACGTCGGAGATGTTCTTCTTGATCAGCTGGCGATTGACCAGGCTGTAGGGAACATTCGGGTGCAGCGGCAGCAGGGCGCCCATCATCGCGCGACCCGGCGTGGTGACGACGCGGATGGTGACCGGCTTGCCCTCCGCATCCACCGTCTTCAGGCGGAAGCGGATTTTCGTGTGCACCGTGATGTGGCCATTGGCGAGCGACTGCTCGACCTCGCCCATATCGGCGAAGGCCGGGGCCTTCTGTTCGTCGGCCACGCGGAATTCCGGCGATTCGAGGCTGAGGTAGTACAGCCCGAGCACGATGTCCTGCGAGGGGACGATGATCGGCTTGCCGTTGGCGGGCGAGAGGATGTTGTTGGTCGACATCATCAGCACGCGCGCTTCGAGCTGGGCTTCGAGCGACAGCGGCACGTGGACCGCCATCTGGTCACCGTCGAAATCCGCGTTGAAGGCAGTGCAGACCAGCGGGTGCAGCTGGATGGCCTTGCCCTCGACCAGGATCGGTTCGAAGGCCTGGATGCCCAGGCGGTGCAGCGTGGGTGCGCGGTTGAGCAGCACCGGGTGCTCGCGGATCACTTCCTCTAGGATGTCCCAGACCTCGGGACGCTCCTTTTCCACCATGCGCTTGGCGGCCTTGATGGTCGTCGCGTGGCCGTATTTTTCCAGCTTGGAGTAAATGAAGGGCTTGAACAGTTCGAGCGCCATCTTCTTGGGCAGCCCGCACTGGTGCAGCTTCATCTCCGGCCCGACCACGATGACCGAGCGGCCGGAATAATCCACGCGCTTGCCGAGCAGGTTCTGCCGGAAGCGGCCCTGCTTGCCCTTGAGCATGTCGGAGAGCGACTTCAGCGGGCGCTTGTTCGCACCCGTGATCGCCCGGCCGCGACGGCCATTGTCGAACAGCGCATCGACGGATTCCTGCAACATGCGCTTCTCGTTGCGCACGATGATGTCCGGCGCGCGCAGTTCAATGAGCCGCTTGAGGCGGTTGTTGCGGTTGATGACGCGGCGATAGAGGTCGTTGAGGTCAGACGTCGCGAAGCGGCCGCCATCGAGAGGGACCAGCGGACGCAGCTCGGGCGGGATGACCGGGACGACGTCCAGGATCATCCATTCGGGCTTCGCACCACCCTCGGCAAACGCCTCGAGCATCTTCAGGCGCTTGACCAGCTTCTTGCGCTTGGCCTCGGACGTCGTCTCCTTCAGGTCGGCGCGCAGGCGCACCGCTTCCTTCTGGCACTCGATCCCGGTGAGCATCTGCTTGACCGCTTCCGCACCGATGCCGGTGGAGAAGGCATCCTCGCCGAACTCGTCCAGCTTCGCCTGATACTGGTCCTCGCTGAGCAGCTGGTGCAGCTTGAGGTCGGTGAGGCCGGGCTCGAGAACCACGTAGCTCTCGAAGTAGAGGACCTTCTCCAGCTCCTTGAGCGACATATCGACCATCAGACCGACGCGGCTCGGCAGCGACTTCATGAACCAGATGTGGGCGACCGGCGAGGCGAGCTCGATATGGCCCATGCGCTCGCGCCGGACCTTCGCCAGCGTAACTTCCACGCCGCACTTCTCGCAGATGATGCCGCGGAACTTCATGCGCTTGTACTTGCCGCACAGGCACTCGTAATCCTTGATCGGCCCGAAGATGCGGGCGCAGAACAGGCCATCGCGCTCGGGCTTGAAGGTGCGGTAGTTGATGGTCTCCGGCTTCTTGATCTCGCCATAGGACCATGAGCGAATCTGCTCCGGCGAGGCGATCGAGATCTTGATCTGGTCGAAGGTCATCGCCTGGCCGGTCTGGCCCAGGATCTTCATCAGTTCATTCATGCCATGCACTCCGTCCGGCACGCCCCGTCGGGCGGCGAATGCGGGGAACCGCGGCGCTTCGGGGCGCCGCGGGTTGGTCTGATCAGGTTGGTCAGGGCTGACGCATTTCCAGGTCCACGTTGAGGCCCAGCGACTTCAGTTCCTTCACGAGCACGTTGAAGGATTCCGGAATGCCGGCCTCGAAGCTGTCCTGGTCGCGCACGATCGCCTCGTAGACCTTGGTGCGGCCGGAGACGTCGTCGGATTTCACCGTCAGCATTTCCTGCAAGGTGTAGGCGGCGCCATAGGCCTCGAGCGCCCAGACCTCCATCTCGCCGAAGCGCTGGCCGCCGAACTGCGCCTTGCCGCCCAGCGGCTGCTGGGTGACGAGGCTGTAGGGCCCGATCGAACGCGCGTGGATCTTGTCGTCCACCAAGTGGTGCAGCTTGAGCATGTAGATGTAGCCCACCGTCACCTTGCGCTCGAAGGGCTCGCCGGAGCGGCCATCGACCAGCACCACCTGGCCGGAGCTATCGAGCCCGGCCTTCTCCAGCATGCCCTCGATATCCGACATGCGGGCGCCGTCGAAGACGGGGGTTGCGATCGGGATGCCCTTCTTGAGGTTCTCGGACAGCTCGATGAGCTGGTCCTCGTTCATCGGCGCGATCTCCTTGTCGTAGATCTCGTCGCCGTAGATGTCCTTCAGCTTCTCCAGCAGCGCATCGCGCATGCGGCCGCCGCGGCGGTATTCCTCGACCAGCTCGCCGACCTGCTTGCCGAGATTGGCGCAGGCCCAGCCGAGATGGGTTTCGAGAATCTGCCCGACATTCATGCGCGAGGGCACGCCGAGCGGGTTCAGCACGAGGTCGACCGAGGTCCCGTCCTCGAGGAACGGCATGTCCTCGATGGGAACCACGCGGCTGACCACGCCTTTGTTGCCGTGCCGGCCGGCCATCTTGTCGCCGGGCTGCAGCTTGCGCTTCACCGCGACGAAGACCTTGACCATCTTCATCACGCCGGGCGGCAGCTCATCGCCGCGCTGCAGCTTCTCGACCTTGCCCTCGAAGCGCTTCTGCAGCTTTTCGACGGCGGCATCGAATTCGCGGCGGACCGATTCGATCTCGGCCATGGAGGCTTCGTCGGTGACGCCGATCTGGCGCCAGGTGGCCTTGGCGAACTGGTCCAGCACTTCGTCGGTGACGACCGTGCCGGACTTGATCGGCTTGAAGCCGCCCGAGGCCTTCTTGTTCAGCAGGCACTCGCGCAGGCGCGAGTAGAAGCTGCGCTCCTGGATGGCCTTCTCGTCGTCGCGGTCCTTGGCGAGACGCTCGATTTCGGCGCGATCGATCGCCATCGCGCGCTCATCCTTGTCCACGCCGCGGCGGCTGAACACGCGGACATCGACGATGGTGCCCGTGACACCCGGCGGCAGCTTGAGCGAAGTGTCGCGGACGTCGGAGGCCTTTTCGCCGAAGATGGCGCGAAGCAGTTTTTCCTCGGGCGTCATCGGGCTTTCGCCCTTCGGCGTGACCTTGCCGATGAGGATGTCGCCGGGGTTCACCTCGGCGCCGACATAGACGATGCCGGCCTCGTCGAGGTTGCGCAGCGCTTCCTCACCGACGTTCGGGATGTCGCGGGTGATCTCCTCCTGGCCGAGCTTGGTGTCGCGCGCCATGACCTCGAACTCCTCGATATGGATCGAGGTGAAGACGTCGTCTCGCGCGATGCGCTCGGAGATCAGGATGGAGTCTTCGAAATTGTAGCCATTCCACGGCATGAAGGCGCAGAGCGCGTTGCGGCCCAGCGCCAGCTCGCCGAGCTCCGTCGAGGGACCGTCGGCGATGATCTCGCCGGCGCGCACGGAATCACCCACCTTCACCAGCGGGCGCTGGTTGATGCAGGTGCTCTGGTTGCTGCGCTGGAATTTGCGCAGGCGGTAGATGTCGACGCCGCGCGTGGCGCCATCATCGCCCGTCGCGCGCACCACGATGCGCGCGCCGTCGATGCTGTCCACCACGCCTTCGCGCCGCGCCACGATGGTAGCACCCGAATCCCGCGCGACGGCGGCTTCCATCCCCGTGCCGACCAGCGGCGCGTCGGATTTCACTAGCGGCACCGCCTGGCGCTGCATGTTGGAGCCCATCAGCGCGCGGTTCGCGTCATCGTTTTCCAGGAACGGGATCAGCGCCGCGGCGACCGAGACGAGCTGCTTCGGCGAGACGTCGATGGCCGTCACATCCTCAGGCTTCACCAGGCGGAAATCGCCGCCCTGGCGCACCGAGACGAGCTCCGAGAGGAACTGGCCGGTGGCGGCATCCACTTCCGCATCAGCCTGCGCGACGATCAGCTTCTCTTCCTGCATCGCGGAGAGGTAGCGCGGCTCGCCGACGATCTTGCCGTCTTTGACCAGGCGGTAGGGCGTCTCGATGAAGCCGTACTTGTTCACCTTCGCGAAGGTCGCCAGCGAATTGATCAGGCCGATATTCGGGCCTTCCGGCGTCTCGATCGGGCAGATGCGGCCGTAATGCGTCGGGTGCACGTCGCGCACCTCGAAGCCGGCGCGCTCACGCGTGAGACCGCCCGGCCCAAGCGCCGACAGACGACGCTTATGCGTCACTTCGGAGAGCGGGTTCGTCTGGTCCATGAACTGGCTGAGCTGCGAAGAGCCAAAGAACTCGCGCACCGCGGCCGCGGCCGGCTTCGCGTTGATCAGGTCGTGCGGCATGACCGTGTCGATATCGACCGAGCCCATCCGCTCCTTGATCGCGCGCTCCATCCGCAGCAGGCCGACGCGGTACTGGTTCTCCATCAGCTCGCCCACCGACCGCACCCGGCGATTGCCGAGATTGTCGATGTCGTCGATCGAGCCGCGGCCATCCTTGAGGTCGATCAGCACCTTCACTGTGGCGATGATGTCCTGCTTGCGCAGGGTGCGCAGCGTGTCCGGCACGTCCTCGGCGTCGAAGCCCAGGCGCATGTTCATCTTCACGCGGCCGACCGAGGAGAGGTCGTAGCGCTCCATGTCGAAGAACAGCCCGCGGAACAGCGTCTCGGCCGTGTCGGGCGTCGGCGGCTCGCCGGGGCGCATGACGCGGTAGATGTCCATCAACGCTTCGTCGCGGTTGGAATTCTTGTCAACCGCGAGGGTGTTGCGGATCCACGGGCCGACGGACTGGTCGATGGCCAGCGTGGGCACCTGCACGATGCCGGCGTCCTCGAGCAGGACCAGCTTGTTCTCGCCGAGCTCCTCGCCCGCTTCTGCCCAGATCTCGCCCGTCTCCGGGTTCACCAGATCCTCGGCGACATAGCGGCCGATGAGGTCGACGCGGCCCACCAGCACTTCGGTCGTGCCGGCCTCGGCGATCTTGCGCGCGGCCCGCGCGGTGAGCTTCGAATCCTTCTCGGCGATGACCGCGCCGGTCTTGGCATCGACCAGCGGCTCGGCGAGCTTCACGCCGCGGAAGCTGTCCGGATCGAAGGGGCGCGACCAGCCCTTGGGGCCGCGCGTGAAGGGCACCTGGCCATAGAAATGGCTGAGGATTTCCTCGGCATCCATGCCGCGGACCTGGCCGGGCTCGATCGTCTCGCCGGCGGCGCGGCGGCATTCGATATGGGCGGATTCCAGGGCATAGAGCAGCGTCGTCGCCGGCAGCTTCCGCTTCCGGTCGATGCGCACGTAGCAGATGTCCTTGGCGTCGAATTCGAAGTCGAGCCAGGAGCCGCGATAGGGGATGACGCGCGCGGCAAACAGGTACTTGCCGCTGCTGTGCGTCTTGCCCTTGTCGTGGTCGAAGAACACGCCGGGGCTGCGGTGCATCTGGGAGACGATGACGCGCTCGGTGCCGTTGATGATGAAGGTGCCGTTGTCGGTCATGAGCGGCATATCGCCCATGTAGACATCCTGCTCCTTGATGTCGCGGATGGTGCGGCTGCCGGTGTCCTCGTCGATGTCCCACACGATCAGGCGCAGGCGAACCTTCAGCGGGGCGGCATAGGTCAGCCCACGGGAGATGCACTCCTCGACATCATACTTGGGCTCGTCGAACTCGTACTGGACGAACTCCAGGCGGCCACGGCCGGCGAAATCATCGATCGGGAAGACCGACTTGAACACTTCCTGCAGGCCGGTCTGGGTGCGCGCATCGGGCGTCACCTCGGCCTGGAGGAACACCTCGTAGGAAGCGCGCTGCACGTCGATCAGGTTCGGCATCGGCGCCACTTCCGGCAACCGACCAAAGCTCTTGCGGATGCGCTTCTGACCGGTGAAGGATTTGGTGATCGCGTTCATGCCAATACAGCTTCCTTGTCGCTCCGGCCCGAGCATCCCCGGCCGGCGGGCATTCGCTGGCGCCGATGAGGTGGCGGCCGACGGGCCGCCATCCCCCAAAGACGCAGACAGGGCCGGGATTCCCGTGGGAATTCCGGCCTGTCCTGCTCACTCATCTCATCCCGGCCGGCAGCGAATGCCCGGCCGGGACTGGCCTCAGATCGATTACTTGACTTCGACCTGGGCGCCGTTCTCCTCGAGCACCTTCTTGATCTTGGCGGCCTCGTCCTTCGACACGGCCTCCTTCACCACCTTCGGCGCGCCTTCGACCAGGTCCTTGGCTTCCTTCAGCCCGAGACCGGTGATGGTGCGGATTTCCTTGATGATGTTGATCTTCTTGTCGCCGACCGCGGTCAGCGTGACGGTAAACTCCGTCTGCTCCTCGACCGGTGCGGCGGCCGCGCCACCGCCAGCGGCCGGGGCCGCCGCAACCGCGGCCGGAGCCGCGGCGGAGACGCCCCACTTTTCTTCCAACAGTTTCGAAAGCTCAGCGGCCTCAAGAACGGTGAGGGCGGAGAGCTCTTCAACGAGCTTTGCGAGTTCGGCCATGATCGGATGCTCCGTGATCTAGGGGTTTGGCTTGATGTTTGCAACCCCACCCGGTTGGGCGGGGTTGATCGGTGTTGGTCAGGCTGCCTCGGCGGCGGCCTCGTCCTTCTTGGCGTAAGCGGCCAGCACGCGTGCCAATTGACCGCCCGGGGCCTGGAGGATGCCCGCGATGCGCGTGCCGGGGGTCTGGATCAGACCCACCAGCTGCGCCCGCAGCGTCTCCAGGGAGGGGAGCTCGGCCAGAGCCTTGACGCCAGCGACGTCCAGGGTCTGCTTGCCGAGTGCCCCACCGAGCACGACGAACTTGTCGTTGGTCTTGGCGAACTCGAGGGCGGTCTTCGCCACGGCCACGGCGTCCTTGGACCACGCGAGCGCGGTCGGACCCTTCAGCAATGGGGAGATGCCTTCGAAACTCGTGCCGGCGAGGGCGAGGGAAGCCAGCCGGTTCTTCGCAACCTTGTAGCTGCAGCCCGCCGCCCGCATCTTGCGCCGCAGACTATCCACATCCGCGACCGTGAGACCCTTGTTCTGGGCCACGAGCACGAAGGATGTCTCGGCGAACACGCCGGCGAGGGACGCAACAAAGTCGCGCTTTTCGGTGCGTTCCACGCATCGTCTCCGCAGGTGGCCAGAGCCTTGTGGAAGGGTCCCGGCCGGTTCACACGAGGGTGGTTCCGCTTGCGCGGGATCACCCGGTTCGCCTGTCCGAGAAGGAACACCAAGCCAAACCGGGCGCGGGCAATGCCCCGGCCGGTGTCTGGTTCGGCACCCCGTCTATCTCTTGCGCGGTGTGATCCGCTTTAAGGCCCAAGGGCCGCAGGAGGTCTCTGACAGGTATCGGGACAAGACGGGTTGCCCCGCCTGCCCTGCCCGCCCGCCCCTTGGGGCGAGCGAATTCGGTTACGCCGAGGCGTTCAGGGACGTGACGTCCACATGGATGCCCGGGCCCATCGAGGAGGACACCGCCGCCTTCTTCACATAGGTGCCCTTGGCGCCGGTCGGCCGATTGCGCTGGATGGCCTCGACGAAGGCGCGGGCGTTCTGGAGAAGTTGGTCCTCGCCGAAGCTCGCCTTGCCGATGCCGGCATGGACGATGCCCGCCTTCTCGGCGCGGAACTCGACCTGGCCGGCCTTGGCGGCGGTGACCGCGCCCTTCACGTCCATCGTGACGGTGCCGAGCTTGGGGTTCGGCATCAGGCCGCGTGGGCCGAGGATCTTACCCAGGCGGCCGACGAGACCCATCATGTCGGGCGTCGCGATGCAGCGGTCGAACTCGATCTTGCCGTCCTGGACCAGGGCGGCCAGGTCATCGGCACCCACCACGTCGGCGCCGGCGGCCTTGGCTTCCTCGGCCTTGGCGCCACGGGCGAAGACGCCGATGCGCACGGTCTTGCCGGTGCCGTTGGGCAGGCCGACGACGCCGCGGACCATCTGGTCCGCATGGCGCGGGTCGATGCCGAGATTCATCGTCATCTCGATGGTCTCGTCGAACTTGGCCTTGGCATTGGTCTTGGCGAGACGGATCGCCTCATCCAGGGCGTAGGACTTCTCGCGGTCGAAACCGGCGTAGACGGCCTTGAGGCGCTTTCCCTGCGGCATGGCTCAGCCCTCCACCACGGTGAGGCCCATGGAACGGGCGCTGCCGGCGAGCATGCGCATGGCGGCTTCCTCGTCATTGGCGTTCATGTGGATCATCTTGGTCTTGGCGATTTCGCGCAGCTGCGTCTTGGTCACGCGGCCGACATTGGCGCCCTTGCCCGGCGTGGTGCTGCCCTTCTCAAGCTTGGCAGCCTTGAGCAGGAAATAGGTGTTCGGCGGCGTCTTCGTCACGAAGACGAAGGTGCGGTCGGAGAAGGCGGTGATCACAACAGGGGTCGGAGTCCCCGGCTCCATCTGCTGCGTCGCCGCGTTGAATTCCTTGACGAACTGCATGATGTTCAGGCCGCGCTGGCCGAGCGCAGGACCCACCGGCGGCGAAGGGTTCGCCTTGCCCGCGGGGATCTGCAGCTTGATGTAGCCGACGATTTTCTTCGCCATGTGGCGGCAAGTCCTCTGAAATGCAGAGAGACCCGCGGTGCATGCGGCCCGTGTCAGAGCCTCCCGCGTTTCTCAGGAGGGCGGCGTATAGGCTGGATGCGGGGGGCGCGTAAAGGGGGGCAGAAAGCATAGGGGAAATGAATTTCCCCCAAACCCCCATTCTTTCTTTTTTATCTTTGGGTGCTGGTGGGGAGGTCAGTGCGCGCTGGTCAGCGCGGTAGTGGCCGTGCAGCCGGTGCCATGAAAATTCTTGGGTGCTGGCCGCAATGCCAGCGCCTCAGAACCGCACCTGGTGCCGGTCACCCAACCAGCACCAAGGAATCAAAAATAAAAGAATGGGGTCTGGGGAAATTCCTTTCCCCAGCCTTCTTCAATCCGCACGAATTCCGGCGGCACGCACCAATGCACCCAGCCGCTGCGTCTCCTCCGCGATAAAGGTGGCGAACTCCGCGCCAGGCATCGCGCGGGGCAGGCTGCCGCTGGCTTCGATACGGGCGGCCACGGCGGGGTCGCGGATGGCGGCCAGGGCTTCGGCTTCCAGGCGGACGACACGGGCCGCGGGGACGCCGCGGGCGAGGAAGAGGCCGAACCAGCCGACCGAGACGAGGTCCAAGCCGGCTTCGCGCAGTGTGGGCACCTCGGCGAAGGCGGGAACGCGCTCGGCGCTGGTGACGGCGAGCGCCTTCATCCGGCCGCCCCGGACCAGGCCGGCGGCCGCTGAGATGGTCTGGAACATCACATCCACCCGGCCGGCCATGAGGTCGGTGTTGGCCGCCCCCGTCTCCCGGTAGGGGACGTGGGTGAGCTCGAGGCCAGAGGCGATGGCGAATTGGGCGCCGGCCAGGTGCAGGGAGGTGCCGTTGCCGATGGAGGCGTAGGTCATCGGGCGGGTGCGGGCGAGGGCGATGAACTCCGCGACGCTCGCCACCGGCATGTCATTCGGGACGACCATGATGTTGGGCACGATGGCGAGCATGGCGAGCGGGGTGAAGTCACGCTCGGCATCGAAGGGCAGCGTGGCGAAGAGGTAGCGATTGACGGCAATGGGGACGCCATTGAGCAGCAGGGTGTGCCCGTCGCGTTCCGCCTGCGCCGCAACCGCCGTGCCGATATTGCCGCCGGCGCCGGTGCGGTTCTCGACCACGACAGGCTGGCCGAGGGCGCGCGCCATAGGCTCGCCGGCGACGCGGCCGAGGAAATCGGCGGCACCGCCGGGCGGGAAGGGGATGATCATGCGCAGGCCGCGTTCGGGGAAGGATTGCGCACGCGCCGGGGCCGCGACGGCGAGGAAGGGGGCGGCGAGCAGGGCGCGGCGCTGCGGCATCGGGGTCTCCGGCGATGGGTTGGTGCGAGGATTGCAAATACCGTTCCGCTGCCTCCCGTCCCGCCGGTCAGGAGGTCCCATGACAAATACGCCATGCGCTTGAAGTCGCGGCGATCCGCGTAACGCATGCCGATGTTCGGCGAAGCCTACTCAGAGCGCCGCGTTGCTAGACGGCCTCGCCGGACGCAGGAGCCCTGTGATGGAATCGATCACGACGATCTCGCGAAAGGATGGCTTGCCGGCGCGCGCTGGCGCGGTCATGTCGGAGAGCATGGGTGCGACGCTGAGGGCCATCACGCCTTGGACCGATCGAAACGGCGGCTTCTCGCCGCTGCGGCTGATCGTTTTCCTTGCACTGCTGGTGCCCGCCGGTTCGCTGGCCTGGCTGGCCTATACGCAGGATCTAGGGCCGGAGCCCTTGCGCGGCGCGATGCATGAGAGCGGGCGGTATGCCATCTGGGTGTTGCTGGTATCGCTGTTCGTCACGCCCTTGCGGCAGATGCTGCGCTGGCCTCGCCTGGTCGAGCTGCGCCGGATGGTGGGGCTGTTCGCCCTGAGCTACGCCCTGCTGCATCTGGTGCTGTATTTCGCCTTCCAGAATTGGCGGCTGCTGCATGGCGTGTCCGAGATCGTGCTGCGCTTCTACCTGACGGTGGGGTTCGTGGCGGTGCTGGGGTTGGTGGCGCTGGGGGTGACCTCGACCGATGGCTGGGTGCATCGGATGGGCGGGCGGGCCTGGCGGCGGCTGCACAAGGTGGTGTTCGCGGTGGCGGTGCTGGGGCTGCTGCACTTCATGCTGCACACGAAGAGCGACATCACCGAGCCGGTGCTGACAATGGGCCTTTTCGTGTGGCTGATGCTGTATCGCGCCGTGGCGCCGGAGGGGAGTGCTCCGAGCTCGCTGCGCTTGCTGGGGGTAGCGGTGGCGGCCGCGGTGGTCACGGGGGCCTCCGAGGCGGCGTGGTATGCGCTGAAGACGGGTGTGAATGCGGTGCTGGTGCTGGAGGCGAATCTGGATTGGGAGTTCGGCCTGCGCCCGGCGCTGTGGGTGCTGGTGGCGGGTCTGGGTGTCATCGCGCTGCGCGAGGTGGCGCGTCTTGTGCCACGCGGTGGCCGGGCAAGACGCGCAAGAGCAGCGTAGCTTGAGGGCCGCACTCGGTCAGTGACCGGTCACTCCTGCCCCCGTTCCTCGATGGCGGCGAACAGGTCCACCCGGTTGCCGTCAGGGTCGGACAGCATCGCATATCGCTGTCCCCAGAAGGCGTCCCACGGTGCTTTGCGACCGGAGAAGCCCGCCGCGATCACGCGCGCATAGGTCGCGTCAAGTTCTTCCGCGCTGTCGCATCGGCACGCGAAGGTCACGCGCTGCCCGACCGGGCTGACCCAGTCCGGATAAGCCTGACGCATCATCGCTTCCGTCAGGAAGCCAAGGGTCGCCCCGCCGGGGGTCGCGACCTGCACCTGAACCTCGTCATCCGCATCCATCGGCACGTTCAGGCCTAGCGCCCGATAGAAACTCAGAGCGGCCGCCATGTCGGCGACGACGATGTCGATCGTGTGCGGGACGACGGCCATGGGGCGATCAGAGCTTCTCGACCTGCCCGTATTCCAGCTCGACCGGCGTCGACCGCCCGAAGATCGAGACGCTGACCTTGAGGCGCCCCTTCTCCTCGTCCACTTCCTCGACCACGCCGTTGAAGCTGGTGAACGGGCCGTCGGCCACGCGCACCTGCTCGCCAACTTCGAAGACGATGGCGGGGCGCTTGGGCTTGTCCACGCCTTCCTGCACCTGTTGCAGCATGCGCTGGGCCTCGGCCTCGCGGATGGGCGTGGGGCGGTTCTTCTCGCCCAGGAAGCCGGTGACCTTGGGGGTGTCCTTGACCAGGTGCCAGGCGTCGTCGGTCATCTGCATCTTCACCAGCACGTAGCCGGGGAAGAACTTGCGCTCGGAATCCACCTTCTGGCCGCGGCGGACTTCGACCACCTGCTCGGCGGGGACCAGGATGTCACCGATCTGCTCGGCCAGGCCCTTCTGGACGGCCTGCTGCTTGATCTGCTCGGCGATCTTCTTCTCGAAGCCCGAATAGACGTGCACCACATACCACTTCATCTCGGCCATGCTCGGCATTCCTCTCAGCCGAACCCGAAGATGACGCGGGATGCGAGCTGGATCAGCTTGTCCACCACCAGGAAGAAAATCGCCGCGAGCGCGGACATCGCCAGCACCAGACCGGTGGTGATGAGCGTTTCCTTGCGCGTCGGCCAGGTGACTTTCGCCACTTCCTGGCGCACCTCGCGGATGAACTGCGCGGGGTTGAGCTTGGCCAAAATGGGACATCCTCGATGGTGACAGGCGGGTTTCAGGGGGGGCGGGCTACATAGGGGAGCGCGCCCGATGTGTCGATAGAGATGGGGCCTGTCGAGGGAGAGGCTGGCAGGGGCGGAGGGTCTCGAACTCTCAACCTCCGGTTTTGGAGACCGGCGCTCTAGCCAATTGAGCTACGCCCCTGCAGGCGGTGGCGTTTTAATGCGGTGAGCTTGCGATGTCGAGGGTGGGTTTGGTCGACAGCATGGGGGAATGAATTCCCCCAAACCCCTTTCTTTTATTTTTGACTATTGGTGCTGGTGGGGAGTCAGTGTGCGTCGGATCGCGCGGTGCTGCTCGCGCAACCGATGCCAAGGAAAATTCCCTAGAGCTGGCGGGGAAGCCACCACCTCAGAACCGCACTTGGCGCTCGTTATCCAACCAGCACCAAGGAACCAAAAATAAAAGAACGGGGGTCTGGGGGAAATTCCTTTCCCCCAGCCTTCAGCCCTACGCCACGATCTTCGCGACAACACCGGCGCCGACGGTCCGCCCACCCTCACGGATGGCAAACCGCAGCCCCTCATCCATCGCGATCGGCGCGATCAGCTCGACATCCATCGTCACGTTGTCGCCGGGCATCACCATCTCCACGCCCTCGGGCAGCTGGACGACGCCGGTGACATCGGTGGTGCGGAAGTAGAATTGCGGGCGGTAGTTGGTGAAGAACGGCGTGTGGCGGCCGCCCTCCTCCTTCGTCAGCACGTAGGCCTCGGCCTTGAACTTGGTGTGCGGGGTGATCGAGCCCGGGGCGGCCAGGACCTGCCCGCGCTCCACATCCTCACGCTTGGTGCCGCGCAGCAGCGCGCCGATGTTGTCGCCGGCCTGGCCGGAGTCGAGCAGCTTGCGGAACATCTCCACGCCCGTGACGACGGTCTTTACCGTGGTCTTGAGGCCGATGATCTCGACTTCCTCGCCCACCTTGATGATGCCGCGCTCGACGCGCCCGGTCACCACCGTGCCGCGGCCGGAGATGGAGAACACGTCTTCCACCGGCATCAGGAAGGGCCGGTCCATCGCGCGCACCGGCTGCGGGATGTAGGCGTCGACCGCTTCCATCAGCTTCAGGATCGCCTGCTCGCCCTTCTCGGGGTCCTTGTCCTCGAGCGCCATCAGCGCCGAGCCATGAATGATCGGGATGTCGTCGCCCGGGTACTGGTAGCTGCTCAGCAGCTCGCGCACTTCCATCTCGACCAGTTCCAGCAGGTCGGGGTCGGCCATGTCGGTCTTGTTGAGGAACACCACCAGCGCCGGCACGCCGACCTGGCGGGCGAGCAGGATGTGCTCGCGCGTCTGGGGCATCGGGCCGTCGGCTGCGGAGACCACCAGGATCGCGCCGTCCATCTGCGCGGCGCCCGTGATCATGTTCTTCACGTAGTCGGCGTGGCCGGGGCAATCGACATGGGCGTAGTGGCGGTTCGTGGTCTCGTACTCGACATGCGCGGTCGAGATCGTGATGCCGCGGGCACGCTCCTCCGGCGCCTTGTCGATCTGGTCATAGGCGGTGAAGGTCGCCCCGCCCGACTTCGCCAGGATCTTGGTGATCGCCGCGGTCAGCGACGTCTTGCCATGGTCCACGTGACCAATGGTGCCGATGTTGCAGTGCGGCTTGTTCCGCTCGAATTTCGCCTTGGCCATCAGGGGGTTCCGTGTGCTGGTCTGACGTGTGACGCGATTGCTGCGCCGGCATGAAACTGTGGAGCGGGTGACGGGGATCGAACCCGCACAACCAGCTTGGAAGGCTGGGACTCTACCATTGAGCTACACCCGCACGCCTTGCCTTCGCCGGACCGGCACCGGAAATGGAGGGGGTTGGATTCGAACCAACGTAGGCGTAGCCAGCGGATTTACAGTCCGCCCCCTTTAGCCACTCGGGCACCCCTCCTCAGACACGGTTGGAACCGGGCCGGCGAGAGCGGGGGGACTATCGTTGTTGGGGCCGGGCTGTCAACGGCGCGCTGTGAGCCAAGCGCGCGTGGCGGCGTCGGCCGGGTAGAAACATTCGAGTGCGACTTCGGCGAGTGTGACGTCGCGCGGCGTGGCGAAGATGGTGGTGGTGGAGATCAGGGCGAGCGGCGCAGGCGCGCCGGGGACGGACAGGCGCAGGGGAACCGCGATGCCGGCGAGCGGCTCGGGCGGCCGGGCGGAGGCGCGGAAGGGGTAGGCGGCGAGCTCCTCGCGCAGCTGCGCCAGCACCGGGTCGCCGGTTTCCGCGTACTGGTGGCGCAGACGTTCGAGCAGGTGCGCCCGCCACTCGCCGAGATTGTCGATGCGCGGGGCAAGCCCATCCGGGTGCAGGCTCAAGCGGAGCACGTTCACCGGTGGGGCGAGCAATGAGGCAGCGACGCCCGTGATCAGCGGTGCAACGGCGGCATTGGCGGCGAGCATGTGCCAGTGGCGATCTACGGCTAAAGCCGGGAATGGCGCGTGCCCGTGCAGCACCAGGTCGATCGCGCGCCGCGCCTCGGTGAGCTCGGGCGCGGCCAGGTCACGCTCTGGGAAGGCGGGCGCGAAGCCGGCGGAGAGGAACAGCGTGTTGCGCGTGCGCAGCGGCATGGCCAGCGATTCCGCGAGGCGGTGAAGGACGGCGCGGCCGGCGCTCGCGCGGCCCGTCTCGACGAAGCTGAGATGGCGGGTGGAGATGCCGGCCTCGCCGGCGAGGTCGAGCTGCGACAGGCCGCGGCGGCGGCGCCAGTCGCGGATGATGTCGCCGGCGGGCGGGTTCGATTGGGTCTGGCTCATGCGCCGATGATAGCGGTGGCGAGCCGGGGCGACATGACCTCGGACGTAATCGCGCCGGGCTGGCGGGGTGGGCAGGTTGGCGCGGTCGCAACCAAGGGAGACCTGCCATGCGCAGCACCGAAGACACCGCCCAAGCCTACCTCGCCGCCTGGAACGAGCCTGATCCCACCGCACGCGCGGCCCGCATCGCGCAGGAATGGGCCGCCTCCGCGCGCTACGTGGACCCGATGATGGAGGGCGAAGGCCCGGAGGGCATCGCCGCCATGATCGACGCGGCGCGCACGCGCTTCCCCGGCCACGCCTTCACGCTCGATGGTCAGCCTGACGGGCACGGCCCCTTCGTGCGGTTCCGCTGGACGCTGGCGCCCGACGGCGGGAAGGCCGTCGCACACGGCACCGATGTGGTGCGGCTCGACGCTGCCGGGCGGATCGAGGAGGTGATCGGTTTTCTCGACGCCATGCCGGGTTGGGAGGGTGACGCCTCGCCGGTGTGAGCCGGCGGGCGGCGGCTGGGTCCCGATCGCGTCGGGCGCGATCGGGCCTTGCGCGCAGGCCGCATGTGCTAAGGAGGCGCGCATGTCACGTCCTCCCAAGCGATCCGGCCCGCCCAAACGGCCCTCCGGCTCATCCGACCGCGCGCCCCGCAGTTTCGACGGCGGCGAGCGGCCCCGCCGCGCCGGCCCGCCCCGCGATGCAGCACCTGGCGACGCCGCGCGCGAGCGTCCCTCCCGCCCAGG
>NZ_JAAEDH010000012.1 GCF_018128965.1 Plastoroseomonas arctica
GCGGCGCGGGGGGCTCGGGCTCGGGCCGCACGGCAGCGGCCGGCGGCGGGGTGCTGGCGGCGGCCAGGGCGACGGGGGCGGTCTCGGAGGGCTGGCGTGACAGCGGCACCGCAAACAGCGAGGGCGCGCCGGCGAAGGCCTGGGGCGCGTTGACGCGGCGCGGCAGGTCGGCGAAGCGGACGAACTGGGTGGGCGTCATCGGTTCCAGCACCAGGTGGCGGGCGACGACCTGGCGAAGGCGGTCCGGCTCGTTCAGCAGCGCCCATTCGGCGCGCAGCACCTGGGCGCGCTCCAGCGCCGCCTCGGTCTGCCGGCGCACGTCGCGCAGCTCGCGTTCGAGCTGCGCGACCGACTGCTTCACCTGGTACAGGTAGTACCCGGCGCCCGCGGCGACGAACATGCACAGGAAGGTCAGCGGTCGGAACATGGCAGTCGCTCCATCGCGCGCAGGCGGGCACTGCGCGCGCGCGGGTTCATCGCCAATTCGGCGGCGCCGGGCCGCACGGCCCGGGAGGTCAGCAGCGAGAATTCCGGCTTCGGCGGCGCCAGCAAGGCGGCCGGGTCGTGTCGGGAGGGAAGGCCCTCGCGCCCGGTGCGGGCGGCGAAGAAGCGCTTCACGATGCGGTCCTCGAGCGAGTGGAAGCTCACCACGACCAGGCGGCCGCCGGGCGACAGCAGGGCGGCCGCGGCGGCGAGCCCCTGTTCGATTTCCGGCAATTCCTCGTTCACGGCCATGCGCAGTGCCTGAAAGCTTCGCGTCGCCGAATCGAGGCCCGACGGATCGCGCGGTATGGAGCTTCGCACAATCGACGCCAAGCGCCCTGTTGTCGTGATGGGCGCGACGGATCTTTCGCGCAGGATGGCCCGCGCGATCTTGCGCGCATGCCGCTCCTCGCCGAGCTCGGAGAGGATCTTCGCCAGCGACTCCGCGTCGAGGCCATTGACCAGCTCGGCGGCCGACGGCCCGTCGCGGCCCATGCGCATGTCGAGCGGCCCCTCGGCGCGGAAGGAGAAGCCGCGCTCGCCCTCGTCGAGCTGGAAGGAGGAGACGCCGAGGTCCATCACCACGCCGTCGAGCGTCGTGACGCCGCGTTCGGCGAGCGCCTCGAGCATGGCGCCGAAGCGGGTCTCGACCAGGTGCAGCCGGCCGGGGAAGCGGGCGGCGAGCGCGGCGCCGCGGGCGATCGCCGCCGGGTCGCGGTCGAGCGCCCAGAGCGTGCAGGGGACGGCCTCGAGGATCGCGGACGCATAGCCGCCGCCGCCGAAGGTGGCGTCGAGATAGGTGCCCTCGGCGCGCGGCGCGAGTGCGGCCACGGCTTCGTCCAGCAGCACCGGGATGTGGCCGCGCGCGCTCATGGGCGGGGCCCGCGCGGCAGGCTGGGACGCTGGGCACGCAGCAGGGCGAGCGCCTCGATCTTGCGGCGCTCGAGCCGGACGGGCTCCCAGATCTGGAATTTCTCGCCCAGGCCCACGAACACCAGCGCTTCCTCGATATGGGCATGCGTCTGCAGCTTGGGCGCGAGCGAGAAGCGCCCCTCGGCGTCGTAGGTCAGCGCCGAGGTGTCGCCGAGCAAGGCGAGGGAGAGCAGCTCCTGCTCCTCGGAATAGGCGTCGAGTGCGGCGAGGCTCGCATCGACCTGTTCCAGGGCAGGTTCGGAAAACCCCTCGATGCAGTCAAGAAGGTGGTGCGGGCGCAGGTAGAAGCTGCGATTCTCGAAGCGCTCCAGGGCCGTGCGAAAGCTTGCCGGGAACGAGACCCGGCCCTTCTTGTCGAGCCTGGCGCTGTGGCTGTCGAGAAACAAGCGCATGAAGCTGAAACGCTGCCCCCCGAACCAGCCGGCCCGCCCGGTTCCCGCGCGGCGGATGCTCCGCTGTACGACCCGGCGGTGCAGCGGCCGACGGAATCCCCCGATTCCGCCGGCTCGCCCGACCATCCCGCCTCTCGATCCCTCGCCCCCCCGAGCTGCGGACCGTCAACGGGATGACATGGGATAGCATGGGAAAATCCGGGAAATCAAGCGTGATTGTCGGTTGGGAAGAAAAGCGATTCGGCCGAGGTGCAAAGCTTTCCAAGGTCTTAACCGGCGCTGCGAGTCTCCGCCGCGTCACGAAGCCGTGCCAACAGCCGTGAGAACTAGCGTTGACTGAATAGACCCTATTTGTTCTTTGAGGGTAAGGTTATCCACAGGGTGTGGATCCCGTGGATAAGTGGTGCCAGATGGCCTGTAAGCCGGGTTCTGTCCCTGCCCGAAGACAGGGGACGACCATTCCTCTGGAGCCTGCGTCACCGCAGGCTTCGCGCGGCCAACCCGAGGGACAGGGCGGAAACGCCCCAGCACCTACGCCTTGCGGCGCTGCGCCGGCCCCTCCTATTCGGCCTTGCTCCCGGTGGGGTTTACCCTGCCGCCCCCGTTGCCGGGGGCGCGGTGCGCTCTTGCCGCACCGTTTCACCCTTGCCTGATGGCCTTGCGGCGACCCGGCGGTTTGTTTTCTGTGGCACTGTCCCTGGGGTCGCCCCCGCCGGTCATTGACCGGCACCGTGTTTCCGTGGAGCCCGGACTTTCCTCCGGCGACGCGATCTCTCGCCCCGCCCGCGGCCGTCCAGCCATCTGGCACCGCGCCGGGTGTGCACTTGGCGGGGGGCGGGGTCAATGTCTAGGTGAGGCTTTTTGGGCATCGGCGCGGCGCTTTTTTGTGCCCTCAGGCGCCGGGCGCCGCCTCCGGCGGCTTGGCTCGCCGGACGACCGGCGTTCGGCCATTCTGCCTCGCGGTCCGCTGCGCGGCCCGATGTGGTGCTTTCAGGCGCCGGGCGCCGCCTCCGGCGGCTTGGCTCGCCGGACGACCGGCGTCGGCCATTCGGCATCGCGGTCCGCTGCGCGGCCCGATGTGGTGCCCTCAGGCGCCGGGCGCCGCCTTCGGCGGGTTGGTTCGCCGTGCGACCGGCGTTCGGCCATTCGGTTTCGCGGTCCGTTGTGCGGCCCCAAGAGTGCGTTCAGGTGCTTGGGTGCTCCACGAGGATGCCGCGGCCGGCGAAGAAGCGGGCGAAATCGGCGAGAGGGACGCGGGCATCGGCCTGCGTCTCCGCGCAGCCGCCCGAGGGGTTGTGCAGCAGCAGCGCGCCATCCGAGACGCCGTGCACCAGCACCAGGTGCCCGCCCTTACCGGGCGCGGGCGCCTCGGGCGTCCGGATCGCGGGATGGACGGAGGCGATGAACACCCCCTCATCCAGCAGCGCCGGGATCGCCGCCGCCTCGAGATCCAAGACGATGCGCGACGCGAGGCCATGCACCTCGGAAAGCCACGTTACGGCCGGTGCATAGACCAGGCCGCGGATGGCGCCGTCCTCGGCCTCGACATAGCCACCACGCGCCCGAAGCGCCCGCATCACCTCAAACGCCGAGGCCTCCACGCCGCGCGCGGCCAGCGCCATGCGCAGACACGCGACGCCGCAGAGGTGATCGGCCCAACGTGCATATTCGCGTGCCGTCGCCGCCCCGGAATTCGCCCATAGCGGATCCTCAGCCGCGTCGCCACCGGCGAGAAACCCGCCGATCAGCGCCGGGCTCTCCCACTGCGCGCGATACGGGATCACGGCCGCGGCAGCGCACTGTCCTGCCGGCACCGCGCCAGCGGCAGCTGTTCGACCGCCAGGATGCGCGTGACCAGCATCGACTTGCGGTCGACATCGACGGCGATGCAGGCACACCCATAGCCATAATAGCCATTGGTCCGCACCCAGTCCCGGGTGGTAAAATCGGGCATCAGATTCATCCCGCGTGCCTCGTGCCCGCCCTGGGCCATCATCGTCCAGGTTCCGTCGCGATCGACCAGCCAGTGATTGCCCGGCGTCGGATTTTGATACCAGCCGCAGCGCCGCTCCGAAGCTTGCGCGACACCCAGCGAGAGCACGAACGCGATGGCCACGCCGAAACAGAGCCGAAGGGGCATGCTTGATCTCCTCACCACCTTGGGGTAATATTCCTAGATCAAAGAGGGGCCTGCGTGGCTGGCTCGCCAACCGGTAAGTTCTTCCGAAAGTAAGGTAAACGCGAAACATTCATTGGCCGATCAGCCGCTTGACCTCCGCCATCAATGTAAGGGATTCGGGATCCCTTACCCCGGTCACCGCCTCCGGCCGATACCGTCGCTGAAACGCCGTCACCGCAGCGGTCAAATCCGCGACGTCGTACCCGATCGCACTCAACAACGCCGCGGCATCGCCATCGTCGCCCACCCCATCCCCTGCCGGAAACACCCCCACCCCCTCCGCCGCAAACTCCGCCCACGGAAACAACTCCCCCGGATCCTGCTTCCGCGTCGGCGCGATATCGGAATGCCCCACTACATTCGCCGCCCCAATCCCGTGTCGCCCGATCACCTCCAGGCACAACTCCAGCACCGCCGCCAACTGCAAAACCGGAAACGCGCGGTACCCCCACTCATGCCCCGGATTGACGATCTCGATCCCCACCGAACTGTCGTTCAGCCCCGTCTCGCCCCGCCAATACGACACCCCCGCATGCCACGCCCGACGCCCCTCCGGCACCAGCCGAAACACACACCCATCCTCCTCCACCACATAATGCGAAGACACCCGCGCGACCGGATCACACAAGCGCGCCAACGCCTCCGCCCCCGTCCGCATCCCCGTGTAATGCAACACCAAATGCCTCACCGATCCCACCCGAGCATCATGGTTCGGCGACACCACCTCCCGGACAAACATCAGACGCGGACGAGACTGGGAGGGAGGGAGAAAGCAAGGCGAGGGGCGCTGCCCCTGGACCCCGCGAGGATCGTGTCGATCCTCGCCCTCCCTTTGTGGGTACTAGTTCTGGGAGCGGTGTGCTTGCTGAAAGGGCCGGGCTGGGGAGGGGGCGCATCGCGCGGACTCCCTCGATCAAGCGAGCTCCACGCGCCCCCTCCCCAACCCGGTTCGCCTCCGGCGAGGCTCAACCCCTTCCCAAGACCCAGGACCACAAACGCGGATCGAGCGGCCACAGGCTCCTCGCGGGGGTCCAGGGGGCAGCGCCCCCTGGCCTCGCTTCCTTCCCCTCTCACAGTTTCCGTTCGCGTTTGATCTTGTCCCAGGCGGCGTTGATGTCGGCGACCTTGTCGGTGGCGCGTTTGATGAATTCGCTGGGGACGCCTTTGGCGGCGAGGCCGTCGGGGTGGTTTTCGCGCATCAGTTTTTTCCAGGCTGCGCGGACTTCCTCGTCCTGGGCGCCGGCGTGGATGCCCAGGACCGCGTAGGGGTCGGGGCCGCGGTCCTGGCCGCGGGGGGCAGCACCTTTGGCGCGTTCCCAGGCGGCGGCGTCGAGGCCGAAATGCGCGTGGACTTTGCGCAGGTAGGCGCCTTCGGAGGTGTTCACGGGGCCGTCGGCGCGCGCGATCTGGACCAGGGCGGCGAGCACGTCTTCGAGCATGGCGCGGTTGTCGGTGAAGGCGGCGCCGAGTTTCTGCGCGAAGGGTTCGTAGTCATCGGCGCTGTCGCGCGCCGCGTCGAACAGGCGTCCGACTTCGGCGAGGTTTTCGGGCGGGACGTGGAAGCTGCGTTTGAAGGCGTCGATTTCGGCGCGTTTGACGGTCCCGTCCACCTTCGCGAGTTTGGCGGAGAGGACCACGACCGAGACCGCGAACAGGCTTTCGCGCCCGCCGATCAGTCCGGCGATGTCGGCGGCGGAGGCGGTGACGCGGGCGGGACCGAGGCCGCCATCGGCCGCGTGCCCCATCGCCGCGCCGACCAGGGCGCCGAGAGGGCCGCCCATGGCGAAGCCGGCGGCGCCGCCGAGAATTTTGCCCCAGAAGCTCAAGGTTCTTCGATGCTCCGCAGAAGTGTCGTGTCTAGCACGTGGCGTGGACGGCCGGCCAACCGGACGATGGCGCGCTGTGGCTCTCGGTCGCGCCCGATGGCGCGCCTTTGCTGATTGTCGTAAGGCGTCAGGGACTTGCTCTTCGGGAGTGGATGGATGGCGGGCTGGCAGTTCTGGGTCGATCGTGGCGGCACTTTCACCGATATTGTTGCCCGCGCCCCGGATGGAAGCCTGACCACCCGCAAGTTGCTGTCAGAAAATCCTGGCCGGTATCGCGATGCGGCGGTGGCCGGGATCCGTGCCGAGCTCGGGCTTGCGGAGGGCGCGAGCATCCCCGCCGGCCTGGTCGAGGCGGTGAAGATGGGCACCACGGTCGCGACCAATGCGCTGCTGGAGCGCAAGGGCGAGCGGGTGCTGCTGCTGGTCAATCGTGGTTTTGGGGACATGCTGCGCATCGGAAACCAGGCGCGGCCGCGGCTGTTCGACCTCGACGTGAAGCTGCCGGAGCTGCTGCATGAGCGGGTCGCCGAGATCGGCGGTCGCGTCGCGGTGGATGGCGAGGAACTGGAGCCGCTGGACGAGGCGGGCGCCCGGGCCGCGCTGGAGGCGGCGTTTGCGGAAGGCCTTCGCGCCGTCGCGATCGTGCTGATGCACGCCTGGGCGCATCCGGCGCATGAGGTCCGGCTCGGCGAGCTGGCGCGCGAGGCGGGCATTACGCAGGTGTCGCTGAGCCATGCGGCGAGCCCCTTGCCGCGCATCGTGCCGCGCGGGGATACGGCGGTGGTGGACGCCTATCTCTCGCCGATCCTGCGCCGTTATGTGGGCCAGGTGTCCGAGGAGCTCGGCCCCGACACGCGGCTGTATTTCATGCAGTCCAATGGTGGGTTGGCCGAGGCCGGCAGCTTCCAGGGCAAGGATGCGATTCTGTCGGGTCCTGCGGGCGGCATCGTGGGGGCCGCGCGCACCGCGGCGATGGCCGGGATCGAGCGCATCATCGGTTTCGACATGGGCGGCACCAGCACCGATGTGGCGCTCTATGCCGGCGAATTCGAGCGCGCCTTCGAGACGATGGTGGCCGGCGTGCGGATGCGCGCGCCGATGATGGCGATCAACACGGTGGCGGCCGGGGGCGGGTCGATCCTGGCCTTCGACGGCGCGCGATTCCGCGTGGGGCCCGAGAGTGCCGGCGCGGTGCCTGGCCCCGCCTGCTACCGGCGCGGCGGGCCGCTGACGGTGACGGATGCCAATGTGATGGTGGGCAAGATCCAGCCCGCGCATTTCCCGGCGATCTTTGGCGCCAATGGCGACGAGCCGCTGGATGCCGGCGTGGTGCGGGCGAAATTCGCGGCCCTCGCGACGGAGATCGGCACCGCGACCGGCACCGCGCCGGACCCGAGGGCGGTGGCGGAGGGGTTCCTGCGCGTCGCGGTGGCGAACATGGCCAATGCGATCAAGCAGGTCTCGATCCAGAAGGGCCACGACGCGACGCGCTTCGCGCTGCAATGTTTTGGCGGCGCCGGCGGCCAGCACGCCTGCCTGGTGGCCGATGCGCTGGGCATGGAGACGGTGTTCCTCCACCCCTTCGCCGGCGTGCTCTCCGCCTATGGCATGGGGCTCGCCGACCAGAGCGTGATCCGCGAGGCCGCGGTGGAGGCGCCGCTGGATGCGGCCACCATGCCGGCGTTGGAAGCGACCCTGGCCACTCTCGAAGCCGAAGGCCGCGACGCCTTGCTCGCGCAGGGGGCGGACCCCGCGCGCTTCGCGGCGGCGCTGCGCCTGCACCTGCGTTACGCCGGCACCGACAGCTTCCTGCCGGTGCAATTCGGCGCGCATGAGGCGGTACTGGAAGCCTTCACCGCCGCGCATCGCCAGCGCTTCGGCTTCGCCACGCCCGAACGCGGCGTCATGGTCGAAGCCTGCGTCGCCGAGGTCACCGCCGCGGGCGAAAAGGTCGAGGAAGCGGCGCTGGCAGAGCGCGCCGTCGGCGAGGCGCCGGAAGCGATCGACCAGGTCGCGCTTTATTCCGATGGCGCCGAGCACAGCGTGCCGGTCTTTGATCGCGCTGCGCTGTGCGCGGCCGACCGCATCGCCGGCCCCGCGCTGATCCGCGAGGCGACGGCCACCACCGTCATCGAGCCCGGCTGGGCGGCGGAGGTGACGGCGCTCAACCACCTGATCCTCCGCCGCGTCGAGCAGCGCGAAGCCGCGCGCATCACCGACACCGGCCGCCCCGACCCGGTGGTGCTGGAGCTGTTCAACAACCTGTTCATGAACATCGCCGAGCAGACCGGCGCGGTGCTGCAGAACACTTCGCTGTCCGTAAACATCAAGGAACGGCTGGACTTCTCCTGCGCTCTGTTCGACGCCACCGGCGCGCTGATCGCCAACGCCCCGCATGTGCCGGTGCATCTGGGCGCGATGGGCGAGAGCGTGCGCACCGTGATCCGCTCGCGCGGCGCGACGCTGCGGCCTGGCGACGTCGTGGCGCTGAACAACCCATACAATGGCGGCACGCATCTGCCCGACGTCACCGTCATCACCCCCGTCTTCGACGCGGCGGGGAGTGAGATCCTGTTCTTCGTTGGCTCGCGCGGCCACCACGCGGATATCGGTGGCCTGACGCCTGGCTCGACGCCGCCCGACAGTTGCACGCTGGAGGATGAGGGCGTTGTTATCGATGACTTCCTTCTCGTCGAGCAGGGCCGCTTCCGTGAGGCGGAGTTCCGCGCGCTGATGGCTGCCGCGCGCTACCCGGCGCGAAGCCCCGACGTGAATGTCGCCGACATCACCGCGCAGATCGCGGCCAATGAGAAGGGCGTGCAGGAGCTGGGCCGCGCCATCGCGGAATGGGGGCTGGAGACGGTGCGCGCATACATGCGCCACGTCATGGACAATGCCGAGGCGAGCGTGCGCCGCGTTCTCGAACGCCTGCCCGATGGCCAGTTCTCGACCACCATTGACGACGGCACGCCGCTCGTCGTTGCCGTGCGCGTGGACCGCGAGAACCGCCGCGCGGTGATCGATTTCACCGGCACCGGCCCCCAGCGCCCGAACAATTTCAACGCCCCCGCCGCAGTCTGCCGCGCCGTGGTACTCTACTGCTTCCGCTGCCTCGTCGGCGAGGACATCCCGCTCAATGATGGCTGCCTGAAACCGCTCGAGATCATCACGCCCGAGGGCTGCTTCCTCAATCCCCGCGCCGGCGGCCCCGGCGGTGGTGCCGCCGTCGTCGCCGGCAACACCGAGGTCAGCCAGATGACGGCCAATGCGCTGCTCGCCGCCCTCGGCGCCTGTTCCTCGGCGCAGGCCACGATGAACAACCTGCTCTTCGGCGACGCGACCTACCAGTATTACGAGACGATCTGCGGCGGCACCGGCGCCGGCCCGGGCTTCCACGGCGCCGGCCCCGTGCAGACGCACATGACCAACACCCGCATGACCGACCCCGAGATCCTGGAACTGCGCTACCCGGTGCGGCTGGAGGCCTTCGCCATCCGCCGCGGCTCGGGCGGTACAGGGGAATGGCATGGCGGCGACGGCGCGTTACGGCGCATCCGCTTCCTCCGCCCGATGCAGGCGGTGATCGTGGCGTCGCGCCGCACCGTGGCGCCGCACGGGCTGCATGGCGGCGGCGATGGCGCGCCCGGCCGGCAATGGGTCGAGCGGCTCGATGGCTCCATCGAATGGCTCGCCGGCAGCGCGAGCGCGACCCTGGCCGCGGGCGAGGTGCTCGGCATCGAAACCCCCGGTGGCGGCGGCTGGGGTTGATGCACGCGGCCGCATGCGAGGGTCCTTCATGACCCGTCGCCGCGCCGCGTTCCTGGTCGGCATCCTCGCCATCCTGGCGCTGTGGCTGGCACCACGCGCCATCAACTGGGAAGGGCAGCGCGAACGCATTGCCGCGCTGGCGACCCGCGAACTCGGCCGCCCGGTCGCGATTTCCGGACCGCTGCGCCTCACCTTGCTACCGCAGCCCATGATCGAGGCGAGCGACGTCGTCGTCGGCGGCGCGCCGGATGATATCGGCGTCGCGGCCCGCGCCCTGCGCGTGACGCTGGCGCTGCCCGCCCTGCTGATCGGCCGGCTGGACCCGCGCGAGGTGGTGCTCGTCGGCGCCGAGATCCGCCTGCCCTGGCCGCCCGGCAATGCGCCGGCGCTGCGGCCTCCCCCCTGGCTCACCACCTTCGATGCGCGCATCGAGGAGAGCCGCGTGCTGATGGGCGAGGTGGCGTTGGAGGATGTCGCCGCGCGCGTCACCTCCGGCGGCTCGCTCGACGCGGTGCGCGCCACCGGCGCCTTTGCCTGGCGCGGCCAGGCGATGAATTTCGCGGCCGCCATTGGTCGCCCCGGCTATGACGGCATCGCCACCTTCGAGCTGAGCGTCGCGGCCGATGGCGCGCGCGCCCAGGTGCGCGGCGTGCTGGTGGAGGATGGCGGCTTCGACGGCCGCATCGAGGCTTCCGGGCCCGACCTCTCCCTTGTGCTGCCGGCGCCGCCCATCGCCTTTCGCGCCGCGGGCAAGCTGCAGGTCTCGGCCGAGCTGCTCGCCGCCGACGACATCGCGATCGACCTCGCGGGCGTCCCGGCAAGGGGGGCTCTTGCGCTGCGGCTGGTGCCGAGTCCACGCCTCGACATCGCGCTCAGCAGCGCCCGGCTTGATCTCGATGCCTGGGCCGCGGCCCTGCGCGCGGCGCCGCCGCCGGTGCTGCCCACCGCGCTCGACCTCGCGGCCGAGGTCGCAAGCTTTCGTGGCGTGCCGCTGCGGCGCCTGCGTGGCGGCGTTTTCCGCGAAGGCGAGCGGGTGACGCTGTCCGACGTCGCCGCCATCCTTCCCGGCGAGATGGCGGTCGATATCGCCGGCGCCTCCGCCGGCCAGCGGCTGGAATTGTCGCTGCGCTTTGCCGGACCCGATCTGCGCACCGCGCTGACCGCGCTTGGCCTGCCGCTGCCGGGCACGCGCCCGGACCGCCAGCGCGCTGTCGAAGGACGCGCGCGACTGGTGCTGGAGGAGGCGCAGTTCGCAATGCCGGAAATGAATGCCCTGGTGGATGGCGCGCGCCTGACCGGCGGCGGCGTGTGGCGCTATGGCGCGCGGCCCTCGGTCGGCATCGGCATCGCGGTCGATCGGCTGGATCTCGACACGCTGCTGCCGGACGCGGCGGATTGGCAGGTGGCAGGGCAGCGGCTGGGCGGCATCGACGGCAACCTCCGCATCGCGGCCGAGGTCGTGGCACTCCGTGGCCAAGCCCTGGAACGCGTCACGCTCGATGCCGGCTTCGAAGCGGGGCGGATTGCGGTACGCCGGCTCTCGGCGCGCGCGGCGGGGGCTGACTTGGCCGTCTCCGGCAGCGTGGCGCTCGGCGCAGTGCCGCGCTTTGCCGACCTGTCCATCGAGGCAACGGCGTCGACAGCGGGTGGGCTACTCGCCCTGCTGCCGGCGACGTGGCAACCAGGCGCCGCCTTTGCCGAACAGCCTCTCGCCCTCCGCTTCAACGGCGCCGGCCCCGCCGATGCGCTGGCGCTGCGCATCGAGGGCGACCTCGCCGAGCTGCGCGTGGAGGCGCAGGTGACGCTCGACCTGGCGCAGGCCCGCGGCCAGGGCGCGCTCACGCTGCGCCACCCCGGCGCGCCGCGGCTGCTCGCTTCCCTCTGGCCCGGGCAGGAGCTCGGCTGGATCGGCGAGGGTTCGCTGTCGGTGATCGCCGGCTTCCTGGTCGGCCCGGCGGGCGCCTCATCGGAGAATTTCGAACTCGTCGCCGGGCAGATCCGCACGCGCGGCACGCTCACGCTTGGCCTCGACGGGCCGCGCCCGGTACTCGCCGGGCGCATCGCCGCCGAGCGCCTGATGCTGCCCGAACCGCCCTGGCGGGGGCGCGAGCCGCTGAGCCTCGACCTGCTCGGCCGATTCGACGCCGAGATCGCGCTCACCGCGCAACGGCTCGAGGTGCCGGATCTGCCGGTGATGGAAGATCTGCGGGTCGGCTTGCGGCTCGCCGGCGGCGAGTTTCGCGCGAGCGGCATCGAGGCACGGATGGCCGGTGGCGCGCTCGCTGGCGAATGGAGCCTGACGCTGGCGCCAGCCGAGGCGCCACGGCTGCGCGCCTCGCTTCGCCTGACCGATGCCGCGTTGACCGGTGCGCTGCTCGGCCTGCCGATCGACGTCACGTCCGGGACGATCAGCGAGGCGGCGCTCGCGCTGGAAGCGATCGGCCACAGCCCGGATGCGCTGGCGGCGGGCCTCGCGGGCCGCGTTCGCATCGGCATCCGTGACGGCGCGCTTCGCGGCATCGATCTCGCGGCGCTGCAAGCCGCCTTCGACCTGCCCGAGCCGGAGGCCGCGCTGCGCCAGTCCCTGCTCTCCGGCAATACCGGCTTCGATCGGCTGGACGTCGTGGCCGAACTCGCCGGTGGCATCGCCCATATCGAACAGGCTGCGATCGCCGCGGGCAATGCCGGGCTCGCCACCGCCGCGGGCCAAGTGGACGTCGCGCGCGGCACGCTCGACGTGGCGATCACGGCGCGACCGGGTGCTGCGGAGGCGCCGGAGGTCGCGCTGCGGGTGCAGGGGCTGGTCGCGGACCCGCGCCGGACGCTGGAACTGTCCGATTGGTTGCGCTGGCGCGCCGCGCGCTAGATCGTTTCGCTTCGCTTGCGCTGCCTTGCGCGCGCGACACGGTCGGATGAATTCGGCACCCGGTGCGGATCGGCGATTGTCGCGCCGGGCCCGACGTTGTTAAATCCCTTCGCCTACTCTCAGGGAAACCGGGAGGGCGATGCTTGAGCGCGCCGATAGGCCGCCTCTGGTCGCCATCCGGTTCGCATTCGCTGGGGAGGGGTTGCATCGCCAGATCAGGGTCGTGCAACGCTTGGCGGCGTTTCGTCGGAGTGCCGAACCATGTTGCCTGTCGGCGACGCGCCGATGCTGTGCTTTACGCCCGAGACCCGTATCGCGACCCCTCGCGGCGAGGTGCGGATGCGCGACCTGCGCGTGGGTCACCTCGTGCTGTGCCAGGGCATCGGCGGCGCGGTGCAGCCGATCAAATGGATCGGCAAGGTCCAGGCGGAAATCGCGCGGCACCCGCGCCCGGAACGGGTGCGCCCAATCCTCATCAAGGCCGGCGCGCTCGAGGATGGCGTGCCGTCGCGCGACCTCCGCGTCTCCCCCGATCACGCGATCCTGCGCGGCATCGTGTTGGTGCCGGCGCGGCTGCTGCTGAACGGCGTGACCATCCTGCAGGAGCAGGACTGGCCCCAGATCACCTATTACCACCTCGAATTGCCGCGTCATTCCGTGGTGATCGCCGATGGCGCGCCGGCGGAATCCTGGCTCGATGACGGCCGGCGGTCGCAGTTCAGCAACAGCGGCGTCACCGTGCGTTTCGTCGATTTCGAGGGGGCCTGCGCCTCGCGCGGGCTGACTTGCTTCCCGGTGCTGCGCGACGAGCGCAGCACCGCGCCGCTGCGGGCGAGCCTTGCCGCCCGCGCCCGCGATCTCGGGTTCCAGGAGGTCGATGAACCCGATATGCGCCTGCGCGTGGGCGAGAGCGTGTTCAAGAGCCAGCTCGCGGGGCCTGGCCGCTACGTCTTCCGGCTGAACGCGGAAGCCGCGACCACCGCGCAGCGCCTCGGCCTCTCGCTCACCTCGCGCGTCTCCACCGAAACGGCCGCGGTCGGGCGCCAGCTGGGTGCCGCAATCTCCGGCCTGATGCTGCGGGCCGGCCATGCCTCGGTTAGCATCGGCGCCGGCGACCCTCGGCTGCGCTCGATCCGCGGACTCGGCGCCCCCGAGGCGCCGCCGCCCGGCGTGCGGGGCGGGCTGCGCCGCTGGATCGAGGGCATCGTCCGCCTGCCGCCGACTCTGCTCGCGGGCCTGCCGCGATTGTTCTCGGCGCAGGGCAACGTGCCGGTCCTGGAGATCGAGGTGTTCCTCGCCGAGCAGGATCCGTTCTGGCTGCCCGCCGAAGCCGGTCCGCCGGCGGCCCCGAAGAAGCGCCGGACTCGCAACACCAAGCTGGCAGCCGCAGCCGCACCGATGGCGCCGCCGATCATGCTGCGCGCCGGGGCGCTCGACCCAGACGACAATCCCTTCAACGTCGTCACGCTGCCCTCAGCGACGGGCATCGCCCTCGCCGAGCGCGAAGACGCGGAGCGCGCTGGCTAGCGGCGCGCCGCCCTCCGCGCGCGCGGCATCCACCTGCCCGATCAGCCCCGTCAGGCTCACGCCGCGATGCTGCGCGATCCGCTCCAGCGCCGTCCAGAAGGCCGGTTCCAGCGCGATTGAGGTGCGGTGGCCCGCCAGGCTGACGCTGCGCTTGGCCAGATGCGGCCCGCTCATCCCGCCTGGTCCCCGCCGGGCGCAAGCATGGCCTCGGGCCGCACCCACTGGTCGAAGGCCTCGCCGCTCAGCGTGCCCAGGCGCACCGCCGCCTCGCGCAAGGTGATGTCCTCGGCGAGTGCGAGCTTGCCGATCGCGACGGCCTTGTCGTAGCCGATATGCGGGTTGAGCGCGGTCACCAGCATCAGCGACTTCGCGACGTTCTCCGCGATGCGGCGCCGGTTCGGCTCCAGCTTGGCCACCATGTGCTCGGCGAAGCTCTCCGCCGCATCGGCGATCAGCCGCGCCGATTGCAGCACCGCCTGGATGATGACGGGCTTGAACACGTTGAGCTGCAGATGGCCCTGCGCACCGGCGATGGTGACGGTGACGTGGTTGCCCATCACCTGGGCGCAGACCATGCTCAACGCCTCCGACTGGGTCGGGTTGGTCTTGCCGGGCATGATGCTCGAAGACAGGCCATCGGCCGGGATCACCAGCTCCGCAATGCCGGCGCGCGGACCCGAGCCCAGCAGCCGCACGTCATTGGCAATCTTGTTGAGCGAAACGGCCACGGTGTTCATCGCACCCGAGAGCTCGACCAGCGCATCATGCGCGGCCATGCCCTCGAAGGGATTCTCACTGGCGCGGAACGGCAGGCCAGTGCGGCCGGCGATGATCTCGGCGAAGACGCGCGCGAAATCGGGGTGGCTGTTCA
Source organism: Plastoroseomonas arctica (assembly GCF_018128965.1). GTDB lineage: Bacteria > Pseudomonadota > Alphaproteobacteria > Acetobacterales > Acetobacteraceae > Plastoroseomonas > Plastoroseomonas arctica. The sequence goes on from NZ_JAAEDH010000012.1 coordinate 14,846, forward strand.
GCCCGGTGCCGGCGGCCGTGCCGCCCTGGGCCAGCGGCATGAGCCGCGCCATCGCCTCGCGCAGGCGCTCGGCGCCGAGCCGCGCCTGCAATGCCCAGGTGCGGGCTTCCTGGGCGAGGGTCATGGGCACCGCGTCCATCATGTGGGTGCGCGCGATCTTGATGATCTCCGCCCAGTCTTCGGCGCGGGCCTCGAGCCGGGCGGCGAGTGTGAGCAGCGCCGGGATGGTGCGCTCGCTGACCAGCATCGCGGCCGCCATGTGCATCATGGTGGGGAAGTTGTCATTCGAGGACTGGCCTCGATTGACGTGATCATTGGGGTGCACCGGCTTGCGGGTGCCCAGGGGCTCGCCGAGGATCTGGTTGGCGCGATTCGATATCACTTCGTTGGCGCACATGTTGGTCTGGGTGCCGCTGCCGGTCTGCCAGACGACGAGGGGGAATTCCTCGTCGCGTTCGCCGGCGATGATCTCTTCGGCCGCCTGCGCGATGGCATCGGCAACGGTCCCGGAGATTTCACCCAGGCGTCGATTGGCCTCCGCGGCCGCCCATTTATGCAGGCCGACGGCGCGAATTAGCACCGGTGGGAAGCGCTCCGTCCCGATGTTGAACAGGCGCCGGGCGCGTTCCGTCTGCGGTCCCCAAAGCCTTTCGGCCGGGATCTCGATGCTGCCGAGGCTATCTGTTTCAAGCCGTGTGAGGGTCATCGGTACACCTTCATGCCGGCCGTGAATCGCAGCGATGCCGGTCGAACGTCCCGCCATGCACGATGCGGGGCCGACAGTGACATGGCCTAGGCGCCGGAGAAGATCGAGGGCGTCAGGGCGGTCTATGCCGCGAAATTGCTTGCTTCCGGCATCAAGGAATCGGGGGGCCTGCTCGCCCGTCCGAGCAAGCCGCCCATCGGGCGCCGACGCGCGCCGAGGTCGAGGCGTGGATCGATCACGCGCTCGATCGTCGAACCATTCGCCGCAAGGGCGGCGTCAATCCTGGTAGCTGGAGATCTCGATGAGGTTCCCGTCGGGGTCGCGGCAATAGACCGAACGGATCGGTCCCAGCGCGCCATCCTTGAGCTCCGGGCCGGAGGCGATGGTGACGCCGCACCGTGTCAGATGATCGGCGACCTCTTCGGCCGCCACGGTCACGATGAAGCACAGGTCCTGGCTTCCCGGCGCCGGGGCGACGCCCGACCACCATTCCTCCTGGCTCATGCTCGCCGGACGGAGGTTGATCTTCTGCCCACCGAAGGAGAGAGCGGTGCGGTTATGCGGCCCGAATGCCACCACATCCATGCCCAACACCCGCTGATACCACGATGCCATGACACCCACGTCGCGGCAGGTGATCACCAGGTGGTCGAGCCGATCGACTGCGAAGCGCATGCGGACCCCTATTTTCGCGGACAGCACCCCATAGCCGTGCCCCGCGACCGTGTCACGCATGCTCACCCCAGGCGGAGATCCCGCCTGGTTCGCGCGCGGGATGGTGCGCTCAGCGACGCCAGGCGCCCGGCGAGTAGCGCCAGCGCTCCCCTTCCTGCTGCCAGGCCGGGCCTTCGTAGCGATAGCCGCGGCGCTCGGGAACGTGCCGCGCGCGGACCCAGTCATGGCGGTTGTTGCGCCACTGCCAATGGCCGGGCACCGCGACGTAACCGCGGCGCGGCGGCAGTTCGCGCGTGTCGCGCGGCGGCGGCGGTGCGCGATCGACGAAGACCGGTCCGCGCTGGGCCTGGGCGTCCTGCGCCAGGGCAAGGGAGCCAGCGATCGTCCCTCCGGCGAGTGCGAAGAACAGCGAGCGACGTTCGAGCATAGCATTGGTCCCTTTCCGGGATTGGAAAGGATAACAAGCGAAACGGTTCAGGGTTTCCGCGCGGTGACCTCGATCTCGATGCGCATGGCATCGGTCTGCAGCCCGGCATGGATCAGCGTCGAGGCCGGCTTCGCCTTGCCGAGGAAGCGCTTGACCACCGGCCAGCACGGCTCCCAGTCGGCGCGGTTCGGCACGATGAACAGGACGCGCACGACGTCATCGAGGCTTGCGCCGGCCTGGGCCAGCGCCGCGGCGATGTTCTCGAAGCATTGCGTGGCCTGGCCCACGACGTCATCGACGATGGTCATCTTCGCATAGTCATAGCCGGTGGTGCCGGAGACCCAGATGTCCTGACCGATGACGACGGCGCGGGAGTAGCCGATTTCCTCCTCGAAGCGGGAGCCCGAGGAGATGAGGGTTCGCGTCATGCGCAGCGCTCCGGACGGTGTTTGCGTTGAGTGGATGCGGGGTTGGTCAGCAGCTTGCCCGGCGGCCGGATCGGGCGCGAGACGAGGTTGCCGCCGCAGTTCGGGCAGGCATTGCCGAGGCGGGTCTCGGCGCATTCGCTGCACCAGGTGCATTCGAAGCTGCAGATGAGGGCGAGGGGGCTGTCGGGCGGCAGGTCCCGGTCGCAGCATTCGCAGTTGGGGCGGAGTTCCAGCATCGGTGGTCTCCGGTCAGGGCGCAGGCAGCGCCAGGTGCAGGGCCGCGACCAGCAAGGCTGCGGCGAGGAGCAAGGCGATGCTACGCAGGTGGTTCCACGCGGTCCAGCGCGGCGCGTAGGCGCGCCAGAGATCGGTGGCCGCCCCGGTGCCGCGCTCGAGCGCCGTGTTCAGCGGAAGATGCACCGTCATGGTCACCGCGATCGCGCCCAGAGCATGGATGACGCTGGCCGCGCAAGCGCACGAGGCGGCGTCACTGCGCCCCTCACGCCAGGCCGCGAGGGCGCCGAGCAGCGCAAATATCGAGGGCCCGAAGAACACGAAGGCGAAGAGTGGCGTCATGATGCGCGAGTTGATCGCGCGCATCACCGCCACTGCTGTTTCGGGTGTCCCCGCCGCGAAGCCCCGCATCACCGGTCCGGAGAAGGCATAGTAGAGGCCAGCCGAGAGGATGGCCGCGATCAGCGCGATCCCGATGAGGACCAGCGTCAGCATCGCGGCCTCTCTGGCTACTCCAGCCCCTCGTAGAAATCATTGCCCTTGTCGTCGACGACGATGAAGGCGGGGAAATCCTTCACCTCGATCCGCCACACCGCCTCCATGCCGAGCTCGGGATATTCCAGCACCTCGACCTTGGTGATGCAGTCCTGCGCGAGCCGCGCGGCCGGCCCGCCGACGGAGCCGAGATAGAAGCCGCCATGCGTCTTGCAGCTCTCCCGCACGGCGCGCGAGCGGTTGCCCTTGGCGAGCATGATCAGCGATCCGCCGGCCGCCTGGAAGGTCGGCACGTAGCTGTCCATCCGTCCGGCCGTGGTGGGCCCGAAGCTTCCCGTGGCCATCCCCGTCGGCGTCTTCGCGGGGCCGGCGTAATAGACCGGATGGTCCTTGATGTAGTCGGGCAGACCAAGCCCCGCATCGAGGCGTTCCTGCAGCTTCGCGTGCGCGATGTCGCGCGCCACCACGATGGTGCCGGTCAGCGACACGCGCGTCTTGACCGGCAGCGCCGAAAGGGTTGCGCGGATCTCGGCCATGGGCCGCGCAAGGTCGATGGCCACGACTTCGCCGCCCAGTATGTCCTCGGTGTGCTCGGGCAAATACTGAGCCGGGTCGTGTTCCAGCTGTTCGAGGAAGACGCCCTCGGCGGTAATCTTCGCCTTCACCTGGCGGTCGGCCGAGCAGGAGACGCCGATGCCGATCGGCAGCGATGCGCCGTGCCGCGGCAGCCGCACCACGCGCACGTCATGGCAGAAATACTTGCCGCCGAACTGCGCGCCGATGCCGAGATTCTGCGTGAGCTTGTGCACCTCCGCTTCCAGCGCGCGGTCGCGGAAGGCGTGGCCGGACAGGTTGCCGCTCTCCGGCAGCGCGTCGAGCCATTTGGTGGATGCGAGCTTCACCGTCTTGGCCGTCGTCTCCGCGCTGGTGCCGCCGATGACGATCGCCAGGTGATAGGGCGGGCAGGCGGAGGTACCCAGCGTCTTCACCTTCTCCTCGATGAAGGCGAGCAGCTTGGGCTTGTTCAGCACCGCGCGGGTCTGCTGGAACAGGAAGGTCTTGTTGGCCGAGCCGCCGCCCTTGAGCACGAACATCAGGTGCAGCTCGTCGGCATGGTGCTCGCCGGGATTCGCATAGATGTCGAACTGGACGGGGAGGTTGTTGCCGGTGTTCACCTCCTCGAACATCGAGAGCGGGGCCATCTGCGAATATCGCAGGTTGGTCTCGGTGTAGGTGCGGTGGACGCCGTAGCTCAGCGCCTCCTCCTCGTCGCCCTCGACCCAAACGCGCTGGCCCTTCTTGCCGAATACGATCGCCGTGCCGGTGTCCTGGCACATCGGCAGCACGCCGCCGGCGGCGATGTTCGCGTTCTTGAGCAAGTCGAGCGCGACGAAGCGATCATTCGCGCTGGCTTCGGGATCATCGAGGATCCTGGCGAGTTGCTGGAGATGCGCGGGGCGGAGAAGATGGCTTACCTCCCGGCACGCGGCGAAGGCGAGCTGCTCGAGCGCAGCGGGCGTCACCTTCAGGACGCGCTTGCCCTCGACCTCGATGGTGGAGACGCCGCCGATGTCCAGCTTGCGATACGGCGTCGTGTCCTCGCCCAGCGGAAACATCGGGCTATAGCGGAAGCCCGCCGGGCGGGGCGCTGCGGCGGTGTCGAGCGGCGGTGTCATGGCACTATCCTGCGGCGAAGCCGGTCTCGGCTCAGCCCTCCTTGGCGGGGCGGCGACGGAACGCGTCGAGGCTGACGACCTGCGCGGGCGGCGTCTCCTCGGCGACATCGGGGAATTGCGGCATCTCGGGTGCGGCCGGCACCTGCTCGACGGCGGACTGGAAGCGCAACCCGTAGCGGATCTGCGGATCGGCGAAGGCGGTCAGCGCGGCCAGCGGAATGCTCAGGGCCGAGGCGACGCCGCCGAACGACAACCCGACCGAGAAGCGCTGCGCCGCCCGGTCCACGATCAGATCCCAGAAGCGGTGCTGCAAGACGATGGTCATCTCCTGCGGATAGCGCGCGCGCAGGTGACCCGGCATCTCGACGCCGGGGAAATCGGTGCGGAAGGTGATATAGAAATGATGCTCGCCGGGCAGGCCATGCGCCGCCGCGTGCTCCAGCGCGCGCACCACCACCTCGCGCAGGGCCTCTTCGGTCCAGCGGTCGTACGGCAACAGGCTTTCGGGCGTCGGTGCGTCGTCGGTCATGGGAACCCCTGAACCTCAGGAAGTCAGTGTAGGGCGGAAGCCTTAACCAGAAAAGACCGAAGCAAAGTGGGGGGCTTCTGTTGCCCGGTGCCCCCCGAACCGCGCTTACCTATCTCTAGGCAGCGAGCGCCACGTTCTCACGAACGTTATCGTTGGCACTTGTGATTTAGCCCGATGACGGCGGTACAATGCCGGGCAAAAGCAGCGTCTTTACCGCGCGCGTCGAAGCTATTTCGTCCCCCCTGGCCGCCCCCGATAAAGGGTCTGGTCAATTTGGTGGAGACGCCGAGTACTGCCCCCGGGTCCGCAACGCTTATTCCACGCAACGTTTATCGCCATAGCCGCAAGCGGCAGGAGCGATATAGGGCATCGCCGCGCGGATTGCGAGGGCGCTGGGCCAGGGCTATGCCGGACCTCCACCACCCCCCGGAGTCGTCCGCATGGCATTGAGCAGCGAGCAGCAGGCCGAGATCGACCTCTCGCGCGCAGCACCCACGCCGACGCTGCGCCCCACGGTGCCGGCGCTGGAGGCCATGCTGTTCCAGGCGATGCCCGTGCTCGACCACGGTTTTGTTCGCGTCGTCGACTACATGGGTGATGACGCCGCCGTAGTGCAGGCCGCCCGCGTCTCCTATGGCCGCGGGACCCGCGCGGCCAACGAGGATCGCGGGCTGATCCGCTACCTGATGCGGCATCGGCACTCCACGCCCTTCGAGATGTGCGAGATCAAGTACCACGTGAAGCTGCCGATCTTCGTCGCGCGGCAATGGATCCGCCACCGCACCGCCAACGTGAACGAGTACTCGGCCCGCTACTCCATCCTGGACCGGGAATTCTACATCCCCGCGCCGGAGGCGCTGGCCGCGCAGTCGGACGACAACCGCCAGGGCCGCGGCGCGGTGCTGGAAGGCGAGGAGGCGACGCGCGTGCTCGCCCTGCTGCGCGAGGACGCCAGCCGCAATTACGACCACTACGCCTGGATGCTCAATGCTGACGATGCCGGCCGCGTGCTGGACCCCGGCCGCCAGGGCCTGGCGCGCGAACTGGCGCGGATGAACCTGACACTCAACGCCTATACGCAGTGGTATTGGAAGACGGACCTGCACAATCTGCTGGGCTTCCTGAGCCTGCGCGCCGATGCCCATGCGCAGCACGAAATCCGCGTCTATGCGGACGCCATGCTCGACACCGTGCGCGCCTGGGTCCCGCATTGCTTCGAGGCGTTTTCCGACTACCGGATGGGTGCGGTCTCGCTCTCAGCGCAGATGCTGGACATCGTGAAGCGGCTGCTCGCCGGCGACCCGGTCGAACAGCCCGGCAGCGGCCTGTCCAAGCGCGAATGGCGCGAGCTGATGGCGATGCTGGGGCGCGACGCCTGAGCGGCAAGCGCGCCCCCGCACGCCGCGCGAAGGCGCCGGCGCGCATCCGTGGCGTGCGCTGGTGGGCGGTCGCCGCCATCGCCGCGACGGTGCTGATCGGGCTGCCGCTGGCGCATGCCTTCATCGGCGAATTGGGCGCGGTGCTGCTCGGCACCTTCATCGGTGGCTTCGCGCTCGGCCGTGCGACGGCGCGCTGACGCCACGGCCTCGTGACGCGGCACGCGGGTGACACGCCCCATATCCGACGCGTGGCCAGGGTCCTGCTCATTGCTGTGGCATTTCTCGGTGCGGTGGCGCTGCTCGCGCGGTTCCTGCCGCCCGCCTGGCATCCGCGCACGCCGGTCGACCTGACGGCGGCGCCGAACTGGCTGGCCGCGAGCAAGCTCGCCTGGATGCGCCAGGATCCGGAGGCGTGCTTCGCCGCTTTCGCGGCATCCGCCATTCCCGTCACGCGGGTGCCGGATCGCCCCTCCACGACTGGGTGCGAGACGGAGAACGCGGTGCGCCTGCCCAGCGTGCTGCGCACCATCCCGGCATCACCGACGCTCAGCTGCCCGATGGCCGCCGCCTGGACGATGTTCGAGCGCCATGGCCTGCAGGCGGCGGCGCGCACGCATCTGGGGCAGGAGGTGGCGGGCATCCGCCATCTCGGCACGCAATCCTGCCGCAACATCGGCGGCGGCACGGTGCGCAGCCAGCACGCGACCGCGAACGCCATCGACATCGCCGGCTTCATCTTGCGCGACGGGAGGGAGGTGCGCGTGGCGCCGGACTGGCCAGGGAGTGGCCGCGACGCCGCCTTTCTCCGGGCGGTGCGCGACGCCGCCTGCCGCTGGTTCCGCGTGGTGCTCAGCCCGGACTACGACGCGGCGCACCGCGACCATTTCCACCTGGACATGGGACCCTGGAGCAGCTGCCGCTAGTCGATGACGATGCGCGGTCCCGCCGGTGCCGCCGCGCCCTCCAGCTTCGCCCAGAGCCGCGCCGCGATGGCGCGGTAGGTGGCGGCCGCGTCGCTCTCCGGCCGGGCGGCGACGATCGGCGTCCCGGCATCGGCGAGTTCGCGGATCTCGAGCGTGAGTGGCAATTCGCCGAGGAACTCGGTGCCCAGCCGCACGGCCTCGCTGCGCGCCCCGCCATGGGAGAAGATCTCCGAGCGGTGGTTGCAGTTCGGGCAACAGAAATAGCTCATGTTCTCGATCAGGCCGAGCACCGGGACACTGACCTTCTCGAACATTCGCACGCCGCGCCTGGCGTCGATCAGCGCCACGTCCTGCGGCGTGGAGACGATCACCGCACCGGCCAGCGGTACGCGCTGGCTCATCGTCAACTGGGCGTCGCCGGTGCCTGGCGGCATGTCGACCACGAGGATGTCGAGCGGCCCCCAGGCGACCTGGCCCAGCATCTGCTCCAGCGCGCCCATCACCATCGGGCCGCGCCATATCATCGGCGTTTCCTCCTCGACCAGGAAGCCGATCGACATCGCCTTGAGGCCCCAACGCGAGAGCGGGATCAGGCGGTTGCCCTCGCTGCGCGGCTTCTCGCGCGTGCCCAGCATCTGCGGCAGGGAGGGGCCGTAGATGTCGGCGTCGAGCAGCCCGACCTTCAGCCCCTGCGCGGCCATCGCAACGGCGATGTTCACCGCCGTGGTCGACTTGCCGACGCCGCCCTTGCCCGAGGCGATGGCGATGATGAAACGCGTCTCCGGCATCAGCATCGGCCCCTGGCCGGCCGGCGCGTGCGGCGCGCGCTTCGGCGCGGCGGCCGGCGCCGCGTCGCGATGGGCCGTGAGGATCACCGTCGCCGAGAGCACGCCCGGCACCGAAGCGGCGGCGCGCTCCGCCGCGGCGCGCACCGGCTCCATCGCCGCGGCGCGCGCGCGCGGCACTTCCAGCGTTACCTGCACCATGCCCTCGCGCGCCAGCACGCCTTGCACGAAACCGCCCGCGACGATGTCCTGGCCGGTCTCGGCATCCCGCACGCTTGCCAGGGCGGCCCGCACCCGCGCTTCCAGAGTTTCGCCCATCGCTTGAAAAATCCCCGATCCCGGACAATATCCCGAAGAACGGGCGTCCCTTTGATGACCCGCGCCCTACATGGTGGGGCGCGACCAGACAATCACCCCATCGGTCACACCGCACGCGGTTGACGCAACGGGCTTCCGCTGGAACACCAGCGCCATACTAGGCCGCTTGCCCGCACAGGGGCCGGCGGCCAACGACGAGAGCGGAGAGACACGGCCCGATGCCCTGGAACAACAGCGGCGGCAACAGCCCCTGGGGCAATCCGCGCCCGCAGGGCCCCTGGGGTGCGCCGCCCCCGCCCGGCGGCAACAACCAGGGCGGCGGCAGCGGCCGCGGCCCGGACCTCGACGACCTGATCCGCCAGGCGCAGGACACGGTGCGCCGCTTTCTGCCCCGGCGCGGCGGCGGCAAGGGTCTTGGGCTGCTCGCCATCCTGCTGATCGGCGGCTGGGGCCTCACCGGCTTCTACCGCGTGGAGCCGGACGAGGTCGGCGTCGTGACCCGCTTCGGGGCCTTCACCGGGCGCCTCGCGCCCTCGGGCCTCAATTATCACCTGCCCTGGCCGATCGAGGCGGCGGCGACGCCGCGCGTCACCACCGAGAACCAGATCTTTATCGGCTTCCGCCCGAGCGATCCCGCCGCGACCCGTGCCGTCGCGGTCCGCGACGTGCTCGAGGAATCGCTGATGCTCACCGGCGACGAGAACATCATCGACATCGACTTCGTGGTGCGCTGGCGCATCCGCGATGCCGGCGAGTTCCTGTTCAACACGCGCAATGTCGAGCAGACCATCAAGTCCGCCGCCGAGAGCGTGATGCGCGAGGTCATCGGCCGCACGCCGATCCAGCCGGCACTCACCGAGGCGCGCGGACAGATCGCCGAATCCGTGCGTCTGGGCACCCAGACCATCCTCGACCAGTATCGCGCAGGCGTCATCGTGACCTCGGTCGAGCTGCAGAAGGTCGACCCGCCGGCCGCCGTCATCGACGCGTTCCGTGACGTGCAACGCGCGAACGCCGACCGCGAGCGCCAGCGCAACGAGGCCGAGGGCTACCGCAACGGCATCATCCCCGCCGCCCGCGGCGAGGCCGAGCAGATGATCCAGGCCGCGACCGGCTTCCGCGACAGCCAGACCGCGCGTGCGCGTGGTGAAGCCGGGCGCTTCATCGCCGTGCTCACCGCCTACCAGGCCGCGCAGGACATCACCGTGCGCCGCATGTATCTCGAGACGATGGAGGAAATCCTCCGCCGCAATCCGACCGTGCTGGTCGATGACCGGCTGCAGGGCCTGGTGCCCTTCCTGCAGCTCAACGACCAGGGCGCCCCGCGCACGCCGAGCGCGCGCCCGGGCGAACCCGGCACGCGGCCACCGCCGCTGCCCATCGCACCCACCGGTGCGCTGATGAACACACGCCCGCCGGGGGCCACACGATGAGCCGTTCCATCGCCGCGATCGGCTTCATCGCCATCGCGCTTCTCATCCTCGCCACGTCCTTCTTCACGGTGCACCAGACGCAGCACGTGCTGGTCACGCGCCTGGGCGAACCGGTGCGCGTGATCAGCACGCCGGGCCTGCAGATGAAGATCCCGTTCATCGAGACGGTGATCTCCTTCGACCGCCGCCTGCTCGACTTCGACGCGCAGGGCACCGAGGTGATCCTGGGCGACCAGCGCCGGCTCGTGGTCGACAGCTTCACGCGCTATCGCATCACCGATCCGCTGCGCTTCTTCCAGGCCTCCGGCGGCACCGAGGGCGGCATCCGCCTGCGCCTGCAGCCGATCGTCTCCTCCGCGATCCGCAACGTGCTCGGCAACGAGCCGCTGCTTGCGGTGCTCTCGACCGAGCGTGCCCGCGTCATGGGCGAGATCCGCAACCGGGTGAACGAGCAGGCGCTCGGCTTCGGCCTCGAAGTGGTCGATCTGCGCATCCGCCGCGCCGACCTGCCCGAGGAGAACACGCAGGCCATTCTCAGCCGCATGCAGTCCGAGCGCGAGCGCGTCGCGCGCGAGGCCCGCGCCGAGGGCGCCGAGCAGGCGCAGCGCATCCGGGCTAATGCGGATCGCGAACGGACGGTGCTGATCGCCGAGGCGCAATCCTCCTCGGAAATCCTGCGCGGCGAAGGCGAGCGCGAGGCCATCCGCATCTTCGCCGAGGCCTTCCAGCGTGACCCGGTCTTCTACCAGTTCTATCGGACCATGCAGGCGTATCGCGAAGCCTTTTCCGGCGGAGAGACGCGCCTGATCCTGACGCCGGACAGCGAGTTCTTCCGCTACCTGCGCGAAAGCCCCGCCGGCAACGCGCGCTGATTGCGCCGGGGGCGGTAACGCCCCCGGCTGCGCGGCGCCGGTGTCACGCTTCGTTGCAGCGCAAACCTCTTCCCCTGGGCGCCGCGGCGCACAATTGTAACGTCGCCAACAAACCGAGGTGGCCACCCTTGCGCATTTCCCCGATCGCCGTCGCCCTTGCCCTCGCCTTCACGGGTGTCGCCCACGCGCAACCGGCCCCAGCGCCGAACGCGGCGCAGCCCGCGCCGCTGCCCAACGCGCCGCAAAGCTTCGCACCGCTCGCGCGGCAATTGCTGCCGGCGGTGGTGAACATCTCCACCTCGCAGAACGTGCAGGCGCGCGCCGGCCGGCCGGATGCGCCTGAGACGCCGCAGGCGCCGCCGGGCAGCCCGTTCGAGGAATTCTTCCGCGACTTCTTCAACCGCAATCGTCCGCCAGGTGCGCCGGGCGCGCCGGGCGCACCCGGCCCCGATGCGCAGCGCCCGCGCCGCGCGCAGTCCCTGGGTTCGGGCTTCATCATCGACACCTCGGGCCTGGTGGTCACCAACAACCACGTCATCGATGGCGCCGACGAGATCAACGTAATTTTGGCGGACAACACCTCGATCCGCGCCGAGCTCGTCGGCACGGATACGCGCACCGACATCGCGGTGCTGCGCATCCGCACGGACCGCACGTTGACCGCGGTGCCCTGGGGCAATTCGGACGAGGCCAGCGTCGGCGACTGGGTGCTGGCGATCGGCAATCCGTTCGGCCTGGGTGGGACGATGACGGCTGGCATCGTCTCGGCCCGTGGCCGCGACATCCGCCAGGGCCTCTATGATGATTTCATCCAGACCGATGCCGCCATCAATCGCGGCAATTCGGGCGGCCCGCTGTTCAACATGCGCGGCGAAGTCGTGGGCATCAACACGGCGATCTACTCCCCGACCGGCGGGTCGATCGGCATCGGCTTTTCCATCCCGTCGAACCTCGCGCGCAACATCGCCTCGCAGCTCGCCGATGGTGGCCGCGTGCGGCGCGGCTGGCTCGGCGTGAACATCCAGCAGGTGACCGACGAGATCGCCGAGAGCCTGCGCGTCCCCGGTGGCACGCGCGGCGCGCTGATCGCGCGTGCGCAGGAAGGTGGGCCGGCGGCGGCCGCCGGCATCCGCAGCGGCGACGTGGTGCTGCGCTTCAACGGTGCCGAGGTGCGCGACATGCGCTCGCTGCCGCGCATCGTGGCCGACACCCGCGTCGGCAGCACCGCGCCGGTCGTCATCTGGCGCGATGGCCGCGAGGAAACCGTCACCATCACGGTGGGTGAGCTTCCCGCCGAGCAGGCTGCCGCTGCGAGCACGCCCGCGACACCGCCCGGCCAGCCGCCGCGCCCGGCGGAACTTGCCGGCCTTGGCCTGCGCGTCGCCCCGATCTCGGCCGAGCTGCGCGAGCGCTTCTCGCTGCGTGCCGAGCAGCGTGGTGTCGTCATCGTCGAAGTGGCACCCGACAGCCCGGGCGCCGAGCGCGACCTTCGCGCCGGCGACGTGATCGTCGAGGTCCAGCAGGAGCGCGTGAACACGGTCGCCGAATTGCAGGAGCGCATCGAGCGCCTGCGCCGGCAGAACCGGCCGAGCGCACTGCTGCTGGTCGAAAGCGGCCAAGGCCAGCGCTTCGTCCCGCTCCGGCTCGGCATCCCGCGCCCGGCGCAGTAAGGCATGGCGCGGCGCGCGCTTAGCGGCGCGCGCCGCCCAGCAATCCGCGCAGGATATCGACGGCGTTCGGTGCGCGCGGTGCGTCCGAGCTGCCGACTGGCGGTGCAGGGGTCGGTGCTGGTGCCGTCGGCGCCGTACCTTGCCGGCCACCGCGGGCTGCCAGCAGCGCGGCGCCGCAGTCGGGCAGGGCAGGATTGCCGCCGCCCAGCGCCTCGGCGGCGCCTTCCAGCGTGCGGTCCGGGGTGCGCTGGGCACCGAGCAGGGCGCCCAGCCCGGCCGCTGCCGCCGCGGCGGCATCGATCCGCCCCAGGCGAGGTGCGGTCAGTGTGCCCGAGATGGGCACCGGGGCGCGCAGGTTGATGATCGCCGTGCGCAGATCCGGCAGCATGCGCAGGTCGATGCGCTCGTCGCCCAGGTTGACGGTGCCGGTGGCGCCGATCCGTCCCAACGAGGTCTCGGCCAGGAAGGTCTCGGCGCGCAGGATCCCGCGCGCGGCCGGGGCGCGTAGGGCCAGGCATCTCAGCGGCAAGCCCTCCGGCGGGACGCCCTGCGGCACCAGCACCCGGATCAGGTCGGGCGGGATGCCGGCGAGCATGGACGGCGCGATGCGCCCATCCACGAGCGCCAGGCCGATGAAGCCGTCGAGCGAGGCGGCCAGGGCACGCGTATTCGATCCGGCGCCGCTGAGCGCCAGATCCACGTCGAGGCGGCCATTGCCGAGCCGGTCGCCGACCGCCGCCCGCAATGCCGCGAGGTCCAGCCCCTCGGCATGCAAGGCGAGGCGCATGGCTGGCGGCGCGACGCTCGCATCCACGCCAATGCTGCCCGCAATGGGACCGCCAGGCGAGGTCGCCGTGATCGGATCGAGCAGCAGCCGGCCCTCGCGCAGCACCAGATGCGTCGTGACGGCGCGCAGCGGCAGCTCCGCACCAAGGATCAGCGTGCTGATGGTGAGCTGCAGATCCGCATCCGCGCCGCGCAGCGAATCGACGTTCAGCGCCACGTCCGGGATGACGCGGCGTGGCCCGGGGGCGGGCGGTGCCGCCGCGGCGGGTTGCGCCGGCGCCACCGGAACCGTGGCCGGCGTTGCCGGTGCGGTCGTCGGCGCCGAACCGGTCGCCCCTGTGAGATCAAGCCGTTCGGAGGCGAGCGTTCCCGAGATGCCAAAACGCGCACCTAGAGCCAGCGTCACCGCGCCGGCGACATCGCCGGCGCTGCTCGTCGCGCGCAGGTCGGCGATCGCGACCTGTCCCGGCGCCGGGATCGTCACCCGTCCGGCGGCGGTCAGGTCGCGCAACGGCGGGACCCGCACACCGGCCAGCGCGCCGAATGCGGCGGCATCGGGGATGCGCGCCGTCATGGCCAGATCCAGGCCCGCGCCCGTGAACACTACGCCGCTCATCCCCTGCGCCCGGACCTCGGCATTCGCCGCGGCCAGCGTCAGGTCGACCGGCATGGAAGCATCCGGCGACGCCTGCTGAAGCACAACGAGCGTGCCGGCCGTTCCGCGCAGCGTCAGCGGCGTGGTACCGAGCATCGCCTCGGCTGTCAGGCTGATGGGCGCGTCGCTCGCCTCGGCCAACATTGCCAGCCGTCGCAGCGCCAGGCCGGGCCGCAGCGCCCCGAGATCGACGCCGCCGATGCCGAGGCGCAAGCCGTCGATCACCGGCGCCCCCGCCACCTCATGCGCCGTAAGGCGGAAGGTGACGTCGGCGCCCGGTGGCAACGCGGAGAGCCGCGGCAGCAGCGCGGCCAGGCGATCCGTCCGGTCGAGCGTGCCCTCCGCGGTCCCGCGCCAGCCGCGCAGGCGGGCCGGCTCGCTCGCCTCGCCCTCAATGGCGAGGGTGGCGCCCTCGGCGTCCAGCGCCAGCCGCAGCGGCCAGGGCGCGACCGGCGCCATGAAGCCGGCGATGGTCCCGCTCTCGCCCTGCAGGCGGATCGCGGTGCCGTTGACGGTGACGCGCGCTTCATGCGCCAGCCGCTGCCCGGAGGCGCGGGTCGCGAGGCGTTCGATCAGCAGGGTATGCGCGGTACCGGTCGCCCCGTCGCGATAGATGACGCTGCCGCCGGTGAGCGTGAGCGCGCGCAGGCCGAAGGCCATCCCGGCGCTGGGCTCCCGCGGTGGTGCGGGCACGCTGTCCGCGGGTGGCGGGCCAGGCGGGCGGTTCGCCGCGAACAGCCAGTTCGGCCGTCCCTCAGCATCGGTCTCCAGCAGCAGATGCGGCTCGACCAAAGTGAGGCTGCGGATGTCGATCTCGCGCGAGAGCAGCGGCAGCAGCGCGAGGCGCAACTCGATGCGCCGGGCGGTCAGCATCTCAGGCGCCGACCCACCGGGTGCATTGGCCAGCGCGATGTCGTCGATGGCGATGGTGGGCACGATGGAGGTGGTGAACGAGATCGGCCCGCTGAGCGTGAGGCGCCGTCCCGTCGCTGATTCCACGGCCGCGGTGATGCGCGGCTTCAGCGCCTCGGTATCGAGCGTGAGGACCAGGACCGTCGCACTCGCAACCGGCAACAGCAGGATGATCGCGAGGACGATCAGCAGGCGGCGCCAGATCCGGCGTGGTGTGGCTTGCGGCATCGGCGACCCCTTCTTCGCCTGAAGATGGGGTCGCCGCGTCGCGATGTCAGGCGGCGATCTCGACCAGGACGAGTTCAGCATCCTCCTGCGCGGTAATTGCGATTTCGCGCTCATCGCGGATCGCCGCACCGTCGCGGGCCTGGAGCGCGACGCCGTTCACGGTCACGGCACCCGTCGCCGGCACCAGGTAGGCGGCGCGGCCGGGGGAGAACAGCTGCGTCAGGGTCTGGCCCTTCTTCAGCGTCGTCGCCATCACCGCCGCATTGGCGTTGATGTGCAACGCGTCGCCCGCGGCATCCTCGGGCCGACCGGAGGCCAGCACCTCGAAGCCGCCTTCGCGCGTCGTCTTCGGGAAGGCCTTGGCACCCCAGCTGGGCTTGGCGCCGCGCTCATCCGTCTCGATCCAGATCTGGAAGAGGCGGGTTGTCACCTTCTCCTTGTTGTACTCGGCGTGGACGACGCCGCTGCCCGCCGACATCACCTGCACGTCGCCGGCTTCGGTGCGGCCTTCGTTGCCGAGGCTGTCCTGGTGGGTGATCGCGCCTTCGCGGACATAGGTGATGATTTCCATGTCGCGGTGGGGATGCGGGTCGAAGCCCTTTCCGGCGGCGATCTCGTCATCGTTCCAGACGCGCAGCTTGCCCCAGGAGTCGCGGGCGGTGTTGCGGTAGTGGCCGAAGGAGAAATGATGGTTGGCGTTGAGCCAGCCGAAATTGGCCTTGCCGAGGCTGGCGAATGGGCGGTGCTCGATCATGGGTCTGTCTCCGATGCCGCCTATGGGGCGGCGTTGCGGATGAGATAGGGCGCCGGGTGCAGGCTCGCCATAGCGGCCCGGCGATGGCCGTAATGGCGTGCCGGTGATGACGCCGTCGAGCCGCCAACGCCACGAACACCAAAAATCAAGAATGAAAGAACGGGGCCGGGGAAATTCCTTACCCCGGCCTTCTTCCTTGCTCAATGCGCTCCTAGCGGCACATCAGAACGGGAATATCCGCATTCTCCAGCACGTGCCTCGTCACCCCGCCCAGGATCAGCTGGCGCAGGCGCGAATGGCTGTACCCGCCCATAACCAGAAGGTCGGCGGCGAAGTCGCGCGTGGCGCCGAGCAGCCCCGCACCCACTTCGCGCGTCATCGGCTTGAAGGTGGTGATTTCGGCGGCGATGCCGTGCCAGCGCAGGTATGTCTGGATACCCTCCGCGGGCGGGCCGCGGCGCTGGTATTCGGCAGCCGTGAGGATGCGCACCGCATTCGCCTTGTGCAGCCAGGGCAGGGCGGCGGCGACGGCGGCCGCACTTTCGGCGGTGCCGTTCCAGGCGATGCAGACCCGACTGCCGATTTCGGCGGGCGCCTCTCGCGGCGCGATCAGCACGGGACGGCCGGAGTCGAACAGAACGGCGTGCAGCGCGTCGGAGGAGGAGACATCCTCGCCGGCCTCGGGGTGCGGCACCACGGCGATGTCGTAGAGGCGCGATTGCTGCGCCACGACCTCTTCCTCACGCCCGGCGACGGAGGAGAAGGACAGCGTCGGCGCGTCGGCCTTGGCGGCGGTGTCCGGGTCCTCGGCGAGGGTCACGCCGGAGGCGGCGGAGGCAAAGCGCTCGAACAGGCCGCGCACGCGGCCGGCGCGGTCGCCGCTTTCGCGTTCGGTCGCAGCCATCATCTCCTCGATCATCGCGCCCGACAGGCCTTCGCCCGCGAGCGGGGCCACGTCGCGCGCATCCACGCGCACATGCAGGCAGTGGACATGGGCGTGCCAGATGCGCGCGGTGATCAGCGCGGTGGCGAGCGCCGATTCACCCGCGGCGGTGCCGGTGAGCGGCAGCAGCAGACGACGATAGGCCATGGCGATGCTCCCGTTGGGCGAGTGTGCGCGACTATCGCGAGAGGTGCGCGGCAAAGGCAAGCGTTTCGCAGTATACCATCGTGTCGCCGCATCCGCGATCACCCTGGCACGAGCGCGAGCGCCTTGGTGAGAAGTGCCGGATCCAGCGCATCGACGCGGTGCCAGGCGATGGCGCCGGGATCGGCGGCCGCGGTCCGCGCGAGGACCGCGGCATCGGCATCCGACGCATCCCCGCGCCGCGCCGCAATGCGCGCCTGCAGCACGGGCAGCGGCGCCTCCAGCCACAGCCCGGTGAATACCGCGCCGGCGCGCCGTGCCGTTGCCTCGATCTCCGCACGCATGGCCGGGTCGTACCAGACCGCGTCTGCGACGACGCCATGCCCCGCCGCCAGCGCCGCGCCGGCTGCGGCGAACAGGTCCGCGTGCACCTTCGCCGATGCCTCGGGCCGGTAGGACTCAGGCGGCAACCTGGTCTCCGGCGCGACGCCGTGCTGGCGCTTCCTGATCTCGTCGGATCGCAGCAGCAGGGCGCCGGGCGCGGCGCCGATCGCCGGCGCCAGCGCGCGGGCCAGGTGGGACTTGCCGGTGCCCTGCAGCCCGCCGATCGCGACCAGGTGCTGCGGGCGCGGCTCCAGGTAGTCGAGGGCGGCCTTGCGATACGCCTCGGAGGGATGGCCGCGCCGGGCTTCCACATGTGCGCGGATCAGCGCGCGCAGCGACAGGAAGATCGGCAGCGCGGCCAGGAACCCGCCGTCGCCCGTCACGGCCACGTAGCGGTTCAGCACGCGGTTCGCCGCCGCCCGGCCGTGGCGATGCTCGAGGTCCATGAGCAGGAAGGCGAGGTCGTATCCGGTGTCGATGGTGGCCAGCTCCTCGTCGAATTCGAGTGCGTCGAAGGGCGTGGGCCGTCCGTCGAGCAGGCAGAGATTGGCCAGATGCAGGTCGCCATGGCAGCGGCGGAAAAACCCCTGCGCGACGCGGGCACGCAGCAGGGGCGCGACGGCGGCAAGCATGGCCTCCGGCCGCCATTCGTCGAGTGCGAGGCCCACCGCAAGTCCGGCCGCTCGATTGCCCTCGATGACCCGTTGCATGGCGGCGGGGGCATCGCCCGCGCGGCGCGGTGCGGCCGCGTGCAGCGCGGCGACCGCATCGGCGATGGCGTCCAGCATCTCGGGCGGGATTTCCTCCATCACATCGAGGAAGGTTCCGGGCGCGAGGGGTGCCATGCGCAGCACCCATTCGAGTGCCTCGCCCTCGCCGCCCAGGCGCAAGCCGCCACCGGGTGCGCGGGTCACCGCGACCACGTCGCGGTACAGCGCCGGCGCGGTTGGCGCGTTGAGCGCCAGTTCGCGGCGGCAGAACGCCTCCCGCGACCCAAGGGTCGAGAAATCGAGGAAGCCGAGAGCGACGGCCTTCTTCATCTTCAGCGCCTCGGCCGCACCCACGTAGACCGCGCTGATATGCGTCTCGATCGGCGTTGCGCCGGTGTGGCGGGCGAGGAACGCCGCCACCTCGGCCTGCGACGCCGGGATGGTCACGGATACAGCGCTTCGATCGACCAGCCTTCGGAAGCGCGATGGAAGACGCGGCGCTCATGCAGGCGGAAGGGCATGTCGCGCCAGAACTCGATGCGCGACGGCACCACCCGGAAGCCGGACCAGAAGTCGGGGCGGGGGATCTCGCCGATCGGGTATGTCATGGTGATCTCCGCCACCCGCTTCTCCAGTGCGAAGCGCGACTCGAGCGGGCGCGACTGCCGGCTGGCCCAGGCGCCGATCCGCGAGCCGCGCGCGCGGGAGGCGTAGTAGGCATCGGCCTCCGCGGCGGTCACGGCCTCCACCTGGCCCTCGACCCGGACGGAGCGCGCCAGCGTCTTCCAGTGGAAGCAGAGTGCGGCCTGCGGGTTGGCCGCCAGCTCCCCGCCCTTGCGGCTTTCGAGGTTGGTGTAGAAGACGAATCCGCGCGCATCGACATCCTTGAGCAGCACCATCCGCGCCGACGGCGCGCCGGTCGCCGTGCTGGTCGCCAGGCACATCGCGTTGGGGTCGTTGGGCTCGGAGGCCGTGGCCTCCGACATCCAGGTGCCAAACAGGGCGATCGGGTCCTCGGTGGTGGGGTCCATGCGGTATCCTGGGTGGCCTTGGGGGGTTGAAGGGGGTATGGCGCATGTGCCACCACACTCCCCGCTCTACAACCAGGCGAGACCTCCGGCGCCATGAATGACGCGACCCCGATGACCTCCCTGCCGACCGGTACGCTGATGCAGGGCCGCCGCGGTCTGATCATGGGCGTGGCGAATGACCGTTCCATCGCCTGGGCGATCGCGCGCGCCGTCGCGGCGCAGGGGGCGGAGCTGGCCTTCACCTATCAGGGCGAGGCGCTGGAGAAGCGCGTCCGGCCGCTGGCGGCGAGCGTGCAGTCCGACATCGTGCTGCCCTGCGATGTCAGCTCGGACGAGGACATGGACCGCGCCTTCGCGGTGCTGGCCGAGAAATGGGGCAAGCTCGATTTCCTGGTCCACGCCATCGGCTTCGCCGACAAGCAGTTCCTGCGTGGCCGCTTCATCGACACGCCGCGCGAGGCGTTTCTCCAGGCGCTCGACATCTCCTGCTATTCCTTCGCCGCTGCCGGACGCCGCGCCGCGGCGATGATGCGCGAGGGCGGGTCGTTGCTGACGCTCAGCTATCTCGGTGCGGAGAAATGGGTGCCGCACTACAACGTCATGGGCGTGGCGAAGGCCGCGCTGGAGGCCTCGGTGCGCTACATGGCGGCCGACCTTGGCCCCGACGGGGTGCGGGTGAACGCGATCAGCGCGGGGCCGATCAAGACGCTGGCGGCGAGCGGGATCGGCGATTTCCGCTACATCTTGAAATGGAACCAGTACAACGCGCCGATGCAGCGCAACGTGACGCTCGACGAAGTGGGCGGGGCGGGGCTGTACCTGCTCTCGCCGCTGTCCACGGGCGTGACGGGCGAGGTGCATCATGTTGATTGCGGCTACCACGTCATCGGGATGAAGCACCCCGACGCGCCGGACCTGACGATCGAGAAGGGCTGAGGTCCGCGCCATCGCGGCCTTCGACGACCATGTCGCACAACACCTTCGGCCACCTGTTCCGCGTCACCACCTGGGGCGAAAGCCATGGGCCGGCGATTGGCTGCGTCGTGGATGGCGTGCCGCCGCGCATCCCGCTCACCGAAGCTGATATCCAGCCCTTTCTCGACCGCCGCCGTCCCGGCCAGAGCAAGTTCGTGACGCAACGGCAGGAGCCCGACGTCGTCCGAATCCTATCCGGCGTCATGGACGGCATGACCACCGGCACGCCCATCGCGCTGCACATCGATAATGAGGACCAGCGCTCCCGCGACTACGGCGAGATCAAGGACCGGTTCCGGCCTGGGCACGCCGACATCACCTATGAGTTGAAATACGGCATGCGCGATTATCGCGGGGGTGGCCGTTCCTCGGCGCGGGAGACCGCGATGCGGGTCGCCGCCGGTGCCATCGCGCGCAAGGTGCTGGGCGCGGGCGTGGTGTTGCGCGGGGCGCTGGTGAATATTGGCGGCGACGCGGTGGACCGGAACCACTGGGATTGGGCAGAGGTCGAGCGCAACGCCTTCTGGTGCCCCGACCCGGTCGCCGCCGCGCGGTGGGAGGCGATGCTGCTGGAGGCGCGCAAGGCCGGCTCCTCGCTCGGCGCGATCATCGAGATCGAGGCGACCGGCGTCCCGCCCGGCCTCGGCGCGCCGATCTATGCGAAGCTCGATGCTGACATCGCCGGCGCGCTGATGGGTATCAACGCGGTCAAGGGTGTCGAGATCGGTGACGGCTTTGCCGCCGCTGCGCTGTCCGGCGAAGGCAATGCGGACGAGATGCGCATGGAGCCCGATGGCCGCGTGCGGTTCGAATCCAATCATGCTGGCGGCATCCTGGGCGGGATTTCGACCGGGCAGCCCATCGTCGCGCGCTTCGTGGTGAAGCCCACCTCCTCGATCCTGACGCCGCGGCGGTCCGTCGATCGCGCGGGCAGGGACGTCGAGATCGTTACCAAGGGTCGGCACGACCCGTGTGTCGGCATCCGCGCGGTCCCGGTGGGTGAGGCCATGCTCGCCTGCGTGCTGGCCGACCACCTGCTGCGCCACCGCGCGCAGAACCCGGACGCGCCGGACGTGGCACGGCTTCCACGAAACTGACGCATCCGTGAATACTTGACGGCTGCACTCGGACAAGCGAACATTCTGTTGCAAAGCAACATGGCGTCGTGACGTCGCGTGCCGGGGCAATCCCGGTGACGCGGTCGGCGGTGTCATGGTCAGCAAGGAAGATCCGCAGTGGACGACATGCCGCCCGCAGGCCAGGCGCTTTCCGGCTTTCTCCGGCTTTGTGGGACTCGCGTGTTCGAGAAACGGCTCACGGAGCTGGGCCGGCGCACGCAATCGGGTGCCTTGCAGGGCCGCGCGGCCCAGCAGCGCCATGCGTTGGAATTCGCCCTCGCCCGCGTCGCCGACCCGCGCACGCCGAACCGGGCGAGCCTCGCCGAGCGCCGCATTGGGGATTTCGCCCGCGGCGTGACCGCACTCGCGACATCCCTGCCGCCCATCGCGCGCCGCCGCCTGAAGGACCAGGTCGAGGCGGCGCTGCAGGGAGAGGCGACCCTGGTGCCGCTGTTCCACCTCGTCCGCACCGCCGCCCTGCACAAGGCGCGCGGATTTACCGTGCGCTTCTGCGGCCTGCTCGACGAGGCGCCGTTCGACCTCACCATCGCGCGCGACGGCGTCGAGGCGGAGATCGCATGCGAGACCATCTCCGCCGAGGAAGGCCGGCCGCTGCACAAGGGCGACTGGTACGCGCTGGTCGACCGGATCAATCCCGAGCTGCAGACCTGGCTCGCGGCGCATCCGGGCCGCTATCTTCTCAAGATGACGCTGCCCGAGGGTGTGAGCTCGGGCCAGCAGCTGGCCGAGTTGCACCGGCGCATCTCCGACCTGCTTCAGGCGGAGAAGCGCCAGGACCACAGCGCCGGCGCCGTGCTGAAGCTTGATCCCCTGGTGCTCGCCGGGGCGCAGGCCGCGCCCGGTCTTTCGGCGCAGCTGCGCGCCCAGTTCGGGCGCGAAGCGCATCTCGCCGTCACCACGTCGGCCGAGGGGCGCGGAGTCTTCGTCATGGCAGCACGGGCCGGGCGCGAGGATGAGATTTCCGCCGCCGTGTGCCGACGCATGGCGATGGCGGCGCCCACGCGCCTGTCCGGGCGCAAGCCGGGCATCCTGGCGATGTTCCTCGACGACCTCGACCGTGCCGAATGGCGGGCGCTGCGCTCCACACTGGAACTTGAAGGAGCGGCGCGCCGCTTCCTGACGGACCCGGCGGCGCGGCCGCTTGTTGCGATCACCTGCGCCTCGCGCATGGAGCTTTATGGCCTTGCGGAGCCCGATTCGGCGCCGGGCGGCGAGCTGCGCTTCCGCAATCCGCTGCACCCGGCGGCCAAGAACGCGGCGCTGGCGGCGGCGGTCACGTCTTCGGTGTAGTGCCACAATCCTGAAACCGCCCTGACACCGGCGCGTTTCCGTCATGTTCATCACTGCATATTCAGTCTGACGGAATGGCGTGCGGCCCCCGACGCAAAGGATTTGTCTGGCCATGAGCGAGCTGGTTGTTGATCGGAAGCGCGAGGAAAAGCTCGCGGAGATCGAGCGCCTGCTGAACGACCCCGAGGCGGAGATGGACGCGCATCGCGTCTGGGCTCTCCTGGCCGAGGTTGCGCGCCCCGCGGTTCATCCCCGGTAGAGTGCGCCGATCAGGAACTCCCGGTTTCCTTCCGGCCCGGTGATCGGGCTTTCGGTGATGCCGAGCACGCGCCAGCCCGGCAGAGATGACCACCACGCCTCAATGGCGGCGCAGACCTCCGCATGGATCGCGGGGTCGCGCACGACACCACCCTTACCAACTTTGCTTGGTCCTGCCTCGAACTGCGGCTTGATCAGCGCGCAGGCGAAGGCGCCTGGTGCGGCCAGGGCAAGGGCGGCCGGCAGCACCACGCGCAGGCCGATGAACGCGGCGTCGCACACGATCGCATCGATGGGGTCGGGGATCAGGTCGCGCGTCAGGTGACGCGCGTTGGTGCGCTCCAGCACACTCACCCGCGGATCGTTGCGAAGCTTCCAATCCAACTGTCCGTTTCCAACATCCACGGCATAGACGTGGCGCGCGCCGTGATGCAGCAGCACGTCGGTGAAGCCGCCGGTCGAAGCCCCGATGTCGAGGGCCGTGCGCCTGGTCGCATCGAAGCCGAAATGCGCAAGGCCATGGTCGAGCTTGAGCCCGCCGCGCGATACCCAGGGATGGTCCTGGCCGCGCAGCGTGAGCGGCGTCTCGGCCGTGACCTGATGGCCCGCCTTGTCGATCCGCAGCTCCCCGGAAAACACTTTCCCCGCCAGGATCAGCGCCTGGGCGCGGGTGCGGGTCTCGACGAGGCCGCGTTCGACGAGCGCCTGGTCCGCGCGCAGCTTCGCCATCAGGAACCGGTGCGCGCCGGGGGCATGGTCGTCATCGCCGGACGCTGACGGTGCGCGGCCGAACGGTCAATCGGCGGCCTGCACAGCCACCGCGATCTCGTTGCGGCGGAGCGGCGGCAACGTCCAGGGCGGATCGTAGAACCAGGAGAACGGCTCGCCCGCGACGCGCCACCTGGTCGCCGGGAGCTCGGCGAACAGGCGCCGGCGCGCCGCGGCCACGGCCTCGGGGCCGGTGCTGCCGGCATAGCGCAGCACGGCGACCGTCTCGGCCGGCACCGTGACGATCCTCACCCGGTCATCGAGCGGCACCGGCGGCGTGCGGAGTGCTGCGGGCAGGAAGAAGCGGATGCGGAAGCCGCCGCCGGCCTGCGGTAGCTGCGCGACGGGCGCCGTCATCGCGATGCGCGTGGGCTCCTGCGCGACGGGCGCGGTCATTGCGATCCGCTGCTCGCCGGAATTGCCGCCGAAGATGTAGCGGGCGAGGCGATTGAATCCTTCGTTGCGGCTCGCCGTCTCGTCGGCCTCCACCATCGTCTCGGCGGCAAGCCTGGGTGCATAGCGGCGGATCTCGATGTCGCCGAAGCGGGCGAGGCTCTCGAAGGCCGGCTCCTCGGTGCCCGACCTCACCCCGACCACGGAGCAGGCCCCGAGGACCACCGCCGACACGCCGGCCGCCAGTTTCTGCAGCATCGAAGCCCCTCCATCACCGGCGCCATATGGGGCGGGTTCAGGCCGCCGCCATCGCCGCGGCCAGGCCGATTGCCGGGGATGTGAGCGGCACCCGGCCCCGGCACAAGGCGGCGGCGGGTGCCATGGAGGCCTGGGCGAGCGCCACCTCGGTCGCACCGGCGGCGTATGCGGCCTCGGCCGCCGCCGCGATCAGCCCGTGATAGGTGGCAAGGTCGCCCGCTTTGCGCGCATTCCAGGCGCCGGCGACCAAGCTGACCTCCAGGGTCGCGCCGGTCTTCGCCGCCGCTGTCGCGAACAGCGCCTCGGTCGGTGCCAGCGTGGTCGCGACGGTGCACAGCACCGCCACGCGGCCGCCATCCCGCGTCGCAGCCTGGGCCAGCGCGGCATCCACGCGCAGGCAGGGGATGGGCGAGGCGATGCCCTCGACCGAGGGGCCGAGCGTCGAGCAGGTCAGCAACACCACCTCCACATCCGCCTCGCAGGCGAGGGCGAACAGCGCGTCGCGCGTCGCATCGCGGATGGGTGGGGTCAGCCCGCCTGCGGCTTCGGCAGCGGCCAGCAGGTCCGGGCGCGCGACATGGACAAGCCGCGCACCGGGCGGGCAGGCAGCGTCGAACAGCGCGATGTTGGATTCGGCGCTGTGCAGGCAGGCGATGAGCGTCATGCAGGCAGGCTACACCGGATTGCGCGGCCCATGCACCAGCGCCTGGATGAAGGCGAGCTTCTGCACCACGCTCGGCGACAGCACGAATGGGTAGAGGTCTGGCGCGCCCATGCAGCGGTTGAGGCTGTTCATCGCCGCGGTCAGCGGGACCCAGGCAGCGATCACCCGCTGGATCTTCGTCTCCGCATAGGGGTCGAAAACAGCGGAGGTGGTCAGCGCGCCGCTATCATCCGCATCGGGATGGATGCCGATGCCGAAGGACTGCGCCATCTCCAGCGTGTCCACGATGTGCAGGTAATGCGCCCAGGTCTCGGCGAAATCCTCCCAGGCGTGGCTGGTGGCGTAGCTGGAGACGAAATCGCCCTGCCAGTCCGGAGGCGGGCCCTGTTCGTAGTGGCGCTTCAGCGCCGCATCGTAGTCTTCGCTGTCGTCGCCGAAGAGTTCGCGGCATCGGGCGAGCTGGTCGGGGTTGTCGCGGACCAGGCGATCCCAGAAATAATGCCCCGATTCATGGCGGAAATGACCCAGGATCGTCCGGTACGGCTCGCCCATGGCGGAACGCCGGCGGGTGCGCTCGGTATCGTCCGCCTCGGAGAGGGCGAGGGTGATGAGGCCGTCATCATGGCTGGTCATCACCGGCTCGGCCGTGTCGGCGAGAATGTTGAAGGCGAGGCCGTTCACCGCATCCTCGATGCGCGTGGGCATCGGCAGGTCCAGGCGGAGGAAGCTGTACATCGCGCGGCGCTGGGCTTCCTGGATCTTGCGCCAATCGGCGAGGTGCGCCGGGTCGTCGAGGTTCGGGATGGTCTGGTTGTGGCGGCATGACCGGCAATAGGCGTCGGTGGTGCCCTCCGGGACGAACCAGTTGCACGCCGCGAGGCCGGCATTTTCGCAGACCAGCCGCGAGGGCTCGATCGCGTGAAAGGCATTGTCGTCTGGCTGGTATGCGAGCGCGGTGCCGCAGGCGACGCAGGCCGAGTTTTCGAAATAGACCGGCTGGGCGCAGGTCGGGCAGGCGAAGAGGCGCATGGGGGGAGGCTCCGTAAACCGTGTTCACAACGGAGCGCCAGCGCGGCGGTTGCGAAGGCGGGGGGAAAAGAATTCCCCCGCGCCTGTTTGGGGAGGTCAGTTCCGGGCCTTGTCGACCAGCGCGCCCTTGGTGATCCAGGGCATCATGGCGCGCAGCTTCGCACCCACTTCCTCGATCGGGTGTTCGGCCAGGCGGCGACGGGTGGCCTTGAAGGAGGCCTGGTTCACCTTGTTCTCCAGCATCCAGTCGCGGGCGAATTTGCCGGATTGGATGTCGGTGAGAACGCGCTTCATCTCGGCCTTGGTCTCGGGCGTGATGATGCGGGGGCCGGTGACGTATTCGCCGTATTCGGCGGTGTTGGAGATCGAGTAGTTCATGTTGGCGATGCCGCCCTCATAGATGAGGTCGACAATCAGCTTCACCTCATGCAGGCACTCGAAATAGGCCATCTCGGGGGCGTAGCCGGCTTCGCAGAGCGTCTCAAAGCCCGCCTTGATGAGTTCGACGAGGCCGCCGCAGAGGACGGCCTGCTCGCCGAACAGGTCGGTTTCGCATTCCTCCTTGAAGGTGGTCTCGATGACGCCGGAGCGGCCGCCGCCGATGGCGGAGGCGTAGGAGAGGGCGATTTCGAGGGCGTTGCCGGAGGGGTTCTGGTTCACGGCGACGAGGCACGGCACGCCGCCGCCCTTGAGGTATTCGCCGCGAACCGTGTGGCCGGGCCCCTTGGGCGCGATCATGAAGACGTCGATGTCGGCGCGCGGGTCGAGCAGGTTGAAGTGCACGTTGAGGCCATGGGCGAAGGCGAGGGCCGCGCCGGGCTTCATGTTGGCGTGCAGGCTCTCGCGGTAGAGGTCGCCCTGGCCTTCATCGGGGGTCAGCACCATGACCACATCGGCCCAGGCGGCGGCCTCGGCGGGGGGCAGGACCTTGAAGCCGGCGGCCTCGGCCTTCTGGGCGCTGCCGCCGGGGCGGAGGCCGATGACGACATCATTCACGCCGGAATCGCGCATGTTCATGGCATGGGCATGGCCCTGGGAGCCGAAGCCGATGACCGCGACCTTCTTGGCCTTGATCAGGTTCACGTCGGCGTCGCGGTCGTAGTAAACGCGCATGATTGCGCTCTCCTTTGTTCGTTAGTCTCGGGTGGGCGTGGTGTTACAGGCTGCGCGCACCGCGCGCGATGGCGACGGCGCCGGTGCGGGAAATCTCGGCAAGGCCGAGCGGGCGCATCAGCGCGCAGAAAGCGTCGATTTTCTCCGCACTGCCGGTCATCTCGAACACCGCGCTCTCGGGCGTGGCGTCCACCACCCGCGCGCGGAATGCATCGGCGAGACGCAGCGCCTCCATCCGTCCCTCGCCGCGGCCGACCACCTTGATGAGTGCGAGCTCGCGCACGAGGTGCGGGCCTTCCAGGGCCAGGTCGCTGACCTTGTGAACTGGGACCAAGCGGTCGAGCTGGGCCTTGATCTGGTCGATGATCATCTCCGTCCCCGTCGTCACGATGGTGATGCGTGACAGGCGGCGCAGCTCATCGACCGGGGCCACGGTCAGGGATTCAATGTTGTAGCCGCGGCCGGAGAACAGGCCGATCACGCGCGCCAGCACCCCGGCCTCGTTCTCGACCAGCACGGCGATCGTCGCCGTGCGCTGCAAGGTCTCGCTCATCGGATCACACCAGCACCTTGCCTTCGTCGGTCACACCCGCGACGCCACCCTCCTGGTCGGGGCCGAGGATCATCTCGTTGTGCGCCGCACCCGAGGGGATCATCGGAAAGCAGTTCTCATCCTTGGCGACGCAGATGTCGGCGATGACGGGTCCATCATGGGCGATCATCTCGCGGATGACGCCGTCGAGGTCCGATGCATCCGTCGCGCGCAGGCCCTTGGCGTGGAAGCTTTCGGCGAGCTTCACGAAATCGGGCAGGGCGGCGGAGTAGCTTTCCGAATAGCGGCCGCCATGCAGCAGCTCCTGCCACTGGCGCACCATGCCCATGTATTCGTTGTTCAGGATGAACACCTTCACCGGCAGCCGGTACTGCGCGAGCGTGCCCATCTCCTGGATGTTCATCAGGATCGAAGCCTCGCCGGCGATGTCGATGACCAGTGCGTCGGCGTGCGCGATCTGCACGCCCATCGCGGCCGGCAGGCCATAGCCCATGGTGCCCAGGCCGCCCGAGGTCATCCAGCGGTTCGGCTTCTGAAACCCAAAGTACTGCGCGGCCCACATCTGGTGCTGGCCGACCTCGGTGGTGATGAAGGTCTCGCGACCCAGTTCGCGGGTGATTTCGTAGAGGCGCTTGACCGCGTGCTGCGGCTTGATGATGCGGCCTTCCTGGCGGTAGCGCAGGCAATCCTTGCCGCGCCAATCCTCGATGATGCGCCACCAGGCGGCCAGCGCCGGCTTGTCCTGCGGGGTCTCGTCGGCGCGCCACGCAGCGATCATCGCGGCGAGGATGGCGCCGGCGTCGCCTACGATCGGCACATCGACCTTGACGTTCTTGTTGATCGAGGAGGGGTCGATGTCCGCATGGATCTTCTTCGAGTGCGGCGAGAAATGGCTCAGCTTGCCGGTCACGCGATCATCGAAGCGTGCGCCGATGTTCAGCATCACGTCGCAGCCATGCATCACGAGGTTCGCCTCGTAGGTGCCGTGCATCCCGAGCATTCCCAGGAACTGCTTGTCGTCGGAGGAGAAGGCGCCCAGGCCCATCAGCGTGTTGGTCACCGGGAAGCCGGTGAGGTGGGCCAGTTCCGTCAGCAGGTGCGAGGCCTCAGGGCCGGCATTGATGACGCCGCCGCCGGCATAGATCACCGGGCGCTTGGCACCCTTCAGAAGTGCTACCGCGCGGCGGATCGCACCCGCATCGGGCTGCGTCACGGGGCGGTAGCTGCGGTGCTCGGCGGTCGCGGCCTCCACATAGGGGGCCTTGGCGATCAGGATGTCCTTGGGCAGGTCGATCACGACCGGGCCCGGTCGGCCGGAGCGCGCGACGTAGAAGGCCTCGTGCACCGTCCGCGCGAGGTCGGCGGATTTCTTGACCAGGTAGTTGTGCTTCGTCGCGGGACGCGTGATGCCGGTGGTGTCCGCCTCCTGGAAGGCGTCATTGCCGATCAGGTGCGTCGGCACCTGGCCGGTCAGGCAGACCAGCGGGATGGAATCCATCAGCGCGTCGAGCAAGCCGGTCACCGCATTGGTCGCGCCGGGGCCGGAGGTCACCAGCACGCAGCCGACCTTGCCAGTCGAGCGCGCATAGCCCTCGGCCGCATGCACCGCGGCCTGCTCGTGGCGCACCAGGATGTGGCGGATGGCGTTCTGCTGGAACAGCGCGTCGTAGATCGGCAGCACCGCGCCGCCGGGATAACCGAAGATGACCTCGACACCCTGCTCCTTGAGCGCGCGCAGGACGACTTCGGCGCCGTTGAGCGTCAGGGTTTCGGCGGGCGTTGCGTTGGTCATGCGTCTGGCTTTCCTCGTAACCTGCCCCCGGGCAATCGCCTGGGGAAGGCGCGCAGCCTTAGACCCCTGACCAGGGGGCGTCAACGAAGCTTTGCAGAAATGCGAAGAATTGTGCCCGATCGCTTTCTGAAAATTGCGCAAGACCCGCGTATCGCGCATTGATCCTATGCGTTGCGGCTGGGTCGGCCAGTTCCTGGTGCCGGAACCAGGTGGCTTGGCGCTTGGTGTACTGCCCGGTGTTGAGGATGGCGCGGGCGCTTGCCGCCTCGATCGTCATGGTCCCGGCGAAGTGGGCGGCGAGCTCCGGCACGCCGTGCGCGCGCATCGCCGGCAGGGCCGGGTCCAGGCCGCGCGCGACAAGCTGCCGCACCTCGTCGATTGCGCCGGTCGCCAGCATCGTGCCCCAGCGCCCGGCGATGGCGTCGCGAAGTGTCGTGCGCGGCGGGTCGAGCAGGACCGCCGCGAAACGCCACGGCGCCGGCGCATCGCAAGCCATGGCCTGCCAGGCGGCAATGCCTTGGCCGGTGGCGACAAGCACCTCCCAGGCGCGGGCGATGCGCTGGCTGTCGGAGGGGCGCAGCGTCGCCGCGCTGTCCGGATCGCGGGCCGCTAGCCGGGCGTGCATCGCCGCAGGACCTTCGTTGGCGAGCAAGTCACGCGCCGCGCTGCGCACCTCGTCCGGGATGGCGGGCATGGGCGCGATGCCCGCTCGCAGCGCGCGCAGATACAGGCCGGTGCCGCCGCACAGGATCGGCACTCGCCCGGCCGCCCGCGCCGCGGCCATCGCCTCCAGCGCGGCGGCGCGCCACCAGGCAACGGAAGCGGCCTCCGCCGCATCGCGCACGCCGTAGAGCGCATGCGGCACAAGCGCTTCCTCCTCCGGGGTCGGCCGCGCAGTCAGCACGCGCAGATCGCCATAGACCTGCATGGAATCGGCATTGATGACAGTGCCGCCGACCCGCTGCGCGATCTCGATCGCCAGCGCCGACTTCCCGGAGGCGGTCGGCCCGGCGACGATCAGCGCCCAAGGTTGATCCGTCATCATCGCGCGTGCATACGCCCATTCCCATGGATCATGTGCTGACCCTCATCGCCGCGCCGGGCGCCCTCACCGTCGAACATCTCAATACGGTCCGCGCGGCGCTGCGCGCCATCGCGGCCGAAGCCGGCAGTCCCGACTGGCTCGCCGAGGCGGAAGCCGCCGACATCCCGTTCCGTGCCATCAGCCCCGACCTCGCGGGCGCCGCCGCCCGGCACGCTTTGGACGAGGCTCCGGTCGACGCCATCGCGCAGCCGCTGGAGCAGCGCCGCAAGCGCCTGCTGGTCGCCGACATGGACAGCACCATCGTCACCTCCGAGACGCTCGACGAGCTGGCCGCCTATGCCGGCCTGAAGGAGAAGATCGCCGCGATCACCAAGCGCTCGATGAATGGCGAGCTCGATTTTGCCGAGGCGCTGCGCCTGCGCGTGGGCATGCTCAAGGGCCTGTCCACCGAGGCGCTGGAGCGCACCTGGGAGGCCACCGCGCTGACGCCGGGGGCCGCGACGCTCATCGCCACCATGCGCGCCGATGGCGCCTTCTGCTGTCTCGCCTCGGGCGGTTTCACCTTCTTCACCGGACGCGTCGCGGCGCAGATCGGCTTTGACATGCACGTCTCGAACATCCTGCTCAAAGAGGACGGCAAGCTCACCGGCACGGTGGCCGAGCCGATCTTCGACCGCGACGCCAAGCTCACGACGCTCAAGCGCCTCGCCGCAGAGAGGGGCCTGCCGCTGGCAGCGACGCTCGCAGTGGGCGACGGCGCCAACGACCTCGCGATGATCCAAGCTGCGGGGTTGGGCGTCGCGTTCCGCGCGAAGCCTGTGGTCGCGGCGGCGGCGCGCGCGCGGGTCGATCACGGCGACCTGCACGCGCTGCTGTTCGCGCAGGGGTATCGCCGGGCCGAATTCGCCGCCTAGGCGGCGACGGGGTCGCCAGTCTCGGGCACCAGGCCGGCGGCGTGGATGCCGGCGACCGCGCAGACCTCATCCTTGTCCGAGGCATCGCCCGAGACGCCCACCGCGCCCAGCACTTCGCCCTCGGGCGACTTGATCAGCACGCCACCGGCGACCGGCACCGCGCGCCCGCCGGCGAGGTCCGACAGCGCGTTGGTGAAGCCGGGCACGCCGGTCGAGCGCCGCGCCAGCTCGCGCGTCCCAAAACCCAGCGCCATGGCGCCGAACGCCTTGCCCTCGGCGATCTGCGGCCGCATCAGCGAGGCGCCATCCTCGCGCAGCATCGCTTTGAGGTGGCCGCCGGCATCGAGCACCACGACGGTGAGCGGGGCGAGCGACAGCTCGCGCCCCTTGGCCAGCGTCTCCTGCGCGATGATCAGCGCGGCGCTGAGGCCGACGCCGTGATGGAAGCCGGAAGGTGCCGTATGGGCCATGAGGGTCGCTCCGCTGGTGTTCGCGTCTCTCTGCCCTGGACCGGCATCCCCGTGAAGCCCCTACCTCAGCGGCCGACCAGCACGATGACGACGCCCAGCACCACCGCCAGTGCCCCAAAAATGTCGCTGCGTGTGGGCGCCTCGCGCAGGTAGAATCGGCTGAACAGAAGGGTGAAGATGATCTCCACCTGCCCCACCGCGCGCACCAGCGCGACCGGCGCGAGGGCAAATCCCGTGAACCAGCAGCAGGATCCGCAGGCGGAGAGCGCGCCGACCTTGGCGCTGTCGCGCCAGGTGGAGAAGACCGCGCGGATCTGCCCCGGCTCGCGCACCAGCAGGTAGCTGCCCTGCATCACCGTCTGCATCGCGTTGGTGACGACCAGCGTCTCGATCGCGCTCAACACGATGTCCGGCCCGACCAGCGATTGCGTCGCCGACTTGATCACGACGGAGGTGAGCGCGAAGCAGAACCCCGCGCTCAGGCCGCACAGCGCCGCCGGCTGGATGGTGGCGCGCAGCGCCTCGCCGAGGCTTCCCACGCGGCCGGCGAGCGAGAGGTACAACGTGCCGCTGACGCAGATTGCGATTCCCAGCCAGGACACCGCGGAGAGCAATTCCCCCAGCAGGATCAGCGCGAGGACCGCGCCCTGTACTGCTTCGGTCTTGGCATAGGCGGTGCCCACCGCGAAGCCGCGGAAGCCGAAGGCCATGATGAGCAGGTTGGTGCCGAGGATCTGCAGCAAACCGCCGCCCGCGCAGTAGATCAGGAACCACAGGTTCGGCGAAGACAGCGCGCCGCCGAACACCGCGAGATAGGCGCCCAGGATGGCGAACCCCACCGGCACGCCATAGAGGTAGCGCACCACCCCCGCGCCATTGATCGAAAGCTGCCCGCGGAGCCGCTGTTGGAGCGCCGTGCGCCAGGTCTGGAAGAACGCTGCCAGCAGCGTCGCGGCGAGCCAGAGGGACATGCCTCCGCGATACCGCGTTGCTCAGGTCGCGTCGAGTTGCAGCCCCTCGCGCTGGATCACCGCGCGCCACTTCACGATCTCGGCCTGCACGAAGGCGGTGAAATCGGGCACCGAGCCATACAGGGAGACACCGCCCATCTGCACGAGCCGCGCCTTCATCGCATCCGTCGCGTCCATCGCGCGCATCGCCTCGTTCAGCGCCTGGGTCGCGGCGTTCGGAACCGCGGACGAATAGAACATGCCGAACCAGGTGTTCACGTCGAACTGCGCGAGCTCGGGCATCGTCTCGCGCGCGGCGGGCAGGTCGGGCAGCTCCGCGTTGCGCTCGGCGCTGCTGACGGCGAGTGCGCGGACCGTGCCCGCCCGCACCTGCTGGATGCCGCTCGAGAGGTTGTCCCACATGTACTGGATGTTGCCGGCGACCAGTTCGACCATCGCGGGGCCGGCGCCGCGATAGGGGATGTGGATCGCCTCCGTCCCGGTCGCCTGGTTGAACCACACGCCGGTGAGGTGCGGGCTCTGCCCGACGCCCGGCGAGCCATAGCTCAGCCGGCCGGGATTGCGCTTAAGGTGCGCCACCAGCTCGGGCAGGGAGTTCGCCGGGACCGAGGGGTGCACCACCAGCACGTTCGGGCCCTTCACCACGCCGGCCACGGGCTGGAACTGCTCGGGGCGGAAGGGCAGGTTGCGGAACAGGGAATAGGCGATCGCCTGCGGCCCGATATTGCCCGACAGGATGGTGTGGCCATCGGCCGGGGCGCGCAGCACCTCCTGCGTGCCGATGATGCCGCCGGCGCCGGAGCGGTTCTCCACCACCACGTTCACGCCCCAGGCCTGCTGCAGATGCGCGCCGACCAGCCGGCCGGCGATGTCGGAGGTGCCGGCGGGTGCGGCGGGCACCACGATCCGCACCGGCTGCGTCGGCCGCCAGGTGGATTGCGCGCGCGCGATGGCGGGTGCGGCGAGAAAGGGCAGCGCGAGGGCTGCGCGGCGGGCGATGGTCATGGACGGTTTTCCCCAGAGTTCGTTGCGCGCAGGATGCCCGCGCGCGCGGGATCACGCCAGCGGGGCGGCCGCGGCCAGGTGCACGCCGATGCTCTCGGCCTCGCACCGCACGATGGCGTATTCGATGGGTGCGGCGCGCTCGATGGCCGGCTGGCCGGCGGCGAACTTCACCTCGAAGGCGGTGCCGCGCAGCGAGGAGGTGGGGATGCCCCGCCAGCTACCGGCGAGCGCGCGATGGGTGTGGCCGTGGAACATGTGCCGGATGCGGGCGCGATGCGGTTCCAGCACCGACAAGAGCGCCGCGCCGTCGAGCAGCCGGATCGCGTCCATGCCGGGGATGCCGATCGGCATCGGCGGGTGGTGCAGGAACAGCAGCACCGGCCCGTCGCCCTCCGCGAGGCGATCGGCGAGCCAACCGAGCCGCACCGCGCACAGCGTGCCGTGCGGCGCCCCGGGGGTGAGCGTGTCGAGCAGGATGCAGCGCCCGGCGGGGGTCTCGAAGGCTTGCTGGCAGAACCCGTTGACGTCCAGCGGCGTGTCCGGGAACGCCGCCGCGAAGGCCGCGCGGTCGTCATGGTTGCCGAGCATCAAGTGCGTGGGGCAGGGCAGGGCTTCCAGCATCCGCGCCAGTTCCCGGTAAGCATCGGGCTCGCCGTCGCGCGCCAGGTCGCCGCTGAGGATCGCAAAGGCGAAGGGCGTGGTCGCGGCCTCGGCGGCGATGGCGGCCACCGCGGCCGCAAAGCGCGCATTGGTGTCCTGGCCGAACAGCAATTCGTCCGGCGGGGCGATGTGCGGGTCGGTCAGATGCAGGAAGTGGAACGGCGTCATGCGCGGAGCCTAGCGTCGCCCGCGCAGCCAGGCGAGCGTGCCCCAGAACCCCGCGATATCGGCCCAGGCGCGGCCGCCGCGCAGCGTCAGCGCATGGCCGATCGCCTTGCCGGCATGGTGGCGCAGCCGGCCCAGCGCCTCCGCCTTGCCGCCATGTTTTTCGAGATAGCGCAGCCGCGACCAGGCGAGGTGATAGGCCTTGATCCAGGCGACGCGGCGCGACGGCGCCGAGGATTTCCCGCCGGCATGCCCGGCACGCGCCGCGGGCACCACCACGATCGAGCGCCCCATCGCGCGCGCCGCGGCGCAGAGGTCGTCATCCTCGTAGTAGAGGAAGAACGCCTCGTCGAAGCGCAGCCCGTCGGCGCGGCGCAACAGCATGCACGCACCGGAGACGAACTCCGCGCAGAACGGCGCTGCGGGCCAGGACTCGCTCCGGCGGTTGCGATCCAGCGCTCGCCGCCGCACCTGCGCCGCATCCCAGGAGCGCACCGGCTTCCCGTCATCGTCGAGCAGCGCGGGTGCGAGGATGGCGGCATCGGGGTAGGCGTCGGCGGCGGCGATGAGGGTGCCGAGCGCGCTGGTGGCGATCCGGCCATCGGGATTAAGCAGCAGGACGAGTTCGCGCGACGCCGCCGCGATCCCCGCATTGCACCCCGCCCCAAAACCGCGATTCTCCGGCTGGGCCAGGATGACCGCGCCGGGCCGCGCGGCGCGCGCGACCGCGAGCGTGTCATCCGGGCTCGCATTGTCGACGATGATGGTTTCCACCGCCTCGGGCAGCGCCCGCAGCGCCTCGGCGATCACGCCGGCGCTGCGATAGGTGACGATGACGACCGAGAGGCGCAGCAGCGGGGGCCTGAACGCTCCCGCGGGTTCTTCCCTGGCGATGGTCAAGGAAGGGCCAAGGCTTACTGCGCCACCATGCCGCGATTGGTCACGGTGATGCGCGAGGCCTGGCAGACATCGACGTTCATCAGGTCGGCGCGGCGCCCATTCACCCAAACCACGCGGAAATCATAGCCACCCGGATTGGCGGCGACGAAGTTCATCGACTGCCCCGGCTGAAGAACACGCTGGCCGAGCTGGTCCACGCCGAAGCTCGCGAGGCGGGACGAGCTGAAATACAGCTCGCGCACCGTCACGTTGGACTGGTTGACGACGGTGAATCGGGTGTCGCAGGCCTGCCGCGGCACCTGCTGCACGATGGGCTGGACGTACTGCGCGCCCTGGCCCGCGGTCTGCGGCACGACGCAGCCGGCGAGGCCCAGGCTGCCCAGCACGGCGAGGGCGGCGAACACTTGGCGGCGGATCATGCGCTTTTTCCCCTATGATGAAGCGGCGCGACCGTAACGTTCCGCCAGGGCGAGGGCAATCGATCAGCGAGGGTCGATCGGCGATTCCGGCGCGCCGCCTGCCTCGATGGCCAGCCCGGCTGCGAGCAGCAGGTCCTCGCGGTAGCGCCCCGCCAGCAGTTGCACGCCGACCGGCACCGACCCGACCATTCCTGTGCTGACGGTCAGCCCCGGCAGCCCCATCAGCGGCAGCCCCACCTGGGTCAGCTGCGCCTCGATGATGCGGCGGAAGGCCTCGGGGCTTTCCACATCCTCCAGGTCGCGGAATGGGAGTTCGGCGGAGACCGGCGTGATGGCGACGGGGTAGCGCTCGAAGAACGCCATCCATTGCCGGATGAAGCCGGCGCGCGCCTGCAGCGCGTCCATGAAATCATTGGTGTCGGGCAGGGGGCACAGCGCCTCCATCTGGGCGAAGACGAATTGCGCGTCGGCATCGCCCTCGTCGACCAGGGCGGTGTTCATCCCGCGCCGCGATTCCGCGAGCCACAGAAGCGCCTGCAACGCGGCCGGGCGGCGCAGCGGCGGGGTGTCCACCTCCTCCACGATCCACCCGGCGGCCTCAAGCCGCCGGCCGGCGTCGCGCATCGCGTCCTGCACCGCGGCGTCGACGACCAGGCCGTCGGGCGCGAGGCAGAGTGCGGCACGCTGCGGCGCGGCGGGGCCGTGATGCGCGACATCGACCCACCAGGGGTCGCGGATGTCGCGCGCGCGCATCGCGTCATAGGCGAGGGCCACGTCGCCGATGCTGCGCGCGATCGGGCCGGACACGGCCATCATCTGCGCGCCCACCTGGCGCTCCGGCCCCGAGGCGTTCCAGGCCGGGATGCGCCCGAGCGTGGGTCGCAGCCCATGCACACCGCAGGCATAGGCCGGGTAGCGGATGGAGCCGCCGATATCCGTGCCATGCGCGATGGCGCCGATGCCCGCCGTCACGGCCGACGCCGCACCGCCCGAGGATCCGCCCGGCGTGATGCCGGCGTCACGGGGATTCTTCGTGTGGCCATGCAGCGAATTGCGCGTGAACCAGCGCAGCGAGAAGGCGGGCGTGTTGGTGCGCCCGAGCAGCACGGCTCCCGCCTTTCGCAGATTGCTCACCACCGGGCTGTCCTGCTGCGCAACCAGGCCCTTCTGCAGCCGCAGGCCGTTGGTGGTGGCGTAGCCTTCCTGGTCGGTGTTGACCTTGATGGTGGTGGGCACGCCGGCCATCAGCCCGGCATCGTCGCCGCGCGCGATGGCCGCGTCGATCGCGGCAGCCTGGGCCAGCACCTCGTCGGGGCGATGCTCGATCACCGCGTTGAGCGCCGGGTTCACGGCGTCGAGCCGCGCCAACGCATCGCGCGCGACCTCGGTCGCGGAGAGCTGGCGCGAGCGCACGAGGGCGGCGATCTGGGTGGCGGCGAGGCGCCAATACTCGGTCATGCGGCAGCTCCTTCGAACATGGCAGCGATCGCGCCGGGATCGACATCCTCGATCCGGGGGGGAGTCCAGCGCGGCGCGTTGTCCTTGTCCACCAGCACGGCGCGCACGCCCTCGCGGAAGTCGGGGTGGTGGTTCACCACCACGCGGGTCAGCGCCAATTCGGTCGCGAGGCAGGCGGGCAGCGACTGGCGGCCGCCGCGGGCGAGCAATTCATGCGTAGCGAACAGGGAGGTGGGCGAGGCGTGGCGCAGCGCCTTCACCTGGGCAGCTGCCCATTCCGAGGGTTCGGCCTCGAGTGCTGCGAGAATAGAGGGGATCGAGCCAGCGCCGAAGCAGGCATCGATGGCCTCGGCATGGGCGGCGAAGCTGGCGGGCGGCGGCGGCTCGGCGTGGCGCGCGACGGCGCCCGCGTCGCCCGTGGCAAGGGCCGCACGCAGCGCGTCGAGCCGCTCGCGCGGGACGAAATGCGTCGCGAGCCCGGCATGCACCGCATCTGCCCCGTGCAGCCGCGCGCCGGTCAGCGCCAGCCACAGGCCGAGATGGCCGGGCAGGCGCGGCAACGCGAAGCTGGTGCCGACATCGGGGAACAGCGCGATGGCGGTCTCGGGCATCGCGAGCATCGCCTGCTCGGTGACCACGCGATGACTGCCATGGATGGAGACGCCGATGCCGCCGCCCATGCACACGCCGTCGATCAGGCTGATCCAGGGTTTTTCGCAATCCGCGATCGCCTGGTTCACCGCGTATTCGCTGCTGAAGAAGCGCTCCACGGTCGCGGCATCGCCGGCGATGGCGGCGGTGCGGATGGCGCGCACGTCGCCCCCGGCGCAGAAGGCGCGCCCGCCCGCACCTTCCAGCACGATGGCCGTCACCCCGGCGTCGTCGCGCCATTCCGCGATGGCCTCGGCGAAGGCGTCGATCATGCCCTGGTCGAGCGCGTTCAGCGCGCGGGGCCGGTTCATGGTGAGCCGCGCGAGCGGGCCCGCGCGTTCGGCGATGAGGGAGGGTTCGGTGGCGCTCATGCGGGTGTTCCTGGCCTGTCCGTTTCGCCTAGCCTCTGGCCCGACATGGGGCAAGCCGCGTTGACGCGCCGGCGCCGCGTCGCGCATGCACCCCCGTATGCACGCGCCCATCCTGGTCATCGAGTCGCTGCGCCACGCCGGGCCCACCGGCGCGACGCTGTTCGACGGGCTGGACCTCACCATCGCGCGCGGCGAGTGGGTGACGCTGCTGGGCGGCGTGGGCGCGGGCAAGACCACGCTGCTGCGCCTGATCGCCGAGCAGGGCTGGTCGAAGGTCTCCGCGCGGCTGGTCGCACCGCCGCGGCCCTCGCTGCCCTGGCAGGGCTGCGCCCAGCGCCTTGCCCAGCCGCTGCGCAGCGGCGGACTGCCGCGCGCCGAGGCGGAGATGCGGGTGCGCCAGGCACTCGCCCGCGTCGGCCTCGCCGAGCAGGCGGACACGCTGCCGAGCGCGCTGTCCGAAGGTGCTTCCGCGCGCCTGGCGCTGGCGGCGGCCATGCTTTCGGGCGCGGGGCTGCTGCTGCTCGACGGCCTGGCCGATGCGGGCCTCGCCGCCGCGCTGCTGGAGTGGCGGCGGGAGAGCGGGGTCGCCGTGCTGTGCGCCGTGCGCGACGCGATGCCGGCGGCAGGCCTGGGCGACCGGGTCGCCGTACTGGCCGGCGGGCGCATCGTGCAGCAGGGGCTGGCGCAGGCGCTGTTCGACACCCCCGCCGATGCCCGCGTTGCAAGGCTCATGGGACCGTGCACGCTACTGCCCGGACGGCTGCTCGACGGCGAGGATGAGGATGGCTTCGCGACCATGGTGCTCGACGGTGGCACCCGGCTGCTCGGCCGCGCGCCGGCGGTGCAAGTGGGCGAACGCTGCCTCGCCTACGTCCGGCCAGGTCGCGTGGTGGTCGCCAGCGGCGCCGCGGGAGATTTCGGCGAGGGTGCGCTTCCGGCCCGCGTTCTGGAGCGGCGTGCGCTGGGCGATGTCGTCGCGCTGCGCCTCGCCCTCGCGGATGGCACGGACTTGCTGGCCCATCGGCCGGCGGGCGGGGCAGCCCTGCCGGCGCCGGGTGCGCAGGCGGTGGTGCTGCTGCCGCCACAGGATGTCGTGATCCTTCCCGAAGCCGGGCTTGTGGGCCGGGCGCCGCGCGCGACATAAGGGTCGCCAATCACAGAACGGGAAACACCATGTCGGTCATGCAGCGTCGCGGTTTGCTGGGTCTTGTCGCCGGGGGTGCGATCCTCGCTTCCCTTCCACACCGCGTCTGGGCCCAGGCCGCGGCACCGGCGGCGCCGACCGGCCCCTTCACCCTGCCCGACCTGCCCTACGCCCCGGCCGCCAACGAGGCCGCGATCGACGCGCGCACCATGGAAATCCACCACGGCTTCCATCACCGCGCCTATGTGAACAACCTCAACACCGCCGCGGCCGCGAACCCGCAGCTGGGCCAGATGCAGCTGGACGAGCTGCTGATGCGCATCGGCCAGCTGCCCGAGGCGGTGCGCACGGTGGTGCGCAACAGCGGCGGCGGGCACGCCAACCACTCCATGTTCTGGCAGATCATGGGCGGCGCGGGCGGCGAGCCCAGCGGCGAGTTGGCCGCCGCGATCACGCGGGACTTCGAGAGCTTCGCCACCTTCAAGACCCGCTTCGAGGCCGCCGGCAACGGCGTGTTCGGCTCGGGCTGGGTGTTCGTGACAGTCGCCAATGACGGCAAGCTTGCGCTGGTCGCCAAGCCGAACCAGGACACGCCGCTGATGGATGGCAGCCGCGTGCTGATGGGCAATGACGTCTGGGAACATGCCTACTACCTGCGCTACCAGAACCGCCGCCCGGAATACACGCGCAACTGGTGGAACGTGGTGGACTGGGCGAAGGTGAGTGAGCGCTACGCGGCGGCGAAGGCGGGGACGCTGCGTATCTGAGGGATCAAAGCCCGGGGGAATTCCACTTCCCCCGGGCTCTTTTGTCCCGACGGATCTACCGCGCGACGAGGCTCGTCACGCGGTCGCCGATGGTGGTCGGCGGCTCGCTCGGGCGCACGCGCATCTGCTGTTCCCGCATGCCCACGCAGGCCGTGGTGGAGCGCGCCACTTCCGCCCAGGCACCGCCGCGCTCATAGGCCTTGAGCAGGCATTCGTCATAGACCGTGAAGACCTCGCCGGCGCCGCAGCCAAAGCTCGGCCGATCGCGGCGGGCGGCCATCATGACGATGCGGTTGGGGCGCGCCAGCGCATCGGCGTAGATGCCGGTGAAGCAGCCCGACAGGATCGCGACCGTTGGCGCCTCGCCGCAGCCCTGGGTCAGCGCGCGGTCGAGCAGGGCGGGCGAGACCACGGCCTGCGCGGGCGAGAAGACCAGGCCCTGCTCCGGCGCGCCGTGCATGGTCATGTAGACGAGGCAGCCCTCCCCCTGCGCGGGCCGCAGCCCGGCGATGGCGGCGAGCACGGCGCGGGGCTCGGCCGGTTCGGCGGCGCGGCTGCGGTCGGAGAAGCGGCGGATGGTGGCGCGCTCGCCGAGCAGGGACGCCATGCGCGCGGTCGCGTTCTCCCACACCGGCAGGCTGTCGTCGCCGGCGACGATCACCGCGCGCCAGCGCAGGTTGGCGTTGGCCTTGGGCTCGGCGGGCATGGCCGGGGCGCAGGCGGCGCCGAGCAGGAGCAATCCGAGGACGAGTGAGCGCATGCGCGGAGCATGGGGTCGGTGCGTTGCCGCGTCCACCGCAAAGCGGAGACGACCCCGTGCCGCGCCCAGCGCGGACGGGGCGGCGCCGGCCGAGACGGCGCCATTGTCGTCTGTGTCGCGACAGTCGGGATGTTCATCTCTCGTTCATTATTGGGATGTCTTATCAGACCGTTAACGCAGAACGGGATGGTCAGGCCAATGTTCACCAATATCGCGCACCGGTTGAAGATGATTTCTTGTGTGGCTGCAGGCCTGCTGCTGACCGGGCAGGCGCGCGCGCAGGAGGCCGCCCTTGGCGGTTTCTACGTCAATGGCTTCGCCGGGGCCGCGATCATTGATTCGACGGTGAATTTCGCCGCGACGGCCAACCGGCCCGCCGGCCGCTTCGTGGACCAGGGCGGCGACGGGCTGCTGGTCGGCGCGCGGCTGGGCTGGGGCACCGTGCTCGCGCCGCATCTCTATGCCGGCGTCGAGCTGGAGGGCGTCTTCCCCTACAACGTCACCAGCCGGCTGATGGCCTATGGCGCGGAGTACCGCGCCAGGCTGCGCAACGAGATCGGCGGCTATGCGCGGGTGGGCTGGACCTCGGATGGCGGCAGCGTGGTCTTCGCGCGCGCCGGCTTCTCGATGCCGCGGCAGATCTTCCAGAGCACGCAATCGCCGGGCGGCCGCAACAGCGCGGCGTGGAGCGCGGTGCCGGCCTTCGGTGTGGGCGCCGAGGTGCCGGTGTGGGGCCCCGTCTTCGCGCGTTTCGATGTGGGCTACTCGATGCAGCGTGGCGCGAACCGGCTGGAGACCTATCGGCTGAACGCGGGATTCACGCTGCGGTTCTGATCCCGGGTCGAAGGCGCCGCGTCCGGCGCCACCAGCCGGTAGCCGACGCCGCGGACCGCGCGGATGGCGCCGTATTCGGCGTCCATGCCGAGCTTGCGGCGCAGGCCGAGCACGAGATTGTCCACGCTGCGGTCGCCATAGGCGATGATGCGGCCGAGCACGTCGGCCGCGATATCCTCGCGCCGGGCGACGCCGCGTCCCGCCTTGGCCAGGCAGCGGAGCAGGGCCAGCTCGCTGCGCGCGAGCCGGATGCGGGTGCCGTCGGCACGGCGCACGGCGCGGCTTTCGGGTTCGAGCTGCAGCCCTTCGCCCAGCGGCAGGCCGGCCGGGGCAGGGGACGTGTCACCGGGCGCGGCGCGGCGCAGCGCGGCGCGCAGTCGGGCGCCGGCCAGGCGCGGTGCGAGTGGCTTGGCCCAATACAGATCGGCCCCGAGTTCGGTGAGGATGATCTCCTCCTCCGCCTGGGCCGCGCCGGTCTGCACGGCGAGCACCAGGCGCGGCCGCTGCTGCCCGAGTGCGCGGATGGTGGCGAGCAGCCCCGCTTCCGCGAGGCTCGCGTCGAGCAGCAGCGCCTCCGGCGCGGGCGTTTCGCTGAGACGATGCCATGCCGTAGCGAGATCATGCGCCGCCGCGACCGCGAAGCCTTCGGCATCGAGCGCGCGGACGGCGTCGCGCAGACAAGGGCCCTCGGCATCCACGATCAGCAGCCGAGGTCGCCGCAGGAGTTTCACCGCCTGGTCCATGTGCCTGTTTTCGATTTGCAGGAGAGCTTTGCCACACGGTCCCTAAAGATTGTCTTTAGGCGGTGGGCATTCCGTCGTGACTCTCGCCCGACATCCGGCACGCGACGCCGCAAGCCCCACGCCTGGAATGGATACGTCGCGCCGGCTCCCAGGCGCACCGTTGGAGTCCGCCATGACCGCACCGACCATCGCCTATCCGCCCACACGGCGCGGCGCACTCGTGGAGGCGCTGTTCGGCCAGGCGGTCGCCGACCCGTATCGCTGGCTGGAGAACGATGTCCGCCTGGATGCGGAGGTTGCATCCTGGGTCGTGGCGCAGAACCGCGTCACCGACGATCATCTTGGGACGCTGCCGGGCCGCGGCCTCTTCAGGGACCGCCTGAGGACACTCTATGATTATGAACGGTTCGCGATCCCCGTTCACAAGAACGGCCGGTATTTCTATCTCCGTCATGCCGGCGTTGAGAACCAGCGTGTGCTCCATGTCCGCGACGGCGTGGATGGGACACCCCGCGTGCTGATCGATCCGAATGGCTGGGCCGAAGATGGGGCGACCGCGCTGGCCGAATGGTCCGTGTCCGAGGACGGCACGCGCCTCGCTTTCGCAGTACAGGATGGCGGCACCGATTGGCGCACCATCCGGGTGCTGGACGTCGGTACCGGCACGGTGCTCGAGGATGAGGTTTTTTGGGCGCGGTACACCGCCATCGCGTGGAGCAAGGACGGCGTCGGCTTCTTTTATGCGCGGTCTCCCGAGCCCGGGCCGGGCGCAGCGTTCCATGCGAGCGTGGACAATCACGCAATCCATTTCCACGCGCTCGGCACGGCGCAAGCGCAGGACCGGCTGGTGTTTGCGACCCCGGACCAGCCGACCATGCTGCATTCGGCGAGCGTCACCGGCGACGGGCGTTATCTGGTGCTCGTCTCGACGCCGGCTGCCATGGGCAACAGGCTCGCCATCCTGGACCTCGCGCGACCCGATGCGCCGCCGCGCCGGCTGGTCGACAGCCTCGATAACCAATGGGGCGTGTTCGGCAATGTCGGGACGCTGTTCTTCCTCACCACCACGAAGGGCGCGCCGCGCGGCAAGGTGGTGAGCTTGGACATCGCGGCCGCCGACCCGGTGGTGCGGGAGGTGGTGGCGGAGCAGGACTCCGTCCTGAACGCCGCGACGCTGGTCGGCGGGACGTTGCTGCTCTCCTACCTGGTCGATGTGAAGACGGAGGTCAGGCGCTACAGGCTCGACGGCCAGGCCGATGGCGTGGTGCCGCTGCCCGGGATCGGCACCGCGATCGGCTTCGCGGGCGATCACGACGATGCGGAGACCTTCTTCGGCTTCACCAGCTTCAACTGCCCTGGCGTGATCTATCGCTACGATGTCGCGCGCAATGCGGCGGAGGTCTGGAGCGAGGCGCGGGTCGCGGCCGATCTGAGCGGGATCGCGGTCGAGCAGCGGTTCTTCGCGTCGAAGGACGGTACGCGGGTGCCGATGTTCATCATCCGGCGCAAGGATGTGACGGGCCCGGCCCCGACCCTGCTGCATGGGTATGGGGGATATGGCCTGATCGATCCGCCTGCCTTCTCGGTCGAGCGATTGGCCTGGGTCGAGCAGGGCGGGGTGTTCGCGGTCGCGCATATCCGCGGCGGTTCCGAGTATGGCCAGGCGTGGCACCAGGCGGGGCGCCGGCAAAACAAGCAGAACGTCTTCGACGATTTCATCGCCGCGGCGGAGTTCCTCAAGGCCGAGGGGATCGCGTCGCCGGATGGCTTGGCCGTTCTGGGCGCGTCGAACGGCGGGCTTCTGGTGGGCGCGGTAGTCAATCAGCGGCCCGATCTGTTCGCCGCGGCGCTGCCCCAGGTGGGGGTGATGGATATGCTCCGCTTCGACCGGTTCACCGGCGGAACGTTATGGGTGGATGAGTATGGTTCGCCGCAGCAGGAGGCGGATTTCCGCGTTTTGGTGGCCTATTCGCCCTATCACAACATCCGGTCCGGCTTGGCGTATCCTGCGATCCTCGCGACCACCGCGGACACGGATGACCGCGTGGTGCCGGGCCACAGCTTCAAGTATGTCGCGGCCCTGCAGGCCTCGATTATCGGTCCCCGGCCACATCTGATCCGGGTCGAGACGCGTGCCGGTCACGGCGCTGGCAAGCCCATGGACAAGGTCATCGCTGAAGCGGCGGACCTTCTGTCCTTCGCCGCCCACTGGACCAGCCTCAGTGTTAAGTTGCCCTGCTGACCACCGTTACTATGCGTTGTTCGGTGCTGCCTCGCCGGCATTCCCCAGTAGATAAAAATAAAAGAATGGGGTCTGGGGAAATTCTTTTCCCCAGCCTTCTCTTCTTGGTCGAAAATAC
Source organism: Plastoroseomonas arctica (assembly GCF_018128965.1). Lineage (GTDB taxonomy): Bacteria > Pseudomonadota > Alphaproteobacteria > Acetobacterales > Acetobacteraceae > Plastoroseomonas > Plastoroseomonas arctica. The sequence continues at coordinate 59,812 of NZ_JAAEDH010000012.1, forward strand.
CAGTGGCGCTTTCCCCCCAACCGCGCCATATCACCCCCGATCGCGCGCGCCCGGATTGCTGGGGTGTGCGGTCAATTCGCTGCGACCGTGGCGGGCCGAGGGCCCAGCGCTGCGGGCCTCTCGTGTGGAGCATCGCGGCGTTTCCGGCCACATGGGCTTGCTTTCCGGCGTTCACGCGTCGGGCCCTCCCCATGCCGCCCGAGACGCCGAGGCTTTCCTCCGGATTGCCCGCCTGTTGGGTTCAGGACCGTGCGGTTGCTCATCCGGGGGCGTCGCCGCAGGTGTGTGCGCCCCGCTGACGCAAGGTAGAACGCATGTTCGACAAGTATTTCCGCAAGGATATCAACTGGGGCGGCAAGACCCTGACGCTGGAGACGGGCAAGGTCGCCCGCCAGGCCGATGGCGCCGTGATGGCGCGCCTGGGCGACACCATCGTGCTTTGCACCGCGGTCGGTGCCCGCTCGGTCAAGCCGGGCCAGGATTTCTTCCCGCTGACGGTGAACTACCAGGAGAAGGCCTTTGCCGCCGGCAAGATCCCCGGTGGCTTCTTCAAGCGCGAGGGCCGTCCCTCCGAGAACGAGACACTCGTCTCCCGCCTGATCGACCGCCCGCTGCGCCCGCTGTTCCCCGATGGATTCCGCAACGAGATCCAGGTGGTGGCGACGGTGCTGAGCCATGACATGGAGAACGACCCGGATATGGTCGCGATGGTGGGTTGTTCCGCCGCGCTGACGCTTTCGGGCATTCCGTTCTTCGGCCCGATCGCCGGTGCGCGCATCGGCTACGTCGACGGCGCCTATGTGCTGAACCCCACGCTGGAGCAGCGCAAGGCGTCCGTGCTGGACCTGGTCATGGCCGGCACCGCCGAGGGCGTGCTGATGGTGGAATCCGAGGCGCATGAGCTCAGCGAAGAGATTCTCCTCGGCGCGCTGAAGTTCGGCCATGAGGGCATGCAGGCGGTGATCCAGGGGATCATCGAGCTGGCCGAGGTCTCGGCGAAGGAGCCCTGGGCGGTGACAGAGGTCTCCGATGCCGAGGTCGCGCTCAAGAAGCGGATTTCGGAGCTGGGGTCCGCCGATATGACGGTGGCCTATGCCGAGACGCAGAAGCTGGTGCGCCAGGACAAGGTGGGCGCGGTGAAGAAGGCGATCGTTGCCAAGCTCGCCGAGGAAGGCGTCGAGGCGGGGGCGGCCAAGGGGCTGCTCAAGGCGCTCGAGGCCGATGTGGTGCGCAACGCGATCCTGGATACGGGCCTGCGCATCGATGGGCGCGACACCAAGACGGTGCGGCCGATCATGGCGGAGGTGGGCGTGCTGCCGCGCGCGCATGGCTCGGCGCTGTTCACCCGCGGCGAGACGCAGGCGCTGTGCGTGGCCACCTTGGGCACCGGGCAGGATGAGCAGATCATCGATCAGCTCGCCGGCGAGTACCGCGAGAACTTCATGCTGCACTACAACTTCCCCCCCTACTCGGTGAACGAGACGGGCCGCATGGGCTCGCCCGGCCGGCGCGAAGTGGGCCATGGGAAGCTGGCGTGGCGGGCGATCCATCCGCTGCTGCCGGAGAAGGAGAAGTTCCCCTACACCATGCGCGTGGTCTCCGAGATCACGGAGAGCAACGGGTCGTCCTCGATGGCGACGGTGTGCGGGACGTCGCTGGCGCTGATGGATGCGGGCGTGCCGCTGAAGCGGCCCTGCGCGGGCATCGCGATGGGCCTGATCAAGGAGGATCGCGGGTTTGCGGTGCTGAGCGATATCCTGGGTGATGAGGATCACCTTGGGGATATGGATTTCAAGGTGGCCGGCACGGAGAAGGGGATCACCTCGCTCCAGATGGACATCAAGATCACGTCCATCACCTTCGAGATCATGGAAGTGGCGCTGGGCCAGGCCAAGGATGGCCGCCTGCACATCCTGGGCGAGATGGCCAAGGGCCTCTCGGGTGCGCGCAACGACGTGGCGCAGACCGCGCCGCGCATCACCATGATGAGCGTGCCGAAGGACAAGATCCGCGACGTGATCGGCTCCGGCGGCAAGGTCATCCGCGAGATCTGCGAGCAGACCGGCTGCAAGATCGACATCGACGATGACGGCACCATCAAGGTGGCCGCGACCTCGACCGAGCAGGCGCAGAAGGCGATCGACTGGATCCGCGGCATCGTGGCGGAGCCGGAGATCGGCGCGATCTACAATGGCAAGGTCGTGAAGACCGCCGAATTCGGCGCCTTCGTGAACTTCCTCGGCGCCAAGGACGGCCTGGTCCACATCTCCGAGCTCGCCAATGAGCGCGTGTCCAAGACCTCGGACATCGTCAAGGACGGCGATGCGGTGAAGGTCAAGGTCATCGGCTTCGACGAGCGCGGCAAGGTCAAGCTGTCGATGCGCGTCGTCGACCAGGCGACGGGTGCCGACATCACCGAGCAGGTGGGTGCCAAGCGCCCGCGTGCCGAGGGCGAGGGTGCGGAGCGTCCCGAGCGCGGCGAGCGTCCCTTCCGTGGCGAGCGGCGCGACCGCGGCCCGCGCGATGCGGCCGACTGACACATGATATCGGGGGGCCGGTCTAGGACTGGCCCCTCGCGCCCCCCATATCCGACCCTGGACCTCACGCGGCTTTTCCGCATATGTCCGCCATGACTCATTTGTGAATCCCTGGCTCGCAACGTGGAGCGCCCCTTCTTGAACACCATCAGCCCGATCCGCATGGGCGGCGTGGACGTCCTTCCCCTCGTCGAAGGCGGCAAGGGGGTCTCCGCGTCCAATGGAGCCTCCTGCGGCTCCTGGGCGGCGTCGGGTGGCGTGGGCACGTTCTCCGCGGTCAATGCCGACAGCTATGACGCCGAAGGCCGCGCCATCCCGCAGGAATACCACGGCAAGACGCGCCGCGACCGGCACGAGGAGCTGGTCGAGTACGGCATCAAGGGCGCGATTGCCCAGGCGCGCGAGGCGCATGAGCGCGCCGGCGGCAAGGGCCGGATCCACGCGAACATCCTTTGGGAGATGGGCGGGGCGGAGCGCGTCGCGCGGGGCATGCTGAAAGGGGCTCGCGGCCTGATCCACGGCATCACCTGCGGCGCGGGCATGCCCTATCGCTTGGCCGATGTCGCGCGCGACTTCGGCGTGCACTACTACCCCATCGTCTCCTCCGCCCGCGCCTTCGCCGCCCTCTGGAAGCGCGCCTACTCCAAGACGCGGGAGTGGCTGGGCGGCGTGGTCTACGAGGACCCCTGGCTCGCCGGCGGCCATAACGGCCTGTCCAACAGCGAGGACCCGAAGAAGCCCGAGGCGCCCTATGCGCGCGTGGCCAAGCTTCGCGCGCAGATGCGCGAGTTCGGCCTGGGTGACGTGCCGATCATCATGGCCGGCGGCGTATGGTGGCTGGAGGAATGGTCCGACTGGATCGACAATCCCGAGCTCGGCCCGGTGGCGTTCCAGTTCGGCACGCGGCCGCTGCTGACCCAGGAAAGCCCGATCCCCGAGGGCTGGAAGCAGCGCCTGCTCGGCCTCAAGCCGGGCGACGTGATGCTGCAGCCGTATTCGCCCACGGGCTTCTATTCTTCGGCCGTGAAGAACGAGTACCTGGCGGAGCTGGAGCAGCGCAACGAGCGCCAGGTCGCCTACACGATGGAGCCGGTCGGCGAGCATCTCACTGAATACGGCGTCGGTCCGCGCAAGCGCCCGGTGTGGCTGGTGCCGCACGATTTCGGCCGCGTCCGCCGCTGGGAGGCCGAGGGCTTCACCGAGGCCCTGCGCACGCCCGACAACACGCTGATCTTCGTCACGCGCGACAAGGCGGCGGAGATCCTCAAGGACCAGGTGGATTGCATGGGCTGCCTCAGCCAGTGCCGTTTCTCCAACTGGTCCCAGCACGAGCCGGATTTCACCAACGGGAAGAAGGCCGATCCGCGCAGCTTCTGCATCCAGAAGACGCTGCAGGACATCGCCCATGGCGGCTCGCTCGAGAACAACCTGATGTTCGCCGGGCACAATGCGTACCGCTTCGGGTCGGACCCGTTCTACTCGAATGGGTTCATCCCGACGGTAAAGCAGCTGTTCGAACGGATCATGACCGGGCGGTGAGCCCGGCGCTTCGCGCGCCCTGTGTGACCGGCTAGAAGCTTCGGCAAGCATTCCGGAGGAGCCTTCATGCCCGTGTTTCGTCGCGCGTTGCTGGGTAGCGTACTGGCGGCACCCGCCCTGGCGCAGGGCCTCGCGCGGCCGATCCGCTTCATCGCACCCTATGCGCCCGGCGGCGGGATCGACACCACGGCGCGCCTCCTCGCGGGGCCGATGGGCGCGAAGCTGGGCCAGCCGCTGATCGTGGAAAACCGGGCCGGGGCGGGCGGCAGCCTCGGCGCGGCTGAGGTCGCGCGCAGCGCGCCCGATGGACATACGGTGATGGTCGATGCGCTCGCCCACACCGTGAACCCGCATCTGATCCGCAACCTGCCCTTCGACTACGCGACCGCCTTCACGCCGATCAGCCAGGTTGTGGTGCTGCCGCAGATCCTGATCGTGCCGAACGCGCTGCCGGCGCGCACGCTGGCGGAGTTCGTGGCCCTGCTCAAGGCGCGACCGGGGGCCTACTCCTACGGCTCCTCGGGCAATGCGACGGCGGCGCATCTGGCGTCCGCCCTGTTCCTTGAGCGCGCGCAGGCGGAGATGATCCACGTGCCCTATCGCGGCGGAACCGCGGCGCTGCCCGACCTGATCGCGGGCACGACGTCGATGATCTTCGCCACCGTCTCCTCAGGCCTGCAGCTGGTGCGCGAGGGCCGCGTGCGCGCGCTGGGCGTGACCACCACCACCCGCATCGCGCCGCTGCCCGACGTGCCGACCATCGCGGAGCAGGGCTACCCCGGCTACGAGCTGAACGAGTGGAACGGGTTCTATGGCCCGGCGGGGATGAGTCCCGCGCTGGTCACGGCTTTCTATGAGGCGCTGCAATTCGCGCTTGCCGATGCGACCGTGCAGGCGCGCCTCGATGCGCTCGGCGCGATCCCGGTCGGCACCCCGCCGGCCGAATTCGCTACCTATGTGCGCGCGCAACGCGAGGCGATGGGCCGGCTGGTGCGCGAGGCGCGGGTGGAGATCTGAACCCTCCACGCGCCCGGCATTGTTGGGCGCGCGCTTGCATGCTCTGTTTTCGCTCCGGCGCGGTGGAGGCTTCATGCGGAACGTGGTGTTGATGCTCGGGCTGCTGGCAGGCTGTGCGGCGCCGGAGGTGGCGACGACCGCGCACCCCTATGATGGTCGCTGGGCGGTGACGCTCACCTGCGCCGCGACACCCTCCGGCGTGCGCGGCTACGTCTATCAATTCCCCGCCGAAATCCGCGACAGCGTCTTCCGCGGCGAGAACGGGCGCGAGGGATCGCCCGGATGGCTGCTGCTGCGCGGCCCGATCCGCGCCGACGGCCAGGCCAGGCTGGAAGCGCAGGCGCTGACCGGCGAGGTGGCGAGCACTGCGGGCTACGTCCCAACGGCCACACCCTATCGCTACACCGTCGAGGCTCGCTTCCAGCCGCGCAGCGGCCAAGGCCGCCGCATCGAGACGCGCGCCTGCACGGTGGATTTCGCGAAGCAGTAACCGCGCGGCACGCCGCCTGCTTGTCCCCGACCCGTGACGCAGGGAGCGGGCATGATGCGGCGATGGGTCTTGGGGTGGGTCATGGCGCTCGCGCTGCTCTCGCCCGCGACCGCGCAGGAGCCATGGCCCCGCCGGCCGGTTCGGGTGGTGGTGCCGTTCCTCGCCGGCGGTGGCGCCGATGTGGTGGCGCGTGCCATGGCGCAGGCGCTCGGCGAACGGCTCGGCCAGCCCTTCGTGGTCGAGAACCGCCCCGGCGGCGCCGGCAATGTCGGCACCGAGGCCGTCGCCCGCGCGGCACCCGATGGCTACACGATGCTGGTGACGGGGCCGAACCATGCGACCAACCCGCATCTCTTCGCGCGCCTGCCCTTCGATGCGGTGCGCGATTTCGCACCGGTCTCGCTGCTGACGGGGGCGCCTTATGTGCTGGTCGCGGATCCGGCGCTGCCGCTGCAGGGTTTCGCCGACTTGGTCGCCCTGGCCCGGGCCAGGCCCGGGGCGCTGTCCTATGGATCCTCCGGCAATGGGTCTGCGGGGCATCTCGCGATGGAGATGATCAAGACGATCACCGGCATCGACATGGTCCACGTGCCCTATCGCGGCAGCCCGCCCGTGCTGGTGGATCTGATGGCGGGTCGGATCGCGGTGGCGCTGGACAATGTGCTCTCCTCCAGCCCCGGCATCGGGGCCGGGCAACTGCGCGCCCTGGCGGTGAGTGCCGCGCATCGCGCGCCGACGCTGCCCGACGTGCCGACGCTGGCTGAGCAGGGGCTTGCCGGCTTCGACGTGACGGTGTGGCAGGCCGCGCTGTTCCCCGCCGGTGTGGATCCCGCGATCGTCGCGCGCGCGAGTGCGGCGATCGCGGCCGGGATGCGCGCTCCGGCGGTTCGGCAGCGGATGGCGGATATCGGCGCGGAGGCGATCGGCGGCACGCCTGCGGAGCTGGCGACCTTCCTGGAAGCGGAGATGGCGCGGTGGGGGGTGGTGATCCGGGCGTCAGGGGCGCGGCTGGACTGAGGGTTCAGCCCTGCGCCGCGTCGCTGACGATGCGGCCATCGACCAGGTGCACGCGCCGCGTCGCACGCTTCGCGAGCTCCGCATCATGGGTGACGATGACGACCGCGCGCCCGGCATCGCGCGCAAGCTCGGCGAAGATGTCGAACACGGCGGCGGCGTTCTTGGTGTCGAGGTTGCCGGTCGGCTCGTCGGCCAGCAGCACGGCGGGGTCGTTCGCGAGTGCGCGCGCGATGGCCACGCGCTGGCGCATGCCGCCTGAGAGCTGGTCCGGCATCTTGGCGCTGTCCGAACCCAGGCCGAGACCGGCGAGGATGGTTTGCGCCTTGTCGCGCGCCTCGGCACGGGCGAGCCCGGTGCGGCGGATCGGGATCGCCACATTGTCCAGCGCCGAGAATTCCGGCAGCAGGAAATGGAACTGGAACACGAAGCCGAACCGCGCGAGGCGGAGAGCAGCCAGCGCATCGCCGGTGAGCCCCGTGGTGTCCTGGCCTTGCAGCAGCACGCGGCCGCTGCTGGGGCGATCAAGCAGGCCGAGCAGATAGAGCAGCGAGGATTTACCGGAGCCGGAGGGGCCGGTGATGGCGACGAACTCGCCGCCCGCGACGGCGAGGGACGCCTCGCTGAGCAGCACCGGGCCTTCGGGCAGGCGGCGGGAAATGGAATCGGCTTCGAGCAGGCTCACGCCGCGCCTCGGATGGTCTGCACCGGGTCCAGCCGCGCCGCGCGCCGCGCCGGAATGATGGCGGCCACCGCCGCCGAGACGATCGCAACACCCGAGGCGATCGCGTAGATCTGCCATTCGCGCGCGAGAATGAACCGGTCATTGCCCGAGGTCGCGCCGCTGCCGAAGCGGATCTGCGCCATGCCTTCGATGATGAGCGCGCCCAGCGCACATCCCATGGCGGCGCCGATCGCGCCCGCCGCCAAGCCTTGGATCAGGAACAGCACCTGGATGTCGCGCTCCGTGAAGCCCAGCGATTTCAGGATGGCGATATCGCGCGTCTTCTCGAACACCACGGTAGAGATGACGTTGAAGATGCCGAAGGTGGCCACCAGCAGGATCGCGCCGGTGATGGAAAAGGTGATCGAATTCTGGATGGTGAAGACGGTGAGGATGTTGGCGTTCTGCTCCTCCCAGCTTTCGGTTCGCTCGCCGAAGCGGGCCTCGATCATGCGGGCGAGCGGTTCGGCCTGGCGGACATCCTCAAGGCGGAGGACGATCTGGTTCACGACCGATGGGCGGTCCTGCAGGATCTGGTTCACCTTGAGCAGCGTGTAGGCCTGGGTCTGGTCGAGGCTGACGATGCCCGTGCGGAAGATGCCCACCACCTTCATCAGCAGCGTAACGCCGCGGGGCGAGACGGCGTTCATGCTGTCGCCGAGCGAGATGCCCAGGCGCTCAGCCAATCCGACGCCGATGATGATGCCGTTCGCCGTGGTGCGCAGGTCGTCGAGGCTGCCCTGGGTGATGTCCTTGGCGATGTTCGACACGCGCGGATAGCGCAGCGGGTCGATGCCCGTCACCGTCGCCGAGACGTCGCGCGCGCCATAGCGCATCAGCGCCTGCCCGGTGAGCAGCGGGGCGGCGGCGGCGCCGGGGATGGCCTCAAGGATCGCCATTCGGTCACCCGGCGCGCGAATGCCGCGGATGCGGTCCTGCGGCCGCAGCCCCGCCAGCGCCACGGCCGCGCCGGGGTTGGCGAGTTCGGCAGCCTGGGGAAGGGGGCGGCGCAACTCGTCCTTGATCGTGATGTGCGGCTGGACGTCGATGATCTGGCTGATGAAGTAGGTCTGGAAGCCTCGCATCACCGCGGCCGTGCCGATGAAGAAGCCCACGCCCAGGGCGACGCCCGCGACGCTGACCAGCGTCTGGCGCTTGCGGCGCGCGAGCATGCCGCGCGCGATGTCGGTGAGCAGACTCATCGCGTTGGTATCGCTTGAATCATCAGCGTGCGGGGGCAGCGACGGCGCCGGAGGGGCGCAGGCGCACGGCCTGGCCGGTGAGGAGGTCCGCCGGCGGGTTCACCACCACGGATTCGCCGGCGGCCAGCCCGGCGCGGATTTCGACCGCGCGCGGGCCTTGCACGCCGGACTGGACGGGGCGGCGGATGACGGCCTCCTTCTCGACGAGGAAGACGTGCCCGTCGCGCAGCGCGCCCGGCGGGATGAGGATGGCGTTGGCATCCTCGCGCAGGATGATGTTGGCCTCGACCGACATGCCGATGCGCAGCGGTGTGTCGTCGGGCAGGGCCAGGCGCACGCGGTAGGATTTTCTGGTCGTGTCGCCGCGCGGGGTGATCTGGGTGACGGTCGCGGGCAGCGCCTGGCCGGGGAAGGCGTCGGCGCGGAGCAGGGCACGCTGGCCGGGGGCGACGCGGGCGATGTCTTCCTCATCGACCTCGGCGGTGATGCGCAGCGGGCGGGGTTCGCCGATCCAAAACAGGGCGTCGGGGGTGTCGGCGATCTGGCCGGGTTCGACGTCGCGCCGCAGCACCATGCCGTCCGCCGGGGCGCGGACCACGTAGTCGTCCAGGCGGCGAAGGGCGGCGTCGGCGAGCGCCCGGGCGGCGCGGGCCTCGCTCTCGGCGCGATCGAGCGTGGAGCGCGAGGCGATGTCGCGGGAAACCAGCGTGCGGGTGCGCGCGAGGTCTTCGCGGGCGAAGGTGGCGCGGGCCTCGGCTTCGACGGCGCGCGCTTCGGCCTCACGGTTTTCGAGTTGGGCGAGGGGCTGGCCTTCGGTGACGCGGACGCCTTCCTCGACAAGCACGCGCATGACGCGCGCACGCACGGATGGGCCGACACGGGCGGACTGGACGGGCTCCACGCTGCCGGTGGCGTAGACGGCCTCGATGGCGGGGCCGCGCGTGGCCATCGCGATGGTGACGGCGGGGGGAATAAGGCGCCAGGCGGCGAAGGCGCCCACGGCGATGACGCCCAGGAGGGCAGCGATGAGGGTGCGTTTGCGCATGTTGAGAGGTGTTTATCATGAAGCGCGCCGCGTGCGCGCGGCGTGGCGCGGGGGCGCTTGCGGGGAAAGGGGTGGGGCGGGTATAGGCTGCGGGCTCAGGGCCGACTTAGCTCAGGGGTAGAGCAACTGATTCGTAATCAGTAGGTCCGGGGTTCAATTCCCCGAGTCGGCACCATATTTTCCAACGCATTAGCATCAAACCGGTTCTGCTTATTCCGCGGACCCTTTTTAGCGGACCCTTTGCGGACCCTGCGGGCATGATCGTGACGAAGCCTACTCACGACCACTGAGAGCGGGCTCGTCGTGCGGTTTTGTATTCGTCAGCGTTACCCCAACGTGCGCATCAACTGGGATGCCCTAGCGTCGCTTCCCGGCGGACGACGCATTCGCGTCGTGGGCCTGCTAACCGCGCCCCGCCCATCCCCGGGGCCGGGAAGGGACGCTTGCGCCGCGCGGCCGGCGAGGAGGATGATCAACAACCCCGATCCGGGCGGGCAGGCGCGCCGAGCCGGCGGCCAGCGTTCCGGGCGGACGATCCGGAGACCGCGCGGTGACACCGCTACGCTTACCCCTTGCCCTCCTCCTCGCCCTCTCCGGCTCGGCACTCGCGCAGCCGGCCGGAGAGCCGATCCCGCCCGGCGCGGAGACCAGCCGGCCCGCCCGGGTGGACCAGACCGTCACGCCGCCCCCTATCCCGCGCATCCATAGCCTCTCCCCGCCCGAGGGAGGCCCGTCCGAGGCCCGCGCCCTCGTGGCGGAAGCCGTCCTCCCCGGCCTCGCGACCCGCTGCCTGCCCGCCACCGGCGATCGCCCGCCCGGGGGTTACCCCTGGACCCCGCCCCCCGCCCGCGCCGCCGCCACCCGCGTCGTCATCGCCGTGGACGCCTCCGGCTCCATGGCCGGCCGCGCCGGCGGGGAGGTGAAGATGGAGGCCGCTCGCCGCGCCGCCCGCCGGTTCCTCGAAACTCTCCCGCCCGGTGTTGAGGTCGGCCTCGTCGTCTTTGGCCACCGCGGCAGCCCGCGGGACGCCGGCCGCGCCGCCTCCTGCGCCGCCGCCGAATCCGTCGTCCCTCTCTCCCCCACCGGCCGCGCCGCCGCCCTCTCCGCCGTGGACAGCCTCCGTCCCGTCGGCTGGACCCCGCTCGCCGCCGCCATGCGCGCCGCAGCCGCCCAGTTCCGCCCCGCCGAGGTCCCGGGCGAACAGCTCCTCCTCGTCATCTCGGACGGCATCGAGACTTGCGGCGGCAACCCCGCCGCCGTCGCGCGCGAGATCAGCGAGGGCCCCACCCGTGCCGCCGTGGACATCATCGGCTTCGACATCCCGGGACGCGACCGCGAGGTGATGGGCGAGGTCGCCCGCGCAGCCCGCGGCTCCTTCGCGCCCGTGACCGACAGTGCCACCGCCGCCCTCGCGATGCGCCGCTCCGTGGAGGGCACGCTCGCCACCTCCCCGATGGCCCAACCCCCGACGGCATTGGGCCGCCCGACACCACCGGAGGAGTATCGCCGCGGCTTCCGGATCGGGCCGCCCCAAAGCTCGGTGGCCGTTGCCTCCTGCATCAACGGCGGCCTCGCCGAGGAGGCGACTCGGCTGGAAATCGCCCTCTCCCGCACTGGCAACCCGCCCGCCACCGCGGCCACCGCCCGCGCCTTGATGGAGGAACGTCACCGCGCCGCCCGCACCGCCCTCTCGGACTTCCTCGCCGCGCTCGGCGCCCCGTCCGGCGGGGCCCTGGCCGCCGCGCGCGAACGCCTCGCTGGTGTCCTGACGGTCTTCGCCCGCTGATTGCGCCCCTGTCCCCTCCTGCTAGAGTACTTCCTACTTGCAGGGGCTCATGAGTTCTGATTCGACGCTGCTGATGGAGCAGCGAGACTGCGCCCCTATCGCAAGACCTTGCGCAAGCGCTTCGTGCGGACTGTCGAGGAGGGCGCTTCGGCAATGGAGGCAGCGGCCCGTTTTGCGCTCAGCGCGTCGGCGGCAATCAAGCTGCTGCGACGGGTGCGCGAGACCGGCAGTACGGCTCCGGCCCAGATCGGCGGCTACCGCAAGCCGCTACTGGCCGGGCAGGAGGAGTTCCTCAGGGAACTGACGGCGGGACGAAAGCGGATCACACTTGCCGAGATCCGGGCAGCGCTGATCGAGCGCGGCGTAGCGCCAGTGTCGCTGATGACGATCTGGAGCATGCTGAAACGGATCAACTAGTCACATAAAAAAGCAGCTAAGGGCGTCCGAGCAGGATCGGCCGGACGTGGCCGAGGACCGCCGCCACTGGCGCGTCTGGCAGTGCTACATGGACCCCGAGCGCTTCGTGTCTCTCGATGAGACCGGCACTCTCACGAACATGATACGCCGCTACGGCTGGGGACTGGTGAGCGAGCGCTTGTTGAATGCAGCGCCCGACGGCCACTGGCGCACCACCACCTTCATCGCAGGGCTGCGCAGCACCGGCCACGTCGCGCCGCTCGTGCTGGACGAGCCCATGACCGGTCCGGCCTTCGTCGCCTATGTCGGGCAGTTCCTCGCACCCACTCTGGCGAAGGGTGGCGTGGTGGTCCTCGACAATCTCTCCGCCCACGAGGAGGCCGGTGTCCGCGAGGCCATCCAGGCCACCGGCGCCAGTCTACTCTACCTGCCGCCCTACTCGCCCGACCTAAACCCCATCGAACGGCTGTTCGCCAAGCTCAAAGCCCTACTCCGGAAGGCCGCCGTCCGCACTCGCGAGGAGCTCTGGACCACCATCGGCCCCCTGCTCGACACCTTCATCCCCAGCAGAGTGCCGCAACTACCTCACTCACTCCGGCTGCGCGTTCGAGTAACCCAGAAATGCTCTAGACATCGAGGGAGGCACGGCTCCGTTCCGCGTCGGACTTGAGAACGTCCTTTCGTTGATTAGGAGGATGCGGCGGCGCCGGAATGCAAGACCGACCTGGCGTGGCTGCGCACGCTTGCGGAGGTCGACACAAGTTCAGACCGAGAACTCGCTATATGGCCGGTGCCAATGGCAACGCTACGCAGCACCTGTCTGCCACGGTCGACTGGATTGTTGCGGCTACTGCCAGTACTGAGCCTTAATCCGCAGCGGCTGAGGCCGATCAGATTGATTCGCCTGCTTGCGCTTGGCTTCAAGCCGGGGCGGCGCCGTGACTCGTCGTACGGCGGTGGCGGCGGTGTACAGTGGGCAGGTCCTTCCTGAACGATGGGAGATGGCTCATCAGGTTTGCGACGGTCGCTCAGTATCTTCGCGCTTGGGCTCGGACTTATCGCACTGGGCTGCGCCGCGGCACCGTGCCCTAATACTTCCCGTCGGCCTTAGCCTTTGCGATGCCTTCACGCTGCCGTTCCAGCATGAGGCCACGTTCGAACACCGCCACCGCACCAAGCATCGTCACATCAGGTGGCCTGCATGGGAACAGGTGGCCAGTCCTGCCCGCTATGGAACGGACGCTCAGCGCAACGCCCGGCGTCCAGGCGGGCGATGATCGCAAGCAGGTCATCGGGTAGGTTGGGCCGCCGCGTATGCTGACGACCAGCGCATGCGACCCTGTAAAGCAATCTGAAGAACCGTGCTGGACGCTTTCGATCATGGAACGCGCCCGCATCGCCCGGAAGGCTCCGTCGACCTGGACTTTAGCCAAGTCTAAGGCGATCTTCCAACTGGCTTGAGCTACTAGGTGAGGTGCCACAATGCATCGCTTACTAGCGACCACCACAGTCTTGTTGGTTAGCCTTGCTGCACCATCAGCCGGGGCGGAAAACCGATTCCAACTCGTGAATAGCTCCGGCCAAGTCGTCCAAGAGGCGTATGTCTCACCCTCGCGAGTTGAGGGATGGGGGCCGGATATGCTGGCCGGCGGCATGTTGCCGGCGGGCAACGAGACTTGGGTTACGTCGAATTTTTCAGCTTGCGTGGTGGATGTACGGGTTCGATTCGCTAGCGGGATTGAGCGCACCCGCGCACGCGCCAATGTGTGCATCAACATGCGCGTCTTCATCGGTCGCGACTCTATCACCCTTACACCCGATGCCGATGTAGGCGGGGTCGCAGGTGCCCTTATCGGTGCAGCTGTCGGGGGAACCCGCGGCATTCGCATTCCAAGCGGAGTAATCGGAGCGAACCCAGACGGCTTGCCCGCGCCGATCATCGAGTCGCCCAACCCGTTTAACGTCCGCCGCCCGAGGCCATAATGGACAATAAAGTAAGCCCGGGCCCCAATTCCCCCACCAGCTGGAACGATGCCGACACAGCGCTCCTCGAACAGATATACGAGCTTCAGTGCCTGAGCAGGATGAACGCGATCTACTACGAACTACGCCTCAGTCGCGTTCAGCTAATTAACACCACGCTGGACATCTTCATTGCGCTCACGGCGAGCGGAAGTGGACTAGCCACACTCCTCTCGTCCGCCGACAGCCCTTTCAAGCACGCCTGGACCGCGCTTGCCGTCCTCGCGGCCATCGCGGCAATCATCAAGCCGATCTACGCCCCTGGTAAGATGATCGAAGCGTTCACTCGGCAACAGCACGGATATCTCGCGAACTACTTCGCGTTGAAAAAGCTCTCATTCGCAGTGAGACAGGAAGGAGGGGTTACGCCGGAGCATCGCAAGCGGCACGACACGTTCTACGATCGCCACGTTCAGCTATCTGCTGAGGACGAAGCCACGCCTCATGAGAAGTGTCGACAGCGAGCTCGGGAGATGATCGACAAGGAGCTGCCGCCAGAGAGATTCTGGTGGCCGGCCGATGTTGCTGGGCTTCAAAGCCATGACCAATGACACATGCCGGCACGAGATGGACGGCGACCCGAGGGACTGTGCGCGCTCGCTCTCGGCTCAAACGGCAGGCCCGCCCTCTCCGATGATGCGGAATACACTCGCTCGGCCAATTCCTAGCTGCTTGGCGATATCGGTGGGCTTCACGCCTTCGCACTGGCTGGGTGCACCGACTCTTCTTAGTGTCGGCGCCCAAGGCCTGACGGCCGGAGTCTTGCTACTCGACCACGATCCGCACTGAACGCGAGGCAGCATCCCCTGACGGCAGCCAAAGCTGAAAACGATGTATCCCAGGCGTCATTGGCCAATATACCGGCGCGCTTGGATCGGTGACCGCGAATGGCTCGCCATTTACATGCCAAACCACCTGCGACACCGGTAGCCGTACTGCAGCGCGAAGGGTAATGCGGTTCAATCGCGGCAGGGCTTCGGGATTGCGCCAATGGCGGCTGTTGTGCTCGGGAGAGACCACCGAGAGGCGCTGCAGCGGTTCAGCGCTCAAGTCCGCTAAGCCTCGCGCGGGCGCCTCAACTTCGGCACGCGCGCCGAGGGTGTCTTCAGCCGACAGCCATTCCAGAAGCGTTTCACCACAGGCGCCGTCATCGGGCCGCCCGGTACGAGCGCAGAGCGCCACCGGCGCGGTGCCGTCGGGCGCGGCAAAACCCCCAGCGACAAGCGCGTCTGCCGAGGTCCCATGCAGGTCGAGCAATATCGCCTGCGCGATCGCGCCCGCGGCCTGCGCACCGGTCACGCCCATCATGGGCCCGGCGTCTGCCCGTCCGACCCAGACGCCGACCATGAAATCATTGGACCAGGCGACGATCCAAGCATCGCGAAAGCCCTGGGAGGTACCGGTCTTCAGCGCGACAGCGAAAGGGTATTCGGTCGTCCCGTGGCGCTGAAAGCTCGGCAGTCGCGCCTGCGGGTCGGCCAGGAAGAGCGTAACCTGCCGCGCCGCCCATTGCGCCATCAGCCGTCGCGGCGGCGCCACGCGCTGCCCGTCATACCAGACGAGGTCGCCGAGCATCCCGTCCTCCGCGAGGGCACCATAGGCGCGCACCAGCCGATCGAGCCCGGTCGGCAGTGACCCGATCGCCATGGAGAGACCGAACTGCGCGGCCGGCGCCTCGCTGTCGTGCACGCCGAGTTCGCGCAAGTGCTGGAAGGCGCTCTCCAGCCCGATGCGGCGCAGCAGGTTGGCGGCAGGGATGTTGCGCGAATTGGCCAGCGCCTGGCGCGGCAGCAACGGCCCCAGGAAGCCACCATCCGCATTGCCCATGCCGAGCGAACGGTCGGGCATGTCGACCATGATCTCGTCGGGCCGCAGCACGCCGCGCTGCAGCGCCAGCGCATAAAGGAACGGCTTGAGCGTGCTGCCAGGCGACCGGCTCGCGGCGCTGTAGTCGAAGGCGCCACCGTGCCGCACGGCGTAGCCCGCGGACCCCAGCGAAGCCAGCACTTCGCGCGTGCCGCGTCGCACCACCAGCACGGCCACCTGCTGCGCGCCCACCAGTTGGAGCGCAGTCAAGCGTAACTCCGCCAAGCGCGCCACACGGGCCTGCACGCCGAGATCAACCGAGGTGCGCAGCCGCGCATCGGCGGGGTCGAGGCGCGCGATCCCAACCCGTTCCACCATGTCGCGCAGGCGCAGCACCAGGTGCAGCGCGTCCGGTCGCAGCGGCTGCGCCGACATGGTGATCGCGGCGAGCTGCGCGACGGCCGTGTCGTATTCTCCGGCACCGATGGCGCCCTGCGCGGCCAGCGTGGTCAAGGCGCGCTGCCCTCGCGCCACCGCCCGCGCCAGCCCCGCAGGGTTCCTAGGGTTGTGAAGGGCCGGCGCTTGCGGAATTGCCGCGAGCAGCGCGATTTCCGCCCAGCTGAGATCGGCCGCCGGCTTGTCGAAATAATACCGCGCAGCGTGGCCGATGCCGTGGCTGCCGTTGCCGTATGGCACGAGGCGCAGATAATGCGCCAGCACCGCCGCCCGCCCGTAGCGCAAGGTCAACGCCACGGCGGTGCCGGCCTCGACCGCCTTCGACCAGAGATTACGCGGCCCCGGCTGCTGCATCCGCGCCACCTGCATGGCGATGGTCGAGGCGCCAGAGCGGCGCCCGGTCCGGGTCAGATTGTGCCAGGTCGCGCGCAGCATCGCCGCGGGATTGATACCGGGATGGTCGTGGAAGCGCCGATCCTCCAGCGCCAGCATCGCGCGCGCCACACGCTCGGGCGGCGCGGCCGGCCAGTAGCCGTATTCCACCACCCGGCCGACACCAGGCACTTCGCTCTCATGCCCGAGCTGGGTGACGAAGGCGCCGTTCCGGTCGGTCAGGATGGGCGTCGCCTCAGGGGCGCTAAGATGCGCCCGGCTCGCGACCTCGACGCCGTAGAACGCGAGCAACGCCAGCGCCGGCGCCGCCCACGCGATGCGACGCAAGAGCCTCAAGGGGCGATGACCAGGCGCAGCCCCGCGCTCGCGCCATGGACGCCCGCGCGATAGAGCATCTCCACCTCGCCAGGCGGTTGGGTGAAGCTGCCGGCGATGGTGGCGCGCATCCGCAACGCGATGCGGTGATTGCCGCGCGGCAGCGTCGTGAATACCGCCGAGAGCCGGTCATCGCCATAAGCCACCCAGTCGGGCTGGGTGCGAGCGCCCGTCGAGGGCGTGGCCTCAACGGGCGCGGTGGCGAGCGCTGGGTTCAAGGGCTCCATTCCGGCCGCCATCGGCATCGTAAGTGCGACATGTACCCGATCCTCCGGGTTCACCCATTCCGCCACCTCCTCGACGATGTCGCCGATCACGAGACGGATAGCGCCATCGGGGCCGGGGGCCAGCCGCTCCAGCGGCCCTGCGCCGGGGGGCACCCGGAATAGGGTGCGCGTCAGGACGAAGCCATCCTGCACCGCTGGTGCCTCGGCGCCCGGCTGGACCGGAAGGTAGCGCCGCTCGGCCAGCACCAGCACCGGCACGCCGCCCTGGTTCTCGACCCGCGACGCCCCCGCGCTGTTGACGGTCCAGCTCATGACCGGCGTGGCCGGGCCGAGTGCGGCGGACTGCGGCCCTTGTGGCAGCACGACCCGCACCGCCGTCGTGCCTGCATCGGCGCCCCAGCCGGCGGCGAGCGCGCGCAGCGCGGCGGCGTCGGCATTGGCGTCGCCCCAGCCATTGGGGCCGCCCAGGCGCAGCAGCCCGTCCCGCAGCAGGGCCAGGCGTGGCTCCTGCGGCGCCGCACGGCTGACCGCCAGGGTCACCTCCGCCAGGCCACGGGTTTCGGACGGCAGGATCAGCGGGTTGCCACCGGTTTCGCTCAGCCCCGCATAGGCCGGTCGGCCGTCGCGATTCAGTATCTGCACCCTGCCCCACAGCGCCTCGAGCAGTGCCGGCAGCATGGCTTGGCTGTCGGGGGGCAGCATGGCGATGGCGGCGGCCGCCTGGGCCAGGGTCTCGGTCGGCATCTGGCCGGCGCGCCGCGCGAGCTCTGCGGCATAGGCAGGTTCCAACTTCCCTGCCTCGGCCAGCGCGCTGAGTGCGGCCACGCGCTCGCGCAGCTCCTCGCCCCGCATCAGCTGCGGGTAGTCCGAGCGCAGCGCGCGGGTCAGCACCTCGGCGAGACGGTCGACCATCGGCTGGTCAACCGCCTGCCCGGCCCGCGCGGCGGCGGTCAGGAAGCGATAGGCGCTGGCGGTCAGCCAGACGCTGCCGCGCTGGCGTGGCCAGAAGGCGACCAAGCCATCGGCGTCTGTCGCCTGCTGGATGGCGCGCTGGGCGGCGCGCACATCGGCCGCCAGACGCCCCTCGAGCCCGGCCGCGTTCTGCAGCGGCGAGAAGGGTGCCAGCGCCACGGACGCCGCGGCGAGTGCGAGGCGCTGCTCGGTGCCGCCATAGGGGTTGGCGAGCAACGCGCTCATCCCGCCCAGCAGCCGCACCACGGCGGCATCGGTGGTCACGCTCAGGCGCCCGGCGTGACTGCCCGGGCGGATCGGCTGCGCCGGCGGTGGCCAGGCCTCGCTGCCGCCGGGTGCGATGGTGAGGAAGACGCGCTCGCGCAGCGGCGGGCGGTCGGGCTGGATGGGCAGGGTCAGCTCCACCGCATCGCCGGCGCCATCGGCCGTCCGCCGCACCAGGAAGCGCAGCCGCGCCGCATCCGCGCCGGCGGGCGGCACGGTGACCTGGAAGCCCAGCCGCGCCGGCCGGTTCGGCTGCCACGCTATGGGCTGCGTCGCCGGCCCGGCCAGGGTCAGCCCTTCCGCCGAGAGCGTCGCCTGCCCCGCGCCACCCGGCCCCTCGATGATGCGCGCGATCACCGTCGCTTCGAAGCGGTCGCCCGGTCGGAGGAAGCGCGGCAAGGCTGGCTGCGCCACCAGCGGCTGCCGCACCCGGATCTCCCCGACCCCGAAGCCGAACCGGCTGGGCCCGCTGATCGCCTTGGCGCGCAGCCGGAACACCGTCAGCGTATCGGGCAGCCGCACCCGGATGCGGGCCACCCCGTCGGCACCGACGCGCACGCGCGGTAGGTAGACCGGCACGGGCGTGAAGTTGCGCCGGACGGACACGTTCTCCTGCGCCCAGGCCTCCTCGCCGCCATCGCCGCCGGGGTTCTCGTCCAGCGGGATGATGCCGAAGGCCATGGAGCGCGTGTCCCGTGCCGCCATCCGCGAGGACCGGTCCACGATGAAGTTCCGCAACGGGTCCAGCGGCTGTTCGCGCGCGAGCGACAGCACGGCTTGGTCCACAAGCCAGAACGCTGCCTCCCCGGCGATCGGCCGCCCCGCTTCGTCGGACAGGCGCAGCGTGACCTCGATCTCCTCGCCGGGCCGGGCCGAGGGCGGGGCCTGCAGCGCCACCTGCACGCGGTGCTGCACGGGCGTCACGTTGATCCAGGCGGTCGCCGCCAAGGTCACCGGCCGCCCCTGGTCGAAGGGTGCGGTGGCCGACGGCGGTGGCCCGGCCAGCCGGCCGCGCATCAGCAGAACGTGCACGGCCACGCGCGGCATCTGCTCCCGGCGCACAGTCAGGCTGTAGCGGCCGAAGCCATTGGCGATGTCGACCCAGTCATAGCGGAAGCGACCTTCCGGCTCCTCGGTGATCACCAAAGCGCGGGCGTTCTGGAACGGGCTCTGGATCAGCACCGTCGCGGTCTCGCCGGGCGCGTGGGCGTCGCGCTCGACGCTGACCGTCACGGTCTGCGCGGGCGGGCGGGGCCAGGTCACCGGCGTGTCCCCGGCCATGAACAAATCCACGCGCACAGTCTGCCGCCGGCCGAGCCGGTCCTCGGCGTCGAGCTGCACGAGGTAGACCCCGGCCTCGCGTGCCTCGAAGCGCAGCGGGGTTGGCTCCGCCGCGCTGGTCAGGCTGCGTTCCTCCGCGACCTCGTCCACCGTCTCGGTCTCGTAGCGCGCCGCACCCTGGCTGAAATCGCTGGCCTGGAGGGTGGAGATCCAGTTGCGCCGGATCAGCCGCGCGGTGACCGCGACATCGGGCCGAGCACGGCCCTCGGCATCGGTCACGATCATCTCGGCGTCGATCGCACCCAGCGTGGCGATGTGGCGCGGCACCTTGAGCCCGAGCACCAGCGCCGGCAGTGCCACCACGGATTGCGTGCTACGCACCTGGATGTCGTCATCGCCTGTTACGGTCGCCTCGATCACGTAGCGGCGCGGCTGCGCGGTCGGCTCCACGCTGGGGTCGAGCACCAGGTGGGCGGCACCCGCATCATCGGTGCGCGTCTCGCGGTTCAGCACCGGGGAGGAGCGGAATTCCCGCTGCGCGGAGAACCGGCTGTCGCTGCTGAACAGAAAGCCATCGCGCGCCGGCGGCGCCCAGGCGTGCGGGAACTGGGTGACGCGCCAGGTCACCGGCCGATCCGCGGCGAGGCCACCGGCGAAATAGCGCGCCAGCAGCTCGACCGAGAAGGGTCCGTCCAGCGGCACCGGTGTGGGCGCGGTCAGCAGCGCCTCGAAGCTCGGCAGGCGATAGGCTTCCTTCTTGAAGGTGGTCTCGCCGCAGGTCGCGCCCTCCGCATTCTCGAAGCGCACGGTGTAGTCGCCGGTCGCATCCGTCTGCTCGGCGAAGAGGTGGTGGACGCCGCCGGCATCGTCGGGGGTGACGGGGATGCGCCATTCCTGATCCGCCGGGCCCGAGATCACGAGGGTTCCGGGTGCGCGCCAGAACTCAAGCGCACCGCCGCTGTAGCGGCGCAGGAATGCCTGGATGTGCACGGAGTCCTCGGGCCGGTAGATCGGGCGCTCCGTGAAGACATGGCAGAGCAGTTGTGGCGCCGGGCGGCGCTCCGCCACATCGCCCTGCGTCCAGCCGAGCCAGCGGCCCTCGCCGGCCGCCCAGTTGCCCTCCGCGTATTGCGGCGGCGGGCGGGCGGGATCGAGCACGAGGGTGTCGTTGCCCTTGAGGATGACGATGCGGCGCAGCTCGCGGCGCAGCGTTTCGGGCCTGGTGCCGGCGGCCGGCGCGGACCAGGTGAAGCTGCCATCGGCACCGGTCACGCCGCGCGCGAGGGGCATATAGGCCTCGCCGCGCTGGCCATCGAGCAGGATCTCGGCGCCCTCGACGGGCCGCGCGGTGCTGAGCGAGGTGACGTGGAAGCGCACGCGGTCCGCCTCCTCCACCGTGGTCAGCACCAGGTCGGTGACCTGCACGCGCATCCATCGCCGCATGCCGCCATCCACGGGGCGCACGCCCACGAGGTAGGCGCCGGGCTGCTGGGGGCCGGCGATGCGTGCGAACAGGGGCGCGGCATCGATGCCGAAGCGCGCCGTGGCGCCGCCGCGCTGGATCGGCAGGCTCACCATCTCCGACACGGCGGGCGAGCCGAGGGCCCGGATACGCGCGGCCAAGGCGTTGCGGCCCAGCGCCGTGGTGCCAGCCCAGGGGGTGGGCTCGTTGCCGGAAAGCGGCGGTGCCACGCTGTCGTCGGTGTCCAACCCATTGGCCGGGAAGGGCCAGAAATCCCGGCCCAGCGGCGGGATGGCGTGGATGCGCAGATCGGCCCGCGCATTGCCCTGGCCCCGCAGCGGCATCATCTGCGGACCAAGCCGCTCGACCAACCCCTGACCAGCATCCCAGGCGAGGCTAGGGCGCTCGGGTTCGAAGGTGAAGCGCATGCCTGCGGCGGTGGCGAGTGTGCGGCCGCGGTTGTCGCGGAGGCTGCCGGGCTCGATCCGCAACTCATGAATCGTGTCGGCGCGGAAGCGGCCGGTCAGCGCCCAGCTGCGGCCATTCGCCACCACTGCGAGATCATCGACCGGCGGCGTGATGCGCAGTGCCTGGCGCAGCTGGACCGCATCGAGTGCTGCCGGCTCCTCGGAAAACCGTAGCGTCAGGCCACGGCGCGACGTGCCGGCGGGGGTGCAACGCAGCAGCCCATCCTGGGTCTCGCGGGAGAAGCCGCGGCCGCAGGTGGTGTCAGTGAGGGTGAAGGGCGAGGCGCTGCGCAGCCGGAGCTCGAAGGCGGGGTCGTCCAGCCCGGGTTCGTCCGAAAGCCGCAGCCGCAGCAGCACGACATGGCCGTCGGGAATCGGGCGGTGCAGCACGACGAGGTAGCTGGCCGGCGCGGCGCGTGCCTGGCGCTCGATCGGTCGGATGACGAAATCCTGCTCGGTGAGCGTCCGCGTGGTGGTGCCGCGGGCGTCGCGCAGCTCGATGCTCAGGAGGCGGGAGAGGGCGGCGGGATCGACGGGGTCGGGGAAAGTGAGTGCGATGGAATCGAAGTTGGGCAGGCCGTCGCCGCCCGCCTCGGGGCTCGTGCGCAGGGGTGCCGAGAGCAGCGGCACCAGCCGAGTGGTGCGCCCGCCCGCGTTGATTGCGATGCGCTGGAGGGGCTGCCACGGCTCGGTCGGACGGAACTGCAGGGTGCGGGGGCCGAGCCATTGCCACGCGCCGGGGATGTTGGGGGCCATGCGCACCAGACGCTCGGGGGCATCCTCCGGACCGCCTTGGGCCGGCCCCTGGTCGGTGTCGAAGAGCACCGTCACCGCGTCCCACCGGCGCAGGAACTGGTCGGGCACGACCGTCGCGCCATCGGCCCGGGCGACGCGATCGAGCGGCTGGGCATGGGCGGGGGCGATCGTCAGCAGCACCAGGCAGAGGATCAGGCGGATCATCGTCGGGGCGTCCTCAACGGGCAGCCGCCGGCAGCACGCCGGTCAGGGCCTGGTACTGGCGGGCGATCTCGGCCGGTGGCCCGCTGGGACGGGGCACGAGGCCGATGATGGCGGGACGGATCTCGGTGGTGGCCGCGTCGGCGGGTACCCGCGCCTCGATGAGGTAGCGGCCAGGCGGCAGGCGGCGCAGCTGCGCCACGCCCTCACCTGCCAGGGTGCCGTCGGCGGCGAGGATGCGCACCGCGACGCGATCGGGCACGGCGCGCACGCCCAGGCCGATGGTGGCGCCGCGCGTGAGGTCGAAGCCGAACAGCGCGGTGCCGCCGGGGGCGACCAGCACGGGTTCTCCGATGCCTTCGGCCAGGGCAAGCACGGGCGTGGCGCTAAGTTCCAGGGTGCCGCTGAGCGGGCCATCCTGGGGTGCCATCAGACGCAGGGTGGTGGGGCCGGCGGGGAGGTAGCGCTGGAACTCGGCGCCGGCGGGGAAGACCTCCGGCGCCGTGCCGCCCAATGCCAACACGACCGGGCCGGTCGTGCGCGCCTGGAGCAGGACAGGCGTGGCGGGAGCGAGGCGCAACGCCATAGTCGGTCCCGCGAGGGGCAGTTGGCTGGGCAGGGAAGCATCGACCAGGGATGCGTCGGGGAAGGGTTCTGCCTCGCCCAGCCAGGCGAGGATCGGCCCGGGCGAATGGTCCAGCACCAGAAGGCCGGGGCCGACGAGGCGCAGGTCGACGCCGCTACGCGCGGTGCCATCGGCGCCGAGCAGCTGCACCCGGCGCGCGCCGGCGACGCGCAGCCGCGTGCCAGGCGTTGCCTCGACCGGCAGCGCGATAGAACCGGCGGCGCCGAAGAAGCGCCGCAGGGGCTGGCCGGCACGCAGGCCCTCGACGGGTCCGCCAAGTGCTGCCGCCTGCACCACCATCGGCGCCGACTGCGTTCCCGTGTTGACCAGCAGCATCTCCGACCATTCGCCATCCAGCATGCGGCTGAGCGGCGTATCGCCGGCCCAAACCGTGACGGGGTCGGGACCGCGCCAGCCCAGCACGGCGCCGGCGCCGGAAGGCAGGTCAAGCCGCAGGCGCTTTGAGCCTGGGGGCAGGGACAGTGGCTGCGCGGTGTTGCCGGCCAGCGCCGCGCGAAAGCCGTCGCCTATCTGACGCGTTGGCGCCATGGTCGGATCGATGGCACGGAGCGCGACGCGGAGGGGCCCAGGTCCCGCAGCATTGCGAAGCCGCAGCCAGGCATCGCCCGCGAGTGCCAAGCTGGAGCCAGGCGCGACGCCCATGCCGCGCCCGGCGTCAAGTGCTGCAATGTCCCCGCCGGTCTCGGCAAGCCACAGCCGCGCCGGGCTACTTCCGGCTGGCAGGGTGGCCGTCTGTCCGCCACCCAGGGTCAGGACCAACGGCCGGGCGCCGATGCTGGCGCCGACCGCCTGCAAAGGCGTGCCGTCCGGCGCAAGGAGCCAAAGCCGCTCGGATTGCGGGGCGACGATGCCGCCGACCACAGGCACCAAGCCGCTCACCGAGCTGGCCTGCAGCAAGCCCTCGCCCTGGAGGGTGACAAGTGCCGCCTGGGGCACGGTCACCAGCGCCACATGCAGTCCATTGCCCAAACCGGTAGGCACCGGCAACACCTGGCCCAGCGACTGCGCCGATGGTGAAACGTTTCGCCACGCGAAGCGGATCGGCACGGCCCTGCCATCGACGCGCCAGACCACCGCGCGCAGCACCATGCCTGGCTCCGCCGGCACGGCGACCACTACGGAGTTGCCGCGATGGCTGGTGAGCGGCCGCCACGTGCCATCCGTGCCCTGAAGCTCAAGGCTCAGCACCACCTCCTCGGCGGCTTCCGCGGTCGCGAGGAAGAGGCTGCCCGAAGGGGGCTCGGGCAAGGTGAGGTGATGCACGCCCACGGCCTGCAGCACCATCGCGCCTTCGGCTGAGACAGGCTGCGACGGAAGCGATGCCGGCAGCGTCAACTGGATGGTGGTGCGGCCGGGTTCCGCCTCCTCGGCTTCGTTGGACTCGGTGTATCGGGGGGTCGAGCGAGGCTCGTCGCTCTCATCGTCACCGTCGTCGGCGCCGGGTGCCGGCCGCACGCCGGCCAGGGGCACGGCCGGAGCCAGCTCCAGTAGGTATCGCCCGGAAGGGAGGCGGCGGGAGATGGCGATGTTCCAATCGTCGGCACGGTCATCCTCGCGCAGCACGACGCGGCCCTCGGCATCGCGCAGCGTGGCGCGAATGTCGGTGGCGCCGGCGCTGGTGATGTTCACGACCCGCTCGGCCTCGATGGCGAAGGCCAGGGTCGCGGGAAGGGTCACCTCTCGCGGAGCATCGGGCTGCAGGTCCGTACTGGACAGGGTAAGTCTGTAGGGAAGCCGGTCGTTGCGGGCGAGGGCGCGGGCGCTTACGCGGTAGGGGCCGGCGGCCAGGGTGGCCACAAAGTTGCTGCCATCCGCCAAGGCGCCGATGCGCTGCGGATGGGCGGCATCCAGGCGGTGCAGTTCAGCGCCCATGCCCTCGGTGATGGACAGCGTGACCGGCGACGGGCCGGGTAGGGTGAAGTCCCACAGATCGGGGGCACGTGGGGCGTCGGGCGCCGAGGGCTCCCGCCATTCATGCTGTGCGGCGGCTCCGAAACCGAGCGCATGTGGTCCGTGCCCGGCGGTCTGCGCGGGGGCGCCGAGCGGCATCAGCCGGGCGACGACGCGGCTGGCGACATCCGCTGGCAGCACCACGAGCCGGTAGCGCCCTCGCGCCAGTTCCTGCTCGGTCCCGTCCAGCTCACCGGCCGGGAGCAGCGGCCAGCCATCCGCATCCTCGATCCGCGCGGTCACGGCGCGGCCCAGCGACAGCAGGTCGAGCCGGTAGGTGGCAGCCTCGGTGATGTCGATCGGGAGGGTCAGGCCGGTGCCGGCGGGCAGGCTGGCGCGACTGGTTGCTCCGGGCAGCAGCAGCGCAGCCTGCTGCATCGCCAAGGGGCGCACCAGCAGGCCCAGGCGGCCGCTAGATTCCTCGGCCGTGACGCTCACGCGGTAGGTACCGACGCCGAGATTCCGCTGGATCAGCATGTTCTCGCCGACACCATTGCCCGTCGCCTGTTCCAGCACGGCCACAAAGGCCGTGCCCAGGCTGCCGGTGGTGCGGAGGCGCCCTAGCGTCTCGACGCGGTAGAAACCACCCTGCGCCAGGGTGACGCCAAAACTGCGGGAGCCGCCGCGCGCGAGGTCGAAGAAGAACGGACGCTCGGGCGTAAGCACCGAGAGTGCGGGTAGCGCCCTCGGAGTCGGCAGCATTGCGGGTGGCACTGGCACGCGCCGGGCGATGACCAGGTTGCGGGCCACGGGACGCGCCGGCACGGTCAGCACCAGATCTTGCGCCGCGGGCCGTGGCGGCACCCGCAGCACCATGTCATCCGGCCCGGTACCGACGCGAAGCCTCCCGCCGCCGACCTCCATCACCGCGACCTCATCCGCCGGCACCGGGGCCAAGGCGCGTTGCATGGCCACGCCGGGAAGCTGCGTCACGACGACGGCGCCGCCGCCAAGGTCGAGCGGCAGGCTCCGTGTGATGAGGGACATGGCGCCGCCGGGCACACTGCCGCCGGCCAGGCGCAGGGTGCCGCCCTCCGCAATCGCATGCTGCCCGAGGTCGAGCACCGGGTCGGGCGGCAGCGGCGGCGTCGGTGATGGCGGCTGCAGCCCCGGCGGGCCAATCGTGAGGTCAAGCACCCCTTCGGCTCCACGCACCGGCGTAAGCCGCAACAGATACCATCCAGCCGCCACGTTCCATGCCGTAGCGGCCTCGCCATCGGCCCGCGCGAAGGCGGGGGCGTCCTGCGCGGCGGGCGCCAGCACCGGCTGCAACGTCGCGCCTAGCGCCACGCCCCGGGTCTGCAGCAGGATTGGGCCGGCGGTGGAGACTTCGACGAAGAGGCTGCTCGGCCCGCGCAGGTTGAAACTGGCGCGCCAGGCGGCGGCCGCGCTGATGCGCGGCGCATGCGACGCGAGGATGACCACCGGACCATTATTGGCCGGTTGGTGGGCCAGGATCAGCGTCGGGGGAACCTCGTCACCGCCGAAACCGGCGGCCTCAGCCAGCCGCCAATCCGGTGCCGGTCTGGGCGTGGTTGTGGACGTTGGCGGCGGCGTACGCCCCTCGGGGAGCCGCTCGGTCAGGATCACGCCGCCAAGCGCGCGAAGACTGTAGGCTTGGCCCTCCCGGCCATGGATTTCGACGTATCGCGGCTGCGCCTGCCGCGGTCCGGGACGCAACGCCGTGCTGGGGGCGCGGCTTTCGGCGGCGATGGCAGCAGTTAGGATGGCTTCCCCGGTCCGCAGCCGTAGCGTCGCCGCCTCGCCGGCTGGGACCGTCAAGCGGAACAGCCCGGCCTGGGAGGTCACTTCGAAGACCTCGCTGCCGAATGGGCCTATACGACCTGCCACCGCGCCCTCGTCCAGCGCGTCAGACCAGCCCATCCGCAGCAGGAAGGGCACCGCGGATTCTCCGTTGGCCCAGGGTAAGGATGCGCCGCCATACGCGGTCACACGGTAGGTGCCGGCTTCCAGCACCGGGGCCAGCAGGATGCTGCGCATCGACCGACCGATGCGAGGTTCCAGCCCGCGCACCGTAGGGTCGGCCGCTACGAGTTCGCCATGCTCGGTCCAGATCCGCAGATCACCCAGCGCGCGACCTGCCGCCTCGAGCCGGATCGAGCGCCGAGCGCCGAGGGTGAACCAGACGCTGCGCTGCTGCAAATCTCGCAACTCGCCGCTGACCGGAAGGCCCGGCCCGATAGATGCGGGTACTGCAGCCTCTTGAAATGGCTCAATCGTAAGACGCGCAGTGTCTGTGGCGCCGGGGGCGCCGGCGGTGCGCAGCTTGTAGGCTCCGGTATCGAGCAGCACGTCGAGCCGGCCATCCTCGACGCCGGGAGCGCCCGCCCATGCGCCAGGACCGCTTGCCATGTCCACAAGCTGAAGGGCGGTGCCGGCGGCACTTTCCACGCGAATTGCGAAACGTCCGGGACGTTCGACGTATAGCAACGCGTCGGCTGTGCCGGCGGCCGGAAGGCGACCTACGCTTAGCCGCGCCTGTGACGCAGGCAGAGCCAGAGGCGCGGCCGGCTGTATTTGCTGTGGGTACCTAGAAGTCTGCGCATTCGCTTGGGGCTGCAGGACGATAAGCATCGACACGATTCGAAAAATTCCAGATGACCGTTTTAGTGGTTGCAAAGCTGCCCCCCTGATTCAACAAGCGGCGGCCTGAATCTGGCGCTTTGCCGCTGAGGCGTATTCGTAGTGCACAGCTTCGAACTTGTCTGCGCGCGCCAACTCGGGTTGTGTGCGGAAGGGGCTGTGCTGCGTAAAGTATCGAAGAGGTTTGTGCCTTCCGTCCCTACAGGCGCCGAGGACTCTTAGATAAGAAGATGCAAGGCTAGCAGGCACTGGCCGCGAAGTCCCCAAACACACTCTGATCTCTGAAAGCCATGGCCGTAGTTCAGCGTTACAAACCACCTAGCACGGCGAACCGGCTCTCGCGCAGCAGCGTTGCCAGCGTCGCGCCATTGGGCGCCATGACCCGGATCCTCTGCACCATGCGTCGCGACGCCGTGAACCAACGCATGGGCCGCCTTGATAGGCGCCGCGGAGGTGAGCGGCCGCTGGACATCTAGCGTCTGCACCCCAAACAGCAGCTCGATTTGCCTGATCGTCGCGTCTGCCGCGCGGCAACGACCGATGGGAACAGGGGCCGTGGGGCGACATCGGCGGGTAAGGTATCCTGTTTGGATAACTTCGTCGCGGCAGAGCCGTTGACACACCCGACGCAAAGGGATGGTTATCCTGGGTCGGGTTTGGGCGATGCTGAAGGACGCAGGCCAAGGCTTCATTGCGGATGACTGCCTTATCTGCGCGGCCAGTATCGACTATTTCACGCTCTTCTCAATCGGGCCGGTTTTGTCATTGTGACAGGCATTTCCACCCTTGTTTTTGGTCGGAGCGAAATTGACCAAGCCATGGCTACGCAGTTGGCGGGGTTGTTGGGCGAGCAAGCCGGCGGCGAGCTTCGTACGATGGCGCAGTGAACATTGGGCGAAGTTCACGGCGGTTGAGCGGTAGCGGTGGGCGTTGGAACCCTGCTCCTTACCGCGGGAGGTGCTTTCGGCGCCCTGCAGAAGGGATTGAACGCGGTTTGGGAGACGGAATTCCCCGATGCTGGATCGTTAAATGACACCGTTACTCGGATCGTCAGGGCAAAAGCAGCCGCCATAGGCCTCGTCGCGACGACGGGCTTCATTCCACGTCGGGCAAGACTGGTCTCCTAACGTCCGTGGACTATGCTTTGGTGGGTATTCGCATCGTAAAACAAGTCGTGCCGTTCTCCGATGACACGTTGATCGTACCCCCATGCGCCTTAGCGATCTCGGCGCAGATGTAGAGCCCCAGGCCGAGACCTTCGCGATTGGCATTCACCCGGCCGCGAAAGAAGGGTTGGAACAGCCGGTCTGCCTTACCGGCCTCGATCGGCTCACCGGCATTGATGACGGACAGGTCTAACCAACCTGCCTCGGTCCGTGCACGCACCTGGATTGGCGCCGTCATGTCGCCATAGGCGCAGGCATTGCCGAGCAGGTTGGACAGCAGCTGCCCGATGCGCTGGCGATCGCAGGCGACCGGCTCGCGCAGGTCGATATCGACGGCGATATCGACATGGGGGTGGACGCTGCGAAGCTCATCGATGACCTGGTGGAGAACCGGCTCCAGGGGCTCCGCGGCGTCGCGCGTGGTGACGAACCCGCCGCCGAGGCGGCCCCGCGCGAAGTCGAGGACGTTCTCGATCAGCGCGGACATGCGCGAGACGCTCTGCTGGATATGCGCGCTCAGATCCTCCGACCGGTCGGGGTGGTTCGCCATGATGCGTGTCGCCGCGGAGATCGATGCCAGCGGGTTCTTTAGGTCATGGCCAAGCACCGCAATGAATTGGTCGCGCAGTTCGGCATCTTCTCGCCGACGCGCCAGCCGTTCTTCCTGCGCCAAC
The DNA here is from genome assembly GCF_018128965.1 of Plastoroseomonas arctica. Lineage (GTDB taxonomy): Bacteria > Pseudomonadota > Alphaproteobacteria > Acetobacterales > Acetobacteraceae > Plastoroseomonas > Plastoroseomonas arctica. The sequence goes on from NZ_JAAEDH010000012.1 coordinate 89,305, forward strand.
CTTCGTTCGGTAATGTCGATGGCGGTACCAATCATCCTACGGCATCGGCCCGCCGTGTCGAAGACGCCGCGACCCTTCGCGGCGATCCAGCGCAGAACCCCGTCCTCCTTACCAATGGTGCGGTATATGACGTCGTATACCTCCCGGCGGGCGGGGTCCGCCGCGGCCCCATAGGCGGCCATTACCGCTTCGCGATCATCTGGGTGCAGGCCCATGACGAAGTCATCCAAAGTCACGGGGGCATCGGAGGAAATGCCGAACATGGCTTTCACGCGCGGCGGCCAAGCCATGCGGCCATGGCCCTCCTCCACCTCCCACCAGCCGATGTCCGCGGCTTCGGTTGCTAGCCTGAGGCGCTCGTCAGTCGAGAGCACCTCGTTGGCGGTCAGGTTGCCGGGGGGACATGCAGATTCGGATGACCGCGACTCCATACTGGAAAGCTCTACGATAAGGGGGTGATCACGGCAATGCGAGCGGCAATAGAGCGCGATTGGCAAGCGTCGTCTGTTGTCGATCCGGCAGACAGGGCTACCGGATAATCGCCTTAGCGTTACGCTTCCGAAATTCGTGTGTTCCAGGATTTGTATCGTGACGCCTCAAGTCGATAAGACGCTTCATCGAAATCATCTCCATGCCGCATTTCCGCCAGAAGCACGCGAGCGGATCGCTCGGCACATGAAGCCGGTTGAGGTGAAGCTCGGCGAGACCGTATGCGAGGCGGGTGCCCCGTTGACCCATGCCTATTTTCCGGAAGGGGCTGTGCTGTCGCTGCTGACCGTGTTGGAAAACGGCGCTGAGATCGAATGCGCAAACATAGGACGCGAGGGAGCCTTCGGTTTGTTCTCCGCCATGTACAGCCGCGTCTCCTTCAATCGCTGCACCGTTCAGCTCGAAGGTCCGATGCTGCGATGCGCCATCGAGCCGTTGCGCGCCGAGTTTCAGCAATGCGCGCACATGCAGGATCTCCTCGTCAGCTATTCGGAGACCCTGTTGTCGCAGGTAATGCAGACGGTAGCTTGCAACTCGCTCCATTCCGTGGAGGAGCGTATGTGCCGCTGGCTCCTCATGATGCATGATCGTGCGGAGGGTGAGGCGCTGAGCTACACCCATGAATTCCTCGCGCGCATCATGGGCGCTAACCGGACGTCGATCTCGCTCGCGGCGCAGTCGCTCAAGAACCAGGGGCTCATCAACTATCGCCGCGGCACGATGCAGGTCCAGGATCGCACCGGGTTGGAAGCAGCGTCGTGCGAGTGCTACGCGATCGTAAAGGCCCGCTTCGATGCGTTTCTCAACCCGACCGCCGGTGCCGTGCGGGAGACCCGGTCCGGACTGATGTCGGATAGGAGGGCAGCCAGAAAGGTTCCGTAGGAATGCAAGACACCCGAAGAGATCTGGAATTTGCGTTGCTGTTGTCGCGACAGCGGACCTGCAGCGAGGCGGTGTTGCGCTCATGCGAGACGGTGGAAAGTGTCAGTGTCCGCGCGACGCGGATACAGATTACAGCTGAGGCACTGGCGAAGCAGCTAGATCGATGCTTATCGATCGTGAACGCTAAGCAACGGCGGCAGCGTTATCGGCGATAGCGCGGAACTCGCGGGTCACTCGGGGCTTCTAATTCGCTCCCCATCAGCCGCCGTATAAAGCGGGCACCACCTTGATCCGCTAGGAGCCGTTTGGCACTTGATCGCAGGCGCCCGCGCGCCAAGGGTTACAACCCGAACCCTGAGCTTCACACCCCTGCCAGATAACCGCCGCACGCCCCTTGCTGCGGTGCGGGTCCGCATTGGCTGGCGGAGGTGCGTTTAACTTGGCCGCACTCTGGAGGCAGCGCACCCCTCCGGCGAGCACCGCCTACCTCCTCTTGCTGCTCGAACGCATTGCCGCACACCCGATCAAGCGCATCGCACGCATCCGGCAGCGGAGGACACTCATCATCGCGCATGGGCGGCGGTTAGAGAGACACAAGGCCTTCGGGCTCTTGGGGCGCCAGACCGATGGGCGCCGCACCACACGCGCCATGCACTCAGGCCCCATCACACGAATCGCGGATAGACCTCGCTGCGCCCGGCGCCTCGCTTGTCGGTGCCATGGCCTTGGCGTAACAGCCGCGCATGTCCCAGGTCTTCATCAATCGGATCGCCTGCGCTGTTCCGCAACATCAGGTACATGACGCGTTCACCATTCTGGTCGGCCGCTATGTCCTCGATGGGCGCAATTCCACCACCTTCCATCGCATGGCGGCGCGCAGCCAGATTGAGAAGCGATGGTCTGTGCTGGAGGCATCGGAACCGCGGGGTAGCGGAACCACGTGCGGCTTCTACGCGTTCGGGCAGCCCTACCCTTCGACCAAGACGCGCATCGCCCGCTTTGAAAGCGAAGCGCCCGCCCTCGCGCAGATGGCCCTGGACCGATTGGGCCTCGCCGATGAAGCAAAGGGCGTGACGCACATCATATTCGCCAGCTGCACGGGCTTCGCCGCACCGGGCCTCGACCAGTGGGTGGTCAACGAATACGGCATCCGCGGCAGTGTCGAGCGGACCGTTATCGGCTTCATGGGATGCCAGGCGGCCATCAATGCAATGAAATCGGCCTGGCACATCGTGCGCAGCGATCCGGGCGCGCGGGTGATCGTGATGTGCCTGGAACTCTGCACGCTGCACCTGCAGGGCACCACGGCCATGGAGCAGCTTCTGTCCTTCCTGATCTTCGCCGATGGCTGCGCCACCGCCCTTGTCACCGCCGATCCCGGTGGCATTCGTGTCGATGGATTCCACGCCGCGCTGGTGCCGCAGGCGGCGGACCAGATCACCTGGCACATCGGTGACAGCGGCTTCGACATGACGCTCTCGGGCCTGGTTCCCTTCACCGTCGCCCACGCGATGCCGATGCTCGCCGAGGCGATGCTGGGCGGCGCCAGGCCCGCCGATGTCGATCTCTGGGCGGTTCATCCCGGCGGGCGCACCATTCTCGACGCGGTGTCCCATGGGCTCGACCTGCCCGAGGGTGCGCTCGCGGAAAGCCGCGCCGTGCTGCGGGAGCACGGCAACATGTCCTCGGCCACGGTGATGTTCGTGCTGCGCGACATGATGGCGAAGCAGACGCCCGGCCAGTTCGGCTGCGCCATCGCCTTCGGACCTGGCGTCTCCGCCGAAACCATGCGCTTCACGACCGTCTGATGGCGCGGCGCTCGCTCGGCACGCGCAGCGACGAGACGGAGTGGATGGATGATGCCACGCAGACGGAGGCGGCGTTCCGCTCCGCGCTCAGGGATCTGGAATTCCTCAACCGCATCTCGTTCGGCTATCGGCCCACCCTGCATTTTCTCGACAGGCTCGTGGCCCGCACAGGCGCCAAATCCCTTTCCGTGCTCGATGTCGGCGCCGGGGGTGGGGATATGCTGCGGCGTATTCACCGCTGGGGTGGGGATCGCGGCATCGCGGTGGCGCTGACCGGCCTCGACCGCAGCCCTGCCGCGCTGCTGGCCGCCCGCGACGCCGGGACGCCGGGCGCCTGGATCAGCGCCGATCTGTTCGATCTGCCCGCCGACGCGCGGTATGACGTGGTGATCTCGGCGCTGTTCACGCATCACCTTCCCGATGCGGAGTTGGTCCGCTTCCTGGGCTGGATGGCGCAGCACGCAGCGCACGGCTGGATGATCAATGATCTGCACCGCCATCCCGTGCCCTGGCTGGGGCTGTGGTGCGGGACGCGGCTGCTGCGGCTCGACCCGATGGTGGTGCATGATTCGACGATCTCCGTGGCGCGCGCCTTCACCCGCCGCGACTGGCAGCGCGTGACGGCCGAGGCGGGCGTCGCGGCGCAGATCAGATGGCAATGCCCCTTCCGCTGGGCGGTCTCCGCCCAAGCCGAGGGCTGAGCGCCGCGATGGATGACCCCGACATCTTGATCGTGGGCGGAGGGCCGGCCGGCGCGGCCGCGGCCATCATCCTCGCGCATTCCGGGCGGGGGGTGGTTCTGGTTGAACGTGAACCCGCCCCCCGCGAGAAGGTCTGCGGCGAATTCCTGGGCGCGGATGCCATCCAATGCCTGCGCGCCCTTGGCGTGGACCCGGCGGCACTCGGCGGCGCGCCGATCGCCGAGGCGAGCATCGCCCGGCGCGGCGGTGGCGAGGCGCGCATGGCGCTGCCCTTCCTCGCTTTCGGCCTGCCGCGTGCGATCATGGATGCGGCGCTGCTCGACGCCGCGACAGCCGCGGGGGCGACCATTCTGCGCGGCCAGGCGGTGCGCGATGCCGCGCGCGTGCCAGGCGGATGGTCGCTGCGCCTGGCGGAGGGCACGTTGCTGCAAGCCCCACATCTGATCCTCGCCACCGGGAAGCACGGGCTGCGCGCGCTGCCTCGGGCCACGGCGGCGGAGGGATGGACCGGGGCGAAGCTGCATCTGACACTGCGCGCGCCGCTCAGCGCCGTCACGCTTCTGCCATTCGCGGGCGGCTATGCCGGCCTGCAGCCGAGCGCCGGCGATGAGGCCAATCTCTGCGCGGCTCTCGCACCGGGACAGGCGGCCGCGGCGCGCGATGCGGCGGGCTTTCTGGCGCTGGTCGCTTCGGGTTCGGGGCTGGCCGGCACTCTGCTCGAAGGGGCCGAGCCCAGGATGGCGCGCCCGCTGACCATCGCCGGCGTGCCCTATGGCTTCCTCCATCGCGACCCGGTGGGCGCGGACCCCGATGTATGGCGCGTGGGCGACCAGTTCGCGGTGATCCCGTCATTCCTGGGGGACGGCATGGCCATGGCACTCGCCGGCGGCATGGCGGCGGCGAGCTCGATCCTCGCCGGGCAGAGCGCGACGGCGTTCCACGCGGCCTGGCGGCGCAGGCTCGCCACCCCGATGCGGATCGCGCATGTCGCGAGCCATGTGCTTCGGCGAAGGCCAGATCTTTTCGCGGGCGTCATCGCGCATGCCCCGTCGATGGCGCGCCAGATCGTCCGGCGGACGCGCGTGCGGTTGCCAGCGTGACGTTGCCCCACTCTTCGGAGGTATGGCCTTTGATACGGACATCCTCAATGTCTTCGCGGAACTCCTGCAGCCGGGCCAGATAGCGCGGGAATAAATTACGCATGAACAAACCTTGCCACTGTCCGCGGGTACCAGATGCTCTTTGATATGCGCCGGACCTCGACGCAACTGCGGAAATTGCGCCGTCCCCGCTGATGGTCGTCAGCGCAAGACGGATTTGATTTCTGCCGAGAGGGTGATTCAGGACTTGACGTATTCGCTCCCTCGCAGCGCTCGTGAGTGGCCCTGGATGAGCACCTCTCCCGCAAGGTGGGCGAGTTTGCACACGGTCTCCGACCGGTCGGCCCGGCCTTGCGCCAGGCCGAGCTCCGCGCGAAGCCTACTGCGCTCAAGCGTCAGGAATCGGACGGCATCGGGGCGAAGATGCCGCATGCAGGCGGGCACGACGGCGATGCCCATCCCGGCGGCGACGAAGTTGATCGCCGCGGCAAGTTCCGGCGCCTCCTGGCCGACCCGCGGGGAAAAGCCGAGGCGAAGGCATTCCGAGACGATCTGGTCCGACAGCCCCGAGCCGCCGCGCCGAGGATAGAGGATGAAAGGGTCGTCACGCAGCGCCTCCAGCCGCACGGCCCGCCGTCCTGCCGCCGAATGATCGACCGGCACAGCCGCTACCATCGGCTCCCGGACGAGCCACTGCACCTCGATGGCCGCATCCGGCGTTAGAGGCGGTCGGACGAAGGCGGCGTCGAGGTCATCGGCCTTCAGCGCGGCGATGAGCAGAGCACTGCGATGCTCCTCCAGCGCAACTTCCACTTCCGGCCATTGCGCGCGGTAGGTCTTCAGCACCTCGGTCACGAAGGGGCTGAAGGAGGCCGAGGAGGTGAAGCCGATCCGCAACTTGCCGATCTCGCCCCGCCCGGCGCGGCGGGCCATGGCGACGGCCTGCGCCGCCCGGTCAAGCACGGCGCGCGTTTCCGCCAGGAAGACGGTGCCGGCGGCGGAGAGCTCGATGCGGCGGCCGATACGGTGGAAGAGCGCGACGCCGAGCTCGGCCTCCAGCGCCTGGATCTGCTGCGTCAGAGGTGGCTGGGCGATGCCGACGCGCAGCGCCGCTCGGGTGACATTCAGTTCCTCCGCCACGGCGAGGAAGTAGCGAAGATGCCGGAGTTCCATCTTATATGAACAACATATGATCAACCCAATGACAATATATTGGACCATGGGTTGCTCTGCCCTTATGCCTTGCCGAGGAAGCACGGACATATGTCATGAGTGAAAACCCCCCCCTCCTCGAAAACGCCACGCGCGACCTCGCGCGCTTCGCCGCCGACCTGCGCTACGAGGACATCCCCCCCGAGGTCATCGCCCAGGCCAAGCTCTGCCTGCTCGACGGAATCGGCGTCTGCCTCCATGGCTCGACGCTGCCCTGGACGCGCATCCTCCAGCAGGTGACAGCGGCGGAGGGGGGCACGCCGGTGGCCTCGCTCTGGGGCACCGGCAGCCGCGGCTCGGTGTCGCAGGCCGTGCTGGTGAACGGCACAGGGGGCCATGCGTTCGAGATGGACGACATGCACAAGGAATCGATCCTCCACCCCAATTCGCTCACGACGCCGATCGCGCTGGGGTATGCCGAGGCCAGCCGCGCGACGGGGCGCGATATGCTGACAGCCATCGTGGCCGGCTATGAGGTTGGCACCCGCGTTGGAAACGCCGCGACCATGGCGCTCTTCCTGGACGGCTTCCACCCGCAGGGGACCAGCGGCACCTTCGTCGCCGCCGCCGCCGCCGGGAAGATGCGGGGGCTGAACGCCGTGCAGATGCAGCACGCGCTGGGCATCGCCGGCTCCATGGCTTCAGGCCTCATGGCGGCGCAGGAAGGCGCCATGGTAAAGCGCCTGCATGCTGGGCGCGCCGCCCAGGCCGGCGTGCTTGGTGCCGAGCTTGCGGCCAAGGGCTTCACGGGGATCAGCGACATCCTGGAGGCCGGCTATGGCGGCTATCTCAGCAGCTTCTCCAGCCGGCCGGCGCCACAGAAGCTGACCCAGGGCTTGGGCGAGAGCTGGGAAACGCTGAATGTCGGCTTCAAGATGTACCCAACCGTCACCAGCATCCACACCGCGCTCGACTCGCTGCGGTGGCTGATGGCGGATAATGCGCTGGCGCATGGCGACATCGAATTGGTCGAGATCGGCTGCAGCCGCATGACATACGTACACACGGCCTGGCCCTACAAGCCGGCCGGCATCACTGCGGCGCAGATGAACCTCTTCTTCGGCCTCGCTGTCGTGGCGCTGGGTGGGAATGTGACGACGGCGGACCTCACCGAGGCACGGTTGCGCGACCCTCAAGTGCTAGAGCTCATCGGCCGGATGCGCGGCCATGAGGATGCGGAGATCGAGGCCATGGGGCCCTTCTTCCGCCACGCCTGCCAGATGCAGGTCACGACGCGGGACGGCCGCAGGCTGCGACACAAGGAACTGGCCCGCCGCGGCAGCCCGGAGAACCCCGTGAGCATCGCTGAAGTTCAGGAGAAATTCCGCGGCAACGTCGCCGGGCTGCTCTCGGATGCCGAGGCCGAGCAGGTGATCGGCGACGTCGCGCGCTTCGAGACACTGCCGGATGCGGCGCGCATCATCGCCATCCTGGGCACCGACAGAACCGGGGCGGCGCGCGTCGAGGAGATGGCGTAATGTCGCTCTCACGCCGGAATGTGATGGAAGCCGCCACCGGCCTGGGGCTACTGGGAGTGGGCGTGGCGGAGGCCCAGCCGCAGGCTATTTCCATGGTGGTGCCCTATGCTCCGGGCGGTGGCACCGACATTGTTGGGCGCAGCTTCGCGCAGCTCTTCGCGCGCGAGCTGAACCGCACTGTGGTGGTTGAGAACCGCAGCGGCGCCGCAGGGCATATCGGCACGTCGGCCGTGGCGCGCGCGCGGCCGGACGGCAACACGCTGCTCTACTGCGTCAGCACGCATATCGTGGTGAACCCGCATCTCCAGCGCGGCCCGGGGACGGAGCTGATCTCGTCGATGACGCCGGTCGTGCAGGCAGCCTCTTACCAATATGTGCTAGCGGTAGATCCGGACCTCGGCGTCGCCAGCGTGGCGGATCTCATCGCGCTGGCACGCACCCGGAGCCTGACCTATTCGACGGCGGGGGTGGGCAGCAACAACCACCTCGCCGCCGTGGTCTTCGCGGATGCCGCCGGCCTGCAGATGGAGCACGTGCCCTACCGTGGCAGCCTCCCGGCACTGCTCGACGTGGTGGCGCACAATGTGCAGCTCATCTTCAGCTCGCCGGCGCCGGCGATTCCGTTGGTGCGCGACGGCAAGCTGCGCGCCCTGGCGGTGACGGGCGCTCATCGTTTGGCGGCACTGCCCGAGGTGCCGACGCTACGAGAGGCGGGGCTGCAAGGCGCCGTCATCAACGGCTGGCACGCGGTCTTCGCGCCAGGTGGAACCTCCCCGGACATCCTCGCCATCTATGAGGCCGCGGGCCGCCGCGTCGTCGCCATGGAAGAGTTCGGCGGGCGCATCGCGGTGGAGGGGATGGAGCCGCCGCCGGACCGATCGATGGAGGCCTTCGCCTCCGCCATCCGCGAGGAGAGCGCCTTCTGGGGCCGCAAGCTCGCGGAGATGCAGATCCGCATGGAGTAGGCGAGCTGATTATCCGGCGATGATCGTCTCGCCGCCGACGGTCCCGCTTTTGCCCATCGCCAGTATTCTGCCCCGGATCATCGCCTCGGCAGACCGGGTGTTCGACGTGGTTGAGTGGTAGAGAATGGGTATAGCGAAAGCGTTAAAGGCGAGCACGAGCGCGCTCAGACTCCACACCGCTTAACGGACGCGAACGTCAGGTGCCAGTAGGTGCGCTTCAGAGAAAGTTAGAACCCGATTCCCACCGTTGCAGCGGTAGGAACCGGGTTCCAACCTTCTCTGGGCGCGGCGCCTCCACTCACCCTGATGCAACGCCTGCGCGCCCGTCGTTAGACGCTTCGAAGCTGCGGGTCTGCGCCTCCATCAGCGCACCTTCGCGGGCGCGACTTATGCCTGGGACTATCCGCCTTTTGGCCTGGGCGCGCCGACCCTACTACCGGCGGTCGGTACGGAAGCTCCTGTGCGGGTTCGTCCCTGGCCAGAGCTTGTGGCCTTGTCAGCCACCGAGCTGGCCGGCTTCTTCGCCAGCACTCTGACGGCAGGTGCTCCATGACGGCTTCGCACGCGCAAATCGAAGGACAGCGAAAACCTGAGGTCAACTCCATGGGGCGCTTACCGTGGTGGCGCGGTCGCGGCGAGGGACTTCATGCGCGCAGCACCAGCCTCCACCGACAGCCGTGGGGCCGTCGCCTGATGTCTGTCCCCTCACCCTCTGCGCTGCCTGGGTGCCTGTGCGGGCGGGTTCTGCATCTCGCGGATCGTTCGCACCAGCGTGTCCGCGTCGCGCAGCAGGTCGGAGCGTCGAAACCGATCGCAGCCCGGAGCGCCATATCGCTCAGCTTCCTGGGCGGCGAACAGGACCGTGGCGGAAACGAAGCCTCGCCCGAAATCCTCGCGTCCGTTGCTGCGCGCACCCCGCAGCACGACGGCCGCCGCCGACTCCCGCAGTGAGACCACCCAGTCCTCTGCACGAAGCCCGCATGTCTCCGCCACCACTGCGGCACGGATAAAGGCAGCACCGTCGACTATCGCCTGAAGCTGGGGGAGCGGCGGCAGCTCGTCCTGCGCCAAAGCCTGACCACCGATCCCCGCCGCCAGGGCCGCGGCCAGCACCATCACGCGCATCCGCCCCTCCACTATGTCTCCGCCACCTTGCCGCATCCGCGATTCGGGGCGCCATCGTGAAGCGCCTCCTGGCAGCCCTGGGCCTGCGTACCGAAGGAGCGGTATTATTCGCCGGTCGGCAAGGGACGAGTGTTCGTGGCGATTGCCCTCAGCGTCTCCACTGTCACGGTCTGGTCGGGCAATGCGAGCGGCATGGGCACTTGTCCCGGCGGGATGATCGCCAGCAGCGCCTCGATCTCGGCCTGCTCCAACAAGCCCTTGTCGGCGAGGGCTTTTATCAAGGCCACGTAGGCCGTCGACAGAGCCGACGCATAGTTGGTGACAACCGCAAGTTGTTCCTCCAACTCCGAAAAGAACATCCCGGTGCTCAACTCCGCCTGAACACCCATTAATGGTAGCGGCATCGCTTTGACCCTGCAACGACTTTCCGCCTCGCCGCTGATATCCTTCGCTCCATCCAAGTCGGCGGCCGCAGACCTCGGCGAGCCGCGCGCGGCTGCGGGATGCCGTCGCGTGATGTCAGCGATGCAAGGGCGGGTCCTTGGCCGGGTCGAACTCGCGGGTGCTTTGCGTGAGGCAGGACGGGCAGCTGACGGTCAGTTGCTTCATTCCGAAACCGCCAAAGGTCGGGTGTGGCCGCTCGCTCACCACCAATGTGCGCATGCCGCATCTCGAGCACGCCAGAAGATCCGGGCTGCTGCTGCGCCTAGCCTCCAAAGCCGCCAGTCGCCGTTCCAGGGCATCGACCCGATCGGGCAAGGGTTTAAGCCGCATCCAATCCTTGATGGAGGAGAAAATCGACAGCACGTCTGAAATCGAGACCGCCATGGCGAAGCTCCATAAGTGGCTGCCTGATGACTCGGGCGCCGTGATGCTGACCACCGAGTTGCGGAAAATCCAGATTGTTCGCCGCGACAGCGGCGAGCGGGTTCTCATATGCATGGAAGGGGGGCGCGCAGCGTTCCAAGCCGTGCTGCTGCCGCGAGCCGCCGCCTCTCTTGCCAGGCTGCTCACCGCCTGCTGGCTGTGTCACTTCCCCTTCTGCTCCGCGAGCCATCGATGAGGCGCGGAATCCGGCGCGTCCGCGCCGGCAGTCGTAAGGCTTGTGATCGGTGGGTCACCACCATCCGTCATGCGAAGCCGAAAGCGGCGGTGGCCGGTGATGCCCCGCTGCTGTGGGGCTCTGCGGCGCGTCGCCCAGCCGCTAAATGCAAACGGCACGCGGCCCGCCAGCTCGATCTCGGTGATCTCTACGTCGAACGTCTCGATATCGCCCTGCGCGCGGCGTCGTTGCACGGTGACCTTAGGGGGCGTCCGAAGGCGCCGCATACTCAAGCGGCCGGGCGGTGCCTCCGGGCGGGGCGACGTCGGATGTTCGCCCGCCTGCATCATCAGCCAGATGCCCAGATCGGCAGTGGGGATCACCTCGCCGGTCGCGCCGTCCTTCGCGCCCTGCACGCGGCTCGTGTAGAAGGTCCGCTCGTCGCGCCGCAGGTGGCACCAGGCACGCATCGCCAGGTCGAAGGGGTTTTCTTCGCCGAAATCACGATAGATGGCGAGGACGTCGATCCGTCGGCTGGTGAGCACGCCGTTGGCGTCCGCATAGTTGATCTGCAACGGAATATTGAGGTTCGACAGGTGCTTCCAGCGGCCACCGCTCCTTTCCGGCGTCGGCCCACCCGCGCCCCGCACCACGGGCTCGCGGTCCTCCATCGCTCGACCCGGCTGACCCTGGTTATTGTCGGCGACGGAACGCGCCGTTGCGAGCCATCGAAACCCTATCCACGCTGCTATGATCGCGCCCGCGATCCCGACGAATTCCCACATCTTCAGCAGGCGCTCCGTGTCATCCCCATGCCGACTCTGCCGCAGCACACGTCGCAGAGGGACGCCTGATGGGCAGCGCTCGACGTCATTCCTGCGGCCCCGTTCTACCGGCGTGCGTGGACCGGATACCAGTCCACTAGGGAATCCGGCACGTCCTGTTTGTCGGCTCGTTCGTCCCAGGATTTCAGCCCGGTTTGCCCGCTGCGGATACATCTGACTGCCGCATCCGGCGTCGGCCAGTGCGCCCGGTACTCGCCTTGGAAGACGATCAGCCAAGTGCCGTTGTCGCGACGCCGCAGCTGCACGGTCCCTGCGCGATGATTGAAGCTGTAACTGATGATCATCTACTGTCGTTCCAGGTGAGCCAGCCAAGGATGCCGCGGAGCGGCTGGTTGAAGGAGATCGCGTTGAGGATGGCCACGTTGCGGTCGATGTCCATCACTTCCGTCGCCGCGTACACCAGCACCGGACCCACCGCGGAGGGCCGCGCCGGGATTTCGCAACGCCGGACCGGCGACGCGTTCGCTTCGAGACGGATATGGCAGCGAGTGACCTGGCCCGGCCTCTACGACGCCATCCTGGCGGCCTGCCGCACGGCCGGGCTTTTCACGAGCGTCTTGAAGAACGCGCCTCGCTTGCCGGCGACGCTCAGCCTGGTCGCGGCGGGCCTGGGCATTTCTTTGGTGCCCGCCTCAATGCGCAGGCTCGCCGTGGCGGGCGTCACGTACCGTGGGCTGGAAGACGGTCCCGGGCTGCTTGCTCCAATCCGGCTTGTGCTCCGCATGGTTGGTGCGAGCGCCACCTCGATACAATTCGCCGCCGCCATCAAACGGTTGGCCGCCAATGCGCGCGCCCCAATGCCTGAGACGGAGGGGTAAGAAACGGCGACCTCGTCATCCATCCGGGCAGCGCTGATCGCGGGCCGGGTCTCGCATACCGCAGATCTGGAAGCGATCCTCGATGGGTATGCACCAAATGGCGTGATGCTATCCGCACTCCTCGACACATTCCCCGACCTATGGGAGCGCCACCGCGAGCACCTAGCGCGCGGCTGACGGAGGAGCCCAGTGTCTGTTTTACGTCCATTCAGGATGTTCAGCGGACCGCTCGCTGGCCTCGAAATCCGTCGTCCATCCAGCCATGTTCGAACGTCGCGATTGATGAATGGCGGCCCAGTCGCCATCGAGTGAAATCATTGAACATCCGACCGCTCATTCATGGAGCGCGCTGCGACGCTCAATTGATCGATTGGGCGCTCACCCCCGCTGCTCAGGCATTTTATAGCCTCGCCATTTCGCCCTTTGAGGAAAGCGCGTGACTGGACTGGCAATCGCTAGGGGGGCTATGCCAGTCGCCTAATTGGCGAGACATTTCAGTATGATGAACGCTTCGGCCTTGCCGTCAAAACTTGGCGGTTTCGCCACGCTCAGCCTAGTCGCCGTCACGGTGCTGCTCCCCCTGGCCATCGCCCTGCTCGGCTTTTGGGAAAAGCAACGCGGCGCTGACGACCTCATGGCGGTGGAGGCGACGGCGACTCAACTCACCAAGACCGTGGCCAGCCTCGAAGCCCGGCCCAGGCCCTCCGACGGACGCGTCGATTTCGGCATGCGCTTCCAGCAGGGCGGTCAGAACTACGTTGGCCCCCTTGCTCTGGAGCGGGCACGCGGGGCGCAGGCGGACGCCAACTCCACGGTGACCCTCTTCCACTGGCGGCAGAAATTGGCACCAGTGGTAATGGTGGGTGCCGCCCTGGCCTCGACGCTCTCGCTGGTGATCCTGCTCGGCGCCGTCCTCCTGGCCCGCCTCGGGCGGGGTTCGCGGGATGCACTGGTGCAGGGCTTTGAATTCACCAGGCGCGTTCTTCCCTCGCTGCTGGGGGCACAAGTGTTGCTGGTTGCCCTCGCCTCAGTCGCCGCCATGGGGTTCGAGGGGATGGCGATCCTGGCCAACGACAATCTCTCCTCCGGCGGGGTGAAGGTGGCGGCCCTGATCGTGGGCGGCATCGTCCTTTGCCTTTGGACGGCGGGGGCGGCGGTGCTGGGGCTGCGTCACGCGGCCGGTGCCTTCACCCCCGATCCCCTGCCGATCGAAGGCCGCGTGGTCCCGCGTGAGGCCGCACCGGGTCTGTGGCGCATGGTCGATGACCTGGCTGCCAAGCTGGGCGCGCTCCGGCCCGACAACGTCGTTGTTGGGGTCACGGGCGGCTTCTTCGTCAGCTCCGGTGCGAAGGTGCTGCAGCCCGGGAACGCGGCGCTGACCGGGCGCACGCTCTACCTGCCCCTGTCGCTCCTGCCCCTGCTGCGGGAGGATGAGGTCGCCGCCATCATCGGCCACGAGCTGGCGCATTTCTCGGGCGGGGATACGGAGTACAGTCAACGCTTCCTGCCGATCTACATGGGCGTCGAGCGCTCGCTCGACGCGGTGTTCCGGGCCGGCATGGGCGGCGACGGCCGGCCCTCGCTCCTGACCCGGCCGGCACTGCGGCTGGGTTCCTTTGTGATAAACCAGTTCCACCATGCGGTCCGGCACTGGAGCAGGCGGCGCGAGTTCGAGGCCGATGCGGCGGGGGCCAGCGCGACATCGGCCGAGGCCCAGATCAGGGCCCTGTTGCGCACCGGCGGCTGCCAGCCGCGGATCGACGAATTGCTAGGCGCGGCGTTCCGCGAGCCATCTCAGGCACCCCCTGACCTCGTGGCCGCCACCCTGGCGCACGCCGCGGCCCGCGGCCCGGATGACCCGGAGACCTATCTGGAGGACATCCAGCCGCACCCCACCGACACGCACCCACCGACGCGCCAGCGCATCGCCGCCCTGGGGTGGCAAATCGACGCGGCCCTACTGTCCGATATGCGCATTGTGCCGGGGCCCGAAAAGGCCGGCGAACGGCTCAGGGGATTGTTCAATGACCCTTCGGGACTTTGCAGGGAGGCCAGCGCAGATTTTCTGGCCGCCGCCCGGGAGGCCGCGCGCGAGCATTTCCAGGCGCTGGAACAGGCCGCGCATGGCATCCCTGCCGGACCGGTGACGGTGAGCGAGAACACCCGGCTGGGCGGCATGGTCCTGATCGCCTTCGGCGCCGTCCTCGGCCTGACCGTCGCCGGGCTGGCGGTCACCGGCGTGCCTGGCCATTCCACCCAGGAGCTGTCGATCGTGCTCGGCGCGGCCTCGATTCTGGCGCTGGTCTTCCTCATCCCTGGCATCCTGGCCTGGCGGCGCGGTGAGCGACCCTTCGTCACCTTCACGCCCGACGCGCTGCAAGTGGTCGGGCTGGATCGGCCCATTCCCTGGCGGCAGGTAGCGGATGTGGACTTCGTATTTGGCAAGGCCGGGGTCGCCACCCGGCTGCTCCTGTCGCACCGGGCGGAACTTCCCGCGCGGCATCGCGGCGCTCGGCGGCGGGTGAAGATCGATGCCGGACGCCGCATCATCACCTTCGGCGGCACGCCCCCCAAGACCATGAAGGCCGAGGGGTTCATGGAGCTGATCGCCGCCTATCGCCGGGCGGAGTTCGCCCGCCGCCTGCTGGCCGAGCAGGCGAGCGACGATACTGTCATCCCGCCCAGCGGCACGGCCCCGGCCCCGGCTATCGCCGAACAGATGCGCGAGGCACCGCCGCCATCGCCACCACCGACCCTTCCGCCCCTCGGCAGCGGCAAGCAGGAGGCCCTCTGGTCGTTGCTCGGCACGCTGATCTTCGGTGCGATGCTGACCACCCTGGGCATTTTCATGGTGCCGGACCTCGTGACCGACTGGCAGGTGCGGGGAAGTGCCTCGCCTGCGACCCAGGGCCGAGTTTCGGCGGCGTCCTGCAGCACGAGGCTGGTCATCACGACCTGCGATATTTCGATTGAACCGACGAGGGGCGCCCGGGCCGCCACACGGGAGATGAACCTGCTTTTCGCCAGCGCCGGGCTGGGGCATTTCTCGGTCAGGCTGTTGGCGGACCCGGCACGGCCGGAATGGGCGACAACGGATTTCGGGCTGGATCGGCTGTGGAACCGCACGATCACCGCGCTGGTCATCGGCAGCATTTTGCTGGTGATGACGCTTGCGCCCATCGTCGTCGTCTGGCGGCGATTCCGCCTGGGTGAAGGGAATGGCTGAGGCGTAGCCCTCACGTCGAAAGGCCCGAGCGCTCCCCGCCAGTCGCCGCTCCATGCTGGCGCGCGCACCGGGGTCCAGGTTCAGGGCAGCAGAGTTGGTCCAGCCAGGCTCGGCTTACTGAACTGACCCAAGATCACGCAGCGCTGTCCGTCCGCTCCCGGCCCCGTGCCGCATTTGCCCATCGCACCCTACTCCCGGCCAATACCGGCCCAGGCCAGAAGCCGGCTTCTGGGCCGTCGCCCTGAACTCCGCGCCGCTCGACGCCGCGCAGCTCCACAGCGAACAGTTGCTTGAAGACATGATCGTCGCCGTGCTGCAGATGTTATGGGATGCCTGCATGCTCATCGGCCGGCAGGAACGCACCCTGCATGCCGGCCGCATGGACCAGCTGGCAATTGCTCCAGACGGCAGCCTGGTTCCAATTGAGCTCAAGCTCGACCGAACCCCCTGCGATGTGGTCGCCCAGGCGCTCGACTACGCCAACTAGGTGGAGGGTCTGCATCCGGATGAGATCGCCGCCATCTACGACTGCTCCCGCCCGGCTGTAGCCTCGCCGCCGACTTCGAGCCGCGGTTCGGTGACCAGCTGAACAGCGACCACCATCGTCTTCGTCGCTGCTGCGCTGGATGCGGGTTCGGAGTGGATCGTCGAGTATTTGGGGCTCCGCGGCATCGCCAGCGACGTGCTCTATTTCCAGGTCTTCGCCTGGCGCGGCCAGCGATTCCTCAGCCGCGCTTGACTGCGCGATGCCGCAGCGGATCTGCCTCTCCGAACCGCCTTTCCCAGGTGGGGTCGCAGCGGAGCCATGGAACGAATTTTACGCCTCGTACGCCACCCGCGAGGGAACGCGGTCCTGGGCAACGCGGTGACCTGCGGCTTCGTCAGCACCGGCGGAGCGAGCTGGGACGGCAAGATGCTCAGACTACTGCATGCGCGACCGCATTTGGGCAAATGCGCCGGAGCATAGCTTTGTGGACCTCGGCATTGTGACCGGGCCCGCCTAGGCACAGAAGACCTTCCGGGCGAAGCCTCCAGGGGGTGCCCGGTCCCCGTCCTCCGATTAACCCAATGATGAAGCGCGCAGCGTACCGCTGGCCATCAGCCAGCAGCATGTCGTCCGAAAAACAGCCGTCGCGGGCGAAAATACTACAAATGACCGGAGCTGTATTAACTGCCGGAGATAAAAAATAATTCATAATACGTGTAGCTAAATCAGTAAATAAAAACATTGTTTTGCATCCGCAATCCTATTGTCAGTAGGTTTTGGTTCGTAGAGTTTTCGTCGGCGCAAAGTACCTGCTCCGTTCGAAAGCGAGTTCCCGAGGAAATATTATGAAAAATACCATCTGGGGTGTTGTTTTTGGCGGGTGCGGCGTAGATGCAAGGAGCGCCGCCTTGCGGCGCCATGCCTATCGACCTTTTTCCCGAAACGGGGGTGTCCTACAAGCAGGACGCCCCCACCGCGCGCCAACGCGGCAGGGGCAAGGGTTGCTCAGAAACAACCATTGCCTCGAGGGCAACGGCAGGACAAGTGCATCGACTGCACGCGGATGCAAGTGTTTTCGCTCGCATTCATCCTCCGGTCTCGAGGGCTTTTAACGAGGTCCTGTAATGACTGTGAGCGAACCACTTCCTATTGCAGCAGAATACCTGACCGAGTCGGAGTTTTCGGACCGCTACCGTGTTCCTGCCCGCACCGCGCAACGGTGGCGTGCCACTGGTGACGGGCCCGCGTTCGTTCGCTGTGGTCCGCGTCGCATTTTGTATCGCGTCACCGACTGCGAGAACTGGGCAGCCGCCCGGACTTTCCGCCATCGTGCCGCGGAACTCGCCGCACGCGAACCGAAGCAACCGTCCGACAAAGCTCTTCCTTCCAAGTAATATCCGCCGGGGCCTTTCGGCGCCCGCGGGGGAAGCTTAAGCGTGTGTAGGCATCGGAACATCAACTCCTGATGCCTGCCACTGCCGCATGACCCGCGCCAGCCCGATCCACTCCGGTTTGCCCGAGAGAGGCGAACCATGGACGCATGTTTCCGCTGCGGCTTGCGCTATCGCCCGCGTCGCACATCCAAGGCCGAAGCGCGGATAGCCCGCGCATTATCCGAACCGCTCTTGCGCCGCCGCTCCGCGCCCGCGCGCTGCCCTGTGCCTAAGCCGGAACTGCTGCGACCGCGCGCCTGCTGTGGCCCCGACGGCCAGGAGCGTTATGCCCTCCTGATCAATGGGCAGCGCATTCCGATCGTAGTCCCGGGCCTGGCCACTGCCCTTGCCAGCAAGACAACACTGGAGCCCGGCCGAGGAGCGGTGCCCACCCCTCCGTATCTCGCGGCAGGCTGCTCTGACGCTCAATTTGCCCGATCGAGGCTATCAGCCTCTCCCTCTTCATATGTCCACCAATCGACGCGAGCTGCGCGATGGGAGACTGGCGTCACCAATACGCTTAGGACTTCCGCCTTAAGCGCGTTTCTAATAAAACGCTTTGGAGGTCGCGCCCACTTCTTAACAAGCGGCGGCACGACCTCTCGCCATGGCGAAGAATCGCTCTTCCGCGCTAAAGCATCGCTAGCAGTGAAAGTATCAGGTCCCAAGCGCGGGGCCCGGTACGACTTCGAAGCCCGCGTCGGCGGCGATCCGCAGGTTTCGCCTGCCCATCTTCGTTGCGAGCCGATGCTCGGCCACGCCTGCGTTATGCGCCTGACACCCAGTGACAAGGTTACACAAGGACTTGGTCTCGCGGAGGGCATTAGAACCCGGCTTGCCATGATGCAGCGTGCCAGCTTAGGCCCGGTACTGGCCGCGAACTTTGCCGGGGGCGTCGCGCGCTTTCGGCTGAAAGTCGTAAGCATCGTGCCGCCGCCCGGTGGGGCGCGCCCCCTACCGAGCGCACTTCCCGTTGCGGTCACCCAGTGAGTAACCAGTCCTCCGGAGACACCGGCGACTTCGTGCGCATGATGGGGCCTGTTGCCCGCGCGATCATGGGCGAGTCGAACTCGGTGCTCTCGTCAAATACCGAACTCCGCTTTGGCACCAACGGCAGCCTGTCTGTCGATCTAATCGGGGGTATCTGGTTCGACTACGAGGCGCACGAGGGTGGCGGTGTCATCGACTTCGTTCGCAAGAAAAAGGGCACGGACCAAGCCGGCGCCGTGCAATGGCTGAAGGAAGAAAGTTTCTGGCCGAAGGTCGAGCGAGCGAACCACGCCAGCAAGCCGCGTATCGTCGCTACCTATAACTACACCGACGCAGCGTCAAAGCTGCTGTTTCAGGTCGTGCGGTTTGAACCGAAAACCTTCAAGCAGCGGAGCCCCGATCTCAGGAAGTCCGGCGGCTGGAAATGGTCCACTAAGGGCCTTCAGCCGGTGCTGTACCGTCTGCCCAAGATAATTGCCGCGGTCGCCGCTCGGCGCACAATATACGTCGTCGAGGGGGAGAAGTCGGCTGACGCCCTAGCCGCCCTGTGCCTAGACGCGACGTGCTCGCCTGGCGGGGCGGGGAAGTGGAAGGCCCACTATGGCCAGGCTCTGGCCGGGGCGACCGTGGTGATCCTGCCGGACAACGATCCTCCTGGGCAGGCTCACGCCGCCGAAGTGGCCAAGCACCTCCAGGGCATCGCAGCCAGTGTGGGGGTGGTGATGCTGCCGGAACTGCCACCGAAGGGCGATGTGGTTGATTGGCTAGCGGCTGGGCACACGCGCGAAGCTCTAGAAGCGATGGGAACCATCGAGGCGCTCACGCCGCCTCCTGACGCAGCCAAAGAGAAGGCCGAACGCGAATCGAGCCCTGAAGCGCAGGCGAAACCGAGTGCCGGAGCAACTGACTACGAGGCCGGTATTCGTGCCGTCGTGGATCGCTTCAATAGGCAATTCATGATGGTGAACGAATCGGGCAAGGCGGTGATCTTTCAGCGTGGCCATGACCCGGTGTTGAAGCGTCGCCGCTTCGATCGTCTCACCCTGCGCGATCTTCAAGCGCTCTTTATGAACGAGACCGTCGCCACAGGCGAAAATGACAAAAAACAGGTTGTCCGTAAGCCCGTCGCTCACGTGTGGCTGCGCCATCAAGACCGGCATCAGTACGTCCAGGGTGTGACCTTCGATCCTACCACCACCGAGTCCAGCCCCGGCGTGCTGAACCTTTGGGAAGGCTTCGCGGTGAAGCCGTCACGCGGGGATTGGTCGCTTCTGCAGTCACATATTCAGACCATCGTCTGCCGCGGTGACAAAGATCACTTCGAGTACCTGATGGGCTGGATTGCTCGCCTGTTCCAGCGGCCCGCAGAGCAGGGCGAGGTGGCCGTGGTGATGAAGGGCGGGGAGGGCACCGGCAAGGGCACCCTTGCCAAAGCGTTGATGCGGCTCGTGGGGTATCACGGCCTAGCAGTCTACAACAGCAAGCACTTGGTGGGGAACTTCAATGCCCATTTGCGCGACACGATCCTCCTTTTCGCGGATGAGGCCTTCTTCGCCGGCGACCGAGCGGCAGTCGGCGTCCTCAAGGGCCTCATCACCGAACCCTGGCTGATGCTGGAAGGGAAGTTCCAAAACGCGGTGCAGGGCCCCAACTACCTGCATATCTTGATGGCCTCCAATGAGGATTGGGTGGTTCCCGCCTCCCTCGATGCGCGCCGATTCTTCGTGCTGGAGGTGTCCGAGGCCAGGAAGAACGACATCGGCTACTTCGCAGCCATCTGGCAGCAGATGGATGCAGGTGGCTTTGAGGCCATGCTGCACGACCTGTTGCATATGGATCTAACGACCTTCAACGTCCGCGCCGTACCCGCCACCGAGGGGCTAGAGCGTCAGCGCAAGCTTAGCCTGACGACCACGGAAGCTTGGTGGCAAGACTGCCTGGAACGCGGCTACGTCTTCCGATCGTGCCTGGGGTTGGAGGCGGTGTTTGCCGTCTGGCACCCAACCGTCACCACTCATTTGCTGTTCGCCAGCTACCTCGCGTTCGCCAAATCCCGCGGCGAGCGGCGGATACTCACGAGAGAGGACCTAGGACGTTTTTTCGCCAGTATGCGCGCGGAAGCCTTCCGCTGGCGCAATGGAATCGTCAGCGAGCATCTCGCCGATGTGGAAACGTCGAACGGCGTCACCCGCATGGCAAAGGTTGTTAAGCTTGAGCGTGCCTACGGCTACAAGCTTGGAGATCTGACGAAAGCTCGGAACGCTTTTACGCAGAGCATAGGGCTTGATGTGGAGTGGGAGTCCGGCACCGATCCCGCCGACGACGGTGCCGACGGCTCCGACTGAGGTTGCCACTCCTGTCCTGGGTGGCCTAGGAGCCCAGGACAGATTCCTAAGAAAACCCTGCAGGATCAGAGCTGTCCTGGGTGTCCTGGGTGTCCTGGGTGTCCTGGGTGTTCCCCCTTTTTTCAGTTTTGTGTAGCAAAGCTCTTCCAGAAACCGAATAAAGATGCCGCAGGTAGAGGTGATGCTTACATGCATGTTTTTAGCCCAGGACACCCCAGGACACCCAAGGGCGGATATACAAATCAATGGCTTAGTTGGCGGCGTCTGTCCTAGGTGTCCCGGGTACCCAGGACATGCTCCGACCTAGGTGCCCAAAACTGACAGCTTCGCGTTAGGCACGGGAACGACCACTAGTCCCCTTGCATGCTTCCGCTCGCCTCACAGCTTCCTGGCGAAGAACGCGGCCGAGAGAGTCAGCCAAACCCCCACTCCTCGACCCGCAGCAAGATTGCCTCCGTTCCGGGTGTCTGAAGAAGCTCGGCCAGGTCGGGGTCATTGGGGAAGCTCGACCGCAAATCTGGCGGATCGAACCTCCCGGTAAGCTCTCTCACCTCATCGCCGATCAACGTGCATTCCCATGACGGGTCAGGATCGACAGGTTTCAAACGGGCACTCAACGTCGTTAGAAGCTCGCCGCCTTTCCACGATCGGCACATTCGCCGCCAGATGACAGCGCCGCCTGCGTCTAACCCGAACAAGTCCACTCCAAGAGCCATCCGGTTTCCTCGACCACGTTCAAGTTTTTAAGAACTCCGACTGAGAAATCAGAACAGGTCTTTTATGACCTGACAAGGACCGCATTCCTCCTTCTCCATCGGGAGCGCGGGACCTTGCTGAACCGCTATTGCCACATGCATGACGTGCGGCAGGCCCGCTGATCGGTGCTATGCCGCGAGCGGCCACGTATGGACTACTGCGATCCCCGCATACCCAGAAGAGTGCGACTGCAACGCCATCGGTCACACGATCCCCGGCGAAGTCCTTATAGACCCTCCCGACGACAACCGCGTTGAACCCGTCTGGATGAAGTACAGCGATGTCGAGTTGGAGCAGCGCCGCGACGACCATGTGGTCGCCTTTGCGGGCGAATTGCGCGTGAAGCATCGGAGGGCGGCAGTGTGCGCCTCAGCCACTGCCAAGGATCACGCAGAAGCCTTTAATCTTCTACGTAACGTTGCCTTTTTTCGCCGGCTTGCAGCGCCGCGTCCTTTTCTGCTGCCCTTCATTTTGCGACCCGTTGCACCTTGCGCGGCGGCTTCATGCGCGGGCGCGCTGCAACAGCCGGGAAAGCAATGTCGCGTGCCAGCCACTATCGCGCGCGGTTGGCACTGCACGGGCGTCCAGCTCAGCGGCGACGGCGGGCAACGTGGTTACGCCGGACCCTTGGAGGCTGCCAGGAACCGCAGCACGTTGCATGCGAAGCCGACGCAGGCGGAGAGCCTAGGGGGATAAGCTGCTCCGCTCCTCACCCTCGACGGTCAGGTCGACCAAGGCCGACGCCGCACTCCTGCATCAGGCGATTGCCGCGCTGCGTGACCCGGCCTGCCTCTAGCGCCGCACGAGCGCTGCTGAGGATCGAAAGACCGGCGAAGGGCAGCGCGCTGCGCCGGGTGAATATCCGCGGGTGGTAGTCGGCCCCGGCCTTTGTCGGTGGCAGGACGAGGTCGTCTCGGACCGGTTGATTTAGCAGGCGATGGCTTGCATGCCCGCCGTATCAAGACCTTCGGCGTCGAGCACTGCGGCAACGGTGTTGCCGAGGAACGGCATGGACGAGAAGGCGCCCGCAACCTTGTAGATTCTGCTTTTCATGGCGGGCGTCCGATCTTGTGCTCGCTCACGATCTCCCATCACGCCTTGGGACGTTGCCGAGCGGGATTTCCCATCACCGTCGCACCCGCCGGTACGTCGCGGGTCACGACGGCGCCCGCGCCGATGATGGCGTCGTCGCCGACTGTGACCCCGGGCAGTAGCAATGCGCCGGCCCCGATCCAGACATTCGCCCCGACGGTAATCGGCAGGCCGGATTCGATGCCGGCCCGTCGTTGTGCCGGATCGCGCGGGTGGTCCGCGGTCAGGAATTGCACCCCAGGGCCAACCTGGGTCAGGTCGCCGATCACGACCGGTGCCACGTCGAGAATCACGCAGTTGAAATTGAGGAACACCCCGTCACCCAGCGAGATGTGCTGGCCGTAGTCGCAGAAGAACGGAGGCCGGATGACCGCGTCCTCGCCGACATGGGCGAGGAGCTCGCGCAGGAGCACGCGTCGCTCCTTGGGGGAGGCGGCCAAGGTGGTGTTGTAGCGGACCATCCACGCGCGGGCGCGTTGCGCGTCCGCGGCGAGTTCAGGGTCGCCCGGCCTGTAAGCCTCGCCGGACAACATCTTCTGCTTCTCGGTCTTCATCGTCATGCGGATCGCATCCCTTGAGACTGGATGGGAAAGAGCCGCGCGAAGCTACTCGAACAGCGCCACCGCACGGATCGGGCTGGCCGTGCCGCCACGGATCTTGAGCGGCAGGCCGATGAAGCGGAAACGCCCGCGCCCGATGACCGCCTCCAGATTTGCCAAGCATTCCATGTGCGTGATCCCACGCTCGGCGCAGGCCATGTGCGCCTTGAAGTTCAACTCGCCCTCGGGGGAGGGGCTGATGGCTTCGACGCCGAACATGCCGATGCCCTGATCCGCCAACCAATGGATCGCCTCGATCGACAGCCCGGGGAAGTCGTGCCCATAGCCGGGCTTGCCGAGCAGGCGCGCATTGGTGCCAAGCAGGATCAGAACCGTGTCGTCCTTTTGGATCTCCTGCCTGGACGCCTTCACCGCCGCCTGGACTTCCGCCACGCTCGCGGCATGCTTCAGCGGCACGTGCGAAAGGTCGATGCAGAAGGCCGAGGTGATGAAGTTCTCTAGCGGCACCTGGTCGATGGAGAGCGCGCCCGGACGCGGATCGAAATGCACCGGCGCGTCGACATGCGTGCCGGCATGGTCGCTCATGGCAATGGACATGGCCTTGCTCGTGAAGACCGTGTCGCCGGCGACCTTCTTCTCCGAATGGTCGTTCCAGACCGTCATGATGACCGGCGGGTGCGACGGATGGGTCTGCGTGCGATGAAATATTTCGCGGCTCAGATCGATGATTTCCATGGGGCGCGTTTCCTTGTGCTCGGTTCAGTTGACGGTGATGTTGGCGTCGCGGATCACGCGGCCCCAGCGCTGCCGGTCGGCGGCGACATAGGCGGCGAATTCCTCCGGGCTCAGCCCGAGGCGGACGATCCCCTGCTCCTCCAGACGCCGCCCGATCACCGGGTCGGCGATGACGGTGGCGCAGGCGCTCCGCAGGCGGCCGAGCGGTCCGGCCGGAACGCCACTGGGCGCGAAGAACCCATAGTAGCTCACCGCCTCGTATCCGGGCACGCCGGCATCGGCCACGGTGGGCACGTCTGGCAAGGCCGGATGTCGCTGCGGCGTGGTGACGGCGAGAGCACGCACGGCGCCGGCCTGCACATGCGGCAGCGCCGTGGTGATCGGATCGCTTATGAGGTCGATGCGCCCGGCGAGAAGATCGGAGGTGGCCGGTGCCGTCCCACGGTACGGCACATGCGTCAGCTGGATCTGCGCCATGGCTTCCAGCAATGCGGTCGCCAGGTGGGAGCCGCCGCCATTCCCCGCCGAGCCGTAAGTCAGTTCCCCCGGCTTCTGGCGCGCGCGTTCGAGCAATTGCTCCAGGGTCCGGACATCGAGGCTGTTGCGGACATAGACGACCGAGCCCACGCCGCCCACGAGCCCCACCGGCACGAGATCGCGCGCCGGATCGAAGCTGGCGTCGCGATAGAGCTCCGGGTTGATCGAGTTGGTCGCCTGGCTGCCCATCAGCATCGTGTAGCCGTCCGGCGCGGCGCGGACCGCAGCCTCCGTGCCGATGCGCCCGCCGCTGCCCGTGCGGTTCTCGACGACGATGGTCTGCCCCAGCGCCCGCGAGAGCGGCTCGGACAGCACACGAGTCAGGATGTCGGCGGCACCGGCTGGCGGGAAGGGGACGATGACGCGGACGGAGCGGCTTGGGAAAGCCTGCGCATGCGCCGCCCTCGCGCCGAGGGTCGCGGCTGTGGCACCCATGCCGCCAAGCAGCACGCGTCGGCTGGTGAACCTTGCTTCCGTCATCACTGATCTCCCGTCGACGAGGGAGCAGCATCCCGGGGGCGCTTCTAATTTCGCAAGGTAAAATCAAGACCAGTTCCACAATGTGGAATTCCGAGACCTCCCCGCCTTACGTTTTTCCTGTTGCGCGGATAGCCTTGGATCGCTCTTGGGGATTGCGCCTAATGGACTCTCTCCCTCCCTCCGATGGCGCGCGCGTCGTGAGCGCGCGGTTTCACTGCTCCGCGAAGTCTCCGCTGCGCGCGGCAATGGCGCGACGCTGAAGATGCTGGCCCACTGTGCGGGTCTGCCGCAGCCCACGGCCCACCGCCTTCTCAAGGTGTTGCAGGCGGAGGGCCTGCTCGAGCGCGACCCGGCGAGCCGCAGCTATCGGCTGGGCTCCCTCCTCTATGAGTTCGGCCTGGCGGCGGCGCCGCGCGTCGATGCGCGCCGTCTCTGCGCCGGCACGCTGGAGCGCATCACGGAGGCGGTCGGCGACACGACCTATCTGAACTGCCGCAGCGACAATGACGCGCTCTGTCTGGACCGCAGCGAAGGCGTGTCCGAGATCCGCGCCCTGCCGATCGAGATCGGAAACCGGCGGCCGCTTGGCGTGGGCGCGGGCTCGCTGGCCGTCCTCGCGAGCCTGCCCTCGAGCGAGGTCGATGCCGTCATCGCCGCCAATGCCGGGCGTTACCGCCGCCATGGCCTGACCGCGGAACGCATCCGCACCTACGTCGAAGCGACGCGGGCACGCGGCTTCGCCATCACCTCGGGCCGCATTGTCGCACGCTACCGCGGTGTCGCGATCGCGATCGGCAATGGCATCGGCGGCACGCCGGCATCGCTTTCGGTCGTCGCCGTGGCCGAGCGGCTTGATACGCGACGCATCGAACTGGTCGCGCGTCTCCTCGCGCGCGAAAAGAAGGCCCTGCGGGCGATCCTGACGAACGAGCGCGAAAACCCGCGCAGAGGTATTGCCCCATGATGACCGAGATCCCGCCGCCGCTGAGCGCCCTGGCCATGTCGCAGGCGCTGGCGCGGGAGAGGTGACCCCAGCCGTACTTCTTGACGAGGCCCTCACGCGGATCGCGCGCGCGAATGACGCGCTCGGCGCCTTCGTCCATGTCGATGTCGAAGGCGCGGCCCGTGCCGCCGCGGAGGCGGGCGCACGCCAGGCGGCCGGCGCGCGGCGCGGCCCGCTGGATGGCGTTCCGGTCGCGGTGAAGGACAACCTCTGGGTCGCCGGCATGCCGGCCCATTGGGGGAGCCGGACGTGGGCGGATTTCGTGCCGCCCTGCGACGACATCCCGGTGGAGCGCCTGCGCGCCTCGGGTGCCGTGATCCTGGGCAAGACCAACACGCCCGAATTCGCATTGTCCAGACGAACGGACAGCCGGCTGCGCGGGCCGGCGCGCAACCCATGGGATGTGTCGCTGACACCGGGCGGCTCGAGCGGCGGCTCGGTGACCGCTGTCGCGGCGGGGATGGTCCCGCTCGCGCTGACCACCGATGCCGGCGGCTCCACGCGCCTCCCTGCGAGCTACACCGGGCTGTACGGGCTGCGCCCTTCCAATGGCCGCATCGCGCGCCGCTACGGCTTCCCACCGATTGGGATCGACTTCCAGGCCGTGGGCTGTTGCCCGTAGCCTGGAGGACCTGGAGATGGCCTATCGCCTGCTCGCGGGGCCAGATCCGCGCGATCCCTCCTCGTCACGCCTGCCTCCCGCCTCGGCCACGCGAAGGCCCCGCATCGGCTGGTTTGCGCGCCTTGCAGGCGAACCCGTGCATCTAGAAGTGGAGGCGGCCGTGCAGGAATGTGTCGCCGTACTGCAGGCAGCCGGATACGACATCGTGCCGCGTGCAGCGCCCTATGATGTGGCGATCGTGTGTAAGGTCTGGGGCACGCTGAGTTCCGCGGGCGCGGCACGGGCGGCGGAGATGCATCCCGATCGTTGGCGCTCAGAGGCGAGCGCGGCCATCGCGGCCACGGCGGCGCGAGGCCTTGCCTTGACGGCCGTCGATTACGTGCGTGCGCTGGATAGTCTCGCGGAAATCCGCACGGGAGTCGCGGATGCCTGAGGCGACGTGGATGTTTTCCTCTGCCCGAGTGCCGCCTCGCCCGCATGGCCGATCGGAGACGAGTTCCCCTGCGAAATTGGCGGCGCACCGGGCAATGCGGGGGCGCAGAACGCCTTTGCGACCTGGTGAACGCCATCGGCCATCCCGGCCTCAACGTTCCGGCCCGGCCCCATTCGAATGGGCTGCCGCTCGGCGTGCAACTCGTCGGACGCTTCGGCGGCGAGAATGACCTTTTCGAGCTCGCGCCTGGCATCCCCGGCCGCGCGGAAAGGAAGGTGCCCGACTTTCCGCGATGGTAGCGGTGAACGGCGCAGATGGCCCGAGTGAGCCCTCCCCGGTGTCATTCAAGTGGGGGACCAAGGGGAGATAATGGGACGATTCCACGCGAGTCCCACCTTTTGGTTGCGTTCAACGCCTACGAGGCAACGAAACCAGGTAGTTAGCTATCACTGCGCGTTTAGATGCTGCTAGGCGGCCGATAAATTCCCGCTTACGCGGCCCTGGATGCGCCCAATATCTACTCTCACGTGGGAATTTTGCCATTCCACATGAGACTAGCTGTCTGAAATTCCCGCCTCACCGATGCCGCTCTAGCAGCGTTCACCTTGGTTTAAGGGCTGCTGTCGTGGCCGCTAATTCACGGTCTCTCGGTTACACTGCCGTACAGGATAGATGCGGCGTCCGTCTGGTGCGCCCGCCGCGTTAGATCATCGACCACGGTCTCGGTCTTTCCGCATGTCCTGCTTCCCAGCGCCTAGCGCCGGGCCTCCACATTCTACGAGCCGTTCGCGGCCCACGTGTGACGCAGCGGGCACTGCGGCACGGGGCGGAATCAAGCCTTCAGCAACTCATCTCGAGTAGATGGGTCTTGAAAATGTCCCGGCTTAGGCGATCGAGGACTTTGAGACCAGTTTCACGCGCCGCGGGCATCGTCAGAGATGCCGGACGATCAGGCAGACACTTCTCGTCGCACGCCTCGCGCCACGAGGTTCTCGGCAGACGAGCCCACGCCAAGCTTCCAATTCCAACTAGCGCTCGGTCAGGAATTCACCGCTCTGGTAGATCGCTGCCACGCCGCCAGTGCCGGTACTCACGCGAAAAGAGCGCATCGATTGTGGGGGGCGGGGTATGCATCAAAGGCGTCGTGACGCCACGCTCGGGAGCGAGACCAAACTGCTGCATTCGCCTGGAAGCTGCTTCAAATGGAAATCACCACTCGATCCGTTGCGGCGTCACATCAGTATGAACTGAACCTCTCGGACGGAAGCGCCCACTACCGCACGGTATCGCCACCCGAGGCTGACAGCACGATCTTTCGCCACGGACGCGCTACCTTGCACCTAGCCGATCCCTTCGCTTGGCTGAATGCCTGCGAGCCGCGTTCGATCCAAGCTGTTGTGACAGATCCGCCCTTTGGGGTGCACGAGTTCAAGGCCTTTGAGATGCACAAGCTGCGTCACGGCATCGGCGGAGTGTGGCGATCGCCGACGCACTTGAACGGCCACCGTCGGGCGGCTGTCCCGCGTTTCACCGTCATGACCGCGTCCGATCACCAAGCGCTCCAGGCGTTCTACGAAGAGTTTGGCCGTCTGGTTGCCCGCATCGTCGTGCCTGGCGCCAACATCATTGTCGCCGCCCATCCGCTGTTGTTCCATATCGTAGCCTGTACCCTGGTCCGGAGCGGCCTTGAGAATCGCGGAAGTATTATGCGCCAAGTAACCACCCTGCGAGGGGGAGACCGGCCGAAGGGTGCCGAGAGAGAGTTCTGCGACGTGAGCGTCATGCCGCGAGCGAACTGGGAGCCATGGCTCATATTTCGCGCGCCGCCGGAGGGGAGGGTACAAGACAATCTGCGTCACTGGGGGACGGGTGGCTTCCGCCGCGAGTCCGCCGCACGCCCGTTCAACGATTTGATCCAGTCCTCTCCGGCCTCACCATTCGAGAAGGCTCTCGCTCCGCACCCCTGCCTGAAACCACAGGCCTTTTTGCGCCAGATCGTTAAAGCCGTGCTGCCGCTGGGAACGGGGGTGGTGCTGGATCCCTTTGCGGGCTCAGGATCGATGCTCGCTGCCGCCAATGCGCTGGGATACGCCAGCGTCGGCATCGAGCACGATCCGGTTTATTTCAAGCTCGCGCGGGCCGCCATACCCGAGCTGCAAAATATCGAATGCGGAAAAACGACGACACCCTCCAAGCGCTAAAAGACTGCTTTAGCGTCAGCAACTCGACAATCGACCGCTTCAGAATGACACAGCATAGGTACTCGGCTGGCGTCGATTCTTACACCACGGCGACGTGCGGACTGCGGCCCCATCGACGATGATGCGGGGAGCCCCTGGCCTTACCATTGTGCCAGAAACACGCGATCCAGTACGGGGCCCTAAGCACGGCCACCTTCGAGGGAAAAGGTAACGCCCGACATCACGGCGCCACCGCTCCTATGTGCCGCAGCGGGTTCTAAAGTGTCGCGCCGCGGGGGGCGACACCGTTCTGCGCCGGGTGTCGGCCGCGGATATCGAGGCAGCAGTGGTGGCCCAGGCGCGGGTGCTGCTGCGGCAGCCGGAGATCGTCGTCGGCGCATGGCGGCGGCGCAAAGGAGGCGCTCGATCTGACCGAGGGCGAAACGCAGAACGCGCTGCACCGGCCCGACAGCTGTCGGATCAGCTATTTCCGGCGGAGTAGGCGCGGATTGTGCGCTTGCTAGTGGAGCGCGTGGTGCTCGGCCCGGCCGGCGCCAACAGCCGCCCTCGCGCCGAAGGCCTTACGGGTCTGGTTTGGGATCTGACTGCCATCGCACCGGCTGCCCTGAGAGCGGCTGCATGACAACGCGACCAGTTTCAAAGTCCGAGTGCCGGAGGCTATCCGGCGCCCGCCGGGCAGAAAAACTGGCGTGACGTCAATCGTCGATGGGGTGGCGCCAGTCACAACGCGGGTCGACCCCGCGCTGGTCAGCACGCTTACAACTAGCGTTCTGATCCAACTAATTTTGATGAGGGACGGTATGCGTCCATAGCTGAAATGGCAGCGACAGAGCGCGTCGATCGCGGTATCTGAAGATGCTGCGGCGCCTGACGCCCGTTACGCTGCAGATCTTGGAAGCGATCCTCGATGCGAATGCGCTCAGTGGGGTTCTGCTATCCGCACTCCTCGACACATCCCCCGACCTATGGGAGTGCCCGCACGAGTACTTGGTGCGCGGCTGACGAAGCAAACCAGTGTCCGCTTAGCGCCCATCCCGGTCATGAGAAGGGCCCGCCTAGCTTCCTGAAAGCGGACAACGCGCCTCCTTCGATTGCTGGCAGGGATGGGCGGGAGGCGAACTAGCCGGTTTGCGATGGAGGCAGCGCCGTAGCAGACTGGCGCGGTGCATTCAGTCAGATCGTTTGTGTCACTGGGGGTTCGAACTCTTCTGGATGAACTCTTGCACACCTCCTTATCGCTCGTTTTCCGGCCCGAGCAATAACCCCTTAAATAATCCCTTAGCGAAATTGGACGCTCGGCGACCGAAATCATCGTGATCCCAGTCCACAAAGGAAACGCCCATCTCCTTCATCGTATGGAAGACTTTATTGTCCTCCTTGGTTTTGTAGGGTGGGTTCGCTATCTCGCCGTCGCGGTATAACTGGTATAAGACCATCCATACTCGATCGACGTCATACTCGCTGAGACGTTCTTCATTAAGGCCAATGCCGAACGCCTCCGCCCAGGCTAACAGCGGATCAAGTGGCAGCTTTTTCTTCTTAGCGTAAACATATCCCATGAGCACAACCATGGGGTCATTCGTTCCGCAGCAACGCTCTGGCAGCCCGATCTCAGTTTCCCCATTGAGCTGCAACAAATAATATATGCACCAGATAATGTTGTCGGATTGCGCTAGCGCAAACGATCTTTTGAGAAGAGTGGCCAATCGCTTTTCGACCCGATGCTCAACCAAGTTATCAGACGATGGTTTGTACGAAAGCCATCTTTGAATCAGCGGGATCAAAGTAGGATAGTAGTAGGCATATCGGAGCAATGCATCCTCAAAATATCTTTCCGCCGCCTCATCAGCGGCACCAGAACTGATCTTGTCGATATCAGCATCAATAATTGCGGAAAATGCGTACTTGATCACGCTGCCATCAGGAAATTCTTTGCTGAGGGCAAGCGCTTTATCTATTATTAATTTGAGCTGTCGAAATTTTATCTTCTCTCTCACTCCTCCGTCAGTGGTTCTCGATCCGTCATCCACGCCGAGGAACAGGTTTAAGTCGGTCACCCATTCGTCACGATTTACGACCGGCAACTGTGAGACATGGGTTTTCCGCAGATTCAGAGTCAGCGCATATCCTTCCAATGAACGCGCAAGATCAATCAAAAACTGATCTCCCTCGTCCCGATTGTCAACATAGGCGGTGTAGTCATCGATATATCGCGTGAAGAAATATTTAGATCGGAGCGTTTCATCGACTTTGAATAACAATATTTCGCTTAAGATTGTTGACGTTGCCGGACCGATGGGCACGCCTTTAGTCTCTCCCCTTTGGCATTGCTGCACAGCTCTATCGATCTGATTATACCACTGATCAATGTGCTTCGCCCCCTTATGCTTTTTGGCTTCCTCATGCCCGACGAGCGCCCATGGCAGGGCGTGACTATAGATGCTGTGATAAAAATTGTTGATGTCGGTCTTGATCCGATAGTTTTTTCCAAAATCGGAAAGAGGGTCTTGATCCTCAACTTCGCCGTCCACCGAAGTGTGATCGTATTTGTGGACGACAATCCGGCCATCTTCATGCAGTCCGAATTCTAATTGAGAGTTGGGGCTCTGGCAGACCGAGCCGATTTTGCTCCACTGTGCGGCAATGACATTGACGAGTTGGGCGTAAGCCCTTGGATGGGGTATTCCCATCATTCGAGGAATATTGGGGTGCCGCGTCCTGCGAAAGGGTAGAAGATCGTAGCCCCTCCTGATACGGGCCGGAATTTCGAGCAGTTTTGCAGCCACCTCGGGCGTGAAGTGAACCGAGCTGAAAATGGGCGGGAGCTCTTCCTTATGATCATGCTGTCTGGGCAAATAGTTGTATTGAAGAAGCGCCTTGCGCACAGCTTCTTTGTCCAGGCCGTTGAGGGTCGCTTCCGTTCCTAAGTCGCTCATGCGGCCTCCTCTGCAAGTTTCGCTGCGTCGCGGACGCGAATTTCGCAGGACGTGAGTTCCGGGAGTAGGAGGTCACGCATGCTCGCTAGTGGATAAGCCCTGACGGAAGAATTCGAAAAGGATTCCCTCGGCGCCGGGCGGCATACGAGTCGAGAGCATGCGCACCGGGATCAGCTTTGAAGTTGCTGCCAGCGACCGTCAGCGATTGATCGGGATCGGTAGCTGTCCAAGCAGGCGCGTGAATTGACGACCGATGTTCAGCTTTGATGGCCCGGGGGCAGACAGACGGCTTCGGGCCAAATTCTGCCTCTCCGCATCGCACCCTTTCCCGCCGTTCACTTGACTCGTCGGCGACCCCAGAAGCTGTCGATCCGTCGCGTTAGGCCAAAGGCATTACGCGAAACAATTGGGGTGATTGCGACAAAAAACTACTCAACCGTTCGACGCGACCAGTATTCTCGACATAGCCAATCCCAGCGCGTACGCAGTCGCAAGGCGTAGCAAATCGTGGCCAGGCGCGAGTATCGCGACCACATCAAGCAGGTTGTCACCACGTCGAGCTTGGCGACACTTCCAAATGCAATTGATTTCAACGTCGTTCCAACATTGACAACGATCGCGGTGTGGCATGATCTCGTGCGATGGGGATCCTCACCAACTGGCAGCGGCCGAGAAGATCAACTCGTCCTACGTCTCGCTCCTGCTCCGCCTCACGCTGCTGGCGCCGAACATCGTCCAGACGATCCTGGACGGGCGGCAGCCAGCGGGGATGACGCTGCCAGCCCTCATGGAGCCGTTTCCGGTGGAGTGGGAGCGGCAGCGAAAGTTGAAACGAGCGTGGGTGGTACGGCTCGCTGAGCATCCATCAGTCCTCCGTCTCGAATCCTTGCTGCGTGAACTTCAGCGTGTTCCCATTCTCCGTCACAACGCGGACCAGCTCTGCCGTGAAGCCGGATGGCAGGTCAGCTTCGATCTCGATCCGTAGCTTCACCTTCGCCCCACGGCTCGTATTGGAACTGGCGGAGGAAGTGCGACTAGATGCAAACGGTCTCTGGCCAGGAGCATTGATCTGCGACCGCGCCCCGGGCGCTGCGGCCAGCGCTTCGCGTCAGTCTCCTGCGCTACGTCGCTCATGTTTCTGATCCGCGGCATCATCGCCACCATCAGGCAGGACCGTCAGTTTGCGGGCTGTTCGAAATTCGCGAGCCACTTCTGCAAGCCAGGATGCAGAGCGCGAACGGACAGAGCGGCCAGCGAAAGGCGAAGTCGCGCCAGCGCCACATGATGCGTCGCATCACATCATGACGGGCGACACCGCATTGTCGCTTGGCGCGGCCCGCCTGGCGATGCGAGCCTCCAGGAACGTGACCCTGAGTGCCGACGCGGCTGAAAGGAGCCAGCAATGCCTGTCTTTCCTGACAATGATGGTACGAAGTGGCTGACCGATCCCGCGAACCTGCGAAAGGATGCCAACGGCAAGGTAGTACGCGTCGTCGTCCATACCACGGCGGCGGGGATGACCCTGCAAGACCAGGCCGGCAGCGCCTACAACACCTGGACGAGCGCATCGGAGCGTGAGCGCATGGGGGTCGGCATGGTCTCGGCGCATTTCTGTGTGGAGCTCGATGGGCGGGTCATCCAGTTCGTCGATACCAAAGACATCGCCTTCGGCACCGGCTGGCTGACCGGCACGTCGGTCCATATCGAGTTCGCTGGCATCGGACCCAATCAACTGCTGGAGCCGCAGCTGCAATACGGCAGCAACTTGATCGCCTGGATCGCCAAAGCACATCCGGATGTTGCGCTAGACCCGACGGGCGTCAGCGAGGCCGATCCGGGGGACCCAACCAAGCCGGGCATCACTTGCCACAAGTTCATTCAGGTGGTGTGGCGCGCTAAGCCGGAGAACAAGACAGCGAAATTCACCCCGAAGGACTGCCCCGGCACGGGCGTAATCGGTCAATTGCCGGACCTGGCGCGACGCGCGAAACTTCGCCTAGCGTTGCTGAACACACCGATCGCGGCGCCTTGAACTGGCCCGTGCGATGAACTTCCTGCCGACGCGCTCGGACGCATTCAGCAGGTTCGCGCCGCTGGCTGCATCTTCCTAACCAACAACGCGGCCGAACGCGCGCTGCGCGGCATCGCCCTCGAGAGAAGGTCCTGGCTGTTCGAAGCGTCCGACCGGGGCGGGGAGCGGGCGGCTCCGATGTGCTCGCTGGTCGCCACCGCCAAGCTGAATGACGTCGATCCTTGCGCCTGCCTGGCCGACGTGCTGGCCCGCATCGCCGACCATCCCGCATCACGCATACCGGAGTTGCTGCCCTGGAACTGGAAGAACACCCAGACTCAGCTGGCCGCTGCCGCCTAATCATTACCTGCCCGCGGCCCTGGCCGGATGGGTACGATCAGCCAGACGTGGCAGACGATGCACAGGAGCGATTAGCTGATCATACCCAGTGCCCACATTCCCAGCACCATGGCGAATACGCCGAGCCCAGCAATCGCGATGAATACATCGAAGCCGGACATTCGCCAGTTGCCCATTGGAGCCCATCTGGGTGCGTAAGCGTATTCGGGGTTCGAAGCCTGCTGCCGCTGCGCAATTTCGCGGAAGCGAGCGTTCTCTGCCCGGCTCTGCGAGTCTCCCAGGTCGTGGTCGTCGCTCGCCATCCTTTTCGCCTCCCTGTAGCCGCGTGTGATCCTACCGTATTCTCGTCTGGTTCCGCTTTCGGTATCCACTCGGATAACAGCTGATCAATCCCGCTAGACGGCCGGGCTTAAGGCGTTGGTTGATGTGCAACCTCTACTCGATGACCAGCAACCAGCAAGCCAAACGCGACCTGGCGGCCGGCTGGACCGATGCCGGGCATTCAGACGTGGCATGTTGCTGGTTCGAGTGCCGCACCTCCGATGCGGACGTGCACCTGGCCGTCAGCTGAGCATCATCGAAAGAGCAAGCCTTCGTCCGCCGGTAGGGGGAGTGTGAGACCAAGCGCTCCGAGGGTCCCGCGCCCGACCTCCCCGTCCTGAAGCAAGCCCCTATTCGCCTGGAAGGCACGAACGGCGACGTCGGTAGCAGACCCAAACGTTGCGGCCGGGTCCGGATCCGATGTGAAGCCCTGAGCGCTCAGAGCAGAGCGAAGCTCAGATACCGCAGGGCCTCGATCCCCAAGCTGGTAGAACGTGCGGACCGTGACGAAAGTGAGGACCCCACCGACGCGCAGTCTTGCTACGAGGGGCGAGAGCCTGCGTCCTAATGCGGGCGGAGGAAGGCCGGCATTGCTTTCCTCTGCTGATGGCAGTGCCAAGCCAAGAGCTGGCATAGTCACTGGTCCGACCTCTCCGTCCGGAAAAAGGCCGCGCGACACCTGGAAAGTTGCGACTGCTGCGGCCGTAAGCGCAAGAAATTGGCCGGTGGCCGTGACCTCTGTGCGAGGGAATCCGGGCATTTCCACTCGTATCCCGAGTTCTCGAAGCCTCTCTTGGAGCTTCAGGACGCCGGGGCCGCGATCCCCGCGACGATACACTGTCCTCGGCGTGGGCGGACCGACGGCGTCGGCTTTGACAATCGGAATAGGGGCGGGTTCGGCCAGCGGAGGAACTAGCATTCCGGGATCGAAAATACGGGGCGGCGATATCTGACCGTTCGAGAGCTTTATCGCGTGGTCAACCACAGCGTTTATCAGCTTCGTGTACGTCGAAATCGCCGACATCATGGTCTCAGGCGATGCCACATTCCTAAAAAACTCAGGATGCTGCAAAACAAATTCTAAGTCGTTCTTGACTTGAATAAATCTGAGTTTCCTTTCGCGGGTGTCCCGCAATGCGAATATGAAGGCTTCCTGCTGCTCCGGCGTCGGGAGCGGGAGGGGAAGAGTATTGTACGTCGCAACCTCAGTTTCGTATGCCGCTGGATGCTCATTCGCGATCTCAGGGAATTTCTTGAACCTAGCAATCACCTCATCGATTGCAGCGACAGGCGCACTCTGGGCCCCTATCCCGGCGTTCTGAAACATTGTCACATTGAATTCAGATCTCGTTTGGTCGGACGCGTTGAAGGTGTTGAAACTGGACTTGAAGCTCCCGCTAGCCAAAAGGCCATTGGCTTCAGCCTGCAGCGTTGCTGCCAGCGATGCCTGCGTCGATTGTGACACGGACGTCATTCGCACAACGGCGTAGAATTCGCCGCCGGTCTGAAGGCCTCGGACGAAGCTATCCCCGAATGCGAGAGTAAATTCGTCGAACCGTAATGCGTCGATGAGCTGTTGTGCTGATTGCTTCAGGACAAAGTTTTTGCCTCGCTTCAAAGGGTTTTTTACGAGACATCGTGCCACAAGGAATGTCGATGTAGAATTGAATCGGGTGTTTTCCGCGAATTCAGCCTTCCCACCACCTGAAAAAAATCCGTATCGGCCTTGCGCTTCGAAGGAAAAATTGATCGCCTGCATCATCTGTTCATGCGACGTCACCAGTGTGGCTGATGCAGTTACTTCCTGCCCTAAAATGACAGCCCCCCGTCTACAACAAAGTTTTCTAGGCAAGTGCCGATCGCGAGCCCGGTGGAGCTCGCGAACCCCATCCCGATCTCTTCATTTTGGAATGCCAACATCCGAATTTGTGGCAAATCGACGGGCATCTAATCAATCTCCTCTCGACGAATGTCTTTCGGGCGTCCAGCCAAAACCAGCGCATCGGCTGCCTTTGGATCACTACAAGATCTCCATGATCGTTTGCGGTGCGATTGGTCACACCGCGAGCGGCAGCGTTTCGGTCTGAATGACAACCTGGCGACCAAGATCGTGATGCGTCGTCCATATCGGACGCTTAGCATCCGTGGACTATTTAGAGTTGTCTGCCAGTGAGGGCGTCGACCTTCTAATTGTCATCACTGAGCCGAAGAACGACTACCCGTCGCAAACGTAGGTCTCGGCCATCGCGGCCGCCACGATGATGCGGCCGTTGAGCAGTCATTGGGCGATCATGGTTTCGACCAGTGGGAGGAGGGGACCGCGGCTTGCTTCGTCGCCAGCGCGATGTAGCCGCGCGCGGTCATGTGCCGGAGCAGATACAGGGCGGCGACGGAAGCCAGATCCTCCTTCAAAGAGGCCGCGCCGTATGGCTTCCCGCGCTCAACGAAGCGGAACGTGTAGCCGATGTGCTGGGCAGGCTGGTGCGACGCCACCTCGCTGTATTCCCCGCCATCCCGCTCCACAGTAAATGGCACCGGGAACAGGAGTTGGAGCCTCATCAGCACTTAGTCCACGCCTCGCTGAGGGCCGTGGCGGGCAAGGCAAGGTGGCGAGCATAGCAATAACCCCGGGCGAGCTCTGCCGCCTCTCCCACGGTCACATTGCGCTGGTTGATGGCGCCGCGGACCATCATCGCCGACGGAGGCAAGGGTTAGCTTCGGCACGTTTTTACCACATCTGCTTCCATGCGTGCGGCGGTTTCAAGCCGCCATTCCACTTTCGGCCACGCACCGCGAGGAGGCATTCTACTTCCATCCTGAAATGCAATATGCGGCGACCGACGCCCACGTGCGCTCCAGTACAATCACCCTGGGCCCCACCATGTCGGGCCGCACCTTCGCGGCCAGGAGACATGCCATGCACCCCACTAACAAATCGGCACCTTTGCCGCACACGCGCCCAGTGGTCCCGTGGAACAAGGGCCGCTTCGTCGGTCCCAAGCCGCCACTGAAGCCCAAACAAGTCTGGGCGATCCGGCTCTTCCTCCAACGCGAACAACGCGTGCGCGATTTGGCGATGTTCGACCTGGCGGTCGATAGCAAGCTGCGTGGTTGTGACCTGGTAAAGCTCAAGATCGGCGAGGTGGTGGTCAATGCCGGGGCACGCCAGCGGGCGACGGTCGTGCAGCAAAAGACGGGTAAGCCCGTCCAGTTCGAACTGACCGAGCAGACGCGTGACAGCTTGATTGCTTGGCTCGAGGTGCGCGGCGGCTCGCTCGACGAATTCGTATTCCCGAGCCGCGTTGATTGCGACGGTCACGTCAGTACGCGGCAGTATGCTCGGCTCGTCGGTGAGTGGGTCGGAGCCACCGGGCTCAGCCCGTCCGCCTACGGCACCCACAGCCTGCGGCGGACCAAGGTCGCGCTGATCTACAAGCGAACGGGGAATCTGCGCGCCGTGCAGATACTGCTCGGACACACCAAGCTCGAGAGCACGGTGCGGTATCTCGGCGTCGATGCTGAGGACGCGCTTACCCTCTCCGAGGCGACAGAAATCTGAAGCTCCCTCAACGAAGTCGGTCCGCTCATGGCACGCTCAGACTTCGTAGCGGATCGGCCGCCTCTCGGTCTTGAGCCGGCCCTCCGCGCCCTTGCTGGCCGTTCAGACGCGTCCAGCGGCGCCGCGGAACTAGAAATCCAACCGTGGGCGCCAGATGTCGAAGATTGAAGGAGAGCGGATTTACCCGGATCAGAGGCGCGACCATGCCATGAGCACTTCGTCATGGTAATCGTGACCAACCTTGAGAGCTCGTGGCTCCAGGCCGTACGGCGTGAACCCAGCCCGCTTGTAGAGACGAACGGCGGCCGTGTTGGTCGCGACGACCGTGAGCCGAACTTCCTCGACGATGTGCCTGGCATGCGCGAGCACCTGCGTGACCAACATCGGCGCAAGTCCCGTTCCTCTGGCCTGCGGCCGAACATACATGCCCCAGAGAACACCCTTGTGCCTCAGCTTTGGGCTATCCATCGTGTAGAAGCCGACGATCCCGCTCAACGTGGAGGCCCCGGCCGGTCCGCCGCCGAATACCGTGCTCCGGTCCAGCCTGTCTGTGAACCAGGCTAGCGGTTGTGCGGTTTCCTCCTCCCACGACGCGCCGAACGACTCAGGATGCGACCGAAGAGCCTCGAGCCGCAGATCGCGAAAACCGGGCGCATCCGACGCCGAGAGGCGACGGACCGCGAAGGTAGGACTGAGGCTGGACTGACTCATGGCCGCACCTTAATTGAGCATTCCAAGGTCCGCATCGGGTGGGAAGCTGCCAACCGGGGCGCGGACCATGGACGGCCGCTTCGACGCGCCGGTCGACCAGTAACGGTCCGACTGCTTTCGGCCAATTTCCGGCGCAATGGGCGGCGGTGCAGGGAACGAGATGATCGCACTTGCCCTAGTCTTCATCCTGCGGTCTGCCACGTGACTGAGGTGGTGACGACGCAGGTGCGCGACCTCGATTTGGTCGATGCGGCGCGGGCCACATGCGCGCCGCTGTGAGCGCCGTCACTCCAACTGACGACTGCAGGATGAGTGCCTGAACGAGACGCCGTTCACCTCGATGGCCCAAGCTCGCGAGATGCTTACCGTTTGGCGGGACGAGCGAATGCGTAACTTGGCGCCCATCGTTCGGCGGCGAACGACGGGTCTCATACTCGCTTCAGGCCGGCTGCCTTAACGACGGTGGACCGAACCGGAAGGCAACGCTGCATGCCGTTCCGTGTTCAGCCTCAGGGCATGCAGCCCTCAGCCATGAAGCGACGTCGAATTTCGGCTCGGGAGCAGAATATTTGGCACTGAAACCGCAGATTACGCCCTACACCGGACCGGCGGGTGGCTGGGGGTCGCTCAAATCGGTCGAGACGGCGCTGCTCCGCGAAGACCGGCTGATCACGGGCAACGCCCTGCTGCTACGACAGAACAAGCCCGACGGCTTCTCCTGCGTCTCCTGCTCCTGGGGCAAGCCCGGGCGGCCACGCACCTTCGAGTATTGCGAGAACGGCGCCAAGGCAACCGCATGGGAGATCACCCGCAAGCGGGTGCGCTCCCGGTTCTTCGAGAAGCATACGGTTACGGAGCTTCGCGGCTGGTCCGACTACGCGCTGGAGGCACAGGGCCGTTTGCTTAACCCGATGCGCCTCGACCACGTCACCGACCGGTGGGTTCCGGTCAGCTGGGAAAGCGCATTCGCCGAGATAGGCGCGGAGCTGAAGAAGCTGGAGCCGAAGACTACGGTCTTTTACGCCTCAGGCCGCGCTGCGCTTGAGACATCCTACATGTGGGGCCTCTTCGCCCGTCTCTACGGCCACAACAACCTGCCCGACAGTTCCAACATGTGCCACGAGAGCACATCCGTGGCTCTGCCGCAGGCGATCGGCGCGCCGGTCGGCACCATCATGCTGAAGGATTTCGCGAAGGCGGATTGCATCCTGTTCTTCGGCCAAAATGTCGGCTCCAACTCGCCCCGCATGCTGCATCCGTTGCAGGCCGCATCGAAGCGCGGCGTGCCCATCATCACCTTCAATCCGCTTCGCGAAAGGGGGCTGGAGCGGTTCACCAGCCCGCAGGCGCCCCTGGAAATGCTGACGGGGGCCGAGACGCGGATCTCCTCGCAATATCACCAGGTGAAGGCAGGCGGCGACATCGCCGCGATACTGGGACTGTGCAAGGCCTTGCTTGCCGGCGACGATGCGGCGACTGCCGCAGGCAGGAAGCCGTGGCTGGACCATGCCTTCATCGCCGAGCACACGCATGGCTTCCAGGATTTTGCCGACGCCGC
The DNA here is from genome assembly GCF_018128965.1 of Plastoroseomonas arctica. Lineage (GTDB taxonomy): Bacteria > Pseudomonadota > Alphaproteobacteria > Acetobacterales > Acetobacteraceae > Plastoroseomonas > Plastoroseomonas arctica. Next base: position 130,126 of record NZ_JAAEDH010000012.1, read on the forward strand.
ACGCGAAGCCGACTGGCCTGCCCTCGAACTTCGATCGGGCCTGACGCGCCCGGCTCTGGAAGGTGTGGCCGCCATCTATGCCCATGCCCAGGCCACCATCGGTATTTACGGCATGGGCCTGACCCAGCACCGCGCCGGGCTTGAGAATGTCCGTATGCTGATGAACCTGCTGCTGCTGCGCGGCAATGTCGGCAAGCCGGGCGCCGGGGTCCTGCCGGTGCGCGGCCATTCCAACGTCCAGGGCCAGCGCACCGTCGGCATCAGCGAGAAGCCGGAGCTGGTCCCTCTGGACATGCTGGCGAAGCAGTACCGCTTCGAACCGCCCCGCGAGACCGGCATGAACACCGTTGAGGCTTGCGAGGGCATCATCGCCGGCAGGGTCCAGGCCTTCCTGGGACTGGGTGGCAACTTCATCCGCGCGGTGCCGGAGACCGTGGCCATGGAGGAAGCCTGGCCCAGATTGCGGCTCACCGTGCAGATCGCGACCAAGCTTAACCGCAGCCACCTGTTCAACGGCGAGGTCGCATTCCTGTTGCCCTGCCTGGGGCGGATTGAGGTGGACCAGCAGGCGTCCGGCCCGCAATTGGTCACCTGCGAGGACACTATGACGAAGGTCCACGCCAGTCAGGGCACTGTCGTACCCGCCGGCCCCCGGCTGCGGTCCGAACCCGCCATCGTCGCCGGACTGGCGAAGGCGACGTTGTCGCCCAACCCCCTGGTGCCGTGGGATGCCTGGGTGGGTGACTATGGCCTGGTGCGCGACGCCATCGCGGCGACCTATCCCGAGGCCTTCCACGACTTCAATACGCGGGTCTTCAAGGGCGGCTTCCACCGCCCGCTGCCGGCCCGCCAGCGCGTCTGGAAAACCGACACCGGCCGCGCGAACTTCCATGTGCCCACCTCGCTCCGGACTGACCTCGACACCGACCTAGAGCGGCACGACGTGCTGCAACTCCTCACCATCCGTTCCAATGACCAGTTCAACACCACCATCTACGGCATGGAGGATCGCTTCCGCGGCGTCAGCGGCACGCGGATGGTGTTGTTCATTAACGCGCAGGATATCGCGCGTCTCGGGCTGCGCGACGGCGGCACCGTTGCGCTCACGACGGCGGTGGAGGACGGCGTGGCCCGCCGCGTGGGTGGCTTTCGCATCGTCGCCTACGACATTCCGAAGGGCTGCTGCGCCGCCTACTATCCGGAATGCAATCCATTGATCCCGCTGTGGCATCACGCTGAGGGCAGCAAGGTCCCGGCGGCGAAATCCATCCCCGTCAATCTGCACGCCGCGCCATGAATGCCATTCCGCCCCCGCTAATCAGCCTGCCCAGAACCGCCTACACCGGCGCGGCCCTGATGGCGGGCGAGCGGATGCTGGCCGAGGAGACAGGGATTGCCCTGTCCTATGACGGGGTGACCCATGCAGTGATGATGGCCAGCCCGGCCGATCTCGAGGATTTTGCCGTGGGCTTCTCACTCTCCGAGGGCATTGTCGCGACCCCGGCCGAGATCACTGACATGGAAGTTCTGTCCCGGGCGGGGCTCGGAATAGAGATTCGGATGCGGCTTGCCGAGATCCCCGGCAGCCGGCACGTCCGCCGCCGTCGCGCCCTGGCCGGGCCAGTTGGATGTGGACTGTGCGGCATCGAATCACTGCAGGAGGCGGCATGCCCGGCTGATCCTGTCCTTTCGGATTTCCGGGCTTGGCCCGGCGCCATCGCCGAAGCCATGCAGGCCCTCTGCGATGCTCAGGCGATGAACGGGCAGGCCGCCGCAGTGCATGCCGCCGCTTTCTGGCGCCCGGCCGAAGGGCTGGTCGCCATCCGTGAGGATGTCGGCCGTCACAACGCGCTGGACAAACTGGCTGGCGCCATGGCCCGAGCCGGCATCGGCGCCACTTCTGGCGTGGTCGCCCTCACCAGCCGCGTCTCGGTGGAGATGGTCCAGAAGGCGGCGCGGATGGGCGCCCCCATCATCGCCGCCATCTCGGCCCCCACGGCACTTGCGGTGCGCACCGCGGAGGCGTGTGGCATGACGCTCTTGGCCGTCGCGCGGGGCGAGTGCTTCGAGGTCTTCACCCACCCCGCCCGCGTGATCGGCGTCTGACCGGTGAAGCGCGATTGCGTTCCGGCACCCTGCCTGCCGCGGTGTCGGTAGGAGAGGATGGCGTAGCTTTTCCAGCCACGGGCAGACCGCCACTTGCGCCAAACTTTCTGGTTCTGCGCGGTGACCGCGGCTACTGGCCGCTCCCGGCCCTGGCGCGCACTGCCTGCGTTGAAGCGCGGGTAGCGGCTGAGCACCGGGCCCACCGGCTTGACCTCGAATTGGACCACGAGCAGGCGGACGGGGCCGTCAGCTTGGCGGCAGGGGCACAAGGCTGAACCAACGCGGCTACATTACGCGCAGCAGTCACTAAAGCCGTTGATTGCAACGGTGCTAATGTCGGCTTTCGCTTTGGGGCGAGCAAAAGCGGCCAGTTTGCTCACGGCCACAAGTCGCCGGATTACCGACGGTGGTTATTATCCGGCGAGAATCGGCGCTGACTCAGGCGGTTGCCGCGCAAAATGGGCAAGGCCTGATGGAGACTTTGTTCCGCGCACTTCGGTCCGTTTTACCGCTACCGGAGGATAATCGGTGCTTTGCCGAACCGCGGCAGCCTAACGACCGCTTTCTGCCGCTCATTTGGATGCAGCCTGCCGAGCCCTGTATCGCGGCGGCGGTAGATTGGAGCTTGGACCGGCCGGCCATCGTTTTTATCCCCTGTCCGCTTGCGCTTTTCCGAAAACTGCTAACACGCCGTCGCACACTTTGAACTTCGGGGGGCGTCTGTCATCTAAATCATTGGTCTCGCAAGATCATCTACCAAGGTGTCGATGAACACGCGGACCTTGGCCGACAGGCTGCGGTGGCTAGGATAGAGCGCGTGGACGTCTACCGAGCGATGCTCATGGTCGGGTAGCAACCTAACCAGTGCTCCCGAGGCTATCGCCTCGCTGGCATGGAAGTCGGGTAGGATACCGATGCCGGCGCCGCCCAGCAGCATGGTCCGGACGACGTCGGGCTCGGGCGCGACGGTGCGGGTCTCGATCTCGATGTCGCGCTGCGCGCCTCTGGACGAACGGAACGGCCAGGTCTCCTTGGCTGCACGGTGACCGATCAGGGTGTGCTTCGCGAGATGAGCGGGCGCGGTGATGGCTGGATGTCGGTCGAGATAGGTTGGGCTGGCGCAGGGCCACAGCGCGAACGACGTGATGCGGCGCGCGATGAGCTCTGAGTCCGGCAGCGGCCCGATGCGGATGGCGACGTCTATCTCCTCGTCGAGCAAGTCCACGATCCGATTGTCGATGGTCAGAAGCACGCGCACGTCCGGATAGCGAGCCAGGAAGCCGGGCAATGAGGCGGCAAGTGGGCCGGCGGCGAAGGTGAAAGGCACGCTCACGCGCAAGTCGCCTTGAGGATGTCCCACCAGCCCCCCGATCGCGTTCTCCGCTTCGCCGACATCGTCCAGGATACGCCGCGCGTGACGCTGTAGGAGGATGCCTGCCTCGGTGAGGCGCAGGTGGCGGGTCGAGCGCTCGACGAGCACCGCGCCGATCGACTCCTCGAGCCGGACGAGCGCGCGGCTCACCGACGACTTGGGCATCTTGAGCGCGCGCGCTGCGCCCGAGATGCTCCCGAGTTCGGCGATGCGCGCGAAGGCTCGCAGGTACAAAAGGTCGAACATCGGCGTCGTCCCAAAGCTGGAACAGGGTGTCCAAGAATTAGCCCCTAATCTGCGTGGCGGAAACGACCAAATTGACGTTCAGCAATCAAGGACCGTTTCCAATGGCCAACACCATTCTACTCGCCGGTGCCACCGGCATGCTCGGCAGCCAAATCGCGAATCATCTCCTCGCCTTGCCAAAAGTCCGCGTTCGACTGCTCGTGCGTGGCTCCGCCAGCAAGACGGAGCTGCTCGAGCCGCTAGTCGACAGCGGCGCCGAGGTAATCGAGGGCGATCTAAGTGACGCAGATTCGCTTGATCGTGCGACGCGCGGCGTCGACGTCATCGTCTCGGCGCTACAGGGCGGACCGGACGTTATCGTCGACGGTCAGGTTGCGCTGGCCAAGGCGGCCAAGGCCAATGGCGTGCGCCGGATGTTGCCGTCTGACTATGCGCTAGACCTCTTCAAGGCGACGCCCGGCGAGCACGCGATGTTCGACATGCGGGCCCAGGCCGACGCGAAGATCGCCGAGATCGGGCTCGAGCAGGTCAACGTGCTCCAGGGCGCGTTCATGAACGTGTTCCTGCCGGGCCACGGCGCGATCGATGCCGACGCTGGCACGATCAGCTTCTTCGGCGATGGCGACCGCCCAATCGAGGTTACGAGCGTCGAGGACACCGCGCGAATGATCGCGCGGGTCGCGCTCGACCGCGACGTGAAGCCGGGCAAGTTCGCCCTTGCCGGCGAGCGCATCTCGTTTCGTCAGGCCGGTGAGATCGTGGCGCGCATCACCGACCACCCGATCAGGCCAGTGTCGATGGGATCGGAAGCCGATCTGCGGGCGGCGATGGCGAAGGCGGACCCCGAGAAGAAGGTCATGCTCGCCTACCTGCTTTACATGACCAACGGCCAGACCGCGCTGACCGATCTTCAGAACGACCACTACCCCGACATGCGGTTCGAGCGGTTCGCGGACTTCATCGCGCGCTCGCTTCCGGTCGCCGCCCACGCCTGAAGACATACTCCGGCCGCGCCGACCGGGCGCGGCCGCACCGCAGGAGAGCAAGCATGCCCGACAATTCCGATCTGTCGCCCATCTCCGGCGACACCAGCTTCATCCGCCACGCCGACGATGCACCCGCCTACTCGATGCAGGGCATCCTATGGTCGATGCTTGCCGACCGGGACGACACGGGCGGCCGGTGGTCCATGATGGAACAGCTTATGCCCAAGGGCGCTGGCCCGCCCCCGCACCGGCACCTCTGGTCCGACGAGACCTTCTACATCCTCGATGGGACCATCACCTTCCTGATGAGCGACGCGATCAGGACTGCGGGCAAGGGCGCGTTCGTCAACATCGCCCGCAACACGCGGCACGCGTTCCGCGTCGACAGCGACACCGCGCGCATTCTCAATGGCTACACGCCGGCCAGCATGGAGGCGATGCTGGCCGAACTCGGGAAGCGGACCGACAAGCGTGTGCTGCCACCGCCCGAGGCGGCGCCTCCCGGTAAGCCGCAGATGACCGACGAGCTGCTCGCCCGCTATGGCCTGGTCTGGCTCGACGAGCCCGATCCGCTGGCCTCACGCGGTCATTCATCGGGGAACCGCCATGACTGATGCGCCGACCCCCGACATCCCTACGGTCCCCGGCTCGATGCCGTTCGTTCACAACGTGGACACCGCGCCGGCCTATTGGTGGCTCGACATCCTTTGGGTCGTCCTCGTCAAGGGCGAGGACACCGGAGGCCGCTACTCGCTGATGCACGAGACGCTGCCGAATGGCTCAGGCGCCCCGCCGCACAAGCACACATGGTCGGACGAGCATTTCTACATGCTCGACGGCGAGATCACCTTCCTCGTTGGTGAGGAAACCATGATCGGACGCGCCGGCGACTTCGTCTTCGTGCCGCGCAACACACGCCACGCGTTCCGCGTCGACAGCGACACCGCGGTGTTTCTCAATGGCTACACGCCCGCCGGTCTGGAACTGGCGGTGATCGAATGCGCGATGCCGGCGCCGACGCGCACCATCCCGCCCAAGGGCGCGACGCCGGCGCCGAACATGAGCGACGAACAGTACCGCCGCTACGGCATGGATAACCTGCCAGGTCCCAACCCGCTTGCACCGGATTCGCTACCTGAAGGCGGGAGCGCGCACGCACGCGCCAAGTGAGCCCGCCCGCCATCTATCGGCCAACGTAGCTTGATTCCGCGTTCAGCGGCCTGGCGACGGCCGATCGCCCGTCTCAGCACCCAAGGAGAAGGTCATGACCACGCAAGCCGACTATCTGGAGCAGCTGACCCCCGAAAATGCGGCGGTCCTGTTCATCGACAACCAGACAACCCTGACGCTCGGCGTTCAGTCGATCGACCTGACCGTGCTTAAGACGAACATCGAGGGCCTCGCCAGGCTGGCGCGGATGTTCGAGCTGCCGGTCGTTCTGACCACCACCGGCGGCGGCGCGGACGGTGCGTCGGGCGGCCTGCTGAAGGGTATTACCGACGCTTTCCCGGAGGCCGACATCGTCAATCGGACGGGCATTCTCAACGCCATGGACGACCCTCGCTTCGCCGCAGCGGTCGAGGCCACTGGGCGTCGTAAGATCATCCTGTCGGGGATCACGACCGACTTCTGCCTCGTCTATCCGGCACTGTCACTGATCGCGGCTGGCTACCACGTGTTCGTGGCCGTGGACGCGTCGGGGTCATGGACGAGCGGGATCAACGACGCGGCGCTCCAGCGCCTTATCCAGGCCGGCGCCACGCCGACCAACGTCCAGTCGATCTTCGGCGAGCTGCAGAACTCGGCGATGAACGCGGATGCCGACACGGCCAAGGGCCGGCTGCCGCAGATCATGGAGTGGCTGGGCTCGTACACGCCGGCACCCTCGATCATCGGTGAGAACTTCGCTGCGCAACAGGCGTGAGCGCGGTACGACAAGCAGGCAGCATGTCCCTCCGATCCACTGAGTGGACTTCGGAGTGCTTCTCATGAGCCATCCCACCTGTGCGCCGCTCGATGGTGCGGCCGCCGATCTCGAGGGTTTTGCCCACCGCTTCGCCGACGTGAACGGAACGCGCATCCACTACGTGTCGGGCGGTACCGGTCCGGCGATCGTCCTCCTTCACGGCTGGCCGCTCACCTGGCGCGAATGGCGCGGGATCATGCCGGCCCTCGCTGATGCTGGCTTCACGGCAATCGTTCCGGACCTGCGCGGTCTCGGCGATTCCGACAAGCCTTCGAAGGGCTACGACAAGAAGAACGTCGCTGACGACATCCGCGCCATCGTGCGCGACCTGGGGTTCGAGACGATCAACCTGGTCGGCACAGATATCGGCATGATGGTGGCGGTGGCCTGGGCGCTGCATCGTCGAGCCGAGATCCGGCGCCTTGTGTTGGCGGAATCGCTGATCCCGGGATTCGGGCTGGAGGAACTGATGAACCCGGCGACCGGCGGCTACTGGCACTTCGGGTTTCATGCGCAGGTCGATCTCGCCACCATGCTGACCGAAGGCCACGAAGCCGAGTACCTCGGCAACAGCTGGAAGATGTTCTCGCCCCTAAAGGGCATCACCCACGAGGATCGGGACGAGTTACTGCGCACCTACGGCAACCCGGACGGCATTCGCGCGGGCTTCCGGCACTATGCGGCGATGCTTGACGACGGGAAGGCCAATCGCGCGGTGTTCGAACGCAAGCTGACCATGCCGGTGCTCGTACTGAACGCCGGGCTTGGCATTCCGCAGGAGCAGACTCTTGCCGGCGTCGAGCAGTTGTTCGTGGATGTGGAGCACGACAAGGTCCTGCTGGCCGGGCATGCCTTCGCCGCCGATCGCCCGGACTGGACGGCGGACCGGATCATCCGCTTCCTCGGACCGGCTGGCGGCAAGGACGAGAACGCTTGAGCGTGCCCGATGCATCCATCATCGCGCTCGCCGGCGCTAGCGGCGACCTTGGCGGACGGATCGCCAAGGCCCTTGTCGAGCGAGGCGCGAGCGTGCTCGCTCTGGTTCGTCCGGGCCTGGAGGCCGACGAAGGTCGGCGGATCGAGTCCACGGGCGCGACGCTTGTCGAAGCCGATCCCGCCGACCTCACGGCGATGGCCCAGGCGTGCACGGGTGCGACATGCGTCGTCTCCGCGCTCAACGGCGTCCGGTCCGTGATGATCGACCGGCAGACCGTGCTGCTGGAGGCGGCGGTGCGGGCCGGCGTGCCGCGCTTCATCCCGTCGGACTATTCGGCCGACTTCACGAAGACGCGGCCCGGCGACAACCGCAATTTCGACCTGCGCCGCGAGTTCATGGCTCTAGCGGACCGTGCCCCGATCAAGGTCACCTCGATTCTCAACGGCGCGTTCATGGACATGCTTGGCGCCGAGATGCCGATTATCCGGCCGACAATCCACAGGGTCCTCTATTGGCACGACGCTGACCAGCCGCTCGACTTTACAACCAAGGACGATGCAGCGGCCTATGTCGCCGCAGCGGCGATGGATGAGGCGACACCGCGCATCCTGCGGATTGCCGGCGACGTTGTGAGCGCGCGAGACATCGCCGCGGTCATGACCGACGTGACGGGCGAGCGCTATCAGACGCTTTGGGCCGGAAGCATCGGCATGCTTGGTGCGATGATCGCGGCCACCAAGATCATCGTGCCAAGTTCAGATGCGGCGTTCCCACCGTGGCAGGGTATGCAGTACATGCGGGACCAGTTCAGTGGCCGAGGCAAGCTCGAACCATTGGACAACGAGCGCTATTCCAAGTTGCAATGGACGACCGTCGCGGGGTTGATGAAGACGCGAGAGTAAGGGTCGCGACGGTGATCTGCGGCCACTTGTTGCGTCAGCACTCGAACCACGTCAGCGCGCTTTGCTCATGGCGAGCCGGAATTTGGAAAGAAGGAGCGTGCGGGTCCGGGGCGGAGCGAAGGATCCGTAACTGTCGACTTCTAAATGTTCCGCCTTTGCGGGTCGCTGAAACTAGTCCGATTTCCGCATTTGACCGCCCAACAGCGGACATGCCGCTGACGGCCAGTTGCATTCCGAGGGGGCGGCGCCACTTGCGGACGAGCCGTCGGCGGATGCGGTTGCCAGCATCCGTGGCTGGCATGGTGCCGCCGCACCGCCGTGCCAGCACACGCTCACGGTTCAGGTCGGTGCCGAGGCCCCGATCTTCTGGCACCGCTGAGCCGGATACAAAGTACCCGCCGCACCGGGCGGCCGGGTTGGATCAACACGCCGGCCTGGTCCCTGCGAAGGCCATGTTCTACCGCGCCAGCGGATCAGGCCGCATCTGAACCCGGAACACCCGCGGCCTTTCGCCGGCCCCGCTCTCACTGTGGTAAGGCGTGCGCGTCCCGGTCGTGGTCCACACGCCGCGGCCGCGCCAGCCGGTGTTGGGATCGTCGATCCTCCCATCCACGTTCTTGGTGAAGAAGCCGGCCGGATATGGCACCCGCAACTGGTGCATCTGCCCATTCACCAACACGGTGAGCGATTCGCCGCCATTAGTGCTGGCGATCGGCACGTCGTTCCCGAGCCCGAGCGTGTTGAAGCGGTCGACCCAGACGTAATAGGCGTGGTTGGCACTACCGGCCGGGTCGCGGCCCTCGAACTGCGGGCCAGGGAAGCGGTGCAGCGTCCAGCCCTCGAAGCAATGCTCGCCGGTGGCGGCCTGCGGGCCGGTCAGCGGCGCTGTGCAGCGGCGGCGGTCGAAGCTGGCGAGGTGGCCGCTGGCCAGCGTGGTCCAGACCACGCCGTTGCTGTCCACATCGATGCCGCGCGGCGAGAAGGCGCCCGGCGGCGGCTGGAACAACTCGGCCAGGCCGGTGTGGGTGGGATCCTCGCCGGGGATGAAGCGTACCAGGTAGCCGCGCTGGTCGACGCGGGAGAAGCCGATATCCATCGACTGGCCCCAGATCGAGCCGTCCGTCGGGCTCGGCTGCACGCCATACAGGCTGGCGATGACGCGACGTTGCCGGTTCGGGTCGAGCGGCTGGTCGCCCTCGGTGTATTCGCCGCGCCGGCCCCAGCCCGGTACGTCCACGATCATCGGCGCCCAGCCCTGGCTGGTGCGGGCGTCGCGCGTCTCCAGGTAGCGCCGCGTGTTGAGCCAGCCGATGGCGCCGCCGGTGGGTGGGCCCCAGCTCGTCCACATCGTGTTGTCTGCATCGTAGCCGAGGTAGAGATGATGGGTCTGGAAGCAGGTGTCGATCAGATCGAAGCGCTGCGTCGCTTGATCATACACCGAGAGTTGCCGGCCTGAGACGTTGAGCGGCGCCACGCGCGCCGAGGGGTGGTCGCCGCCGGCGCGGCACCAGTCGGGCTGCGTGGCGGCCGGACGGATGCGGGCTGCGAACCAAACCCGGTTGCCCTGGTCAATAATCAGGTTGTGGTTCGAGGTCCGGCCGTCCCAGTTGATCCGCTCACCCCAGAACGGCGATACGCCGACCGGCTCCTCGGCATGGCTCGGAGTAGCCGGGTCGAGCACGGGGTGGCGGATGTTCCAAGTCCGATGCGTCACTGGGTCGAGCACCGGAACATCGTCGGTCGATTCCTCCGGGGAACCGTAGATCAGACCATTGGCATTGATCGTCGGGTTGCGTTTGTCGGTGGAGATGGCGTCATGGAGGTAGGTCTGCGCGCTCGCCCAGTCCCACAGCGTGACGACCATGTTGCGCTCCAGCCCCTGTGGCCGTGCCGGCTGGCTCAGCGGTAGTTCGCCGCGGCTGATCCGGTCAGTCCAGTCGGCGAACATTTCGCTTGCTCGGATGGCGCCGAACCGATCCATCGAGATGGCCATGTTGGTCATAGCTTGGCCGGACAGCAGACGGCGCTGCCACAGGTCGACATGGTGGGGGAATTCGCCCAGCGCGGGGCTGGGGCGCCGGATGTTCTGACTGCCCAGCGCGTGGCAGGATTGGCAGGACTGAAGCAAAGTATCCACCCAAGCCTGCTGGTTTCGCATCTGCGGTGAGATACGGTTGCCGCCGGGTGCGTCGCCCGTGCCGGGGAACTGGTCGGCCGCGGGGATGCGCAGCATCGAATACCAGTACATGCCCGGGTAGGCTTCCGCCGCTGCAGCCGCGCTGGGGGCCGGGCGGGCTGTCAGATTCAGCGCTTGGCCAGGGGTGCCAGCCACGCGCGCGCTGTCCACCAGGCCATAGCCGCGCACCCAGACTTGGTAGCCTGCCGCCGGCAGGTCGGGGATGAGGTAGCGACCCTGATCGTCGGTAACAACGATCTTGGAATAGCGGGTGGGCAAATCGGTGGTCTCGGCGATGACCCAGACGCCGGCCTCCGGCCCATTCGGGCCGGTGACAATTCCGCCGATGTCAGTGCTGCCGAGGCTGACCTGGGCGGTGTCGGATTGCGCGCGAGCGGGGCCGCCGAGGACCGCGGCCAACCCCACCGCGACGGCGGCGGCCAGGAGGCGGCGATGAACTTGGGACATGTGGACCCTCCGGGCGATTTTCGGCGATTGGGGGATCGCGCCGGGCAGGCTGTCAACGCTAGATATCTCAACGCTCGCATGCGCTCGAGTACAATCAGTCTCGGCCGCACCATGTCGGGCCGCACCTGCGCGGCCAGGAGCGCAACACCAACGCGACAGGGTCGCGCTGCCCGACGAAGCTACGCAATTCAGTGGAAACGGCGTCTAGAAGCTCTTTCATTGCCATACCTGTGAATTTGGACAGGTCGAGCCCTCCGCACACCGAAGTGAGGCCAACTCCTGCCGGATATTGTCGAGCGCGGGACGGATGAGCGGCACCCGTTCGAGTGCGAGGATCGCGGCGCGGATTTCGCCGCGCGCGCCGGCGATCCAGGCACGGAGTAGCGCCCGGTCGGGGTCTGCCACGCGCGCCATCATGTCTGCGAAAGCCCGCACGAGCGGCACGGAGTCCTGCGCCGCCAGCGGTCGCGAGATGGCGCTCCTCGATGCGGTCGCGAGGGTGTGCGGTTTCCAGGTCACCACGGAGAGCCTTTCAGCGTCTGGACGATCCGGCATTCATCAGAAACAGCCTGCCCGACCGAAGCTCAGGACGAGATCATACGATCTCAGCAGGCGTACGAAGGAAGCGCGGATTTTCCGGTTCACGAATATTTTGCGCAATAGCCACGGCGATTGCTTACGACCGCGGTGATCGCGACGGCGACGACCATGACCGGAACGTGGGCGCTCAAGATTCTTGATTCCGGCCAGATGATCGTCGCGCCTTCCCCCAGGCCGAACGTCAGCATGCGCCGGCATCAACAGGGGTCGCACAACGCGCACTGCGCAGGCTCACACGGCCATGCTGCAGCCGGACGGCATCGCAGCTGTGACGGGCCGCGGGCGAATGCTTCCATCAGTTGTCTCCATCCAACTTGGCCTCGTCAGCCCGCCTGGTAACCGACCATCACGGCCATTCAGTTGCTTGCCGGAAAGTTTCGCGACAGACACTACTACTGGCGTATTTTCACGAAGTCGTGATAATACGGTCTTGCAATAGCGCGCGTCGCCTGATCCTGCCAAGTATTAGTGGGAGGCTATGACATGCGATTGTATATCGTTACTGTCACAAATATGGCATCCGGACAACCGCGACGGCGTAGCCGCATTGCTCCTTGGCTTTTGCTTGGTATGGCGATGTCGGTGGCCGCCAACTCCGCCGCCGCCCAGGCTCCACGTCCCGGGCAGGACCCGCTCGACGTTGCCTTCGCCGCCATGATGGTACGCCCCGGCGACCCCGATCGCGCCATCGCCTATGCCCGGATCGCCGCGGAACGCCGCCAGCCCCGCGCCGCTATCGCGGCGCTCGAGCGCGCGTTGCGCGCCAATCCCGGTCGCGACGATCTCAGGCTGGAGATCGCCTCGCTGTACCTTGCGGCCGGCGCGCCCGCCGCAGCCGCGATCTATGCGCGGGAAGCACTGGCCTCCCCCGACATCCCCGCCGAGGTCACGCCGCGCGCCCGCGAGCTGTTGGCACAGGCCGAGGCAGGCGCCTCGCGCTCGAGGTTCGAGGTCACGCTGCTGGCAGGGGCGCGCTACGACACCAACGCGAACGAAGCGACTTCGCTCGGCAGCGTGCCGATCTTTGTGCCGGCCTTCGGCACCGCGGTCGACGTCAATACGCCCGTACGCGGGCAGGCCTCCTGGAGCTCAGTACTCGGCGCGCGAGTCTATCATCGCTACGACCTCGACCTTCAGCGCGAAGGTGCCTGGGAGACCACGGCATCGGCCTACGACCAGCGCTTCGCCAGCATTCCGCGTGACTACGACCTGTCGATCCTGTCGATCGACAGTGGACCGCGCATCGGCGTGGCCGAGTTCGGGGAGGACGGGCCAACCCTGGCGCTGCGACCCTTCGTTTCCGCCACCTGGATCGGCTATGCCGGGCAAACCTATGCCTGGTTCTACGGCGGCGGGCTCACCGCGGAGTTGCGCCTGTCGCCGTCATGGTCGGTCGAGGTCACCTGGCTAGGCCGGCAGGGCGACTACGAGGGCAGCAGCTTCCGCCCGACTGCCGCGCTCTACACCGGGTTCGAATGGAACGCCGCCGCCTCGCTCACCTGGACTCCCGGCGCGTCGACCCGCGTCTCCGCCTCGATGCTCTACTACGACGCCGCTGCGCGGGCAGGCAACCTCTCCCGCAGCGCGCTCGGCGCCTTCCTCACGGCGAACACCGATGTCGCGGTGGCCGGCGCCACGCTCGGCGTCTCGGCGCGCGTAGGCGTGCGGCGCGTGAGCTACGACAGCGCCGACTCGTTCCTCGATCCCGGCCGGGCGCGGCGCGACACGCGCTGGGAAGGCGGCATCTCCGTGTTGCTGCCGGTCGCGCCCGCGGTCGCGGTGGCGCTCGAATACGACTGGTACAGCCAGGACAGCAACCAGCGCATCTACCGCTACGACAACAACGCCGTCACGCTCGGCCTGCGCGTGCGGATCTGAGGAGATCGCCATGCCCCGCCTCGCCCTCCTCACCTCGGCCGCGCTGCTCGGCGCCGGGCTCGCGGCGCCCGTGCTGGCGCAGGACCAGCTCACCGCCGTGGTCCTGCGCGGCCGCTCCGCCGCTGCCGGCACGCCGGGCGACGGCGCCGGGCAGGTGCTGACGCCGGGGATGCGCGTGGTGAGCCCGGCCGGCGCCTGGATCGAGATCGCCTTCTCCGACGGCAGCTCGATCGTGCTGGAGCCCGGCGCCGACTTCACCCTGACCGGCTATGCGCGGGACGACGCGACGGGACGCCCGACCATCCGCGGCCGGTCGCAGCGCGGTCGGCTGCGGATCAGCGCCTCGGATGGCGTCGATGTCGCGCTGGCCACGCCGGGCGCCACGCTCCGCGTATCCCGCGCCACCGCGGTGGTGCAGGCCGCGGCGGAGGGCGGGCGGGCGACGCTGGTCGCGGGGCGGCTTGTCGTGGTGCGGCATGCCGATGGGCGGGAGGAGGTGATCCGCCGCCCGGGCTTCGCACTCGCTTTCGGCAATGGCGGCCCGCAGCGCGAGAGCGCAGACGACTTGGCCACGGCGGTCGAGCCCTTCGCGCCGGTGAGCAATGCCGCGCCGCGTGGGCCCGTGCTGGCCGCACTGCCGCTTCCTGGTGCCAGCGACGGCGTTGGCGGCAGGCCCGCCGGGGGAACGGGTGGTGGGACCAGGGGCGCGGGCAGCGGGACCGGTGGCGGCGCCAGCGGCGGGATTGGCGGCGGCGCCAGCGGCGGGATTGGCGGCGGCGCCAGCGGCGGGAC
>NZ_JAAEDH010000013.1 GCF_018128965.1 Plastoroseomonas arctica
ATCGCGCGCCGCCGCCAGCGCGCGCACGTCGCGGCCGGCCGCCTCCTCGGCGACGCCCGCGACCAGCGCGGCACCCAGCGCCGCATCCACGTCGGGGCGGCCGAGGTCCGCCCACCAGCCGCGCATCGCGGGCAGAAGGTGGTCCAGGAAGTGCTGCATCCCGCCCTCCCCGCCGGCGAGGTGGAAGGTCAGGTGCGGTCCCATCAGCGCCCAGCGCAGGCCGGGGCCCTCGCTGATCGCGGCGTCGACATCGGCGACCGTGGCCACGCCCTCGGCCACCAGGTGCACCGCCTCGCGCCACAACGCCGCCTGCAGGCGGTTGGCGAGGTGGCCCGGCACCTCCTTCGCAAGCGCGATCGGGTGCTTGCCGATGGTGCGGTAGAACGCCATCGCCGCGGCCACCGCCTCCGCGGACGCCTTCGCGCCGCCCACCACCTCGACCAGCGGGATCAGGTGCGGCGGGTTGAACGGGTGGCCGATCACCACGCGCTCGGGATGCGCGCAGCTCGCCGAGAGCTGGGAGGCCATCAGCCCCGAGGTCGAGGACGCGATCACCACATCCGCCGGCAATACCGCGTCGATGGCGGCGAGCAGCGGCTGCTTCACCATCAGCCGCTCCGGCGCGCTCTCCTGCACGAAATCCGCGCCTTGGACGGCGCGCACCGGGTCTGGCTCGAACGTCCAGTTCGCCGGATCGGCGTCCGGCACCGCTCCGAGCTGCGCCAGGCCCGGCCAGGCATTCTCCACCATGCGCCGGATCAGCGCCGGCGCCTCGGGCGAGGGGTCGCTCGCCACCACCGTGAGGCCGCGCGAGAGGAACCACGCCGTCCAGCTCGCCCCGATCGTCCCTGCGCCGATGACCGCGACGCGCTTGATCTCGGCGCGCATCACAGCCGCGACGCCGGATCGCGCGCGCCAAGGCGGGCGAGGATGACCTCGATCTCGGCGATGGTCTCCGCCGTCAGCTTGGGACCCGGGCTGCGCAACGCCGCACTCGCGATCCAGCCGCGGCGCATCAGCACGTGCTTGCGCACCGCCAGCCCCAGGCCCGGCTGCAGCTCGTAGCGGATCAGCGGCAGGTGCAGGTCGAACAGGTCGTGCGCGGCATCGCGCTCGCCCGCGCGCACCAGCGTGAAGACGCGGCCGAGCATCTCGGGGAAGGCGTAGCCGGTCATGATGCCGTCGGCGCCGCGCTCGACCTCCTGCGGCAGGAAGATCCCGCCATTGCCGCCCATGATCGACAGCCGCGCCCCCAGCCGCGCGCGGATCGCGGTCAGCTTGTCGAGCCCGGGATGATCCTCCGCCTTCAGCATCACCAGCCGGGGATCTTCCCCGGCCAGCGCCGCCACCATCGCCGCCGAGAGATGCACCCCGGTCAGCTGCGGATAATCCTGCAGCACCCAGGGCGCATCGCCCACGGCCGCCGAAGCCTGGCGCAGATAGGCCAGCACCGCGTCATCGCCGCGCAGCCCCGGCGCGGGCGCGATCATCACCCCCGCCGCCCCCGCATCCATCGCACCATCCGCCAGCGCACGCATGGCGGCAAAGCCGGGTGCCGAGACGCCCACGATCACCGGCACCCGCCCGGCGACACGGCGCAGCACCACGCCGGTGACCTCCAGAGCCTCCTGCGCATCCAGCTTGGGCGCCTCGCCCATCACGCCGAGCAGCGTGATCCCATTGGCGCCGGCTTCGAGGAAGGCGTCCGTCATGCGCGCGGCGGAGTCCAGATCCAGCGCGCCGGCGTCGGTGAAGGGCGTCGGCGCGATGACGAAGACGCCCGTGGCGGTGTTGTCCAGCCTCATGGCTTGCTCTCCGTCGAGGGTCTCGTCGCGGCCTTGAACAGCGCGCCCATCGCATCCGCCATCCAGTTGGGCTGCGCCATGCGCGTCCAGGCGGCGAGCATCGCCTCGGGCGAGGCGGTCATCTCGACGACCTGCGCCTGCATCCTCTCCAGCATGGCGGCATGGATCGGCGCCACGTCGGGCAGGCCCAGGAAGCGGCGCGCTTCCTCCGGCGTGCAATCGACCTCGACCGTCATCTTCATCGCGGCGCTCCCTGACCCTGGCTTGCACGGGATTCTGGCGCGAAGCGGGCGGCGCGGGAAGGGATGCTATAGGCGGCGCATGAATGCCTCCCCCTCCATCGCCGTGATCGGCGCCGGCCCGGCCGGGCTGATGGCCGCCGAGACGCTCGCCGCCGCCGGCGCGCGGGTCACGATCCATGACCGGATGGCGTCGCCGGCGCGCAAGTTCCTGCTCGCCGGGCGGGGCGGGCTGAACCTCACCCATTCGGAACCGCTGGACGCCTTCATCGCGCGCTACCGCGAATCGGCGCCGCGGCTCGCGCCCATCATCCGCGCCTTTCCGCCCGCGGCGCTGATCGCCTGGGCCGAGGGGCTGGGGCAGCCGGTCTTCACCGGCAGCTCGGGGCGGGTGTTTCCGCGCGCGATGAAGGCCTCGCTGCTGCTGCGCGCCTGGCTGGCGCGGCTCGCCGGGCTGGGCGTGACGCTGCATCCGCGCCAGTCGCTCACCGGCTTCGCGGCCGGTGGCGCAGTGCTGCTCGACGGACAACCGGTGGCCGCGGATGCCGTGATCCTCGCCCTGGGCGGCGCCTCCTGGCCGCGCCTGGGCAGCGACGGCGCCTGGGCGGGTTTGTTCGGTGATGCGATGCGCCCCTTCGTACCGTCCAATTGCGGTTTTACGGTCGCCTGGTCGGCGCCGTTCCGCGCCCGCGCGGCGGGGCAGCCGCTCAAGCGCATCGCGCTCAGCCATGGCGGCGAGACGGTGCGCGGCGAGGCCATGGTCACCGAGGCCGGCATCGAGGGCGGCGCGGTCTATGCCCTCTCCGCCCCGATGCGCGCGGCGATCGCGCGGGACGGCCACGCGACGGCCTCGCTCGACCTGCGGCCGGACCTCACGCTCGCGGATTGCACCACGCGCCTCGCCGCGCCGCGCCGCGGCAACTCCCTGTCGAACCATCTCCGCCGGACGCTGGGTCTGTCGCCGGTCGCCATCGCGCTGGTGCAGGAGGCGTCGCGCGCCAGCGCGCCGACGCAGAAGGCGCATGCGGGTGTATCGGAGCCGCTCGCCGGGCTGGTGAAGGCCTGCCCGCTGCGCCTGGACGCCCCCTTCCCCATCGCGCGCGCCATCTCCTCGGCCGGCGGCGTGGCCTGGGCGGCGCTGGACGAACGCCTGATGCTGCGCGACCGGCCCGGCGTATTCTGCGCCGGGGAGATGCTCGACTGGGAAGCACCGACCGGCGGCTACCTGCTGCAGGCCTGCTTTGCCACGGGGGTCGCCGCGGCGCTCGGCGCGCTCGACTGGGTCGCGCACGCCGGCGCGGGGGCTAGCGCGCCGATCGCCCGGCGCGGCTAGGATGCGCGCCATGCGCACCCGTATCGGTATCATCGGCGCCGGCCCCGCCGGTCTGTTCCTCGCCCACCTGCTGCACCGCGCGGGTATCGAGAGCGTCATCGTGGAGACGCGCAGCCGCGCCGCCGTGGAAAGCACCATCCGGGCCGGGATGCTGGAGGACTGGGTGGTGCGGCTGCTGCGCGCAATGGGCCTTGCGGACCGGCTCGACCGCGAGGCCCATTTTCATGACGGCGTGTCCCTGCAGGTCGGGGCGGTGCGCCAGCACCTGGACCTCGCCGGACTCACGGGCGGCAAGCAGGTGACGATCTATGCGCAGCACGAGGTGCTGAAGGACCTCATCGCCGCGCGCCTGGCCGATGGCGGCGAGATCCGCTTCGAAGCCCATGTCACCGCGCTCGACGGCATCGAGGGCGACAGCCCCGCGATCCACTTCACCGAAGCCGGCGACGCGCGGCGCCTCGATTGTGATTTCATCGTCGCCGCGGACGGCTTCCACGGCCCGGGGCGCGACGCCATTCCCGACGCCGCCCGCCGCGAATACCAGAAGGTCTATCCGTTCGGCTGGCTCGGCATCCTGTGCCACGCGCCGCGCTCCTGGCCGGAGCTGGTCTATGCGCGGCATGAGGATGGGTTCGCGCTGCTCACCACGCGCTCGGACGCGATCCAGCGCCTCTACATCCAGTGCGAGCCGGCCGACCCGATCGAGGCCTGGCCCGATGCGCGCATCTGGGACGCGCTGCATCGCCGCCTCGCCACGCCCGGCTGGTCGCTGACCGAGGGCGCGATCTTCCAGAAGGGCATCATCCCGCTGCGCAGCTTCGTGTGCGAGACGATGCGCCATGGGCGACTGTTCCTGGCCGGCGACGCGGCGCATATCGTCCCGCCGACCGGCGCGAAGGGGCTGAACCTCGCCGTCGCGGATGTGCGCGTGCTCGCCCGCGCCTTCGAACGCTTCTATGCGTACGACGATGCCGCCGGCTTCGACACCTACGCGGCCACGGCGCTTGGCCGCATCTGGAAGGGCGAGCGGTTTTCGTGGTGGATGACCACCATGCTGCACCGCGACCCGAGCGAGACGGACTTCGAACACCGTATCCATGCCGCCGACCTCGCCTATGTCATGGGCTCCACCGCGGCGCAGGCGGCACTGGCGGAGAACTACCTCGGGCTGCCCTTCACCGACTGACCGGCCGCCGCGCCCCATTCCCACATCGGACCCCGCATGAAAATCGCCGCCTACATCCTCGTGCCCCTGCTCGTGATCCTCATCGGGCTCGGCATCTGGCTCTACGACCCGGACAAGCCCCGCGCCGCGCTGGAGGCGCAATATGCGGGCCCGCCATCGCAATTCATCGAGGTCGCGGGCCTGCGCCTGCACATCCGCGACACCGGCCCGCGCGAGGCGCCCGCGCTGCTGCTGCTGCACGGCTTCGGCTCGAGCCTGCACACCTGGGAGGATTGGGCGCGGCTGCTGGAGCCCCGCTTCCGCGTCATCCGCATCGACCTGCCCGGCTTCGGCCTCACCGGCGCCGACCCTACCGGCGACTACACCGATGCCCGCACCATCGCGGTGCTGGCGGCGCTGCTCGACCGGCTCGCCTTGCCGCGCGTGACGGTGGTGGGCAATTCGATGGGCGGACGCATCGCCTGGCGCTTCGCGGCCGCCGAACCCGCGCGCGTCGAGCGCCTGGTGCTGATCTCGCCCGATGGCTTCGCCTCGCCGGGCATCACCTACGACACGCCCGTCGCGCTGCCGGCCATCATGCGCGTGCTGCCCTACACCCTGCCGATGGTGATGCTGCGCGGCACGCTCGACCCCTCCTACGCCGAGCCGCGCCGGCTCACCGATGCGGTCGCCGAGCGCTACCGCGACATGATGCTCGCACCCGGCGTGCGCCGCGCGATCCTGGCGCGCGTGGAACAGCACATCCTGCCCAACCCGGTGCCGCTGCTGAACAGCCTCGCCATGCCGGTGCTGGTCATGTGGGGGGCGCAGGACAAGCTGATCCCCGTGGCCAATGCCCAGGACTACTTGGCGGCAATCCCGCACGCGGCACTCGCCACGCTGCCGACGCTCGGGCACGTGCCGTTCGAGGAAGACCCGGCGTTGTCCCTGCCGCCGCTGGTGGCGTTCCTGGGGGGGTGAGCAAGGTTGGGGGCGCTGCCCCCAAACCCCCGCCGGGGTGTGGAGCCACACCCCGGACCCCACCATCTGTTGGTTCTTGACGGTGGAGGTGGGTTTTTGATGCTCATGCCGTTCGGCTGAGAGGGTGCCGGAGGTCGCGCGTGGCCCCAAGCGCGCTCCGGCACCCTCTCAGCCGAACGGCGCGGCCCCAGACCACCTCACCCCCTCAGGACCAAACCGATGGTGGGGTCCGGGGTATGCCTCCATACCCCGGCGGGGGGTCTGGCGGGGCGGAGCCCCCCAGCCTTGCTTCACGCCGGCAGGGTCGCCACCGCCGTGAGCCCCGCGCCGGCCCGGTTGCGCAGCACCACGTCGCCGCCGTGGGCGCGGAAGATGTTGCGCGCGATGGGCAGTCCCAATCCGGTGCCGCCGGTTTCGCGGTTGCGGCTGGTCTCCAGGCGTCGGAAGGGTTGGAAGACGTTTTCGATCTCGGTTTCGGGGATCCCCGGTCCGTCGTCTTCGATAGCCAGGCGCACGGTGCCGGCCTCGGCGCCGAGGGAGAGGCGCGCGGCGCCGCCGTAGACCAGGGCGTTGCGCACCAGGTTGGAGAGCGCGCGCTTGAGGGCCACGGGGCGTGCGCGCAGCACCAGGTGTTCGGGGCCGGCGTAGCCGATGCGCTCGGCGATGTCGGGGTGCGCGTCCACCGCCTCGTCGGCGACGGTGCGGCAAAGGGCCGCGAGATCGAGCGCGGTGGCGGGCTCGTGGGCGGCTTCGTCGCGCGCGAAGGCGAGGGTGGCGGCGATCATCGCCTCCATCTCGTCGAGGTCGGCGAGCATCTTGCGGCGCTGCTCGTCATCGTCGAGGAATTCGGCGCGCAGGCGCAGGCGGGTGATCGGCGTGCGCAGGTCGTGCCCGATGGCGGCGAGCATCTGCGTGCGGTCGGCGACGAAGCGCCGGATGCGCCCCTGCATGGTGTTGAAGGCGTGCGCGGCCTTGGCGATCTCGGTGGGCCCGCCTTCCTCGAGCGGCGGCGCGTTGACGTCGCGCCCCAGCCGGTCGGCGGCGGCGGCCAGGACCCGCACCGGGCGCGTCAGGCGGTTCACCGCCCATAGGATCAGCAGCACCGCCGCGCAGGTCATCAGGATGAAGGCCGCGAGGAAGGTGTCGGAATGCCATGGCCGGGGGGGCGGCAGTTCGACGCGCAGGTTCACCCAGTCGCCATCGGGCAGTTGCAGCGAGGCGAGGAAGCCGAACGGCCCGTTATTCGCGATCAGGATCTCGCGCGGGGCGAAGCGCGCGAAGGGCGGCGGCAGCCGGCCGCGCGGCGGGTCGCCCATGATTTCCGGTCGGCGACGGTCGTCCATGCCTGGCGGCGGCCGGTGGTCGTCCATGTCGGGCGGTGGCGGCGGTGGGCGCCCATCGGCGAGCTGCTCCAGGCGGAACAGGCGCAGCACGTTGATGGGCGGGCGCGGCATGCCCGGCGTGACCGTCGGCGTCTCGCCGATTTCCGCCGTGAGCCCGTCGGGCAGGTCGAGATCGGCGATCATGCGCATGCGCTGAGCCGGCGGTGCGAGCACCGCGGTTCGCCAGACGCCAAAACTGCGCGCGGTGATTTCGCGCGCCTGCGCCAGGCGCTGCAGGTCGACGCGATCGAGCGCGTGGATGCCGAGCCCCGACGCCTGCACCACCATCAGCGCCAGGATCAGCACCAGCGCGGTGCGGCCGCCGAGCGAGCGCGGCAGCAGCGTCATGTCTTCACGACGTCGGCCGAGAGCACGTACCCGCCGCCACGAACCGTCTTGATGACCGAGGGATTGCGCCCGTCATCCTCGAGCTTGCGCCGCAGCCGTGACACGGCGACATCGATCGCGCGGTCGAAGGGCCCGGCCTGGCGGTTGTGCAGCAGGTCCATCAGCATGTCGCGCGTGAGCACGCGGTTGGGCCGATCCAGCAGCACCAGCAGCAGCTCGTACTCGCCGCCGGTGAGCGGGATCTCGGTACCCTGAGGGTTGAGCAGGCGGCGGCGCGCGGGTTCCAGCACCCAGCCGGCGAAGGTGATGGCGCGCGCGGGCGGTTCCTTCGGCCGGCCCTCGCCGCCGCCCGGCGCGCGGCGCAGCACGGCGCGGATGCGCGCATGCAGCTCGCGCGGATTGAACGGCTTGGGCACGTAGTCATCGGCACCGAGTTCCAGGCCGATGATGCGGTCCGTCTCCTCTCCCATCGCGGTGAGGATGACGATCGGCACGTCGGACTGCGTGCGCAGCCAGCGCGCGAGATCCAGGCCCGGCTCGCCCGGCATCATCAGATCCAGCACCACCAGGTGGTAGCGGCCGAGCGGCCAGACGCGGCGTGCCTCGCGCGCGTCGCGCGCGACGGTGACGCGCATGCCCTGGCGTTCGAGGAACTTGCCGAGAAGTTCGCGGATTTCTCGGTCATCATCGACGACGAGGATATGCGGTGTTGCGTCCATGGCTGTTACAATAGCCCGGATCGCCGCGCTTTCAGCCCACACTTGTAACGCCGCGTTGCTACAGGCCAAACCGTTGCGTAGCGTTTCCGTGTGAGCCATTCGCGCGGCTTGGAGAATGGCTCGATGCCCCCCATCTGCTCATCACCACCGGCGCCGCCCAACTCCCCTCCGGGCGCCCGGCGGAATACCGCGGCGGGGCCGTCCTCCTCCCCCTTGGACGCCCCGCCGCCCCCCCTCCCCCCTTGGGCACAATCCGGATTGCTGGCGCTGGAAACGGCGCATGGCGATCTCGCGCGCATTCGCCCCGCGGCGGGCCCGCTGCCCTGGCGCCAGCGCGATCCCGGCTTTCCCGGCCTGCTGCGCGCCATTTGCGGGCAGATGATCAGCAACGCCGCGGCCGCCGCGATCTGGGGGCGGCTCTCCGCCCTGCCCGGCGCGCTGACGCCGGCGGGGCTTCTCCTCCTCGACGACGCCGCGTTCCGCACCGCGGGTCTCTCCCGGCCGAAGATGCTGCACGTGCGCGCGCTGGCGGAAGCCTGCGCGAGCGGGCGCCTCGACCTCGACGCGGTGGCGCTGCTGCCCGATGGCGCGGCGATCGCGGCCATCGCGGCGATCCCCGGGCTGGGGCCGTGGAGTGCCTCCATCCATCTGCTGTTCGGGCTGCAACGGCACGATGTGTTTCCGCCCGGCGACGTGGCGTTGGCGGCGGGGCTCGCGCATCTGCGCGGGATGGAAGTGCGGCCGACGCCGAAGGCGCTGGTCGCTATCGCGGAAAGCTGGGCGCCGTGGCGGTCGCTGGCGGCGCGGCTTCTGTGGCATCATTGGCGACATGCGACGGGACGTGGGGCCGAGTAAAGAAGGCTGGGGAAAAGAATTTCCCCAGACCCCATTCTTGATTTTTGATTTATTGGTGCTGGTTGTCGGGTAGCACCAATAGATAAAAACAAAAGAATAGGGGTTTGGGGGAAATTCTTTTCCCCCATGCTTGCTTCCTTGCACACTCAACGAATTTCCTGCATGGTTCCGCAATGATTCGCCCCCTCCTCGCAGCAAGCGCCATCCTCCTCCTCGCCGGCTGTGCCCGTCCCGGCGGGCTCGCCGACACCCGCGAGGGCTGTGCCGCGCAGGCCTCCAGCTTCATCGGCGCCGGCGATTCCTTTGTGCGTCCCACGCAGGGGCGGGCCGATCTCTCGCGGCAGCGCGGCGGGGATACGAACCTTCAGGCCACGCTCGCGCGCGAGAACAGCGACCTCGACAGCCTCCAGATCGCCTTCGACAGCCTGCTCTATTGCCGCTGGATCGAAGCCCGCACCGTCCGCGCGGACCTCACCGCCGGCCGCGTGCCGCGCGCGGAGTCCGAGGCGCGGATGGCGGCGCTGCGCGCCCGGCTGCGCGCCGACCTGGCCCGCGCCCGCGCCGTGCTCGCCGAGCTCGAGCGCCAGGCGGCGACGCGGGTCGCGGCGCTGGAACAGGAAGCGCCAGGCGTCACCGCCACCGCGCCGCGCGGGCGTGGCGCGAACCAGCCGCGCCCGGTGGTAGCCGCGGCGACCGTGCTGCTGCGTCTTCGCCCCGAAGGCGGCGCGCCGGAAGTCGGCCGCGTCGCCGCCGGGGAGAGCGTGTCGGTGCGCCCGGCCGCGGGCGGCTTCGCCGCGGTCGAGAGCGGCGGGCAGATCCGCGGCTATGCGCCGGCCGGCGCCTTCCAGATTGCCGAGCGCACCGCGCGCCCGGCCGAACGCGCCGCAAGCCCGATCCGCACCCTGGCCGCGACCAACATCGCCCGGCGCGAGAATTTCGCCGAGAGCGTGTCGCTGGCCGAAAGCTCCGCCGTCTCGGGCTTCGAACTCGCCACCTGAACCATTGCGGCGACTCGCGGGGCGCGTTGTAGCGCTCGGCGGCGCTCGCTATGGTGGGCGCCTGCTAGGGAACAAGACATGAACGATCTGTTCGGCCGCGGCGCCAAGGCACCGGCGCTGTCCGATACCTATTCGGCCAAGGACATCGAGGTGCTGGAGGGGCTGGAGCCCGTCCGCCGCCGTCCGGGCATGTATATCGGCGGCACCGACGAGGGCGCGCTGCACCACCTGGCCGCCGAGATCATCGACAATGCGATGGACGAGGCGGTGGCCGGGCACGCCGACCGCATCGACGTGACGCTGGAGGCCGGGAACTGGCTGACGGTGCGCGACAATGGGCGCGGCATCCCGGTGGACCCGCATCCGAAATTCCCAAAGCTTTCGGCGCTGGAGGTGATCTTCACCACGCTGCATTCGGGGGGGAAGTTTTCCGGCAAGGCCTATGCGACCTCGGGCGGGCTGCACGGGGTGGGGTCGTCGGTGGTCAATGCGCTGGCCTCCACGATGGAGGTGGAGGTTGCGCGCGACCGGGTGCTGTGGTCGCAGCATTTCTCGCGCGGCAAGCCGACGACGAAGCTGAAGAATCTCGGCCCGGTGCAGAACCGGCGCGGGACGCAGATCAAGTTCCAGCCGGATACGGAGATCTTCGGGCCGCTCGCGTTCAGCGCGGCGCGGCTGTACCGGTTCTGTCGGTCCAAGGCGTACCTGTTCAAGGGCGTGGAGATCCGCTGGTCCTGCGATCCCGCGCTTGTCCCCGGTGGCGACACGCCGGCGACGTCGGTGCTGCATTTCCCCGGCGGGCTGCTCGACTTCCTCGGCTCCGCGACCGAGGGCCGCTCGCCGGTGGTGCCCCTGCCCTGGGCCGGCGAAGGCAATTTCCCCGATGGCGCCGGCCGCGCCGAATGGGCGGTGACCTGGTTCGAGCAGGGCGAGGGGTTCCTCTCCACCTACGCCAACACCATCCCCACGCCGCAGGGCGGCACGCATGAGGCGGGGTTCCGCGCGGCGATCGTGAAGGGGCTGCGCGCCTATGGCGAGCTGAAGAAGGAAAAGCGCGCCGCCAGCGTCACCGCCGAGGACCTGTTCGGCGGCATGGCCGCGATGCTCTCCGTCTTCGTGCGCGAGCCGCAATTCCAGGGCCAGACCAAGGACCGGCTGACCAGCCCGGAGGCGGCGCGGCTGGTCGAGGGCGCGCTGCGCGACCATTTCGACCATTGGCTCACCGGCGACCCCATGAACGCGGACAACCTGCTCGCCTACGCGATCGAGCGGGCGGAGGACCGCATCCGCAGGCGCGAGCAGAAGGACACCCCGCGCAAGACGGCCACGCGCAAGCTGCGCCTGCCCGGAAAACTCTCGGACTGCGCGCGAGAGAGCAGCGAGGGCACGGAGCTGTTCCTGGTCGAGGGCGATTCCGCCGGCGGGTCGGCCAAGCAGGCGCGCGACCGCGAGACCCAGGCGGTGCTGCCGCTGCGCGGCAAGATCCTCAACGTGGCGTCCGCGAGTGCGGACAAGCTGCGCCAGAACCAGGAGCTGAAGGACCTCATCGAGGCGCTGGGCTGCGGCGTCGGCGAGCGCTTCGACATCGCGCGCCTGCGCTACGGCCGCGTGGTCATCATGACCGACGCCGACGTGGACGGCGCGCATATCGCGGCCCTGCTGATGACCTTCTTCTACAAGGAGCTGCCGGAGCTGGTGCGCCAGGGCCGCATCTTCCTTGCCCAGCCGCCGCTGTACCGGCTGCAGGCGGGGGGTGTCTCCATCTACGCGCGCGACGATGCGGACCGCGAGAAGCTCATCAAGACGCGGTTCAAGGCGTCGCAGAAGGTGGAGGTCAGCCGCTTCAAGGGCCTGGGCGAAATGCCGCCCTCGGCGCTGAAGGAGACGACGATGGACCCGAAGAAGCGGGTGCTGCTCAAGGTGGTGCTGCCGCCCGAGGAGCGCGCCAAGACCGCCGAGCTGATGGAGGCGCTGATGGGCCGCAAGCCGGAGCTGCGCTTCAAGTTCATCCAGGACAACGCCGCCCGGCTCGACGCCGAGGCGGTGGATGCGTGAGCGGCCAGGGGCGCCTCCGCCTCGCCTGCCGCTGCGGGGCGGTGGCGCTGGAGGCGGAAGGGCCGCCGATCGCGACCGTCGCCTGCTTCTGCACGAGCTGCCAGGAGGCCGGGCGCCGCTTCGTGCCGCCGGGCGCCGCGGCGCCGATGCTCGACCCCGATGGCGGGACGTCGGTGGTGCTCGTGCGCAAGGACCGGGTGCGATGCCTGTCGGGCGAGGACCTGCTGGAGGAGCGGCGGCTCGCGCCGGCATCGCCGACGCGTCGGGTGTTCGCCACCTGCTGCGATTGCGCGATGTTCGTCGATCTCGCCAGCGGTCACTGGCTGTCGCTCTACCGCAACCGCATCCCGGCCGGCGCCCCGCCGCTGCAGATGCGCCTGATGACAAGCCGACGGCGCGCGGGCGTCGAGCTCGCCGGTGACGTGGCGAATTTTCCCGGCGTTTCGGCTCGGTTCATCGCAAAGCTGGCCCTCGCCTGGATCGGGATGGGCCTGCGCCGGCCGAGGATCGCCTGGGGCAGGCCGGCCGGGGCTGCGCGCGCTGCCTGACGCGCATGGCGGGGCGGGAGACGCGCCGCCGGCGGCCGCGATCGAGCGGCTGGTGAACATCCATCGCGGCCAGATCGCAGCGAATTACGAGGCCGAGGCGGCCCCGGTCCCGGCACGGCTCGCGGCCGAGTAGCACCCCCACCGCCACGCCGTTTCCACGTTGCGCGGGCGGCCACGCCGTGGTTCGCTTTGGCGTCCAGGGCCAGGCCATGACGCGCCGAGCGGATTGCCCATCCGTCTCGCTCCACAAGGGTGCCAGGTCCTCGCCAGTGAGGATGCGCACCATGCCGATGCCCTCTCCATCTCGCCGGGCGCTGTTCGCCGCGGCACTCCCGTGTCTGATGCCGCTGCGGGCCGCCCTGGCCTTCGAGCTTGTCTCGCGGGAGGAGGTCGCGGCGTCCGCCGCCGGTCCGACACCGCCGCTGACCCGCTCCGTCATCATCGGCGGTCCGAATATCGAAGTCGATTCCCCCGGTGGATCGCTCTCATCGGGGCAACCCGTCGCCTTTCGCCTGCGCTTCGTCCCGGCCGATGGCGCCCCCATCGATCCGGCAAGCTTCCGCGCCTATTACGGCAGCTTCGGCATCGACATCACCGGCCGCATCCAGCCGCGCGCCAGGATCAGCGCCCAGGGCCTGGTCGCGGAGGACGTGACGGTGCCCGCGGGGCAGCATCGCGTGCTGCTGACCATCGCGGACACCCAGGGCAGGGTCGGACGGCGCGAGGTGCGGTTCTCGGTGGCCTGAGGCGCGCCGGCGTCAATCCAGCTGGGACAGGTAATGCGCGAGGGCGGCGATCTGCGCATCCGTCAGCCCGACCACCGCGCCGTTCATCTGCGTATCCGGCCCGGCCCGCGTCCCGTCGCGATAGGCGATCATGGCCGTCTCCAGATACTCCTCCCGCTGCGCCGCGATGCGGGGGATCTGGTTGCGCCCGCCATAATCGGCGACGTGGCAGGTGGCGCAGCGGCGCGGCCCGCTCAGCGCCTGGCCGGCGGCGAACAACGCCCCGTCGCGCGGCCGCCGCTCCTCTGGCGGGCCGGGCGGCAGCGTCGCGAAATAGGCGGCGAGATCCTCGATGACCTGGTCGGGCAGGTTCGCCGCGAAGGGCGCCATGACCGGCGCGTCGCGCAGGCCCTCGCGCAGCAGGATCATCTGGATGGTGATGAACTCCGCCGGCTGTCCCGCGAGCGAGGGGATGGTCGGCGTCTGGCTGCGGCCATTGGCGCCGTGGCATTGGGCACAGGGGATGGCGAGTTCGGCGCCGCGCCGCGCATCCTGCGCATCCGCGACCCCGACGGTCGCGGCGGCCAGTAGGGCCGCCGCCAGCCAACGCGCCAGGATCACTGGCGATAGGTGATGCGGTAGATCGCACCCATCTGCTCGCCCGAGACCAGCAGCGAGCCGTCGCGCATCACGTGCACCTCGGCCGGGCGGTCGAGGAAGCGCTGGTTCGCATCGTCGCGCAGCCCGGTCAGGAAGGGCTCGACCCCCGTCACGTTGCCCTGCGCATCGAGCCGCGCGACCACCACGTCATAGCCGCTCAGCCGGTTGCGGTTCCAAGAGCCGCGGCGGGCGACGAAGATCTGGTTGCGATACGCCTCGGGGAACATCGTCCCGGTGTAGAAGCGCATCCCCAGCACGGCGGTGTGGCCGCCGAGCAGGGCCGCGGGCTGGGCGAATTCGGCGCAGGCGCGGCCGCGGTTGTGCTCGGGGTCGGCCCAGCTGCCCAGGCACATCGGGAAGCCGAAATCCTCGCCGGTGCGGCGCACGCGCAGCAGCGAATCCTCGGGGCTGTCATCGCCGATCCAGTCGCGGCCGTGGTTGGTCGCCCAGAGCTCGCGCGTCACGGGGTGATGCGCCATGCCCACGGAGTTGCGCACGCCGCGCGCCTCGATGCGGCGATCGGAACCGTCGGGCATGAAGGAGACGAGCAGCGCGAAGCGGTCACGGTCGAATTCGCACACGTTGCAGGGCGCGCCGACATTCGTATAGATCCGGCCATCGGGGCCGAGCTCGGCGAATTTCCAGAAGTGGTTGCCGCCATGCTCCTGCTCGGTCGGCAGGCCGAAGGCCGCCGTCAGGTCGACCGGCGTGGGCGTCGCGTCGGGCGTCGCCTCGACATTGTCGTAGCGCAGCACGCGGTTGGCCGCGAACACCATCAGGTTGGGGCCGACCATGACCAGGCCCGAGGGGTTGGGCAGGCCCTGGGCGAAGACCCGCGTGGCGGTCGTCCCATCCGCGTTGCGGCGGATCTGATAGACGCGGCCGATGCCGCGCGTGCCGGCGTACAGCGTGCCGTTGGGCGCCTCGGCGATGGCGCGCACGCCGGGGATGCCATGGGCGAAAAGCTCGGCCTGGAAGCCTGCCGGCACGCGGATGGCGGCGATCGGCACCTGGTCGACCGGCGTGGCCGTCAGGCGCGGCGCATGGGGCGCGAGGGTGGAGCCCTCGGGGCGGCCGACCGCCCAGCCCGGGACGGGGGCGGCCGCGGGCGCTGGTGCCTGGGCGAGGGCCGGGGCGGCCATCAAGGCCGCGGCCAGGCCGAAGAAGACGCGTCTGAAGGCCATGTTTGTTTTCTCCCTGCGGCCCGGATGGGCGGTCGCTGCGAGAGGGAAGTATGAAAGTGGCGCCGATGCAAGACGGGCGATGGGAATTCCGAGGCGATGCGCCGCGCCTGGCGCTGGCGCCCGGGTCGGGCGTCGCCGAAGCTGACCGCGGATCGGCCCGCACAGCGACATCATTCCGGGGTCGCGTCCTTCAGTGGCGATTTGTCGCCAGTGATGTTGATGCGTTCCCGCTCCACGACGACCGGACCCCGTCGCACCTGTGCATGAATGGCGGTGATGTACTCGCCGAGCATCCCGATGAACAGCAACTGCACGCCAGCGAAGAAGAATATGGCCACGATGATGGTCTGCGTCCCGGCCGGCGCCGATGACGGCACGAACAGGGCGAGCAGGACCGTCAGGATCGCGTAGAGCATCGACAGCGCGGCGATCGCTGCACCCAGGAAGACACACAGGCGCATCGGCGCATTGGTGAAGGCGAAGATGCCGTTCATCGCCTGGTCCACGAGGCGCACCAGGTTGTTCTTCGAGATGCCGCGCTTCCGCGCCGCCCAGGTATAGGGAAGGATCAACCGCCGGAACCCGGCCGAGGCGATGATGC
Source organism: Plastoroseomonas arctica (assembly GCF_018128965.1). Lineage (GTDB taxonomy): Bacteria > Pseudomonadota > Alphaproteobacteria > Acetobacterales > Acetobacteraceae > Plastoroseomonas > Plastoroseomonas arctica. The sequence goes on from NZ_JAAEDH010000013.1 coordinate 15,599, forward strand.
CGCGGATATAGGGGTACTGGTCGTGGTGGCTCACCACCACCTCCCACACCTTGCGGTCGATCAGCTGGAACTCGCCGACATTCTCCGGGATGTCGAAATCGGAGAGCGTATTGACGATGCGGTAGAACAGGCCGCGGGAAAACCGCAGTGCGAAGGTCTCCTCGCGATTGGTCCGTGCGCCGGCCACCACCTCGATCCCGGATTCCCAATGGCGCACCATCTCGGGGATCATCGAAGGCGGGTCCTGCAGGTCGACCGGCAGGAAGACCAGGACCGCATCGCCGGTCGCGTAGCGCAGCGCGTTGAAGTTGGAGCGGAACGGCCCGAAATTCCGGGCGTTCAGGATCACCTTCATCCGCGCATCCCCGGCGGCCAGGCGGCGAAGGATCGCCACCGTACCATCGGCGGAATCATTGTCGGCGAAGATGTGCTCCCGCTCGTGATGCGCGAGCGGCCCGCCCGGATCGAACAGCGCGACCACCGCGGCGTGGCAGGCCTCGACATTCTCCTCCTCGTTGAAGCACGGCGAGATGATGGAGATGCGCGCCACGCTCAGGCCCTCGCGGTGATGAAATGCGATTGCGCCAGCCAGCGCGTGAGTGCGGTGGCCTGCAGCAGCGGCTCCACCGCCAGGACCGGACGCGTCAGTGCGGATGGCAGGCCGGGTAGCAGGAAATCGCGCGTCTGCACCGCGACCTCGTGCCAGCCCGCCTGCGGCAGGACGCGCAGCAGCTCGCCGCGCGTGAAGGCCATCTCGTCGGGCTCCAGATGCGCCCAGCGCCGCCCGACCCGCGTGCCGAAGATGAAGGCGCAGTAGGGGTTGGCGAAATTCGGCTCGATGAAGGCGAGGCCGCCGCCGGCCTCGCTCACGCCGTGCAGCGCGCGCAGCACGGTGTCGAGCTGCACCACCAGGTGGTGCAGGATGCCATTGCCGTAGACGAAGTCGAAGCGCCCCAGGGCCAGCGCGTCGGGGCCGAGCAGGTCCAGCCGCTCGAAGCGCAGGTTGGGCGCCTGGTGGGCCGCCCGCGCCTGCGCGAGGAAAGCCTCGCTGAGATCGACCGCGACTACCTCGGCGTCGAGCGCCGCGGCCATCGCCGCCGCTGCCTCGCCGGTGCCGCAGCCGATCTCGAGCACGCGCCTGGCCCCCGCCCGCCGGGCCTCGCCGGCGAACCAGGCATGGCGCCGGGCGGCGCGGAACGGCGTTGTCCCGACCGGCGCGAAGACCTGGTTGAAGCCGCGTTCGTCGCGCAGCGCGATCGTCATGCGGGGCCCTTCCGCGCCTCGGCGCCGTAGCCGAGCGGGTCCATCGGCGACCCCCAGCCGCCCCACAGCGAGCCATGCGCCACGGCCAGCGCGACGCCCGCGACGGGTGCGAGCACCAGCAGCGCCGGCAGCCGCCAAAGCAGCGCAAGTTCCGGCCGCGCGAGGCGCATGCCGATCACGATCAGCTTGTTGGCCAGCACCGCGAGATCATCGCCGCGCTCCTCCACCGAGACCTCCGCGAAACCGTCCAGCAGGCGCGCCAGGCGGAACCGCGTGAAGCGGTGATAATCATGCGGCGCGTGATGCACCCGCGCCGCGAAGGGCACGGTTATCAGCAAGGTGCCGCCCGGCTTGAGCACGCGGCGCATCTCCGCCACCAGCGCCTCGGGCGCCTCGGCGTGCTCGAGCACCTCGGTGCACAGGACATGGTCGAAATGGCCATCGCCGAACGGGATGGACACGCCATCGAAGGGCAGCACCTCCGGGTGCCGCGCCATGCCGAAATCCGATGCCGCCGGAACATCGATGCCCGTGTAGCGCGCGCCCGCACCCAGCAGCCCGCGAAACGGCATCTCGCCGCAGCCGACATCGAGCACCGCGCCCTGCCACTGCGCGAGCCGCGGTGCCAGGAAGCGGGTGCAGGTGAGCAGTTGCAGATCCACCACCATGCGCAGCGCGAAGGCCGCCCTGCCGAGCAGCCCCTCGCCGCGGCGCACCGGGATCGGCTTGAAGGCCTCCTGCGGATGCCCGCGCATCAGGACCCCCACGCTGGCACCCCGGGCGCGGATCGACGGAAAACGAAGCGCTGCATGCCCAGGTAGCCGATCGCCGCCAGCACCGGCAGCAGCAGCGCCTGCGCAAGCAGCGGCCCCACGCCCGCCGCACCCAGCGCCCGCAGCAGCGCGAAATTGACCGCCCCCAGTGCCGCGTAGAACAGCACGAAGCGCGGCAGCAGCGACCAGCGCGCATCGCCGAACACGAGCCGCCCATAGCTGCGGAAGTTGAACAGCATCGCGAGCACGGTCGCCCCCGCGACCGCCACCCAGAGAGCCACGCCGGTCGCCACGAACGCGGCATAGCAGCCATAGCCGAAGGCGGTGTTCAGCCCGCCCGTGGCGAGGAAGCGCAGCACGCGCCGGGTTCCGTCCGTCATCCGCGTGCCTCGCGGTACCAGGCGATGGTGCCCTCCAGGCCCTCGCGCATGGCGAGCCGTGGCGACCATCCCGTCGCTGCGCGCAGCCGGGTGGTGTCCGCCTGCATGTGCATCACCTGGTCGGGCCGGAAGGGGATCTCGCCGAACACCAGCTCCATTCCCGGTGCCGCCAGGTCGCGGATCATCTCGACGACGCGCCGCACCGCGATCGCCTCGCCCGAGCCGAGGTTGAACACGCCCTCCGCCTGCGCCGTCGCGGCGGCGAGCAGCGCATCGGCCACGTCATCCACGTGCAGCCAGTCCCAGCGCTGGGTGCCGAGCGTGGTCTTCGGCCGCCGCCCCGCCAGCATCTCGGTGATGAGCATGGGGATCAGCCAGCCATCATTGTCCTGTGGGCCATAGGTCGAGAACAGCCGCAGCCAGGCATGCCGCATCCCCGATTGCGCGGCGAGCTGGCGGGTGAGGAACAGCGAGGCGACCTTCGCCGCACCATAGAGAGTGGTGGGCGTCGGCAAGCCGTCCTCGCGCATCGGGTTGCCCGCACCGTATTCGCCCTGCGAGCCCATGCCGACGAAGCCGCCAATGCCCGCCGCGGCGGCGGCCTCCACCAGCGTGCAGCTCGCCTCCACATTGTCGGTGATCTGGCGCCGGTCGAAGCGCTGCGCATTGCCCACGCCGGACCAGGCGCAATGGATCACGCAATCGGCCCGCGCCTCGGCCAGCAGAGCCGCGAGGGCGTCCGCGTCGCGCAGATCGACCTCGCGATGGATGAACCGCCCGCGCAGCGCGGCCAGGCGCGGCGCCGGCTCGCCCGGGCGGATCGGCGCCCAGACCTCGTGGCCGGCGGCGATCGCGCGGGCCAGCGTCGCGGCACCGACGAAGCCCGCGGCACCGGTGAGGAACAGCCTCATGCCAGGATCCGTTTCGTCACAGCAGCCCCGCCGCCTGCTCGGCGATGTCCCCGATGCGATCGAGCATCCACCCCTGCGATCCCACCTGTCCGCGCAGCGCCTCTGTCACGCCCCATTTGCCGAAGGCGGGGGCCAGGCGATTGGCGATCAGCACATCCGCGACGCGGCTGCCGAATCCGCCATCGACATTGTGCTCCTCGATGGTCAGGACCGCACGGTGCGTGCGCGCCGCCTCGCAGATCGCCGCCGCATCCATCGGCCGGATGCCGGGCATGCTCGCGACGGAGGCGCCGATGCCGCGCGCGGCCAGCGCGTCCGCCGCGGCCAGCGCGCGCCCCAGCACGGGCCCGGTCGCGAGAAGTGCCACATCCGCGCCGCGGCGCAGCCACACCGCTTGGCCGATCGCGATCTCCGCATCCGGGGCATGCAGCACCGGCTCCCCCGCGCGGCCGAGCCGGAGATAGGCGGGGCGGCGGCGGCGCATCAACTCGCCCAGCAGCGCCACCGCCTCGACCGGATCGGCGGGACAGGCCACCGCGATGTTGGGCAGCATCGCCATGATGCCGAGATCCTCGACCCCATGATGCGTGTAGCCCTGCGCGCCATAGGCGAAGCCGCCGCCGACCGCGATCACCATCACCGGCAGGTCGTGGTAGCAGACATCGTTGCGCAGCTGCTCGAGGCAGCGCAGCGTCGGGAAGTTCGCGATGGAATAGACCACGACCTGTCGCCCGCTGAGCGCGAGCCCGGCCGCGATGCCGACCATCGCCTGCTCGCACACGCCGACATTCGCGTATTGCCCGGGCAGGGCGTCGGCGAACTGCTCCAGCACCGAATAGCCCAGATCGGCGGTGAGAAGCATAACATCCGGGTGCGCGCGGGCGTACTGCGTGAGCGCCTCGATCGTCTCCGTCCTCACGCGTCGAGCTCCGCCAGCGCCTGTTCCAGCTGCGCCGCGTCCGGGTTGCGGTAGTGCCAGAGCAGCCGGTCCTCCATGAAGGACACGCCCTTGCCCTTCACGGTATGCGCGACGACCACGGTGGGACGCCCCGGCGCGACCGGCGGGCCGGCGAGTGCGGCACGCAGCGCGGCATGGTCATGCCCGTCGATCTCGTGCACGCCCCAATTGAAGGCGGCGAATTTCGCGGCCAGCGGGTGCAGCTCGCTCACCTCGGCGACGGTCCCGAAACTCTGGATCTTGTTGTAGTCCACGATCGCGACCAGCCCTTCGAGGCGGAAATGCTGGGCGAACTGCACCGCCTCCCAGTTCGATCCCTCGTCGAGCTCGCCATCGCTCAGCACGCAGAAGGCGCGCCAGGATGCGCCCGCCCGCTGCGCCGCCAGCGCCATGCCGGCGGCGACGGGCAGGCCATGGCCGAGCGAGCCGGTGCTCAGCTCCACGCCGGGGACGCTGCGCGTGACGTGCCCCGCGAGCCTACCGCCATCGGCGGCGTAGGTCGCGAGCTCCGCGATCGGGAAGAAGCCCATCTCCGCCAGCGCGGCATAGACGATGGCCGCGGCGTGGCCCTTGCTGACCACCAGGCGATCGCGATCGGGCCAGTCAGGGCGCGCGGGATCGGCGCGCAGCACCGCGCCATGCAGCACCGCGAGGATATCCGCACTGGACAGGCAGGACCCGATATGGGAAGCGCGCGCCGCATGGGTCATGCGCAACGCATGCGCCCGCAGCCTCTTCGCCAGGCCCAGGGTGTCCATCATATTGACCAGTGTCACTCTGTTCCCCATCGCGATCGCGCGCCGGCGCGCCTTGCGTCACTGCATAGACGGGTTGCGGTCCTGGTTGCTAGCACCCCGGCCATTCTCGCCCCGCCGGCCTGACAACCGCTTCGCCGAACGCGCCATCGTTGCACGGCTCGTCGCGCCATGAAGCGCCCAGGCTGGCTATCGCGTTTCGGCGAGAGCGCCTTTGCGCCATTGGCTGCGGCCGACCGCGCGGCATTGGGCCTTGTCGCCCTGGCGTTCGCGGCGGGGTTGCTCGTCTTCCTTGCCTTTCCGGCCGATCCCGCGCGCCTTGCCCGTTTCACGCCCGAGCAGGTCGCGCTCTTCCAGATCGCCGATTCCATGCCCCAGCGTCGCGCGCTGCTGGCCTTCCTGGGGTGCATTCTCGTCGGCGCCGTTCTGCTCCGCTTCCGTCCCTGGACATCGCTGCGCTTCGGGACGCGCTGGGCCGTGCTCCTCGGCATGGCGGCGCTGGTGCTGCCGATCGTGCAGATCCTCACCCTGGTCGACGCGCTTCCCCTGCTGCCGCCCGACGACCGCGTGCACCGCGCTCTCCTGATGCTAGGCTACGCCGCCGCGACCGCCACGTTCATCGCCCATCGCCATGTGCCCTCGGCCGCGCTTGCCGTCGTGATCGCGGCCGGGCTCGTGCTGGCGTGGTGGCCGCTTCAGGCGGGCGGCATGCAGCGCGTCAGCGTGCCGCTGATGCCCATGGTCGACCAGCATCTGGCAGCCGTGTTTTCCGGCGGCGACATGCTGGCTGCCGGCCTCCGTCTCTTTGCCGATATTCCCACCAGCTACGGCCTGCTCACGCCCCTGGTCATCGCCACCGCCGCCAAGGCCGGGATCGTCGTCGATTTCCTGCGTCTGCTGCACCTTGTCGAATTCTTCCAGGGCCTGGCCCTGTGCCTGTTCCTGGCCTGCGGCTGGGAGCGCAGCCGCGGCGCCCCGGTGCGGGCGCGCCTCGGGGTCCTGCTGCTCATCCTGCTCTGCGGCGTTCCGTTTCTGTCGATGTCGAATTTCGCCGTCCTGCTGCCGAACGCGTCGGGCTTTCGCTTCGTGATGTTTCCGCTTGCGGTCCTGTGCCTGGGACTGCTCCAGCGTACGCCGCTTGTCCCGGCGACGGTGCTCGCCGGCGCGCTCGCGGCCCTGGCCGTTCTGCACAACACCGAAACCGGGATCGCGATCACCGTTGGCCTCGGCCTGGCATGGCTGCTCGTCGCTCGCGACGCCGGTCTGCGTGTCGCCTTGCCGGCGCTGGCTGCCGGGCTTGCCGCCGCGCTGTGCATGCTGGCACTTCCCATTCTGCTCCATCTCGCCGCCACGGGTGCCTGGCTACCCCTGGACGTGGGCCGCGGCATGTCCCTGTTCCGCCGCTTCGGGGAAGGTTTCGGCGGCCTGGCCCTGCCGTTCCGGCTGACCGCCCTGCTGATCTTCCTCCATGCCGGCTATGTCCTCACCCGGAGCCTTGCGAGCCTGCTCGGCCGCCCCGGTCCCCGGCCCGACATCGCCAGCGCCGGCATCGCCGCGATGATCATCGTCTGGGCGCCCTATTATGCGAATCGCCCGGATGACTGGAATCTCTGGAGCTTCATTCTTCTCGAAACACTGCTCCTCACCCCGCTCATCGCCGCGGGCGTGTCGCGCACGGTTCTGGCTGGCCTGGCGCTGCTGCTGCTGCTGCCCGCCCCGGTCCTCACGGCCCGCAGCAACGACTTCTACCTGCGCAGCATGCTCGCGATGCCGGTGACCAAGCGCTGCGGCGCGGGCCTCTCCATCCCGCCCGGCGCCTGCACCGAACACCATGCGCGCGCGGCGGAGCTTCGGGGTGCGGCGCAGCCTGGCGGCGTGCTCTGGATCACGGCCTACCCTTACCTCACCTTCCAGCTCACACGCCTGCGGCCGTTCATCGGGCCACTCGATCTCTATGCAACAGCGCTGACGGAGGCCGAGCTGCTCGCTCTCGCCGATCGTATCCGCAGCGCAGCGCCCCGCGTCATCCTGATCGACGGGGCCGCCGGGACAACGATCGGCGACGCGGTTCCAGCGCCCATGCGCGCGCTCAATCGCCGCATCGCGAACCTTGCTGGATATACGCGCTGCTCCGCACACCGGATGGTTTACTGGGAGGTATGGATGCCGGCGGGCGGGTGCGAGCCGTCCTGATGGACGAGTGCGGCCTCGGGGTACGCGCCTGTGACGTCGATCGGTCATGTTGATGGCTTCGCCAGATGGCGCGCTTCGGCGCTACTATCACAGCGCCGGACCGCCCAGCGCAAATCCCTATCTATCTGCCGACCCCAACCCGTTTCGGGACGGACTGCTAGAGGGGGCAAGTATCTCGGCAGAAGGCACCGCTGCCGACCGGCGCATGAAAGTGGTGGCGCAGGAACCGGCGGCTTCCTCAGGCGGCATGGCGGGCGATACCTGTCTCGCCGCCCTGGGTTGTTCGCAGCGTGGCGCGAGTCGGTAGGCCGTATACGCGCCGGTCTGGTGCCGCTCCGTCACCTCGTAGCTGGCCGTGAAGGTCGCTAGCCAAGACGCCGATTGGCCGTCCTCGATCACCAGCCAGCCCGGCCGCGCGAAGCGCCGCGCACCTCGCCGGACCACCCGCTCCATAATCGCCGGCGGCAGCAAGCTGTAATTCGCGACGTTGTTCACGCCGGTCCAGGCCTCGCCAGCCGGATGGCGCGGCAACAGCATCGTCGCGCTTACCAACACTGGCGCCCCCTCGCCGCGCGAACGAACCCAAGCCAAGGCCGCCGCCGCCTCCGCCGATCGGCCGGCCGGCAGCCCCGCATGGCGGTCCAACAGCGTGGCGGCATCCGCACCTTCGAAGCCGATCCGCGACAGCAGCCGCGAAGGCCCTATCTCGAACGCCTTCCCGCTGCGCCAGACCTCCAGCCAGCCCCCCCCGCCGAGCGACGCGCCCCAGGCGACGATGCCCGCCATCACCGTGCGAGCGAAACCGCCGATCAGCCGAGGCCCTGCCACGACCGCCGCAGCGGTCAAGCTAACCACCAGAAATGGCAGGATGTTCAGGATATTGTTGTCGTGGCTGCGCCCCAGGAAATAGCAGGCCGCCGCCATCAGGCCTAGCAACGCTGCATTCGCCTGACGGATGTTGAGCGCCGATCCCCTCACCATCGCCACCATCGCGGCCAAGGCGGCGCCGACGGCGAGCCACATCGGACCCAACAAATTGGGCGACAGCGCGCCAGGCGGGTTCGCCACATAGGTTAGGTAGCCGGCCAGCGACGGCCAATCGCCAAACCATAGCCGAAACGCAAAGCTCGCTGCCGCCAGCGCCAGAACCGTGGTCCCCAGCGCTTGTCCCACGCAGCGCAGCACCGGCGCGACCGCCCGAACGCCGGTCGCGCGGCCGCCATCCACCATCCGCAAGGCCAGACACGGCCAACGAATCAGCGTCACGCAGTATGCGGCTTCTGGCGACCACAGCAGGCCCAGCAGCCACAGCGCTGTCTCCCACCCGTCCCAGACGACACCTCGTCGGTTGTTGCGCAGGACGCGCAGCAGCAGCGCCGAGACCGGCAAATAGCGCAAACCGCCAACCGAGGGCGTCGCGAGGCCGCCAAGCCAATCCGGAGGATAGGCGGTCCATAGCGTGACCGCTGCCACCAGTGCCAACACCGCCAGCGCCGTCGCCCCGATCGCCGCCGGCCGCGCGATGATCAGCACACAGCCTCCGAGCGCCAGAAGATGCAGCGTATTGGTCGCCGCGACGACCGCATACATGCCGGTCCAGCAATCTTCGCCGCATGCGGCGGCGATCAGCAGCGTCGGGCCAATTCCGTACTGCACAAGAAAATCCCGGTATGGAATCCCACCCGAGAGCAAACCCTCCACAGGGGCGATATAGGCGCTCCAATGGTGCCACAGCACCCAAAAGGCAGTAGGCGCCGCATAGACGCCGGTCGAGGATGCCGAAACGATTCCGACCGCGCCAAGCAATATGAGCACGATGGCCCGCGTGGCCCGCCCGGCGTCCCGCGTCACCAGCCGCGCCAATGCGGCAATGCCGAACCCAGCGACAATGAAGCCGCCAAGTCGCCATGGCCCCAGCACGGAGCCGGCATCCCACCAGACCATCGTCGAAAGCAGCGGCAGTGCCGCCAGCCCGCCCAGCGCCGGCGCCAAACTCCGCCCCGCCAGAGGCACCACCAGCAGCGGCCCGACCAGCAGCGGGACCACGCCTAGGTTCAACCCCCGCGACCAGAATATCGCGGCGGCGAGCGCCACAATGCCGGCGCCAAGCGCGACGTCCATCGAGACGGCGCGGAGGCGCGGCCAACAAGCGAGCAGAAACGGGAGCGCAGCGCTGGCGGCAAGCAAGGCGCCATAACCGCCGATTAACCAAGCCTTGCCATCAAGCAACAACGCGGAATCCTTAGTTATCTGCGGCTACCTATACGACATCGATGAGGGCAGGGAGTGCCGACCTCCTCGCGCTCCGAATTAGAGGTAGCATTCCAAAATTGCGCGCGCGCTTCGCCCCATCGGGGGCGGCTGAGACCAGCGAGAAACAAAACGCCAGACGGAGTCGGCAAGAGGTCCGCAGTCCATGGGTCCGCAAATTAAGAGCGCGACCACGTCAGCTAAGCCATTGACTGATTTGGCGTCCCCGGCGGGATTCGAACCCACGGCCCCCAGATTAGGAATCTGGTGCTCTATCCGGCTGAGCTACGGAGACCCGGCCCGGCTATAGCATCCCGCGCGCAGCCCTGGGAGATGCGCCGGCACCTTACCCCGGGCCCAGCACCAGCGCTGGCGGCGCGCCATCCCCCCCCGCCGCCCCCAGCCGCACCCGCCATCCCGCGCCGTGGGCCAGCGCGACCAACCAAGGCGCCAGCACATAGCGCGCCGTCATTGCCTCGCTCAGGGCCGCACCCTCCAGCGCCGCCGGCAGCGTCGCCGGCCACGCCGCGTTGCGCCCCTCGACCCGCAGTTCGAACCCCGCGGCCCCACCCTCCAGCGCGACCGTCCCGCCTCGCGGCAGCGCCTCCGCCGCCAGCAGCACGGCCGCCACCAGCATGGCCGAGGCGTTCGGCTCCAGCGCCAGCCCGTGGTCGAGTGCCGCCGTCAGCAGCGTGCGCCGCTCGGCCAGCGCCGGGGTCAGCAGCGCCACGATCCCCACCCCGTCGCCCGGCCCGCTGCCGGCGAGGGCGCGCATCACCATCAGCCGCCCGCGCATCACGCCTGCCGCTTCGCGCGCCAGCGCCAGCGCCTCGGCATCACCGGCCTCGGGTGCGGCGACGAGGTCGAGCGCGCCCACCATGGTGCCGAGCGAGCCGCTCAGGTCATGGCAGAACCGCGCGCAGAGAAGCTGGGCCAGCCGGGTCTCAGGTGCCAAGGCGTCGATCCCTCACGTGGCGCCGCTATGCAGGCGGCGCGGGCGCAGTATACCGGCCAGCCTGAACCGGATTTGCTAACAAATCATTCCGAACGGAGTCGACGCCCAGGATGCCGCCCCGATGACCAGCATGATCCAGCCGGGCATGCGCGTTCGCCACCCCGGGCAGCCGGATTGGGGCGTCGGCCAGGTGCAATCCGTGGTCGGCGACCGGGTGACGGTGAATTTCGAGAATGCCGGCAAGCTGCTGATCAACACCGCCGTCGTCAGCCTCGACGTCGAGGATGACGCGCCGCGATGACCGCCGAACTTCTCGAGGGGCTGGTGTCGTGGCGGATGCTGGCCGCCGCCTGTGCTGTCGTCGTCGCAGGGCTCATGCGCGGCTATGCCGGCTTCGGCACGGCGATCCTGCTCGCGCCGATCTTCTCGGTGCTGTGGGGGCCGCGCGCGGGCATCCCCATCCTGCTGATCATGGAGATGCTGGTCTCGGTGCAGCTGGTTCCCAAGGTCTGGCGGCAGGCGAACCAGCGGGTGATCCTGCCGCTCGGCCTGGCCGCGTGCCTCGCCACGCCGTTCGGCGCCTATGTCCTGCTCACCGCCGATGGCGTGGTGCTCAAGCGCGTGATCGGCGCGCTGGTGCTGGTGTTCGGCGTGCTCATCCTCTCGCCCTGGCGCTATCGCGGCACCCGCCCGCTCGGACTGAACATCGCGGTGGGCACCGTCTCGGGGCTGATGAAGGGTGCGACGGGGATGAGCGGGCCGCCGGTGATCCTGTACCTGCTCTCGGGGATGGAGGCGGCGCGCGAGCACCGGGCGAACCTGATCCTGTTCTTCGCCACCATCGCCATCGTCTCGGTGCTGCCGCCGCTGATCGCCGGGCTGATCGACCTGACCGTGGTGGTGCGCACCCTGGCCCTTCTGCCGGTGATGCTGGTCGCGGTGCCGATCGGGGCGCGGCTGTTCCATGTGGTGCCCGAGCGCTGGTACCGCCGCTTCGCCTTCGCCATCCTGGTGCTGGTGGGCGCCATCGCGTTGATCGCATGAGGGGCTTGCCATTGTGGGGGTCGGGGGACCAAATCCCCCCCATGCCGCTCATCGACCCCTTTGCCCGCGCCATCAGCTACCTGCGCGTCTCGGTCACCGACCGGTGCGACCTGCGCTGCGTCTACTGCATGGCCGAGGACATGACCTTCCTGCCCAAGGCGGAGATCCTCTCGCTCGAGGAGCTGGACCGGCTGTGCGGCGCCTTCATCGCCTTGGGCGTCGAGCGCATCCGCCTGACCGGCGGCGAGCCGCTGGTGCGCAAGAACGTCATGCAGCTGGTCCGTGCGCTGAGCGCCCGGCTGGGCGAGGGCGGGTTGCGCGAGCTCACGCTCACCTCCAACGGCACCCAGCTGGCGAAATACGCCGAGGAGCTGGCGCGTGCGGGGATCCGCCGCATCAATGTCAGCATGGACACGCTGGACCCGGCGGCCTTCGCCTCGGTCACGCGCTGGGGCAAGCTGGACCAGGTGCTGGACGGCATCTTCGCGGCCAAGGCTGCCGGCATCGCCATCAAGATCAACGCCGTGGCGCTGAAGGGCGTGAACGAGCACGAGTATGACCGCATGCTCGCCTGGTGCGGCGAGCACGGCTTCGACCTGTGTCTGATCGAGACCATGCCGATGGGCGATATCGGCGGCGACCGCACCGACCAGTACCTGCCGCTCAGCCGCGTCCAGGCGCGCCTGCAGGAACACTGGACGCTGGAGCCGACCGACTATCGCACCGGCGGCCCCGCCCGCTATTTCAACGTGCGCGAGACCGGACGGCGCATCGGCTTCATCACGCCGATGACCCATAACTTCTGCGAAAGCTGCAACCGCGTGCGGCTGACCTGCACCGGCACGCTGTACATGTGCCTGGGCCAGGAGGATGCGGCCGATCTCCGCCGGCCGCTGCGCGACGCCGGCACCGATGATGCGGGGCTGCATGCCGCCATCCGCGACGCCATCGCCCGCAAGCCCAAGGGCCATGACTTCGTCATCGGCCGGCGCGAGGACGGTGCGGCGTCGCCGCGGCATATGAGCGTGACGGGGGGCTGACATGACCGAGTACCTGGGGGCGCTCGCCGCCCGCCTCGCCATTCCCGGCCTGCCGGACTGGACCGGCCTCGTGCTGCTGCTGCTGGTGGCGCTGGCCGGCCTTGCCTTCCTGCTGATGCCGTTCTCGGTGTTCGGCCTGAAGGGCCGGCTCGACGTGATCGAGGCCCAGCTCGAGGATCTGCGCGCCGAGCTGCGCGCCCTGCCCATGCGACTGAACGACGCGCCGCGCCCGCGCGGCCGCTCGGTCGAGGAGGATTGGGTGGAACCGCCGGCCACGCCGCGCAACACCGCCCCGCCGCGCAGCGCGCCGCCGGTGCCCCCGCCGCCGGCCTGGCCCGAGGCGCGCGGCAGCCGCGCCGAGCCCAAGCTGGACTGGCCGCCCCGGCGCTGATCCCCCCCGGCTGGTAAAATTCCGCGAAGCGGCCGAAAACCGCCGGGAAGCTCCTCCATCCCGCCGAGGTCCCCCGCATGCGCATCAGCGTCATCCAGATGAACCAGGGCAGCGACAAGGCGAAGAACATCGCCGATGCGGAGCAGCTGATCGCCGCCGCCTGCGAGTCCGATCGCCCACACTTGGTCACCCTGCCCGAAACCTGGACCAACCTCGGCGGCGGGCGCGAAGCGCGCGAACGTGCGGCCGAGATCCTCCCCACCCCCGGCGAGGAAGGCGGGCCCGCCTATGAGGCGATGCGCGCCATCGCGCGCCGCCACGAGATCCATGTCCACGGCGGCTCCATCGTTGAGAAGGGGATGGAGAAGCTGTTCAACACCACGCTGGTGTTCGACCCCGAGGGCGTGGAGATCGCGCGCTACCGCAAGATCCATTTGTTCGACATCACCGGCCCCGACGGGACGGGCTACCGCGAAAGCGCGCTGTATGGCGGCGGCGACCAGATCGTCACTTTCGCCGCCCACGGCATCACCTTCGGCTGCACCATCTGCTACGACGTGCGCTTCCCCGAGCACTACCTGGCCCTACGCCGCGCCGGCGCCGAGGCGATCTTCATCCCCTCCAACTTCACCCTGATGACCGGCAAGGATCACTGGGAGGTGCTGATGCGCGCGCGCGCCATCGAGACCCAGTGCTGGATCATCGCCGCCGCCTCCACCGGCAGCTACGAGGAGCGCGGCGCCCAGCGCCAGGTCTATGGCCATTCGCTGATCGCCGATCCCTGGGGCCATGTGGTGGCCAAGTGCTCCGACGGCGTGGGCTTCGCCACCGCGCATCTGGACGCAGCACTCACCGCACGCGTGCGGCGCGACATGCCCGTGCTCGACCATCGGCGCCTCGCGTGAGTTTTTCCCTGCTCGCGGCCCCGACCGAAGCGGCGCAGTCCGCGCGCGCGCGACTCAAGGCGCTGCACGGCGACACCCCGCCCGACAAGGCCGACATCATCGTCGCACTCGGCGGCGACGGCTTCATGTTGGAGACGCAGCACCGCTTCCTCGGCCAGAACCGGCCGATCTACGGGATGAATTGCGGCTCGGTCGGATTCCTGATGAACGATTACCGCGAGGATGACCTGCCCGTGCGCCTCGCCGCCGCGCAGGAGGCGCTGCTGCACCCGCTGCGCATGATCGCGGAATCCGACACCGGGCGGCGCACCGAGGCACTCGCCATCAATGAGGTATCGCTGCTGCGCGAGACGCGCCAGGCGGCGAAGCTGCGGATCCTGGTCGATGGCAAGCAGCGCCTCGCGGAGCTGATCTGCGACGGCATCATCGTCTCGACCCCCGCCGGGTCCACCGCCTACAACCTCTCCGCCCACGGGCCGATTGTTCCCCTCTCCGCCAACCTGCTGCCGATGACGCCGATCTCCGCCTTCCGCCCGCGTCGATGGCGCGGCGCGCTGCTGCCCTCCGAAGTGACGGTGGTGTTCGAAATCCTCGAAGCCGAGAAGCGCCCGGTGGCGGCGGTGGCCGACTACACCGAGATGCGCGACGTGCGCCGCGTGGAGGTGCGCGAGGATCGCTCGGTCTCGCTCACCCTGCTGTTCGACCCGGACCATGGGCTGTCCGAACGCATCATCGCGGAGCAGTTCACGGTCTGACGAGGCGCCCGATCAGGCTCGGAATGTGCTCGCGGAAGGCGAAGAAGCCTTTCGTCGCCAGCGGCCAGCAGGCCGCATCCCAGTCCCGCATCACGCGGTGCAGCCGAATGCCGTGCGCGGCGAGCGCATCGCCAAGCGGCGCCATCGCATCGGCGACCCAGCCCACCGGCGCGTAAGGCGTCACCAGGTCGCGCAGGCCGGTGCGCAACCCCCAATCCACCACGCCGTCAATGGCAAGGCCCTCGCCCGGCACGCCGAAATGTGCCTCCGCGCGATGCAGGGCGTCGGCCATGGCCGCCTGCGTGAAGCCGATCACGCCAGCGGCCACGGGACGGGGCGAGCGCCGCGCCGGCAGCGCGAACCCGGCCAGCGCCACCACCCGCGCGGCCCCCAGCCCCAGGCTTTCGGGATGCAGATCATCCTCATGCAGCAGCAGCCCCACCGGCCCGTCCGGGGGGATGTCGCCCGGTGCGAGCCGCATCGGCGGCGGCGGTTCGGGCGCGGCGATGGCAGTCGGCGTCTCGTTCAGCTGGCCCACCGGGTTGAAGCGCCCCGCGGTGAACCGGGCGATGTTGTCCGCCCGCGCCGCGTAGGGATTTCCGCGGGTCTGGATGCCGGCCACCCAACGCCAGGACAAGGTGTTGGACGCCGCATCGCCATCGAGCAGATGGCGGAGGAAGAAATCCGCACCCAGCACCCAGGGCAGGCGGAGGGTGAAGATCCAGATGCTGGCGAACCACATGCGCGCGTGATTGTGCAGGTATCCGGTCTCGCGCAATTCGCGCGCCCAGGCGTCGAAGCAGGCGATGCCGGTTTCCCCCGCGACGGCCGCGACGTAATCCGACGTCGCCTCCGCCGCGGCGAGCTCGGTCCGGTAGGACGCCCAGACACCCGGCCGCAGCTCCAGCCAGCCCTTCCAGTAGCTGCGCCAGAACACCTCGTGGATGAATTTTTCTGCCCCCTCCGCGCCGTGCGCGTCGAGCGCCGCGAGCACCAACTCGTGCTCCATGACCAGGCGGTGCCGCACCCAGGGCGAGAGGAGCGAGACGTCGCGATCGGCGCCGGCGCCCGGGTCGTGATTCCGCCCCTCCGCATAGGCCCGGCCCATGCGCGGCGCGAAGCGCGCGAGCCGCGCCAAGCCGGCCGCCCGGCTCGGTGTCATCATGTCGGTCGTGCCCTCTGCCAATGCCTTGCGCGCCACGCGCTGGCGCCGATCCGTCCAGCCCCTAAGTTAGCGCCATGCCCGATCCCGCAATCCTCTGGTTCCGCCAGGACCTCCGCCTCGCCGACAACCCCGCGCTCGTCGCTGCCATCGCGGCGGGGCCGGTGCTGCCGGTCTATATCCTCGACGACGACGCCGCCGGGCCATGGGCACCGGGCGGGGCGGGGCGGTGGTGGCTGCATCACTCGCTGGCAAGCCTCGGGGATGCGCTGAAGGCCACGGGCGCCCCGCTGACCCTGCTGCGCGGGCGGGCGGAGACGCTGATCCCGGCCCTCGCGCAATCCGTCGGCGCGACGCAGGTCCATGCCGGCCGCCTCGTGGAACCTTTCGCCCGCGAGCGCGACCACCGCATCGCCGAAGCGCTGGGCGCGGTGGGTGCGACGCTCACCCTGCACACCTCATCCCTGATCGCCGAGCCGCACCGCATCCGCTCCGGCGCGGGCACGCCGTTCGCGGTCTACACGCCGTTCAGCAGGGCGATCTTCGCGCTTGGCGAACCGGACGCGCCGCTACCGGCGCCAAAGCGCATCGCCGGCGTGCCCCCGGCGCCGGACAGCCTGACCCTCGACGCGCTCGACCTCCTGCCCAGCCGCGACTGGGCGGACGCCTTCCCCGAGCTCTGGACCCCCGGCGAGGACGGCGCGGCCGCGCGGATCAAGCGCTTCACGCCCAAGGCGCTGAGGAGCTACGGCGACGACCGCAATGCGCCGGGCATCGCCGGCACCTCCGGCCTCTCGCCGCATCTGCATTGGGGCGAGGTCTCGCCGCGCCAGGTCTGGCACGCGGCGCGGGAGGCGGGTGCGGAGGGGCAGGACACCTTCCTCAAGGAAATCCTGTGGCGGGAGTTTTCCTACCACCTGCTCTGGCACCGGCCGGAGTTGCCGGAGACGCCGCTGCGCAAGGAGTTCGAGCGCTTCCCCTGGAAGCGTGACGCCAAGCTTTTGCGCGCCTGGCAGCGCGGCCAGACCGGATACCCGATCGTCGATGCCGGCATGCGCCAGCTCTGGACCCATGGCTGGATGCACAACCGCGTGCGCATGATCACCGCGAGTTTCCTGATCAAGCACCTGCTGCAGCCGTGGCAGGATGGGGCTGCGTGGTTCTGGGACACGCTGGTCGATGCGGACCTCGCCTCCAACAGCGCCTCCTGGCAATGGGTGGCGGGGTCGGGGTCGGACGCCGCGCCGTATTTCCGGGTGTTCAACCCGATCCTGCAGGGCGAGAAATTCGACGGCGCCGGCGCCTATGTGCGCCGCTACGTGCCGGAATTGGCCGCGCTGCCGGACAAGCTGATCCAGCGCCCCTGGGAAGCGC
Organism: Plastoroseomonas arctica; assembly: GCF_018128965.1. Lineage (GTDB taxonomy): Bacteria > Pseudomonadota > Alphaproteobacteria > Acetobacterales > Acetobacteraceae > Plastoroseomonas > Plastoroseomonas arctica. The sequence goes on from NZ_JAAEDH010000013.1 coordinate 32,708, forward strand.
CGCCCGAGCTGCGGGCGACGGTCGACTACCCCGCGCCGATCATCGCGCATGATGAGGGCCGCGCGCGCGCCTTGGCGGCCTTCGCGTCCCTGAAGGGATGAGGCCCTTCACGCGCGACGACCTGCGCGCGCGCGGTTTCACAGGCCTGCGCGTGGTCGGCGACGTGCATGGCGAGGCAGCCGCGTTCGAGGCCGCCTGCGCGGGGGCGACGGCCGACCGCTTGTTTGTGGTGCAGCTGGGCGACCTGACCGACCATGGGCCGGACAGCCCCGCGGTGCTGCGGCGCATGTTCGGGCTGATCGATGCCGAGGCGGGGCTGTTCCTGCTCGGCAACCATGACCACAAGCTGCGCCGCGCGTTGGTCGGCGCGAAGGTGGACACGGCGAACGGCCTGGCCCTAACGCTCACGCAGATCGAGGCCGCGCCCGACCGCGAGGCGCTGGTCGCGCGCACCATCGCGGAGATCGCCCGCGCCCCGGCCTGGCTGCGGGCGGGACCGTCCTTCTTCGTCCATGCCGGCTATCACGATGCCATGCTGCACAACCCACCGCCCGAGGATGCCGGCGCGCGCAAGCCGGATGGCGTGGTGACGCGCGCCCTGTTCGGCCAGGTCACCGGCCGCCTGCGTGCGGACGGGTTTCCGGAGCGGTTGCATGAATGGATCGTGCGTATCCCCGCGGGCCTCACCGTCTATTGCGGGCACGAGGTGCGCAGCCGCGACGGGCTGCCCTACCGGGAGGGTAATGCCGTATTCCTGGACACGGGGGCGGGTAAGGGCGGGCACCTCAGCTGGGTGGATTTGCCCTTCTGAATCACCAGAGCAGCGGGTTGCGCAGCATCGCCGCGATCTTCTCCGCCGCGATCGCCAGCAGCTTCTCGCCCTTCTCGGCACTGGCGGTGCGGGCATCGCCGACCACACCGCTCGGGGTGATCGCGGCGAAGCTTTTGCGGCGGTAGAGGTTGGCCGGCTGGCCCTCGACGCGCGTCGTCATCGGGCCATGCGCCTCGGGCAGCATTTCGGGCCGCACGCAGCCCGGCGCCAGCGCCATCACCATCGAGGTCTCGGCCTCGCAGGCGTGCATGACGTTGCCCTGCGTCTCCAGCACCGGCGCGAAGGCGTCGCCGATGATGTGCCAATAGGTGCCCGCCGCCACGGGGATGCCCAGCTCGATGGAGAGTTCCGAACCCGCGACAGCGACGGCCTCGGCATTGCCGCCATGCCCGTTGAGCAGCATCACGCGGGTGAAGCCGGCCCGTGCCGCGGATCGCACCACGCCGCGGATCACCCCAAAAAAGGCGGCGTAGTCCAGCGTCACCGTGCCGCCGAAGGCCATGTGGTGCTCGGCGAGGCCGGTCCAGATGCACGGCGTGACCACCGCTTCCTCGCCCAGGATCGCGGCGACGCGGGCGGCGACGCCCGTCGCGCAGAGGATGTCGACGCCGGTCGCCAGATGCGGCCCGTGCTGCTCCAGCGAGGCCACCGGCACGATCACCATTGCGCCGGCCTTGGCCCGCGCGTTGAGCTCGGCGGCGGTGAGGCGCATCCATTCATTCTCGGCCATCACGTGTACCCCTTCATCAGATCGCTTTCGAGGAAAGCCGCTGCCTGGGCGCGGATGTCGCGCAGCTTGGCCGGCGCCATTCTGCGCAGCCCCATCAGCGGCATCGCCATGCGCGGGTTCTTGGCGAAACGCTCCGCGTGGCGGGCGACAAAATCCCAGTACAGCGCGTTGAACGGGCAGGCATCGGCGCCGACCGCCTTCTTCACGTCGAAGGCGCAGCCGCGGCAATGGTCGCTCATCCGGTTGATGTAGGCGCCCGAGGCCGCGTAGGGCTTTGACGCCATCACCCCGCCATCGGCGAACAGCGCCATGCCATGGGTGTTCGGCAGCTCGACCCATTCATAGGCGTCAGCGTAGACCACCAGGTACCATGCGTTCACCGCGACGGGATCGAGCCCCGCGATCAGCGCGAAATTCCCGGTCACCATCAGGCGCTGGATGTGGTGGGCGTAGGCGCGGTCGCGCGTCTGGGTGATGGCGGCGCGCAGGCAGGCCATCGGCGTGTCGCCGGTCCAGTAGAATTCAGGGAGCGGGCGGGTGGCCTCCAGCGCGTTGGTCTGCGCATAGCCTGGCATCTTCAGCCAGTAGAGCCCGCGCACATATTCGCGCCAGCCGAGGATCTGGCGGATGAAGCCTTCCACGGCGTTGAGCGGTGCCTGCCCGTCGCGCCAGGCATCCTCGGCCGCGTGGCAGCATTCGCCCGGCAGCAGCAGCCCGGCATTGAGGCTGGTGGAGATCAGCGCGTGGAACAGCGTCGCCTCGCCCTCGGCCATCGCGTCCTGATAGTCGCCGAACTGGGAGAGGCGATGGGCGACGAAATCATCGAGTGCGGCGCGCGCATCCGCCGCGGTGACCGGCCAGTCGAAATCCTCGGCCGCGCCGAAATGCGCGCCGAAGCGGGTGGCGACCAGCGCCATCACCGCGCGCGTGACGGCATCGGGCGGGAAGCGTTGCGGGCGCGGCGGTGCCACGTCGCGCGGCAGCGGGCGGCGGTTCTTCGCGTCGTAGTTCCAGGCCCCACCGGCGGGTTCGTCGCCCTCCATGAGCAGGCCGGTCCTGGCGCGCATCTCGCGGTAGAAGAACTCCATGCGCAGCTGCTTGCGCCCCTTCGCCCAGCCGGCAAAGCCATCCAGGCTGCACAGGAAGCGCGTATCGGCGCGGATCTCCACCGGCACGCCCGTCGCCGCCTCCCAACCGCGCATCGCCTCGCGCACGCGCCATTCGCCGGGCTCGGTCGAGATGATCGCGTCGGGCTTCAGGCGCCGCGCGGCGCGCAGGACCTCGCCCGAAAAGCTGCCGGAATTGTCCGCATCATCGAGGCGCACATAGGCGATGCGCACGCCGCGCGCCTCCAGCTCGGCCGCGAAATGCCGCATGGCGGAGAGCACCAGCACGATCTTCTGCGCGTGGTGCGGGACGTAGGTGCACTCCTCCTGCACCTCCATCATCAGCACCGTGTCGCGGGCGGGATCCAGGCCATCCAGCGCCGAGAGCGAATGCGAGCACTGGTCGCCCAGCACCACGCGCAGCGCGCCACTCATGCGGGGGCGTATTCGATGTCGTTGCCATCCTCGCCGCGCGCGGAGAAGCCGACCCAGCGGCCGGCCGCGTCGTAGCGCGCCACCGCCTCCACCTCGCCATGGCACACACGCGCCTCGCGCCCGACTTCCCAGGTGATCGCCAGCAGCTTGCCCGTCGTGGTGCCGAAGATCGGCACCCGCCCCAGCCTCTGCGGTTCCCACCATGACAGCGGCGCGGCCTCGGCCGGCAGGCGCTGCGGGCCCTCGGTGCCGTCCAGCAGCACCGCGCCCGCCACCGCCTCGCCGCGCACCTCCACGATGCGGCCGTTGCGGTTGAGCCGCGACGTCACGCGGCGGAAGCGCCCGCCCTCCGTCACCTCCTCGTAGCGATGCTCGAAGCGGTAGACGACGATGCCCAGCACGCGCGGCACGACGAGGAATTCCGAGGTCGCAACGCGCTCGCGCCCGGCCTGGGCGAAGTGGACGGTGTGGGTGCCGACCTGCTCGCCGCGGCGCATCACACGGAAGCTGAAGTCGCCCTCCTCGGCGCGTGCGCGGGCCGCCAGCAGCAGCGCCGGGGCCGCGAGGACCGCGCGGCGCCGCGTGCCGCGCGACCGCTCCTGGATGACCTCGCCATCGCCCATCGCCATCATCGCCTCGCCTTCCGCCACCGCGGCCATCGATCCGGCCCACGCGAGGGCAAACTGCGCGCGATCGCCGTCGCGTCAAGCCTTCGTAACCGAGCGTTGCGCGGCAGGCGCGTCGGTCGGGGCGCGACAGGGCGCGGCGCGCATGGCATGATCGCGCCCCATGCGCCAACTGCTCCTGCTGCGGCACGCCAAGTCATCCTGGGATGACCCGAAGCTGCCCGACCACGCCCGCCCCCTGAATGCGCGCGGCAAACGCGCCGCATCGGGCATGGCGCGCGCCATGCGTGAGCTGGGCCTTTCCCCCGACGTGGTGCTGGTCTCCTCGGCCAGGCGGACGCTGCAGACGCTGGAGGCGCTGGCCCCGCTGCCGGACAGCCCGATCATCATGCCGATGGACGATCTCTACCTCGCTCCCTGGACGCGCCTGCTCGAGCTGGTCCGCCGGGTGCCGGAGACGGTGCGCTCCGTGCTGCTGATCGGCCACAACCCCGGCCTGCACGACCTGGCCCTCGCGCTCCCTGGCCCCGGTGGCCTTGCCAGCGCGCCGGCGCTGCGCCTGGCCGATGCCTACCCGACCTGTGGCCTCGCGGAATACTCCGTCGCCCTGCCCTGGCCGCAGCTGGAGACCGGCGGCGGCCGCCTGGTCCGCTTCCTCCCCCCCGCCGACCTGCCCGAGATGGCGGGCTGAGCATGCCCGACCAGGACGTGCCGACGGCCGAGATCATCGAGATCCCGCCGCCGCCCGAACCGCCGGCGGCGGCGAGCCTCACGCTCGAGGTTGCGCTACCGCCCGAGGATGCCGCGCGCCTGTCGCGCCTGCCGGCGATCGCGGCCCGGCGCAACGGGCGCAGCCGCGGCGCAGCCGAGAGCCTGCTCTGGCTCGACACCCCGACCGGGACGCTCGCGGCCGAGGGCCTCGCGCTGGAGCAATCGCCGCGCGGGCAGCGCAGCCTGATCCGCGCCCTGCCCGCCCCGCACGGTGCGAGCCACCCCGGCGCCGCGCCCGAGACCCTGCCGATCGAGACGCTGCCCGAATGCGCGCCCGAGGCGCCCTACATCTCGATCGCCGCCTTCGACGGCCGCCGGCTGAGCTTCACCCTCGACGACCCGGCCGGACCGGTCACCGCCATCCTGCGCACCGGCAAGCTGCGCGCGGTGGCTGCCGAGCGCGAGATCGCGCGCCTCACGCTCACCGGGCCGCCCGGCGCCGTCGTCGCCATGATCCAGGCGATCGCGGCCGAGCTGCCCGCCCTGCCCCCGCTCGCGAGCCTCGCCGAGGAAGCCCGGGCGCTGGCCCACGGCATCCCCGCCCGGCCGCGCCGGCGCGGCGCGCCCGATCTCGCGACGGCGGAGACGGTGGCCGACGCCCTGGCCCAGGCGAGCGGGCATCTCGCCGATGCGGTGCTCGCGATGGCCCCCCTGGTCGGCGCCGATGCCGGGCCCGAGGGCGTGCACCAGATGCGTGTCGGGCTGCGCCGCCTGCGCTCGATGCTCAAGCTGATGCGCAAGGCCGCCGACGGACCGGCGCCGCGCGCGCTGGAGGACGGTCTCAAGACCCTGCTCGCCTATCTTGGCCCGGCGCGGGACTGGGACGTCTTCACCCGCGGTCTCGGCGCCCAGGTGGCCGAGGCGATGCCCGGCAACCGCCCGATCGCGCAGTTCCTCGACGCCGCCGAGCAGCGCCGGCAGGAAGCCTATGTCGCGCTCGAGGCTTTCCTCGCGGGGCCTGGGTATCGCGCCATCGCCTGGGAGCTGGCGGCGTTTCCGGCGACCCTCGCCTGGCGCGAGGGCGCATCGGCGGATGCGCTGGCGCTGCAGGCCACGCCGCTCGAGGCGTTCGGCGCCCACCTGCTCGGCCGCCGCTGGAAGGGGCTCGCCCGCGACGCCGCCGGGATGGAGGCGATGGACGGGGAGCGCCTGCACGAGATGCGGCTGGACGCGAAGCGCCTGCGCTACGCGGCGGAACTCTTCGCACCCCTGTTTGCCCCGCGCCGAACGCGACGTTTCCAGAAGCGCCTGGCGGCCTTGCAGGAGGCGCTGGGGCTTGCCAATGACGCGACAGTGGCGTCCAATCTGGCGCAGTCACTGGCCAATGGCCGCGCAGAGCGGTCCTTCGCCATCGGTGTCGTGACCGGATGGGCGCAGGCTCAGGCGGTGCGAATCCGTCGGGATGCCGAGGATACCTGGACCGCGCTTGACGCTGCCGGACCCTTCTGGTAGCCGCCATTCACGTTTCAGTGAGATGTCTGCCGCATTGCGGTATACTGTTACGCTGACCGCTTCGGAGCTGCTCGATGTTGCCGAGACGCCGGATATTCCGCCCTGCACCCTCCGCCAGACGCCTTGGCGGGGCTTTCGCCGTGTTCACGGTCGCCGCCCTCACCTCCCTGCTCCTGGGACTTGGCCTGCCGACGAACCTGTTCGGTTCGGCGCCGCGCGAGCAGGAGTGGTCGGCGCAGTTTGGCGACGTGCGGATCGTCGATGGCGAGACCCTGCGCCTGGGTGAACGCGTCCTCCGCCTGGCCAATCTCGACGCGCCCGAGCGGGGGCAGAGCTGCCGCGACGCGGGCGGGGCGCGGTTCGATTGCGGGGATGCCGCCGCCGCTGCCCTCGCCAGGCTCATCGCCGGCCGCCCGGTGATCTGCCGCGTCTCCGGCCGGGATAGCTTCGGCCGCGGCCTGGGCAGTTGCAGCGCTGGCGGGCTCGATCTCAATGCTGGCCTCGTGGCATCCGGCTTCGCGGCGGCCGATGGCGCGAGCCTGCGGCTGGTCGAGCAGGAGGCCCGGCGCGCGGCGCGCGGCCTGTGGGCGGGCACCACCCCGGCCTGGACGCAGCGCTAGGCGCACCGCTTCGTGGGGCTTGGTTAACGGCCTGTCAGGTTTGCCATTTCGGCCCGCCTGCCGATATCGTGCGGTGCAACATGCGGCCGCCAGCCGCGCCCTCGCCAAGGATCCATGCCATGAGCCAGCCGGCCTATAAATCCGTGACCATGACGCTCGACGGCACCAACAAGAGCCTGACCTTGCCGCTGGTCAGCGGCACGCTCGGCCCGCAGGTCGCCGATATCCGCAAGCTGTACAACGAGCTCGGCGTCTTCACCTACGACCCCGGCTATGGCGGTACCGCCGCCTGCGACAGCAAGATCACCTATATCGACGGCGACGAGGGCATCCTGCTCTACCGCGGCTACCCGATCGCGCAGCTGGCCGAGCAGAGCGACTTCGTCGAGGTCGCCTACCTGCTCATGCATGGCGAGCTGCCCTCGCCGGCGGAGCTTGCCGAATTCACCACCGGCGTGACGCGCCACACCATGCTGCACGAGCAGATCCGGAATTTCCTGAACGGCTTCCGCCGCGACGCCCACCCGATGGCCGTCATGTGCGGCGTGGTCGGCGCACTCGCCGCCTTCTACCACGACAGCCTCGACATCCATGACCCGGAGGTGCGGCGCATCTCGGCCTTCCGGCTGATCGCGAAGGTGCCCACGATCGCCGCCTGGGCGTACAAGTATGCGCTCGGCCAGCCCTTCATCTATCCGCGCAACGACCTCAGCTACGCGGCGAACTTCCTGCACATGCTGAACTCGGTGCCGGCCGAGCCCTACGAGGTCTCCCCGGTGCTCGCGCGCGCGATGGACCGCATCCTCGTCCTGCATGCGGACCACGAGCAGAACGCGTCCACTTCGACCGTGCGCCTCGCGGGCTCGACCGGGGCGAACCCCTTCGCCTGCATCGCGGCCGGGATCGCGGCGCTGTGGGGCCCCGCCCATGGCGGTGCCAACGAGGCGGTGCTGAAGATGCTGGCCGAGATCGGCCATGTCGACAACATTCCCGCCTTCATCGCGAAGGTGAAGGACAAGAACTCCGACGTGAAACTGATGGGCTTCGGCCATCGCGTGTACAAGAACTTCGACCCGCGTGCGCAGATCCTCAAGCAGAGCTGCGACGAGGTCCTGAAGGAGCTCGGCGTCAACGACGAGCCGCTGCTGCCGCTCGCGATGGAACTCGAACGCATCGCGCTGACGGACGAGTATTTCATCTCGCGCAAGCTCTACCCGAACGTCGATTTCTACTCGGGCATCATCCTCAAGGCGATGGGCATCCCGACGTCGATGTTCACGGTGATCTTCGCCGTGGCGCGCACCGTCGGGTGGGTCAGCCAGTGGAAAGAGATGATGGAGGACCCGACCCAGCGCATCGGCCGCCCGCGGCAGGTGTATACGGGTGCAACCACGCGCGACTACGTGAAGCTCGACGCCCGCGCCTGAGCAAGCATTGGGGGGTGGGTTCACCCCCCAAATTGCTCGCCGTCGTCGCGCCGGCCCATGCAGCGCGACTGACCGGATCCAGTCCGGAACGAAATCACATCAGAACAGAAACGAAGAACCACGCGGGAGGCGTCATCTCGCGTGCGTTCTATTGGCTAGCGGCTGGCTGCGGGTTGGCTGCTGATTCATGCATGACTCAATTGATTCGATTTGATTCTGAACACAACTTATGCGGGAAAAACCTTGATAGCATCATTCGAAAGTCTCTTGATTTTGTTCCAAATTATAACGAATGATGAATCTCTGAGTTGCAAATCTTTGTGAGAACTCAACCTATGAACGCAATCTCCCGCCCTTTCGGTCCCAAGCCTTTTGACAACCTCGTGCGCACCCGACTGCAAGCCTGGCCGCAGCACCCACCCGGCGCACCCTTCCCGGGCCGCTGGCTGCGCGGGCGCCCGGGCAACGACATCACCTCCCAGCCCTACCTGAAGCTGCCCGGCAGCCGGAACATGCGCACCATCCCGGACGGGCTGTGGCTCTGTTTCGGGCCGAACCCGGACGATCCCTATGTGGACATCCTCTGCATCGAGGCCTGCTCGACCACGCAGAACATGTTCGACAAGCGCGCCCGCTTCGCGCCCAGCACCTGCTCGCTCCAGGTCTGCTGCCCGCTGCCCTGGCTGTTCAACGACACCGAGGACCAGCCTGTGGACGGCTTCCCGCCCGGCACGCCGCGCTGGCGCATCGTCGGGCTGCACAAGCACGAGCCGACCCAGGCGCTCATCCTGCCGGTGCGCGACCTGCGCGTGATTTACGGGCTGCGGGGGAAGAACTACGAAGGCTTCGCCCGGCACCAGGTGGCCCATGGGCACGAGTTCTTCTGCCCGATGGAGGCGCTGACCGCGCAGGATGGGCATGAGAACCCCGCGCTGCGCAGCCTGATCGCGCGGGCCTCGGTCAGTGCGGCGTTCATGCATCACGCCTGAGCCGCAAGACCAGGCGCGCCACGCGTGCTTGCATCCGCGGGATGTTTGGTTCATCGGCCGGGTGGAACGCCCCTGGAGACAGCCTTCATGCACGATGACGCGGCACGGATGGGGGGCACCCGCCTCGGCATGCTCACGCCCTCCTCCAACACCGTGCTGGAGCCCGCGACGGCCTGGCTGCTGGCGGGCACGCCGCACACTACCGCGCATTTCCAGCGGCTGCGGGTGCTGCGCATCGGCATGGACCCGGCGCTCAACGCGCAGTTCGACACCGCGCCGATGGTCGCTGCCGCCGAGTTCCTGGCCGACGCACAGGTCCATGCGCTGTGCTGGAACGGCACCTCGGGGTCCTGGCTCGGCCTGGACGCCGACCGCGCCTTCTGTGCCGCGGCCACAGCCGCGACCGGCCTGCCCTGCATCACCGCCACACTCGCGCTGCACGACGCGCTGGCCGCCCTCGGCGCCCGGCGCATCGCGCTGGTGACGCCCTACCTTGCGGAGATCCAGGACGCCATCGTCGCGAACTTCGCCGCCGCCGGCATCGCCACCATCGCCGAGCGCCATCTGGAGGACCCGGGCAATTTCAGCTTCGCCGGCCATCCCGCCGCCAAGGTGGACGCCCTGGTCCGCGAGGTCGCGGCGGAGCGGCCGGACGCCATCATCATCCACTGCACCAATTTCCGCGGCACCGAAGGGGCTGCCGCCATCGAGGCGGAGACCGGCGTCCCGGTGCTCGATTCCATCGCCGTGTCGCTCTGGGGCGCGCTGCGCGCGGCCGGTGCACCGACCGCGCCGCTGGCCCGGCACGGGCGCCTCTTCACCCTGTAGGGCTTCCGTTCCAGACTGCCTCCCGAAGGCCCGGACCAACCGGCCTAGACGAGGAGGACGCCCATGCTGCGCCGCGCCGCGATCGCCGCCATCCCGCTCGCCCTCGTCGCGCTGCACGCGCTGGCGCAACCCTACCCCAGCCGGCCCATCACCATCGTTGCCGCCGGTGCCGCGGGCGGTCCCACGGACACCATCGCCCGCATCACCGCCGAGGCGCTCGGGCGCCAACTGAACAACACGGTGGTGGTGGAAGCGATCGGCGGCAGCACGACCGGTCCCGCCCGCGTCGCCCTGGCCAGGCCCGATGGCTACACCCTGCTGATCAACAATATCGGCCTGGCGTCGCAGGCCACGCTCTACCGCCGCCTGTCCTACAACCCGCTCACCAGCTTTGCCCCGCTGGGCCTCGTCTCCGATGCGGCGATGACGGTGGTCGCGCGCACCGACTTTCCCGCCGAGGACATGCGCGGCGCGATGGCGGACCTGCGCCAGCGCGGCGATGCCGTGAACTTCGCCGCCGCCGGGCTGGGCTCGGCCGCCAACCTCTGCGCGCTGCTGGTCCAGGGCGCGGCCGGCACGCAGGCGACCATGGTGAATTTCCGCGGCACCGCGCCGGCCATCGCCGAACTCATGGCCGGCCGCGTCGACCTGCTCTGCGACCAGGCGACCAACACAGTGTCCTTCATCCGCGACGGCCGGGTGCGCGCGCTCAGTGTGAGCAGCCCCGCCCGCCTGCCCGGCCTGCCCACCATCCCCACCACCGCCGAGGCGGGCTTTCCCACCATCGCCATGTCCACCTGGCACGGCTTCTACGCCCCCGCCGGCACGCCCGAGCCCATCCAGGAACGGCTCTCGGCCGCCTTGCGGGGCGCCATGGCCGACCCCGCCCTGCGCCGCCGCTTCGCCGACCTGCTGACCGACCCCGCCACCGAGGAGCGCGCGACCATCGCCTTCCACCGCGCCTTCCTCGCCGAGGAGGTGGCGCGCTGGCGCCCGGTCATTGAGGCCTCCGGCGCCTACGCAGACTGAGACTCAGCACCGCAGCGGCTCAGAATTCATCCGACCGAGGGTTTGCGACCCTCCTCCGCCGCCCCATGCTAGCCGCATGGCATTCCTGTTCCGCTTTCTCGGCCGCTGCGTGCTCGCCCTCGCCCTGCTGATCCCGGTCGCGGTGTCGGCCGCCGTGGGCCTCGTCTGGTGGACGCTGCCGCCCGAGCATGCCGAGGTGCGGATCCCCACGCTCGACGCCCCCGTGGCCGTCACGCTCGACACGTACGGCATCCCGCTCATCCGCGCGTCCACCGAAGCCGATGGCAACCGTGCGCTTGGCTGGATGCACGCGCGCGACCGGCTGTTCCAGATGGAGATGATGCGCCGCGGCGCCACCGGGCGGCTATCCGAGATCGCCGGCACCGCCACGCTGCGTCTGGACCGCTTCACCCGCCTGCTGGGCCTCGCCCAGCGCGCGGAGGCCGATTTCGCCACCCTGCCCGAACCCACGCGCGCAGCGCTCACGCAATATGCCGAGGGCGTGAATGCCTGGATCACGGCGCATGGCCGCTTCGCCGCGCCCGAATTCCTCATCCTCGGCGCGCCCGAGCCCTGGCGGCCCGCCGACAGCCTGCTCTGGGCCAAGGTGATGGGGCTGTGGCTGTCGGGCAATTGGCGCGAGGAAATGAACCGGATGCGCCTGGTCGGCCGCCTGCCGCCCGAGCGCATCGCCGAGCTCTGGCCGAGGGACACCACCCAGGGCCGCCCGGACGAGGCCGAGCAGCGCGCGGCGCTGCCGGGGTTGGATCGCCTGGCCGCGCAGATCCCGGTCTTCGGCATCGACGCGCCGCTGCCGGCCTCGGCCTCCAACGCCTGGGCGGTCACCGCGGCGCGGGCGGCGGGCGGGGCGCCGATGCTGGCCTCCGACCCCCACCTCGCCTTCTCCGCGCCCATCCTGTGGTACCTCGCGCGCATCGAGCTGCCGGAGGGGCGCTTCCTCGCGGGGGCGACGGCGCCGGGAACGCCTTTCGTGGTGATCGGGCGCAACCGCGACCTCGCCTGGGGCTTCACCACCACCCAGTCCGACACCCAGGACCTGGTCTATGAGCGCGCGGCGGGCACCGGCTACGCCACGCCGCAGGGGCCGCGCGCCTTCACCACGCGCACCGAGACCATCGCCATTCGCGGTGCGCCGAGCGAGACGCTGACCGTGCGCGAGACCCGCCACGGGCCGGTGCTGACCGACCTCGACCCGGCCCCGCGCGCCGACGGGCTGATGATCGCGATGGCCATGGCGAACCTCGCGCCCAACGACACCGCGGCGGCCGGGCTGCTCGCGCTCAACCGCGGCACCACGCTCGCCGATGCGCGCGCGGCGGCGGCCCTCATCACCTCGCCGCCGCAGAACATGATGGTCGCCGCGCGCTCGGGCGAGATCGCGATGTATCTTACCGGCCGCACGCCGCTCCGCCGCTCGGGCGACGGCACCCGGCCCTTCGAGGGCTGGAACCCGGGCCAGGGCTGGTCCGGCTTCGTGCCGTTCGACGCCATGCCCCATGTCGAGAACCCCACCTCCGGCCTGCTCGCCAACGCCAACAACCGGCCCTCGCCGCCGGACCATCCGGTCTTCCTCGCCGCGAGCTTTCCCGGCAGCTGGCGCTTTCAGCGCGCCATGGCGCTGCTCAACGCGCGGCCGCAGCACAGCACGGCCGATTTCGCGGCGATGCAGGTGGACACGCTCTCGCTCTTCGCGCGCGCGATGCTGCCGGCGCTGGCGACCATGCCCCGCCCGGAGGGGGCGGCGGGTGCGGCGCTCGACCTGCTGCTCGCCTGGGATGGGCAGGCGAGTGCCGCGCTGCCGCAGCCGCTGATCTTCAACGCCTTTATGGAGCGCTTCGGGCGCTGGGTGATGCGCACGGCCGGGCTGGCGGAGGACGTCCACGCCCCGAGCCAGGAATTCCTCGCCGCGGTGCTGGACGGGCGCCTCGCCCACTGGTGCGGCGCGGCCGGCTGCGGGCCGCTGGCGGCGACGGCGCTGGGCGAGGCGGTGCGCGCCATCAGCCGAGAACAGGGCCCCGACCCCGCCGCCTGGCGCTGGGGCGCGGCCCATGCGGCGCGGTTCGAGCATCCGATGCTGCGCTTCATCCCCGCACTCGCGGCGTTGACGCGGATGGAGGTCCCGGCCTCCGGCGATGGCGACACCTTGCTGCGGGCTGGATTCCGCGGCGAGGATTTCACCGCCATCCACGGCGCCGGATTGCGCGCGGTGTTCGACCTCTCCGATCCCGACGGCACGCTGGCGGTGATCGCGTCCGGGCAATCCGGCCATCCGATGAGTCGGCATTGGCGCGATCTGCTGCCGGCCTGGCGGGATGGGCTGGTGCTACGGCTGGATGGGCGCGGGACCGGCGGCGGGAGCGTGGTGCTACGGCCGCAATAACGCACTCACGGCGCGTGCATCGGCCCGTTCAGCGCCGGCGCGTGTAGGCGTACCGGTTCGCGAGCCACATCACGCCGGTCCCGTCCGCGAGCATGAAGCGCTGCTCCTTGGCGTCGTGGTCGGCATCGAGCTCGATGACCGCCTGGTCCATCGACACCATCTGGCCGGTCACCCCCGCGCCCGGACCCGCAAGGGCGAAGGGTTCGAAGACGACCGTGAAGCGCCCGTCCTGCCCGCGTCCGAAACTGGTCGCCCACATGATGCCTACCGGGAAGCGAGCATCCATCGAGACGTATTTCCAACGGCCTTCGACGCGGTTGAAGCTGAGATAGTCGATCCGCCGAAAGTCGGACCCGGGTGGTCCCGGCGGGAAGGTGATGACCTCCTGGAGGATGGAGCCCACCGTGGTCCGCTCGGCCACGGCCCGGATCGTCGTCGGCTCCGCCCCGGGCGCAGACCAGGATGTCAGGACGACGTCATAGGTTCCGATGCGCTGCGCGAGGCGCGCATTCTCGGAGCCAAGCTCGTTCATGCGAACCTCGGCGCTTGGGGCCGGCTGCGCGAAACCCACCGCGGGTGCGGCAATGGAGGCAAAAATCAGCGCGCAGAGCCGAAAACGGGAGGACATGGCGATCCTTTGACACCGAGCGTTCAAAGGCAAGAATGCCAGCGTCTCGGCAGTGTCATGATTTCGGGCCTGAAACGCAGCCTTCAAGCCCTGGACGAGCGGCTGCCGTCGTTCGGGCCGCGCCCGGTGACGCGGGCCGGATCTCAATCGATCCGCCCGATCCGCTGCACCACGGCTGCCAGCCGCGCCGCATCCGCGGCCGCGAAGCGCGCGAAGGCGTCCCCTTCCCTGAAGTCGATGGCACTCCCCGCCGCCGTCAGCGCGCGTACCACGTCGCCATCCTGAACTGCGGCCGCAAACCCCGCGCGCAGTCGCGCGGCGATGGGCTCCGGCGTCGCGGCTGGCGCGTAGGCGCCGCACCAGATGTAGTATTCGACGCCGGCAAAGCCCTTGGACAGAAGCGTCGGCACCTGCTCGAGCCCGGCGATGGGGTTGGCCCCCCAGCTCGCCAGCACCCGCAGCCTTCCATCCCGCACGTGCGGCGCGATGGGCCCAGGGCCCGAGGCCAGCGCCTGCACCTGGCCGCCCAGCAGCGCCGTCAGCGCCGGCCCGCCGCCCTGGAACGGCACGTGCAGCAGTTCCACATCCGCCGCCGCCGCCAGCATCGCCATCGGCAGATGCAGCGCCGAGTAATTGCCCGACGACGAGAACGGGATCGCCCCCGGCCGCCGCTTGGCATCCGCCAGAAACTCCTCCAGCGTCTGCCAGGGTGCGGCCGCCGGCACCGCCAGGAGCACCGGGTCCGCCGTCACCAGTGCGAGCGGCTGCAGCTGGTCCAGCGTATAGGCCGGCGCCCGGCCGAACAGCCGCGCCGCCTCGGGCAGCACCACCACCGAGGACAACGCCATCAGCACCGTCAGCCCATCCGGCGCCGCGCGCGCGACCGAGGCATTGCCGATCTCGCCGGCCGCGCCCGGGCGGTTCTGCACCGGCACCGCCACGCGCCATTGCCGCTCCAGCGAGGCCGCGACCGGGCGCGCCACCACATCCGCCTGGCCGCCCGGCGGGAAGGCCACCACCATCGTCACCGGGCGGCCGGGGAATTCGCCCTGTGCGCGGGCGCCAGGCGCTGCGGCGAGGCTCAGGGCGCCCAGCGCGGCGCGGCGGGTGATGGTCATCATGGCAATTCCCTCAGGACACCGGCACGAAGGCCGCGCCGCGCAATTCCGACAGCACGCCGTCATGGATGCCGAACCGGAAGCCGGCAAGCTCAAGCTCCCCCGACGCCACCGGCCCGGCGATCCAGGGAAAGGTCATCAGGTTGGCGAGCGACAGCCGCACCGCCGCCTCCTCGCCCCAGGTGAGCGTCGCCTCGCCGCTCAGCCCCACGGGGATGCATTCTAGGATGGAGTGCGCCATCCCCACCCAGGGACCCACGAAATCGCTGGCCTCCGGCGGCACGCCCTCGACGATGCCGCGCACGCCCCCGCACAGCGCGTGGCCCAGCACCACGATGCGCCGCACCTTCAGCACCCGCACCCCGTACTCCAGCGCCGCGCTGGTCCCGTGGCACCCGCCATCCGGCGCATAGGGCGGCACCTGGGCGGCGATATTGCGGACCACGAACAGCTCGCCCGGTGCCGCACCGAACACCGTCTGCGGATCGACGCGGCTGTCCGAGCACGCGATCACCATCGTCGCCGGGTTCTGGCCCAGCGTCAGCGCCTCGTAGTGCGCGCGCGCTGAGGACCAGGTTTCGGCCCGGAAGCGGCGATAGCCGTCGAGCAGCCGGTTCATGCGACGGTATTCTCCAGCACGCCGATGCCGGTGATCTCGATGCGCACCACGTCGCCCTTGGCGAGGAAGCGCGGCGGGTTGAACCCGATGCCCACCCCCGCCGGCGTGCCGGTCGCGATGACGTCGCCAGGCTCGAGCGTGATGGCGGCCGAGATCGCGACGATCAGCGTCGGGATGTCGAAGATCAGGTCGGAGACCGGCGCGTGCTGCCGCTGCTCGCCATTCACCCAGGTGGTGACCATCAGCGCGCCGGGGTCGGGCACCTCGTCGGCGGTCAGGATCGCGGGACCCATCGGGCAGAAACTGTCCAGCCCCTTGCCCAGGATCCACTGGCTGTGCCGCTTCTGCAGGTGCCGCGCGGTCACGTCGTTGACGATGGTGTAGCCGAACACGTGCTTCATCGCGTCGGCATGCGCGATGCCGCGCCCGCCCTGCCCGATCACCACCGCCAGCTCGCCCTCGTAGTCGAGCCCCGCGGTCGGATCGAGATCTCCCAGGATCGGCTCACCCTGCGCGATGATCGCGGTGTGCGGCTTGGTGAACACCACCGGGAACGGCGGCACCACATCCTTCGCCCCGCCATCGAAGCCGGAGCCCGCGAACTCCTTCGCATGCTCGTGGTAGTTCTTGCCCACGCAGAACACGTTCTTCGGCGGGCGCGGGATCGGCGCCATCAGGATGGCGTTGGGCACCACCGGCGCCTTGAGCGCGGCGGCCTGCGCGCGCTCCAGCATCGCGGCACCGCCGGCGATCAGCGCGGGCATGTTGTCCCACGAGACGGCGGGGTCGACGGCGGCCAGGTCACGCACCGCCCCCTCCGCATCGAGGGCCCCGATGCGCTCGCCGATGTTGCCGGGGCGCTTGTAGGTGACGAGACGCATGGCGAGACTCCGCGGGAAGAAGAAAGCGCCGGGGAAAGGAATTTCCCCGGACCCCATTCTTTTATTTTTATTCCTTGGCGCTGACCATGGGAGGGGGCGGCAGCGTCACGGCGTGCTCCAGAACGCGGGCGGCCTTCAAGACGAGGTCGTCGCGGTAGAGCGCTGCCGCCAACTGGACCGCGCGCGGCAGGCCGGCCTCGTCAAGGCCAATCGGCACAGTGATCGCCGGCTGGCGCGTCAGGTTGAAGGCGAAGGTCCAAGGGGCCCAATCCCGCCACAGCGCCTGCGCGGCATCGATCACCGGGCCGCCGATCGGCAAGGCCGCCGTCGGGGTCGCGGCCGTCAGAACCAGGTCGTACCGCTGGTGGAACCGCGCCATCGCATGCGCCGCCTCGATCCGCAGCGCATCGGCGGCGAGGAAATCCACCGCCGACATGCCCGCCTCGCGTGCCGCGACCTCGAGGATGCCCGCGTCAAGCAGACCATGCTGCTCGGGCGGAATGCCGGCCACCACCTTCGCCAGTGCCACGCCCCAGACGCGGCCGAAGATCGCGCGCGTGTCCGGCAGACCGGGGTCGGCCTCCTCGACCGCCGCGCCGGCATCGGCCAGGACCCGCGCGGCCAAAGCGAGCGCCGCCTCACCCTCCGCGTCGAGCGGCGCGTCGAACCCCCACCGCCGCACCAGCGCCACGCGCAGGCCGCGCACGCCATCCTCGATGCCGTCGCGCCAGTCACGTTTCTCGTCGGGCAGGCAGAAGGGATCGCGCGCATCGAAGCGCGCCATCACGTTGAGCATGAGCGCCGCATCGCGCACGCCCCGCGTCATCGGGCCCGCGCAGGCGACATTGGCGAAGGCACCCAGCGGCCACTGCGGCACCCGCCCAAAACTCGGCTTCAGCCCCACCAGCCCGCACCAGGCGGCGGGAATGCGCACCGAGCCCCCCGCATCCGTGCCCACATGCAAGGGCCCGAACCCCGCCGCCCCCGCGGCCCCCGCGCCGGAGGAACTGCCCCCCGGCGTGCGCTCGCGGTCCCAGGGATTGCGGGTGATGCCGTGCAGCGGGCAGTCGCCGGGCGATTTCCAGCCGAACTCGGTCGTCGTCGTCTTGCCGATGATCACCGTACCCGCGGATTTCAGGCCGAGGACCACCGGCGCATGCTCCGTGGCAGGCGTCGCCTCGGTGGTGCGGCTGCCGCGCCGCGTCGGCAGGCCCGCCATGTTGAGCAGGTCCTTCACCGTGGCCGGCACGCCGTCGAGCGGGCCGATCGGCCGGCCGGCCATCCAGCGCGCCTCGCTCTCGCCCGCCGCGCGCAGGGCCTGGGGGTTCATGCAGGCGAAGGCGTTCACCCAGGGGTTGAAGCGGGCGACGCGTTCCATCACCGCTTTCAGCACCTCCACCGGGCTGAGGGTGCGACGCGCGAAATGGGTCACCATCGCCTCGGCGGAGAGCAGGGCGGGGTCGGTATCGGGCATGGGCGAGGGTCTCCGGCTGGGGCCAGATTGGTCTGCCGCGCGCCATGCGTCGAATCTTCGCGAGACAGATCGCGGCGTCGAGGCGATGCTCGCGCCCATGCGATCGATGCTGTCCGCCCCCGTGCTGCGCGCGCTTGCCGCCTGCCTCGCCGCGCTGCTGGTCACCGCCGAGCTGGCCGAGGCGCGCGTCGGGCGCAGCGGCGGCAGCCGCGCCCTGCGCCAGCAGGAGGACGACCTCGACTTCCAGCCGGAAGTCTTCGCCCCCGCCGCCACGCCGCAGCCCGCACCGCCGCCGGAACCGCCCCCTGCCCCGGCCTTTCCGGTCACCATCTCCGGCTCGCTCGACAGCCTCGCGGTGATGGAGCGCGCCGGCGCGCAGGGACTGGGGCGGCGGCAGACCGCCACCAGCGCCACCGACCTCGGCATCAACCTGGCCTTCCCGGAGGGCTTCACCCTCGCCGCGCTGTTCCGCGCCGAACCCGTTCCGCAAACTTCGGCGAGCCAGGGCCTGCCGGCGCACGCGGCCTGGGTGGAGACGCTGGTGCTGCGCTGGGATATCGGCACCTGGACCTTCTTCGGGGGAAAAATCCATCCGCGCTTCGGCGTCGCATGGCAGCGCGCGCCCGGCCTCTACGGCGCCGACCTCGCGGCCGAATACGAACTGCGGGAAAAACTCGGCTTCGGGGTGCAGCTCGACATCCGCGAGCTCACCGCGCTCAACCCCGACTTCGGCATCCACATCCTGCAATTCGAGGTGTTCCGCGCCGACACCTCGCTGCTCACCGCCGGCGTCGGGCATCCGCGCTGGACCTCGCCCGAGGGGCGGCTGCGTTGGCGCAACGGCCGCGACCTGGGCGGGGCCGACAACACGCCGGGCATGGGCGGCTTCGCCCTCTCGCTGACCGGCAGCGACATCGAGATCCCGGGCGCGGAGGGCAGCACGCTCGGCTACGCCTTCTCCTACACGCGGCGCGAACCAGGCCAGGATGCGAATGCCGCGGAGCGCGCGCGGCGCGAGGATGGCCGGCTCGCCTTTCTGCGCGGCCATTTCGAGCTGCCGCTGAACCTGGTCCTCGAAGGCATGGGCGAGATCGCCCGGCTCGATGCGACGGAGGGATTTGCGGGACGGCGCACGCTGTCGACCACCGGCGCGATCACGCTGCGCCGCGGCGCCCTCGCCTTCAGCTACGTCCAGGCGGCGCGCAGCACGCGCGAGCTCGGACGGCCCGACAACATCCGCCAGCGCAGCGTGAACGCGACGCTCGATATCGGCGCGGCGACGGGGATCGAGATCCTGGGGCCGGTCTCGATCAGCCTCGACGCGCGCCAGACGGTCGAGGGTGGGCGGCGGAGCGAGGCGCAGGCCGCGGTGCTGCTCTACAGCGCAAGCTTCTGATCCGCCGCGGCAGCGCGCACGCAGGCCTCGAACACCGCAAGTGAATCGAAGGCCAGGTCTCGGCCATCCTCGGGCGTGAGGAAGGTGCGCACCGCACCCGCGATCATCAGGTTGTCGGGCAGGCCGAAGCCGCCGACCGTCAGGCCCGCCATCGGGTCGGGCACCGCGGCCACTTGCGCGGCCGAGCGCGCCGCGAAGGGTTGCGCGCTGTTCGTATAGCCATAGGCGGGCCGCCCGCGCCCGAGGAACCAGCCCAGCTCCACCAGCGTCCCGGCATCGGCAGAGGCGCCGCGGAACGGGGTGAGGTTCGCGATGACGATGTCGGCCGCCTCCATCATCGCGACATCCTTAGCGAAGATCGCGCGCCAGGCCTCCGCCTCATCCATCGCGGCGAGCGTCGCGATATCCTCGTTCAGCGGCGAGAGGCCGCGGATGCCGTGCCGCGCGCAGATGGCGAGTTTTTCTGCCGCATGCGCGCCGGCGTTGGGCAGGAACACGTCAGGGCCGGCGAGGTAGGCGGAGATCATGTCCCCCGCCTTTTCACGTTTCAGCCAGCGCGGCGCTCCAGGGCGACATGGCGTCGGTGATGCCGACGCGCTCGCCATCGGGCATCACGCGGATCAGGTTCGGGCAGGCGAAGTTCACCGGCATGGTGGCGTGCTCCACCTCGGTCACGCTCGCGCCCTCGGCGAGCAGCGCGCGGGTCTCGGGCGAGAGGCGGCGGTCGGCGGTGACACCCTCGGGGCCGCTGACGTCGATGCGCGGGTGGTGCGCGGCCTCTTCCGGGTCCATGCCGAAATCGGCGGTGAAGGCCAGCATCTGGAACACCGCCGCCATGATCCGCCGGCCACCGGAGGCGCCGGCGGCGATGATGGGCGCATCACCCTCGGCGAGGATCACCGGGCACATGTTGCACAGCGGCCGCTTGGCCGGGGCGATCGCGTTCGCCGCTTCGGGGCGCGGGTCGAACCACATGACGCCGTTGTTCATCAGCACGCCCGAACCCGGCAGCACCAGGCGGCTGCCCATCGACGAGAGCAGCGTCGTCGTCATCGCGACCATCAGCCCGTCGCCATCGACGGCGGTCAGGTGCGTGGTGCAGCTTTCCGCGGCCAGCGGCTCGGCATCGCCCAGGCCCGCGAGGCGCTCGGCATAGGCCGCGCGCGTCTCGGCGGCGAGGCGCGCATACCACGCGGCGGATGGCGCGCCGCCGCCGTAATCGGCATCGCGCATGCCGGCCAGGACGCGCTTCAAGGTCGGCGCCGCGGTCAGCCCATTGGCGAGGAACAGGCGCCGCCCGCGCCATTCCTGCTCCAGCGCCGGCAGCCAGCGCGCGGTGCAACCGGCGAGATCCTCGGCGCCGACAAAACCTTCGAGCGCGGCGAAATCCGCCGCGATCGAGGCCGCGATGTCGCCGCGATAGAAATCATCCAGGCCCGCCTGCTGCAGCCGCTCCAGCGTGGCAGCCAGGTTGCCCAGCTTGAAGAAGCCGGGGCTGCCCTGGTAGGGCGCGACGGGGGGCAGGCCGTTGGGCAGGTAGATGCGCGCGCTCTCGGGATAGAGCCGCAGCACGGATGCGCTGTTCGCGACCTTCAGCGTGGTGAACCAGTCCTGCGCCAACCCGCGCTTCGCATAGGCGACCGCGGGTGCCAGCACATCGGCGATCGGCAGGCGCCCATGCTTCGCGTGCAGCGCGGCGTAGCCCGCGACCGAGGACGGCACCACGCAGGAGAGCGGGCCGTGCACGTTCACGTCGCCCGCGACCTCCGGCCAGGGGAACAGGTCGAGCTTCATCTTGCCCGTCATGGGATAGGCGGAGGGGCGCAGGTTGCGCGGCGAGACGGGCCCGAAATCCAGCGTCTCGCAGGGCTGGCCCGGCGCCATCACCTGGGCGAAGCCGATGCCGCCCAGGCCGGAATTCCACGGCTCAAGTGCCGCCAGTGCGAAGGCGGTCGCGACCGCGGCATCGGCAGCACTTCCGCCGGCCTCGAGCATGGCCACGCCCGCCTCGGCCGCGCCGCGCGCCTGGGAGGCGACCATGCCGCCGCGCCCGCGCGCGGCCGGCTTGCGGATCTCCCAGTGCTGGGTGGTGTGCGGGGCGGGGATGAAATCGAGGGCCATGGCGCGGGTTCCGGAAGCGGACCCGCATCGTCCGGCCGCTGGGCGCCGACCGCAAGGGGGGCCGGCGCCGGCGCCTCAGTTCCCGCGTTCGGCCATCCTGCGGTGCAGGACGGCTTCGAAATCGACCACCATCACGGGCGCCAGATGCGTCTCCAGCCGTTCGACCGCCGCCGCCGCGTCGCGCGCCTGCATGGCATCGACGATGGCGTCGTGCTGGTCAGCCAGCATGCCGGTCCCATCCTCGCTGTGCACCAGGCTCCACAGCACCGCGACCTGTCGCGCGATGGCGGACCAGGTCGCGAGCAGCGTCGCGTTGCCGGTCGCGACGCAGATCGCGCGATGGAAGGCACGATCGGCCCGGCGCTGCACGGTCGGCTCGGCGGTCGCCGATGCGCGATACAGCCGCGCCGCCTCGCGCACCTCGGCGAGGGCCTCGTCGGAGGCATGCGCCACGCAGTCGCGCACCGCCATGGCTTCGAGCGCGCTGCGCACCCGGGCGATGCTCGCGGCCGTGGGATTCGTCACCGACATCAGCCGCATGCCGCGATAGGGGATGGAAATTACCACCCCCTGGCTCTCGAGCAGGCGCAGCGCCTCGCGCACCGGAACGCGCGAAATGCCGAGCTGGCGAGCAATATCGGCCTCGACGAGCCTGTCCCCAGGTAGAAAAACGCCTTCGGAAGCGGCGTCGATGATGAGATCGGCGGATTGGTCCACCAGTGTCCGTGGCTTCATGCTGAGCATTGGAACCTTTGCTCGGCGGAGCGGCGGAAGACTTGGTAATTGTATACGATCTGTCCCGGCAAGGGCACTGCTCCAGTTCGAATATTTGTAACTGAGCATGAAATTCGGGTTCTCGCGCGACATATGTTTCACCCTTCCCCTCTGCCTCGGCTTGCGTCAAAGACCGAAGTCTGACGCCCACACGCGGAGGTTTAAGTGATGCAGGTCACCAGCGGACTCGTCGTCGCACCGATTTTGCGGTCTTTTTGCGATAGCGAGGCCCTGCTGGGCACCGGCGTCGACCCTGCCGAATTCTGGGCGTCGCTCGAAGCGATCCTGCGCGATCTGGCCCCGGTGAACGCCGCACTCCTGGCCAAACGGGACGCGCTGCAAGCCGAAATCGATGCCTGGCACCGGGCCAATCCCGCCCGACCCGTCGATGCGGCCGGCTACAAGGCGATGCTGGAGCGGATCGGCTACCTGCTGCCCGACCCGGGTCCCTTCTCCGTCACCACCGCGAATGTCGATCCGGAGTTCAGCACCATCGCGGGGCCGCAGCTTGTCGTGCCGGTCAACAACGCGCGCTATGCGCTGAATGCCGCGAATGCGCGCTGGGGCAGCCTGTACGACGCGCTCTACGGCACCGATGCGCTGGCCCCCGTCAGCACCGTGCGCGGCTTCGACCCCGCCCGCGGCGCACTGGTCATCGCGGAGGCGCGGCGCGTGCTCGATGGTGCGGTCCCGCTCGCGGCCGGCAGCCATGCGGATGCGACGGGCTATGCGCTCAACGCCGGCGGCCTGGCCGTCACGCTGAAGGACGGCACCGCCACCGGGCTCGCGCGCCCGGCGCAGCTCGCGGGCTACACGGGCGAGGCGAACGCGCCGTCGGCGCTGCTGTTCGTGAACAACGGGCTGCACCTGGAGCTGCGCTTCGACCGGACCCATCCGATCGGCAAGACCGACCCCGCCGGCATCGCCGACCTGGTGCTGGAATCCGCGATCAGCACCATCATGGATTGCGAGGATTCCGTCGCCGCCGTGGATGCCGAGGACAAGGTCGCGGTCTACCGCGCCTGGCTGGGGCTGATGAAGGGCGACCTTTCCGCCGACCTGGAAAAGGGTGGGAAGACCATCACGCGCCGCCTCAACCCGGACCGCGTCTATCAGCGCCCCGGTGGCGGCGAGCTGACGCTGCATGGCCGCTCGCTCATGCTCGTGCGCAATGTCGGCCACCACATGATGACGGACATCGTGACCCTCGACGGCGCCGAGGTCCCCGAGACCATTCTGGACGCTGTCTTCACCGCGCTCATCGCGCTGCACGATCTGCGCGGCAAGCGCCTGAACTCGCGCGCGGGCTCGGTCTACATCGTGAAGCCCAAGCTGCACGGGCCGGAGGAAGTGGCCTTCGCGGACACGCTGTTCGCGCGCGTGGAGCAGGCCCTGGGCCTCGATCCCGCCACGCTCAAGATGGGCATCATGGACGAGGAGCGCCGCACCACGGTGAATCTCCGCGCCTGCATCAAGGCCGCGGCCTCGCGCGTCGCCTTCATCAACACCGGCTTCCTCGACCGCACCGGCGACGAGATCCACACCTGCATGGAAGCGGGTGCGGTGATCCGCAAGAACGACATCAAGGGCTGCGCCTGGATCAAGGCCTATGAGGACAACAACGTCGATGCGGGCCTCTCCGCCGGCCTGCGCGGCCGCGCCCAGATCGGCAAGGGCATGTGGGCCGCGCCCGACGCGATGAAGGCGATGCTGGAGGCCAAGATCGGCCATCCCCGCGCCGGTGCGAACACCGCCTGGGTGCCCTCGCCCACCGCTGCGACGCTGCACGCGCTGCACTACCACCAGGTCTCCGTCTCCGACGTGCAGGACAAGCTGCAGGCCGGCGGGCCGCGCGCGAAGCTCGCCGACATCCTCACCATGCCACTCGCCGAGAACACCAATTGGGCGCCCGCCGATGTGCAGGCCGAGCTCGACAACAACGTCCAGGGCATCCTGGGCTACGTGGTCCGCTGGATCGACCAGGGCGTGGGCTGCTCCAAGGTGCCCGACATCCATGATGTGGGGCTGATGGAGGACCGCGCGACGCTGCGCATCTCCTCCCAGCACATCGCGAACTGGCTGCGCCACGGCATCTGCACGGAAGCGCAGGTGCAGGAAACACTCCGCCGCATGGCCGCCGTGGTGGACCGCCAGAACGAGGGCGACCCGCTCTACACGCCGATGGCGCCGGGCTTCGACGGCGTGGCCTTCCAGGCCGCCTCCGACCTGATCCTCAAGGGGCGCGAACAGCCCAACGGCTACACGGAATTCGTGCTGACTGCGCGCCGGCGCGAGGCGAAGGCGCGCGCCTAGCCCGGGATGCGCGCGATCACCTTGATCTCGAAGTCGAAGCCCGCCAGCCAGGTCACGCCCACCGCCGTCCAGTTCGGATAGGGCGCGGTGGGAAAGGCGCGCGACCGCACCGCAGCCACCGCCGCCATTTGCGCCGCCGGATCGGTGTGGAAGGTCGTGACATCGACGATGTCATCGAAGCCGCAGCCGGCCGCCTTCAGCACGGCGGCGAGATTGTCGAAAGCGCGCTGCACCTGCGCCTCGAAGTCGGGCTCGGGCGCGCCATCCTCGCTGCTGCCGACCTGGCCCGAGACGAACAGAAGATCGCCCGAGCGGATCGCCGCCGAATAGCGATGGATGTCGTAGAGAGCCTGCCGTGCGGGTGGGAAAATCGCGTCGCGTTGGGTCATGCTTCGATGTCCTGATCCTGGGTCACCGGGCGCGCGTCGCGCGGACGGCAAGGCTCGAGCGCCGCAGGTGGGTCGGCACGCGGGTCACGGCAAGCCACGATGCCGCGACGCCCGCCGCGCCACGCGCCAGACGCATGGCCCCAGCCCTGAGCCGCGCGTTCGTCGCCCTGGCAACTTGCCGCGCGCGATGACAGTTTGATGCCGTCACACCAGGACCGATCCATGAGCGGCAGCCCCACCCGCGGCGTTGCGATCTCCGCAACCCTCCTCATCACCTGCGCCGTGCTCTGCGCCGCATTCGCGATGGGCGTGCGACAAAGCTTCGGCCTTTTCCTCGCGCCGATGACCGAGGCGCGCGGCTGGTCCACCTCCGACTACGCCTTCGCGCTCGCTCTCCAGGTGCTCATCAACGGCATCGCGCAGCCCTTCTGCGGGCAGATCGCGGACCGCATCGGCGGCCGCGCCGTGGTGATGGGGGGCGCCGCCCTCTACGCGCTCGCGACCATCGGCATGGCCGTGACCGAGAACCTGGGCCTCTTCACGCTCTTCGCGGGCCTCGGGATGGGCATCGCGGTCTCGGCCGCCGGCATGCCCGTCATCATCGCCTCCCTCACCCGCCAGCTGCCGGACAATTTCCGCGGCCGCGCCGTCGGGCTCGGCACCGCGGGCTCCTCCTTCGGGCAGTTCTTCGTGGTGCCCATCGCAGCCCAGGCTATCGCCTTCATCGGCTGGCAAGGGGCGATGCTGTTCCTCGCCGCGCTCACGCTGGTGATGATCCCGCTCGCGCTGCCGCTCGCGAACTCGCCGCCCAAGCCCTCCCTCGCCGCCGGCGACAACGAAAGTGCGGGCGACGCCCTCAAGCGTGCCTTCCGCTCGACCACCTTCTGGTGCCTGTTCTTCGGCTTCTTCGTCTGCGGTGTGCACGTCAGCTTCCTCACCGTGCACCTGCCCGGCTTCGTCCACCTGTGCGGCCTGCCGCTCTACGTCGGCGCCGGAGCGATCAGCCTCATCGGCCTGTTCAACATCGCAGGCTCGCTCGCCGCCGGCGAACTCGCGCAACGCTGGCGCCGGCGCGACCTGCTCATCGCCATCTACACGCTGCGCGGCATCCTGATGACCGGCTTCCTCCTGGTCGAGAAAACCACCACCACGGTGCTGATCTTCTCCGCGCTCATGGGCATCCTGTGGCTCTCCACCGTCCCGCCCACCGTCGCCCTCGTCGCGCGCAACTTCGGCACACGATGGCTCGCCACACTGTTCGGCATCATCTTCCTCGGCCACCAATTGGGTGGCTTCACCGGCGCCTTCCTGGGCGGCATCGTCTTCGACCGCACCGGCAACTACGACCTGATGTGGACCTTCGGCATCGCCGCCTCCGCCTTCGCGGCACTCATCCACATCCCTGTCAACGACCCCAAGCCCGTCCCGGTCGCGGTGGCGGCGGAGTAGGAAGGGTAGCAAGGCGGGGGGCTCCGCCCCGTGGTTCTTCCCTTCACCGCCACTTCGGCGCGTTGGGATCGCCGTTGCGGCCTGATGCGATGGCCCAGGCTCGGAGCATTTGCGCCAGGCTTCTCTCGACGCTGAGATAAGTCGCGCAGCCGAGATCAACTCGGCTCGCCCAATGGGGGCCGCACCTCTTCACCGCAGTGCGAAGCGGTTCCCGGGCACCTTCAGCCCCAGATTCTGCCGCAGCGTCGCGCCCGCATACTCGGTGCGGAAGATGCCGCGACGCTGCAACTCCGGGATAACCAGGTCGCAGAAATCCTGTAGCGGGCGCGGGTAGTGATTGCAGATGATGCAGAACCCGTCCGCCGCCTCTGCCTTCAGCCACGCCTCCATCTCCGATGCGATGTGGTCGGCCGTGCCCACCACCACCCGGTGACCCTGCGCGGCACTCACCGCGCGCGCGGTCTGGATCAGGCTGAGATTGTCCTTGCGTGCCATCGCCATGATCAGCGCCTGGCGGCTCTTCGCGGAGTTCGCCTCCGGCAGATCCGGCATCGGTCCGTGCAGCGGGTGGCTGTAGATGTCGATGCCGCGCGTGAACCGATCGAGTGCGGCGAGTGCGACGTCATCGGGCAGCAGCGTCTGGAGCTCCTCGTACTTCTCGTGCGCCTCGGCCTCGGTGCGGCCGATGACGGGCGTGAGGCCGGGCATGATCTTGATGTCGTCGGGCGTGCGGCCGAAGCGCGCGGTGCGGCCCTTCACATCGGCGTAGAATTCGCGCGCTGCCTCGATCTCGGTCTGCGCGGTGAAGACCACGTCGGCGGTGCGCGCGGCGAGCTCGCGTCCGGGTTCGGAAGACCCCGCCTGCGCCACCACCGGCCACCCCTGCGGGCAGCGCGCCACGTTGAGCGGCCCGCGTACCTTGAAATGCTTCCCGGCATGGTCGAGGAAATGCATCTTGTCGCGGTCGAACCAGATGCCCGACGCCTTGTCGCGCGGGAAGGCGTCCTGCTCGAAGCTGTCCCACAGCCCGGTGACGACCTCGTAGAATTCCGCCGCGCGCTCATACCGTGTTGCGTGCTCGACATGCTGATCGAGCCCGAAATTGCCTGCCTCGTCCTCGGTCTGGGAGGTGACGAGGTTCCACCCCGCGCGGCCCTTGGAAATATGGTCGATCGTCGCGAAGCGGCGGGCGATGTTGTAGGGCTCGTTGTAGGTGGTCGTCGCGGTGGCGATCAGCCCGATATGCGTGGTCCCAACCGCAAGTGCGGCGAGCGTCGCCGTGGGTTCCAGCTTCACGATGCGCGACAGGCGCGTCCGCGTCAGGTCGCCGGCCTTCAGTGCGTCGCTGCCGGCGACGGCCACCGTGTCCTGGAAGAAGATGGTGTCGAACTTCGCGCGTTCCGCCATCTGCGCGAGGCGCATGTACCAGTCGAAATCCATGTCGGTTTCGGGCACCGCGTCGGGGTGCCGCCAGCCGGCCAGGTGGTTGCCCGGCACCGATAGAAAGGCACCGAGCTTGAGCTGCTTCATGGGACGGTGGCGGTCCTGATCGACGTCGCCATCGTATAGGCGTCGCCGCGCGGGGCAAGGCGGATGTTGGACCGGACGCCCCAGGCGGAGCGCACCCAGAAGACCGGGATCACGGGCAGTTCCTCCATCACCCGCCGCGTCGCCGCCCGCGTGAGCGCGGCCCGCTGCGTGTCGTCGAGCTCGCTCTCGATCCGCTCCAGCAGGCCATCGAGCACCGGGTCCGCGTTGCGCCCGCGGTTGGACGCGCCATGGCCGAGCGTCGCATTGGGCGTGCGAAGGATGGTGTTCATGCTCTCCGAGGCGAGGCCGCTGGTGGAGGCGAAGATCGACATCGACGCCGAGAATTCCGGCTCGTTCTGCGCATAGCCGGTGCCCGCGCGGCGGAAGAACACCGAGGTCGGCAGCGTCTCCACAATGGTGCGCAGGCCCACCGCGGTGAACATCTGCCCGATCGCCTGGCAGGTGCGCGCATCGCCGGCGAAGCGGTCGGCCGTGCATTGCAGGGTCAGGCCGAAGCCGCCGGGATAGCCGGCCTCGGCCAGCAGGCGCCTCGCGAGGCCAGGGTCATAGGCGGGCAGGCCGAGGTCCGGATCATGGCCGATGAAGTTGGGCGGGGTGACCTGCCCGGCGGGTTCGGCCCCGCCTTCCATCGCGCGCGTGGCCAGGGCCTGGCGGTTGATCGCGTGGCTGAGCGCGCGGCGGACGCGCACGTCGCGATAGGGGTTGCGGTTCAGCGGCTGGCCGTCCGTGGTGGTGACGAAGGGCGCGACGTCCCGATAGACGTCGAGGAAGATGTAGAAGTTGAAGCTGGTCGTGGCCACCACCAGCCGCGTCCGCGCATCCTCGCGCACGCGCGGCTGCAGCGCCGGGGGCACCGCGTCGATGACGTCCACATCATCGGCGAGAAGGGCGGCGACGCGCGCGCTGTCATTGGGGATGAAGCGGTAGGTGACGCGCCGCCAGGGCTCGAGCGGCGCCCAGTGCCGCTCCGCGCGCTCGATCACCACATCCGCACCCGGCGTGTAGCGCACCCAGCGAAACGGGCCGGTGCCGATCGCCGCGCGCCCGCCATTCCAATCCGCCTCGCTCGCCGCCTCGCCCACCGCGGCGGCCGAGACGATGCCGACGCTCGCCAGCAGCGAGGGCAGCATGGGTGCGGGACCGCCGGTGCGCAGGATGACGGTACGCGCGTCGGGCGCTTCCATCGTGGTGATGGCGCGGACGTTCTGGCTGTAGGTGCGGATGCCGCGCGCCTCGCGCGCGCGCTGGATGGAGAAGATCACGTCCGATGCGTGCAGCGGCGTGCCATTGTGGAAGGTGACGCCCTCGCGCAGCCGGAATTCCCAGGTGGTGGCATCGATCAGCCGCCAGGATTCCGCCAGGCCCGGGATTGGCCGCTGATACGCGTCCTGGAAGACCAGCGGCTCATAGACATGCAGCTGCACGTTGCGGTTTGGGCTGTAGCTCTGGTGCGGGTCGGAGCCGTCGATCGCGGCCTTCATGCCGATGCGCAGCTCCTGCGCGGCGGCGCCGCCGGCCAGCACCAGGAACAGGGCGATCGTGCGGGCAAGCATGGCGCGGCCTTTCATCGGGGAGCGAAGCGGTTGCGCGGCACCGGAATGCCGAGGTTCTCGCGCAGCGTGGTGCCCTCGTATTCGGTGCGGAACAGGCCGCGTCGCTGCAATTCGGGGATGACAAGTTCGACGAAATCCTCGAGCGGCTTGGTGTAGAAGGGGAACAGCAGCATGAAGCCGTCGCAGGCGCCGGACTCGAACCATGCCTGCATCACGTCGGCGACCTGGGTCGGCGATCCCACCACCATCTGGTGCCCAAGCGAGGTGCCGAGATAGCGCGCCATCTGGCGGATGGAGAGCCCTTCGCGCGCGGCCTTCTCGACCAGGTGCTGCTGCCGCGCCTTGGCGGCGTTGGAGGGGGGCAGCGGCGGCAGCGGCCCGTCGATCGGATGGTCGTAGATGTTGAGATCGCCGCAGAGCCGCGCGAGCAGCTTCATCGCGGTGGTGTCGTCGATCAGCGCCTGCAGTTCCTCATAGGTCTGGCGCGCGGCGGCCTCGGTGGGGCCGGTGATCGCCATGAAGCCGGGCATGATCTTCACGTCGTCGGCGGCGCGGCCATGCGCGACGGCGCGCGCGCGCACATCGGCGTAGAACTCCTGCCCCTCCGACAGGACGCTTTGCGCTGTGAAGATCATGTCGGCGCAGCGCGAGGCGAGGCGCTTGCCGACTTCGGAGGACCCCGCCTGCGCGATCACCGGCCGCCCCTGCGGGCAGCGCGGCAGGTTCAGCGGTCCGCGGACACGGAAATGCTTTCCCTCATGGTTGAGGATGTGTCCCTTCGAGGGGTCGAGGAACTGCCCGGTTTCCTTGTCGCGCGGGAAGGCGTCGTCCTCGAAACTGTCCCACAGGCCGGTGACGACGTCGAAGAATTCCTCCGCGCGTTCGTAGCGCAGCGCATGGTCCGGGTGGCGGTCATGGCCGAAATTGCCTGCCTCGTCCTCGATCTGGGAGGTAACCAGGTTCCACCCGGCGCGCCCGCCGCTGATGTGATCCACGGAGCCGAAGCGGCGTGCGAGCGTATAGGGCTCGCCATAGGTGGTGGTGGCCGTGGCAACGAGGCCGATGTGCTTCGTCATTGGCGCGAGCGCGGCGATCAGCGTCGCCGGTTCGGGATACACCTGCCGCCCCGTGCGCGGCCGCCACGGCCCGGTGCCGTCGAGGTCGCCGCTGCCGTTCAGCGCCGCGGTGTCCTGGAAGAAGATGCAGTCGAGCTTGCCGCGCTCGGCCACCTGCGCGGCGGCGATGTAGTGCGCGAAGGACATGTCGGTCTCGGGGATCGCGTCGCGGTGGCGCCAGCCGGCGGAATGGCTGCCGGGGGTGAGGAAGAAGGCACCGAGCTTCATCTGGCGGGCGGGCATCGGGAAACTCCGGGTGGCGCGGCGGGCCCGAGAGGTTGCGCGCCTTGCCCCGGGCTGAGCAACTCGCATGCCAGCGGCAGCCCGCGTGCCAGCGGTGTAAGCACCGAAGGCCCCGCCACGCTCCTGATCCAGGCGGCCCTGCCGGGCGGAACCGTGGCGGTCTGTACCTGGTGCGCGCGCCCTTGCCCCACGATCCTTCTCGCCGAAACAGGCCTGTCGGTTTCGGCCCGGCCAGCGATGTGGCGACCGAAAACGCAATCTATTCAGCAGCTGCGGGAATCGATTGGTTCCAGCTGGCCCCCGGCACCGCGGCGAACAAGGCCTTGGTGTAGGGATGCCGCGGCGCGGTGAAAATGGCCGTCGCCGTGCCGAGTTCGACAATTGCGCCATGCTGCATCACCGCGATGCGGTCGCAGATCTGGAGCGCCACGCGCAGGTCATGCGTGACGAACAGCATCGACAGCCCGAGCTTCGCCTTGATGTCGGCCAGCAGGTCCAGCACCTGCGCCTGGACGCTGACGTCAAGCGCGCTGACCGGCTCATCGGCCACCAGCACCTCGGGCTGCAGCGCGAGCGCGCGGGCGATGCCGATGCGCTGCCGCTGGCCGCCCGAGAACTCGTGCGGGAAGCGCTCCGCCGCCGAGGGGTCGAGCCCAACCAGCCGCAGCAGGTCGCGCGCCCGGAGGCGGGCCTCGGCGGGCACCGCGCCATGGATGATCGGGCCTTCGGCGATCACGTCGACGATGCGCTGGCGCGGGTCGAGCGAGGCATAGGGGTCCTGGAAGATCATCTGGATCTTCTGCCGATAGGGGCGCAGCGCCTTGGTCGTGAGCTGGGTGATGCTCTCGCCGTTGAGGATGATCTCGCCGGAATCGATCGCCAGCAGCCGGGTCATCGCCCGCGCAAGGGTGGATTTGCCCGATCCGGACTCGCCCACCAGCCCCAGCGTCTCGCCGCGATGCAGCTGCACGTCCACGCCATCCAGCGCACGCGTCGCCCGCCCGCGCGCGAACCAGCCCTTCGCGGCGTAGGATTTGCGCGCGCCGATGCTCTCCAGCACGACCAGGCCCTGCGCCTCCACCGGCCGCACCGGCACCGCGAGGCGCGGAACGGCGGCGAGCAGCGCCTTGGTGTAGGGGTGCTGCGGTGCGTTCAGCACCGCGTCGCGCGGGCCGGATTCCACCATCTCGCCCTGGCGCAGCACCGCCACCTGGTCCGCGATGTCGGCCACCACGCCGAAATCATGGGTGATGAACAGCACCGCGGTGCCGTGTTCGCGCTGCAGCTCATGGATCAGACGCAGGATCTGGGCCTGGGTGGTGACGTCGAGCGCGGTGGTCGGCTCGTCGGCGATCAGAAGTTTTGGGTCGAGCGCCAGCGCCATCGCGATCATCGCGCGCTGCCGCTGCCCGCCGGAGAGCTGGTGCGGGTAGGAGCGCGCGATCCGGCTCGGCTCGGGCAGGTGCACATCGGCGAGCAGCTTTTCGACCCGCGCGCGGCGTGCCGTGGCACCCATGGCGGTGTGGATGGCCAGCACCTCGCCGATCTGGCGGCCGATGCTGTGCAGCGGGTTCAGCGCCGTCATCGGCTCCTGGAAGATCATCCCGATGCGGTCGCCGCGAATGCGCGCGAGCTGCTTCTGCGTGAGCCGCGTGAGGTCCTGCCCATCGAACGCGATGGCACCACCCGTCACGGTCACACGCGGCGGCAGCAGCCCCAGGATGGCCCGCGCAGCAAGCGATTTGCCCGACCCGGATTCACCGATCAGGCAGGTGACCTCGCCAGCCCGGAGGGTGAGGTTCAGCCCGCTGACCGCGGCGGCGCGATCGGCGCCCTTCGGCAGGCCGATGGTGAGGTTGTCCAGCGTCAGCACCACGTCGCTCATCGCTCGCGCAGCCTCGGGTTGAGCGCCTCGTTCAGCCCGTCGCCGACCAGATTGATCGACAGCACCGTGAGCAGGATGGCGATGCCGGGGAAGGTGCAGACCCACCAGGCCGCGCGCAGAGAGACGCGCCCGGCGCTGATCTGCAGGCCCCAGCTCATCACGTTCGGATCGCCCAGGCCCAGGAAGGCGAGGCCGGTCTCGAGCAGGATCGCGGTCGCCACCAGCAGCGACCCCACCGCGATGATCGAGGAGAGGCAATTCGGCAGCAGGTGCACGAAGACGAGGCGCGGTCCGCTTGCGCCCAGCCCCGCGCTGGCCAGGATGAATTCGCGCCCACCGAGCGCGACGAATTCCCCGCGCACCAGCCGCGCGATGCCGGGCCAGGAGACGGCGGTGATGGCGATGATCACGCTCAGCACCGAGGGCGAGAGGATCACAACCAGCAGCATCGCGAGCAGGAAGGCCGGGATGGTCTGGAAGAATTCCGTGATGCGCATCAGCACAATGTCCACGGCACCGCGGCAATAGCCGGCGAGACCGCCGATCACCGCACCCAGCACCACCGCGCCCATCGCGGCCGACATGCCGATCAGCAGCGAGGTGCGCGCGCCCTCCGCGACGCCGGCCGCGACATCGCGCCCGAGCGCGTCCGTGCCGAGCCAAAAGCGCGCCGAGGGCGGTTGCAGGGCGGGGCCGACCAGGGCGAAGGCGCCGGCGGGGAACAGGAAGGGCGCCATGATGGTGAGTGCGACGACGATCAGGATCACGCAGGCGCCCAGCAGCGCCATGCGGTTGCGCGCGAAGCGCTTGAGCCCCGCGCCCATCAGGCCTGGATCCGCGGGTCGAGCGCGATGGTGAGCGCTTCCACGATCAGGTTGATCGCGACCACCAGGCAGGCGGAGATGAAGAAGATGCCCAACAGCAGATTGAGGTCGCGCGATTGCAGCGCGTTGAAGGCGAGCGTGCCGATGCCAGGCCAGCCAAACACCGTCTCCACCACCACCGATCCACCGATGAGGTTGCCCGCCTGCACGCCCGCCATGGTCAGCACCGGCAGGAAGGCGTTGCGCAGCATATGGCCGAGCATGATGCGACCCTCGCTCTGGCCCTTGGCGCGCGCGGTCACCACATAGTCCATCCCGGTCTGCTCCAGCATCGAGGCGCGCATCACCCGCGTGTAGAGGGCGAGGTAGAACAGGCCGAGGGCCGCGACCGGCATCACCATGTGCCGCGCGATGTCGACCCCGCGCTCCCAGCCCTCATAGCCCTGGCCGATATCCTCGAAACCGCTAGTCGGCAGCCAGGCTAGGTTGACCGAGAACACCACGATCAGCATCAGCCCCAGCCAGAACACGGGTGTGGCGTAGCAGATGAGCGTCGCCACCGAGATCACCGCGTCGCGCCAGGAATTGCGCGCGACCGCGGCCAGCACGCCGAGCAGGGTCCCGAAGGCAACCGCGAGGCTGAAGGCCGCGAGCATCAGCAGCAGAGTCGGGCCCAGCCGCGCCAGGATCAGCTCGGACACCGGCGCGTCATTGCGGAAGGAGAAACCGAGGTCGAAGCGGAGCGCGTTCGCGATGTAGAGGAAGAACTGCTCGATGACCGGTCGGTCGAGGCCGAATTTCTGGCGCAGCAATTCCGTGTATTCCGGCGATGCCGCGCCGCTCTCGCCCGCCAGCACCGATGCCGCGTCACCCGGTGCCAGGCGGATCAGAAAGAAATTCAGCACCAGGATGCCGAACACCACCGGCAGCGCGAACAGCAGCCGATATCCGAAATAGCGCCAGCGGCGCATCGCTCAGCGTTCCAGCCAGGCGCGGTCGAAGGCGCTGTAGGTGCCCAGAGGCCTGTTCGTGTGGTTCTGCAGCTTCTTGTTGAAGATGGTCACGTACTGCACCTCGCACAGCCAGGCGCCGGGGCTGTCCTCGACCATGATGCGCTGCGCCTCGTGGTAGAGTTCGGCGCGGCGGGCGGGGACGATCTCGCGCGTCGCTGCGTCCATGAGCCGGTCCACATCCGGGCTGCGGTAATCCTTGTTGTTGACGAAGGTCGTCCCGCGTCGGATCGCCGAGGAGACGTAGTGCCGGTGCACGCCCACCACCGGGTCGGCGCCGGCGGAGTAGAAGGGCTCGTTGATGTCGAAATCATAATCCGTGTAGCAGCGGCGCAGCCAGGTGGCCGTGTCCTCGCTGCGCAGCGTGAGGTTGATGCCGATCTGGCCCAGCGCCTGCTTGAGGTATTCGCCCTGGCGCAGCCATTGCTCGCCGAAGGAATTGATCTCAAGGAACAGCGACATGCGCACGCCGTTGGCACCGCGCGGGAAGCCTGCCTCATCCATCAGCCGGTTCGCGATCTCGAGGCGGTCGGGCACGTCGAAGCGGCGCACCTGGTCGGTGTAGAATCCCTGCGTGGTGAAGACGGAGCTCAGCGGGCCGGTGGCTGGCTTGCCGAAGCCATGGAGGATATTGTCCACGATGAATTGCCGGTCGATCGCGTAGCAGATCGCCTGGCGCACTTCCTTCTTCGCGAGGTTCGGCCGGCGCATGTTGAATTCCAGCACGCTGGTCGCGGCGGTGGTGCCATAGCCCTGGGTGGTGCTGCCCAGGATGGGGTTCGCCTGCATGCGCCGGATATCGGCGGCATTGACCGCGCTGTAGGCGGCGTAATGCGCCTCGCCGGTCTCAAGCGCCGCGGAGCGCGTCGCCGCATCGGGGATGAAGCGCGCGATGATGCGGTTGAGCAGCGGCAGGCCGGGCTTCCAGTAGCGCTCGTTGCGGTCGAGCCGGATGAACTGGCCGCGATTCCATTCGCCGAACTTGAACGGGCCGGTGCCGACCGGGCGGTTGGCACTCGGGTTCTGCAGCGGCTGCGTGCCCTCGAAGACGGATTTGCACACGATGGGGATGTTGTTTGCCGACAGCGACACCATCAGGTAGGGCGCGGGGTTGGCGAGGTTGAACACCGCGGTCATCGGATCGGGCGTATCGACCGATTGCAGCTCGGCCAGGATCACCGGGCCGTTCGGGTTCACCTTCTTCGCGATCTCCATGAAGGAGTACTGCACGTCGGCGCTGGTGAAGGGCTGGCCGTTGTGGAAGGTCACACCCTCCTGCAGCTGGAAGGTGATGGTCTTGCCGTCCTCGCTCACGGTCCAAGACTTGGCGAGCATCGGCTGCGGCCGGATCTCCCAGTCATAGGTGAGCAGGCCCTCGTAGATCTGCGTGGTGACGGGCGGGATGTTGCCGGCGGAGACGGCGTAGGTCGCGAGCGTCGAAGGCTCGGGGTTCACGATCATCACCATGGTGCCGCCGCGCACCGGGGCGCGCGCGGGGGCCTGGGCCTGGGCAGGGCCGACGGTCGCCAACACGGCGCTGCTCAGCAGCGCGCGTCTGCTCGGGCGCATGGATTCGGTCATCGCTCAGCTCCTGTCGTGGTCCGCGGATCGGCGGGGCGCGCGCTTGCGGACGCGATCCGACCTCATCCCTGGCAGGAACCAATTCAGGCAAGAACCATACCAGCCTGTGGTCTCAACGCGTTGGCTGGGTCCGGAACCGTGCACCTTCCTCCGGCAGCGGGCCTTGGCAAGCCGGGTCGGGAAAGTGCGGCAGCGCCGGTGGCCTCAGGCAGCATCGCCGAACATCACGCTGGCAGGGCGCGGCAAGCCCAGATGATCGCGCAGCGTGGTGCCGGTGTAGTCGCGCCGATAGAGCCCGCGTTCCTGCAGAATGGGGACGACGAGGTCGACGAACTCGTCGAAGCTTTGCGGGAAGTAGGGCGGCAGGATGTTGAAGCCATCCGCCGCATCGGCCTCGAACCATTCCTGCAGGATATCGGCGATGCGCTCCGGCGTGCCGCAGATCACCCAGTGGCCGCGCGCGGCACCGGTGAGATTGCTGAGGTCGCGCCAGGTCATCGCCTCGCGCCGCGCCTTGGACAGCATGGCGCGTGCGAAGCCGTGCGAGCTGTCCGGCAAGGGTAGGTCAGGCACCAGATCGTCCGGGTCGAAGCCCGAGACATCCATGCCGAGGCGGCCCGAAAGCATGATCAGCGCGCTGGTCGGCCCGAGGAATCCCTGCAGAGTGTTGAGTTTTTCCCGCGCCTCGGCGTCGGTGCGGCCGATGACCGGCATGACGCCCGGCAGCAGGGCGACGTCGGTGGCGCTGCGGCCGTATGTCGGCAGCCGGGATTTCAGCGCGCGATAGGCGAGCTTCGCCTCGGACAGATCCTGAACCACCGAGAAGACGATCTCCGCGGTGCGCGCGGCCAGTGCGAGGCCGGGCTCCGAGGAACCCGCCTGGATGATCACCGGCCGCCCTTGCGGGCAGCGAGCGGTCGTCATCGGCCCTTTGACCTGGAAGAAGCGGCCGACATGGTCGAGCGCCTTCACCTTGGACGCGTCGACATACTGGCCCGTCTGCCGATCGGCGATGACGGCGCCGTCATCCCAGCAATCCCACAGCCCGCGCACGACATCGACGAATTCCTCGGCCACCTCGTAGCGCGCGTCATGGCCTGGATGGACGCGGCCGAAATTCGCGCCGGCGCCGGCGCCCGAACTCGTCACCGCATTCCACGCCGAGCGGCCGCCGCTCAGGTGGTCGAGCGAGGCGAAGAGCCGGGCGATGTTGTAGGGCTCCGCATAGGTCGTCGATGCCGTGGCACCAAGGCCGAGATGCGTGGTCGATGCCGCGAGTGCGGCGAGCATCGTGATCGGCTCGAAGCGCACCAGGAATGAGGGATGGTCGCCCATCTTCGCGGCCAGGCCATCGCCCAGGAACAGCAGGTCGAATTTGCCGCGCTCGGCGGTGGCCGCGATCGTCTGGATGCCCTTGAGGCTGAGAAAGCTGTCGGCGGCACCGGGATAGCGCCAGCCGGCGATGTGGTTGCCGGTGCCGAGGACGAACACGCCCAGATGCATTTGCCGGTGGGAGGTGGACACGTGGCGAACGCCCTTTTCTGCACGCCGGCGCGTCGCGATGGAACGGTGCCGATCACGCCGAGGATGGCCGGAATTCGCCGCATCAGAAAGGGCAGGCCGAATGCCCCGATCGGTGGCAGCGATGCCTAAACCCGGCGCAGAATATGTCCAATGCCCCGGATGGACGAGATCCATCCTGCGCGATCCCGTCGCCCGGACCGCCACAGCGCTCGTCGCGTGGTCAGCCAGGTGGGGCAAGTGGCGCCGCACCAAGTCCGGATTATCTATCCGGCATCAGCGCGCTTGGGCGCGAGACCCTCCCCGATGTCCCACCAGATGCCCGCCATCAGCGCCAGGCCGTCGCGCAGCAGCGGCGCCAGTGCGTGTTCGTCCGGCCCGTGCTGGTTGCAGCCGGCGTAGCTGTTGGGGATCCACATCACCGGCACGCCCAGCTCCTCCTGGAAGATGTCGGAAGGATTGGAGCCGGAGGAATTCGGGATGATGTTCGGCTTCTGCCCGCTGGTGCGCTGCATCGAGGCGGCGACCATGCGCACCCAGGGATGCTCGGGGTCGGTGCGCGACGCGCTGAACATGTCGCGCTCCATCACCGGCACGATCTGCACCTCCGGAAATCCATGCGCGTCGAGGTGGCGGCGCAGCGCAGGCATGATGTCCTCGCCCTTCACGTCCACGGTGTGACGCACCTGAAGCCGGCAGCGCGCTTCGGGCTGGACGGCATTGGTCGGCTGGTCCGGGTGGCCGGTGATGGCGGCGAGCATGATGACGCTGGTCCAGGCGAAGATGCGCTCGGTGACGCTCATGCCGGGCTCGCCCCAGCCGGGATCGGGCACCGGCGTGCCGGGAACCTCTTCCAGCACCAGCTCGCGGCACGCCTGGCGCACGCTCTCCGGCACGTGCTTCGGCAGCCAGCCATCGACGAGGATGCGGCCCTGCCGCGTGACGATGGAGGCGAGCGCGTGGGAGAGGATGAAGCCGGGGTCGGCGAGCACGCCGCCCCAATGGCCGGAATGCGCGGCGTGTTCGCGCACGCGCACGACGAGGTCGAAGGCGACGCCGCCGCGGGCACCGAGTTTCAGGTCGGGCACGCTGCTCGCCTGCCTTGGGCCATCGAGGCCGATGAAGGCGTCGGCGGAGAGCAGCGCGGCGTCGCGCTTCATGAGGTCGCGCAGGCCGGGCGACCCCGCTTCTTCTCCTGTCTCAACGAACACCTTGGCGTTGAAGCCGAGATGGCCGCGCTCCGCGATCAGCGCGCGCAGCGCCTGGATGGCGATGAGGTGCTGGCCCTTGTTGTCCACGGTGCCGCGGCCGTACCAGAGGTCGCCCTCGACGGTAACCGCCCAGGGGTCGAGGCCTTCGCGCCACTTGCCGGGCAGGCCGCGCACCACGTCGCCATGGCCGTAGATGAGCACGGTCGGCAGCGCCGGATCCTCGATGCGGGTCGCGAGCATCACCGGGCCGCGGCCCGGGCGGGGGTTGTCGAGCACCGCGATCTCGAAGCCGAGCCCGTCGAACTCGGGGGGCAGCGTGGTCTCGCAGTAGCGGCGCAGCGCGGGCAGGCTGTCGGGCATCTGGCTTTCCGTCGGGTCGGCGACGAGGCGACGGAGCGAGGCGAGGTAGGTGCCGTCGTCAAATAAACCCTGGGCGCGTGCGATCGCACCTTCGCGCGTGCCGCGCTGATTGCTACCGGACATGCCTGGACCCCTGTGCTGACGGCCCGATGATTGCATCGCGGGCCGGGGCATGGAAGCGTGCCGCCATAGGTCCGGGGAGTTGTTGCATGGGTTGGTTCGCGAGGGTCCTCGTTCTGGTGCTGTCGGCGATCGCGCCCGCCTTCGCGGGGCCTGCCGACAACACGCTGCGCTGGGCCTCGGACAGCGAACCCGCGAACATCATCCCCTATCAGAACACCGTCCGCGAGGGCGTGGTGATGGGGTTCCTGATCTGGGACGCACCGACCTATCGCGACCCCACCAGCGGCGAATATCGGCTGCACCTGGCCGAGAGCGTGCGGCTGGTCGATGCCACCACCATCGAGATCCGCATGCGGCAGGGCATCGTCGCGCATGATGGCGAGGTGGTGGACGCGCAGGACCTCGTCGACACCGTCAACATCATGCTCGACCCCGCCAACCGCATCGTGAATTTCCAGCGCGTGAGCTGGCTGGCGCGAGCGGAGCTGGTGGACGCGCAGACGGCACGGCTGATCATGAAGGAGCCGTTCGGGCCCTGGCAGGAGTACCTCACCAACGTCGTGGTGATGCCGAGCGACTATCTGCGCCGGGTCGGCCTCGAGGGCATGGCGCGCGAGCCGATCGGCACCGGTCCCTATCGGGTGAGCGAGCTCGCACCCGGCCGGCAGACCGTGCTGGAGCGCTTCGACCGGTATTTCGGTGGTGCGAAGGGGCAGCCCTCGATCCAGCGGCTGATCTTCCGGCGCATCCCCGAAGCGAATACGCGCCTGGCGGAGCTGCTGACCGGGGGGCTCGACTGGGTCTGGCGCGTGCTGCCGGACCAGGCCCGCAACCTGCGCAGCCGCCGCAACCTGACGGTCGTGAGCGGGGAGACGGTGCGCATCGTCTATATCGGCATGGATGCCGGCGGCCGCACCGGGCGCGAGGGCAATCCCATGACTGATCTGCGCGTGCGGCGCGCGATCTCGCACGCCATCGACCGGCCCGGGATCATCCGCAACCTGGTGGGCGAAGGGGCGTCCGTGCTGCACACGCCCTGCCACCCCGAGCAGTTCGGCTGCACGCAGGAGGGCATCACGCGCTACGAATACGACCCGGCGCGGGCGCGTGCGCTGCTGGCCGAAGCCGGTTATCCGAACGGGTTCGAGGTTGCGCTGATGGCCTATCGCGAACGGCCCTGGGTGGAAGCGGTGATCGGCCAGCTGCGCGCCGTCGGCATCCGCGCGAACCTCAGCTGGGTGCAGGCGGATACCTCCTCGTCGGAGGTGCGCGACGGGCGGGTGCGGATGAACATGGGGGCGTGGGGGTCCACCTCGCTCTACGATGTCGCGGCCATCACCTCCTACTTCTTCGGCGACAATCCGAACGACATGGCGCGCGATGCCGAGGTGGCGGCGATGCTGCGCCGGGGCGATACCTCGACCGATCCGGCGGCCCGGATCGAGGCCTATGCGCCGGCGATAAGGCGGATCACCGAGCAGGCCTATTGGCTGCCGATGTGGACCTTTCCGCTGACCTACGCCTTCAACAGCCAGCTCGAGTTCCGGCCCTCCGCCGATGAGGTGCCGCGCTTCTTCGAGGCGCGCTGGCGCCGCTGATGCTGGGCTTCGCGCTTCGGCGAGCGGCGCTGGCCGTGGCGGTTGGGCTGGCGGTGTCCGCCATCGCCTTCCTGCTGCTCCGCGTCTCGGGCGACCTCGCCGCGACGCTGGCCGGCGAGGAGGCGAGTGCGGCGGAGATCGAGCGCATCCGCGGGCTCTATGGGCTCGACCGTCCTGTCATCGTGCAATATGGCGAATGGCTGCTGCGCTCGCTGCGCGGCGATCTCGGGCGCTCGCTCTTCTATCCGGAGAGCGTGGCGAAGCTGATCCTGGACCGGCTGCCGAATACGGCGACGCTCGCGACCCTCGGGCTCGCCGTGGCGCTGCTGCTGTCCATCCCGCTCGGCGTTGTGGCGGCGCTGTTCCGCAACACCTGGATCGACCGGCTGGCGCTCGCACTCGCGGTGCTGGGGCAGGCGATGCCTTCCTTCTGGTTCGCACTGCTGCTGATCTTCTTCTTCGGCATCACGCTCGGCTGGCTGCCGGTTTCGGGGACCGAAGGGCTAGCCAATTTCGTGCTGCCGGCGCTGGCGCTGGGGTGGTTCTCGACGCCGGTGCTGATGCGCCTTACGCGCGCGGGGATG
The DNA here is from genome assembly GCF_018128965.1 of Plastoroseomonas arctica. Classification (GTDB taxonomy): domain Bacteria; phylum Pseudomonadota; class Alphaproteobacteria; order Acetobacterales; family Acetobacteraceae; genus Plastoroseomonas; species Plastoroseomonas arctica. The sequence goes on from NZ_JAAEDH010000013.1 coordinate 74,275, forward strand.
GTGGAGGTGCTGGCCGCCGACTACATCCGCACGGCGCACGCCAAGGGGCTGCCAGTGCGCACCGTGCTGGTGAAGCATGCGCTGCGCAATGCGGTCGCACCCGTGGTGGCGCTCGCTTCCGTGCAGTTCGGCAACATGCTCTCGGGCTCGGTGGTGATCGAGACGGTCTTCGCCCTGCAGGGCATCGGCTACCTCGCCTGGGAATCGATTTCTCGGCGCGACTTTCCGGTGGTGCAGGGCATCCTGCTGGTGGTCGCACTGTTCTACGTGGTGCTGACGCTGGTCGCGGACCTGCTGAACGCCTGGCTCGATCCACGCATCCGGAGCGGTTGAGATGAGCGGTGCACAGGTGACGCGCCGGGCGCGGTGGCGTGGTAATTGGGGGCTGATCATCGCCGCCGTCGTGCTCGGGGCGATCGCGCTGATGGCGGTGGCGGCACCCTTGCTCGCGCCCTTCGATCCCTATGAGCAGATCCTCGACGACCGCATGCTGCCGCCGGCCTTCGTCGATGCGGAACGCGCGAGCCCGGACCATCTGCTTGGCACCGACAATCTCGGGCGCGACTACCTCTCGCGCCTGATCTATGGCGCGCGCATTTCGCTGCTGATCGGCTTCTTCACCATGGTGGTCTCGGGCGTCATCGGCACGGTGCTGGGCGTGGCCGCGGGTTTCTTCGGCGGGCGGACCGACATGGTGGTGTCCTTCCTGGTGACGACGCGGCTATCGCTGCCGGTGGTGATGGTGGCACTCGCCGTCGTCGCCGTGCTCGGCGGGTCGCTGCAGGTGGTCGTGCTGGTGCTGGGCCTGCTGCTGTGGGACCGGTTCGCGGTGGTGATGCGCAGTGCGACGATGCAGGTGCGCAGCCGCGACTACGTCACCGCGGCGCGCGCCATCGGATGTTCGGTGCCGCGCATCCTGTGGGGCGAGGTGCTGCCCAATGTCGTCTCCGGCCTGGTGGTGATCGCCAGCTACGAGATGGCGCAGGCGATCCTGCTCGAGGCCGCATTGTCCTTCCTCGGGCTTGGCGTGCAGCCGCCGCTGCCGAGCTGGGGGCTGATGGTCAGCGAGGCCAAGGAGTTCATGCTGTTCGAGCCCTGGATGATCATGCTGCCGGGTGCTGCCATCTGCGTGCTGGTGCTGGCGATCAACCTGCTGGGCGACGGCATCCGTGACCTCACCGCGCCCGAGGGTCGGCGATGAGCGAGATCGCGCTCGAACTGCGCAGGCTGACCGTCGATATCCCCACCGATGCCGGCATGCTGCACGCGGTGCGCGGCGTGTCGCTGACCGCGCGGCGCGGTGAGACCCTGTGCGTGGTGGGCGAGAGCGGGTGCGGGAAATCGCTGACCACCCTCGCGGTGATGGGCCTTCTGCCGGAAGGTGCGAAGCGCGGTGCCGAGCGCATGGAACTCGCCGGGGAAAACCTGCTCAAGGCCAGCCCGTCGCGGCTGCGGGCGCTGCGCGGCGACCGCATGGCGATGATCTTCCAGGACCCGATGACCTGCCTGAACCCCTCGCTCACCATCGGCGACCAGATGACGGAGACCTTCCTGCATCACGGCAAGGGGCGACGGCGCGCGGCGCTCGACCGCGCCGTGGCGCTGCTGGAGCGGGTCGGCATCGCCGGGGCGGCGGGGCGGATCGGGCAGTATCCGCACCAGCTCTCGGGCGGGCTGCGCCAGCGCGTGGTGATCGCCATGGCGCTCATGTGCGAACCCGATGTGCTGCTGGCCGATGAACCGACCACGGCGCTGGATGCGACGGTGCAGCTGGGCATCCTGCAACTGCTGGCGGCCTTGCAGCGCGAGATGCACATGGCGCTGGTGCTGGTGACGCATGACCTCGGCATTGTCGCGCGCATCGCCGACCGCGTGGCGGTCATGTATGCCGGCGAAGTGGTGGAGGAGGGGGCCGTCCGCGCCGTGTTCGACACGCCGCGCCACCCTTATACGCGGGGGCTGATGCAGTGCATTCCGCAGCCCGGCATCACCGCGCCGGGCACGCGGCTTGGCACCATCCCCGGCCTCGTCCCGTATCTGGTGGGCGAGGTCGCCGGGTGCGCCTTTCGCGGCCGCTGCCCGCACGCGATGCCCGCCTGCGCCCTGCCTGTCCCGGTGCGCGAGGATGCGGCGCATGCTTGGCGGTGCCTGCTGTGAGCGCGCCGCTGCTGGAGCTTCGCGACGTCGCGCGCACCTACCGCGTCGGCGCCGGCCTGTTCGCGAAGAAGCGCGTGCTGACCGCCGTCGCGGGCGTGTCCCTGCAGGTGGGACGTGGCGAAGTGCTGGGGCTGGTGGGCGAGAGTGGGTGCGGCAAAAGCACGCTCGCGCGCATCATCCTGGGGCTGGAGGCGCCGAGCGCGGGCGAAGTGTTTTTGGACGGCCGCCCGATCGGCAGCATCGGCCGTCTGGAGCGCGGCCGCCTGGTGCAGCCGATCTTCCAGGACCCGTACTCATCGCTCAACCCGCGCCGGCAGATCGCGTCCATCGTCGGGCTGCCGCTCGACGTGCATGGCATCGGCACTGCGGGCGAGCGGCGGGATGCGGTGGCGGAGATGCTGGCGCTGGTGGGGCTGGCACCGCACCACGCCACCAGCTTTCCCGCGCAGCTTTCGGGCAGGCAGCGGCAGCGCGTGGCGATCGCGCGCGCGCTGGTGCTGCGCCCGGCGCTGGTGGTGTGCGATGAGCCGACCAGCGCGCTGGATGTCTCGGTGCAGTCGCAGATCCTCAATTTGCTGATGGATCTGCGGGAGCGGCTCGGGCTGGCCTACCTGTTCATCAGCCACAACCTCGCCGTGGTGCATATGCTCGCGGCACGGGCGGCGGCGATGTACCTCGGCCGCGTGGTGGAGCAAGGCGAGGCGCAGCGCGTGCTGACCGCGCCGCGGCATCCCTACACGGCGGCCCTGCTCGCCTCGGTCCTGACGCCGGACGCGTCGCTGGGACTGCCGCAGATGCGTCTTGGGACGGTGTTTCCGAACCCGCTCGCGCTGCCTACAGGGTGCAGTTTCCACCCGCGCTGCCCGCTGGCATTAGAGCGCTGTTCCGTCGAGCGCCCGCCTCTGCGGCAGGTTGATGGTGATGGGCTTGTGGCGTGTCATCTTGCGCAGTGAGGGCAAGGGAGCTCTCGCAGCGTTAGCAAGCATGTTGGCTCAAGCTTGGGGACCTACGTCGCGGGTCCAGGGGCAGAGCCCCTGGCCTTGCCTCCCTCCCTACGCCCCCAGCCTCCGCCGCAGGGCGAGCACGGCGCTGTCGGGGGTGGTGAGCACGCGTTTGCCGGTGGCCGCGGCCACGGCGGTGGCGGCCCGGGCGAGGGAGAACTGGCCCAGGGCGATGGCGTCGCATTCTTTGAGGTCCAGGGCGGCTTTGGCGGCCAGGTAGTCGTGTTCGGTGGGGTTGCCGGCGTCGAGTGCGGCGAGTGCGCCTTCGGCCAGTTTCGTGGTGATGGTCATGCCCGGCGGGAATTCTGCGGGCATGGAGGCCAGCGTGCCGGCGAAGGTGGCGAGCAGGCCGATGTGGGTGCCGGCGGTCTTGGCTTCCTCGATCATGGCTTCGTTGGGCTTGAGGACGGGGATGTCGGGGTGGGCCGCGACCACGGCGTCGATGCAGGGTCCGAAGGCGGAGCAGGTGAACAGGATGGCGTTGGCGCCGGTGCTGACGGCGTAGTCGGCGAGCGTCAGGAACCGCGTGGTCATGGCGGGCGTGAGGGCGCCGTCGCGCGCGAGGTCGGCTGAGAGGCTGTCGTCGAGCAGGTTCATCAGCTTGGGTTCGGGCCAGAGGCGCGCGAAGGCCTCGGCGATGGCGGCGGGCGAGTGGCGCAGCGCGTGGATGAGGGCGATGCGCATCAGGGTGCGCCGCAGCGGCGCAGCGTGAGCGGGAAGTCGGTGCAGCCGGGGAAGGCGATCTCGTTGGGTCCGCGGCGTTCGACGTTCAGCGTGTCGGGGTTGCCGGTGCAGCCGAAGCCGATATCGGGCGGCAGGCGGGCGGCGAGCGCGCCGGTGGCGGCGACCGGGACGAAGCGGAACTGCACGCCGCCGGCGGCACCCGCGACCGTCTCGATGCCGCGCTGGCGGTAGCCGACGTCGATGACGCCGGTGCGCAGGACGACGTCGCGGGTGAAGATGACGCTGGGCTGGGCGTAGCAGGCGGAGGAGGTGGTGTCGGTCGCGGGGAACAGGCCGCCGGTCCAGCTGCCGTAGAGCCATTCATGCGGCGTGGCACCGGTCTGGGCCACGGCGCCGCCGGCCAGCAGTGGCAGGGCCAGGGCAGTCACACGCCAAAATCCTCGCATCGCGTCACGGTCTCCGTTGTTGCGGCTGCTTGTAAAGCATGGGCGTGACGAGGGGAAACAAGGGTCTCGCCTCGATTACACGCAAAGGTTGCTGGAAGGTTAACGGAGCCCGGCGGCAGGTTTCGGGCATGCGCATCCCTGCCATTCCGATCGCCCGCCCGCCGCGCCGGCTGCACCGCGACCAGAACGGGCGGTTGCGGTTCATCGATCCTTCATCGCTGGGCGCTACCATCCTGGGCATGATCAGCAGCAACAGCCTGGCCGCCTTCACCGCTGAAGTATCCCGCAATGCGGGCATCCAGGGCGGCGCGCAGGCGGTGCGCGGAGCGGCGCCGGAGGCGGGGCGGCAGGCGCCCGCAGTGGGGCGCACGCTGGGCGCCGTGCCGCCATCCCCTGGCCAGGTGCTGCCGCGCGGATCGCTGCTCGACCTGCGCGTCTAGACCGGCGTCATGATAGGTTGGTGCCATGAGCACCGGCCGCTTCGAAATCCGCATCCCCGAAGGCGATGAGCACGAGCGCAAGGTCTGCGCCGATTGCGGCTATGTGGCCTACGAGAATCCCAAGCCCGTCGTGGGCTCTGTCGTCGCCACGCCCGATGGGCGGGTGTTGCTGTGCAAGCGCGCCATCATGCCGCGGCGCGGCTTCTGGACGCTTCCCGCCGGCTACATGGAGATGGGCGAGACGGTCGAAGCCGGCGCGGCGCGCGAGGCCTGGGAAGAAGCCCAGGCCCGCATCAGCATCGAGGGCGTGCTCGCGGTCTATTCCATCCCGCATCTAGGCCAGGTGCAGGTGTTCTTCCGCGCGGGGTTCGCCGAGCCCGGCTTCGCGGCCGGGCCGGAGAGCGAGGCGGTGGCGCTGTTCGCCTGGGACGAGATCCCGTGGGAGGAGCTGGCCTTCCCCTCGGTGCGCTGGGCGCTGGAGGCGTGGCGCGCCTCGGCCGGCGCGCCGCTGCCGGCCGCCGCGCAGAACCCGGCCTAGAGCGGCGGAAGCTTCGACAGGTACAGGATGGTATCCTCCGCCTCTGCCAGGATCGCGGCGGCGTCGCAGGCGCTCACCTGGCCGTCGAGACCCAGGCGGCGAAGCGGAAACCGCTCCGCGATGGAGGCCAGGGTCGCCGCCGGCGCCGTGCAGCGGGCCGGATTGAATTCCAGCAGCATGCGGATGTTCGGGCTGCGCGTGATCAGCGCCTGCATGCCGCGCCAGACCAGCTCCTCGGCCCCTTCGACGTCGATCTTGAGGAAATCGACCGGTCCTTCGATCAGCGTGTCGAGCGGCGCGGCCGGCACCGTGTAGCTCTCGAACTGCTCGGGGTCGAAGGCACCCAGCCCGGCTTCCTGCCCCGGGCGGATGCAGCCATTCTTGGGGTCGCGGGTCTGCACCAGGAACGGGATCTCGGCGGCCGCGACTTCGGCCACGCCCACCGCGCGCGGCGTCACGCGGGACGGGTAGCCATTGACCGAGATGTTGCTCTCCAGCAGCCCGAAGAGGCGCCGGTTCGGCTCGAAGGCGTGCACCTTGCCGGTCGGGCCGACGAGGTCCGCCATGAGGATGGTGAAGTAGCCGATATGCGCGCCGACATCGGCCACCACCTGCCCGGCGGTGACGTTGCGCAGGATGAATTCGGTCTGCCACAGCTCCCAGTAGCCATCGAGCATGAGGTGCGCGGCGATGCCGATGTCGCGCGTATCGACGTAGAACTTGTACCGCCCGAGCGCGCGGCAGACGGCGGTGACGGGGTCAACGGGTGCGACGGCGCAGCGCGCGCGCGAGCGATCCTCGATCGCCATCCGGTCGGGCGATTGCAGGTCGCGCAGCGAGAGAAGATGGACGCCATCCGATTCCGGTTCCGCGCCGCGCATTGACCACCGTGCCATTCAAACCCTCGTGCCAGAAGCGGGCGCCATCAACCTAGGCGAGAATAGACCAACCGATCCTTAACGCCACTCGCGGGGGAAAGGCGTCAATCCATGACGCCGTAGAGCCGGAAGCGGATCACGCGCAGCAGCCCCGGCGTCGGGCCCAGCGCCGCGCCGGAGCGGAACTCGGCGACCGCGTCCTTGATGCGCTTCTGCCGGCGATAGACCTCGGCGAGGCCCAGATGCGCGTCGCCATGGCCGGGACGGCGCGCCATCACCTGGATGAAGCAGGCCTCGGCTTCGGCCAGCACGCCGTCATCGGCTTCGAGGATCAGCAGCCCCAGCGTCCAAGGCGCAGCGTAGGAATGCGGGAACAGCGCCGCGGCTTCCTGCAGCACCTGGTAGGCGTCGCCGGCGCGGTCCTGCCGCTTCAGCGCCTCCGCAAGGCCGATGAACAGGTGCTCGGGCGCGCCGGGAAAGGCGATGGCGGCGCGGAAGGCGGCCTCGGCGCGCACCGCGTCGCCGCCCATCGCGACGAGCAGGTGGCCGAGCCGCTCATGCGGGAAGCCCATCTCCGGGAACGCCTCGATCGTGGCCTCGAGCGCCGCGATCGCCTCGGCGTCGCGCCCGAGCCGCCACAGCGCGTCGCCCAGCCCTGCCATGGCGCCGATGGAGGCACCCCCGGCCTCGACCAGCGCGCGCAGCTCGCGCTCGGCGAGGGCGACGTCGCCGCCGCAGGCGATCTGGAACTCGGCGTGGCGCTGGCGGATGCCGGCATCCTCGGGCGCTTCCTCATGCGCGCGCATCGCCTCGGCCAGCGCCTCGGCGCGGCGGTCCTGGCGGAGCAGCGCCTCGGCCAGCGTCAGGTGCGGGTGTGCGCCGCCCTCCCCGAAGGAAAAGGCGGCGCGGAGTGCGGCCTCGGCCTCCACCGGGTCGCCGCCACCGGCGATCAGGAACTGGCCCAGGCGCAGCGCGGGGCGCCCCTCGCCGGGCGAGAGCGCGACGGCGCGCCGCGCCGCCTCGACCGCGGTGTCCACCGAGCCGGCGAGGAACGCCACCTCCGCCGCCCCGCTCCAGGCGCCGGCGAGGGTGGCGTCGAGCGCGAGGGCGGCGCGGAACCCCTCCCCCGCCCGCACCAGGTCGCCGATGTTGAGGTCGAAATGCGCCAGCGTCAGGACCAGCTCGGCATTGTCGGGCGAGGACGCCACCGCCTCGGCCGCCGCCTCGCGCGCGCCGGGGCGATCCCCCGCGGCCCAGCGTGCATGGGCCAGGTGCAGCCAGCCGCGCGCATCGGTCGCGACGGCCTCGGCCTCAGCCATCGCGCGCCGCTTCCGCGGGCGTGCGCAGCGTCAGCGCCAGGGCGTGCAGCCCGGCCGAGAATTCCTCGCCCAGCAGCGCATGCACGGCACGCGAGCGGGCGAGCCGCCCCTGGCCGGCGAAGGCCTCGGCCACGATCGTCACGCTGTAATGGGTCTGCCCGCCCGGCGCGGCGCCGGCATGGCCGGCATGGCTGGCGCTGTCATCGGCCACGCTGACCACCGCGCCGGGGAAGGCCAGGTTCAGCGCGCGTTCGATTCGATCCTTGCGATTGCTCATGGCCGCCATCTTGGCCGCATCGCGCGCGCTGTCCACCACGCCCGCTTGTCTTGCGGAGGCCCCCTGCCACGCCCATAACGGCAGGATGGCCAAACGCGGACCCCGCTCGCGCAGCTTCATGGCCGAGCCCGAGGCCCCGCCGCGTCCCTGTGACCAGCCCGGGTGTCCGGAGCCCGGCGAATATCGCGCGCCCGCCGACCGGCGGCGGCTGAACGACTACAAGTGGTTCTGCCTCAACCACGTGCGCGCCTACAACGCGGCCTGGGACTTCTACAAGGGTCTGGGCCCGGCCGAGATCGAGCACGAGATCCGCTCGGACACCGGCTGGCAACGCCCGACCTGGCCGCTGGGAAGGCTCGGCAGTGGCCGCATCGACCCTGCCCTGTTGCGCGATCCGCTGGGCCTGTTCACCTATGCGACGAGCGCGGACATGCACCGACCGTCGCGTCAGGAAACGCCGCCCGAGCTTCGCGCCGCGCTCGACGTGATGGGCCTCACCTGGCCCACCGACCAGCCGGTGCTCAAGGCGCGCTACAAGGACCTGGCGAAGCAGTTCCACCCGGATGCGAATGGCGGCAACCGCGACGCCGAGGAGAAGTTAAAGGACATCAACCGCGCCTATTCGCTGCTCCGCAAGCGCTTGCAGGAGCGGTCCGCGGCGCCGGAGGCGGCCACTGCCGCGGCCGGGTAGCGGCCTACGCCCGAACACCCTACACTCGTCACAATTCAGCCCAGAGCAACGGACACAGATGAACAAGGTCGCGACCCTTCCCGACATCCGCCCCACCGCGGCCATCGACGCGCCGGACATCATGCTCAAGGCGCGCGACGTCTTCGGCGTGGATACCGACATCGAGGTTCCGGCCTTCTCGCTCCGCACCGAGCACGTGCCCGAAATCGACACCTCCTATCGGTTCGACAAGGAGACCACGCTCGCGATCCTGGCGGGGTTCACCTACAACCGCCGCGTGATGGTGCAGGGCTACCATGGCACCGGGAAGTCCACCCACATCGAGCAGGTCGCCGCCCGCCTCAACTGGCCCTGCATCCGCGTGAACCTCGACAGCCACATCAGCCGCATCGACCTGATCGGCAAGGATGCCATCGTGCTGAAGGATGGCAAGCAGATCACTGAATTCCGCGAGGGCATCCTGCCCTGGGCGCTGCAGCACCCCTGCGCGCTGGTGTTCGACGAATACGATGCCGGCCGCCCGGATGTGATGTTCGTGATCCAGCGCGTGCTGGAGGTGGAGGGCAAGCTCACTTTGCTCGACCAGAACCGCGTGATCCGGCCGCACCCGTGCTTCCGGCTGTTCTCCACGGCCAACACGGTCGGGCTGGGCGATACGACGGGCCTGTATCACGGCACGCAGCAGATCAACCAGGGCCAGATGGACCGCTGGAACATCGTGGCCACGCTGAACTACCTGCCGCACGCGCAGGAGACGGCGATCGTGCTTGCGAAGATGGGCGTCGAGAACGACCCCAAGATGAAGAAGCAGGTCGAGGCGATGGTGGCATTGGCCGACCTGACGCGGGCGGGCTTCATCGCGGGCGACATCTCGACGGTCATGTCGCCGCGCACGGTGATCACCTGGGCCGAGAACGCGAAGATCTTCGGCGATATCGGCTTCGCGTTCCGGCTGTCGTTCCTGAACAAGTGCGACGAGGCGGAGCGCCAGACGGTGAGCGAGTACTACCAGCGCTGCTTCAATGAGGAGCTGATGGCGGGCAGCCTGCTGAAGAAGATGGGCTGAAACCCGGCAGCGCCGGCCTCATAAAGATCCGGCGTCGCGGCCCGTTGTCGGCGCCGGCTTGCTGAAGGGAGACTGACATGGCGCGCTTCCTCCTCCACCACGCAGCAAAAACCCGCTCCTTCCGCATCCTGTGGCTGTTGGAGGAGCTCGGCGCCGAATACGAGATCATCCCGCACGAGCTGCAGCAGGGCACCCACAAGAGCCCCGACTTCCTCGCCATCAACCCCGGCGGCAAGTTGCCGGTGCTGGAGGATCGCGGCCCCGACGGCCACTGGACCGGCATCGCCATCTGCGAGAGTGCGGCCATCTGCGCCTATCTCGGCGACGCGGTTCCGAGCGCGCTTACGCCGGCCATCGGCACCCCCGAACGCGCCGCCTACGCCACCTTCATCGCCTATGCCGCCGCCGCGATGGAGCCTGCGCTGATGGACATGGCCTTTCCGCGCGCCGAGCCGCCCCGGCCGGGCATGGCCGGCTGGCCGGATTTCGCCACCACCGTCGCCCGCGTCGAGGCACAGGTCGCGGCCTCCGGCGGCCCCTTCCTGTTGGGGTCTGCCTTCACCATTCCCGACCTGATGGTCGGCGGTCTGCTGCAATGGGTGGTTGGATGGGGCATGCTGAAGCCCTCGCCCGCCACCATCGCCTACCTCGCCGCGCTCGATGCGCGCCCTGCCCTCGCCCGCGCCCGCGCCATCGACGCGCCCGCTTCAGCCTGACGGATATGACCCCATGAGCGGCAAACAGGACCTCTCCCGCCAGGAGGAATTCAAGCGCGCCACCGCCGGCGTCCTCCGCGCCATCGCGCACGCAGCACCCGACGTGCAGGTCACCTACCAGCCCGGCCCCGGCGGCGTGACCGGCAAGCGCGTGCGCCTGCCGCTGCCCACTCGCTCCCTGCCTCCCGCCGAGATGGCCAAGCTGCGCGGGGCCGCCGACGCCGCCGCCCTTCGCCTGCGCCATCACGACGAATCCGTCCACGCCAACCGCTCCCCCGCCCGGCGCGAGGCGCGCGAGATCTTCGACGCGCTGGAGCAGGTGCGCGTCGAATCCGTCGGCTCCCAGCACATGTCGGGCGTGGCGTCCAACCTGCGCGCCCGCCTTGCCGATGAGTGCGAGGCCGAGGGCTATGACCGCATGACGCGGAAGGACCAGCTGCCGCTGCCCGCCGCCCTCGCCCTGCTCGCGCGCGAAAAAATGTCGGGCCTGCCGGCACCCGCCGCGGCGCAGCGCATCCTCGACCTCTGGCGTGGCAGCCTGGTCGACGGCGCCGAGGGTGCCATGGCCGAGATGGCCGAGGCCCAGGGCGACCAGGCCGCCTTCGCCCGCGCCGCTCGAAAACTGCTCGCCGCCATGGACCTGGCCGAAGCCGAGGTCGAAGCGGAATCCGAGGACCAGGAAGAAGGCGACGAGGGCGAGCAATCCTCCCCTGTCCAGGACCAGTCCGCCGAGGGCGAAAGCCAGCAGAAGGAATCCGACCAATCCCTCGGCGCCCAGCCGGAATCGATGCAGGGCGAGGCCGCCGAGGAAGACGCCGAGGAAACCGAGGAAGACGGCGCCGCCGCCGAAGGCGACGACAAGCCAGGCGGCCCGCAGCAGCGCCGCGAGGTCGTCGAGACCGATGATTCCTCCCGCTACCGCCCCTTCACCGCCGCCTTCGACGAGGTGGTGGAAGCCGACGATCTCTGCGATCCCGAGGAACTCGCCCGCCTGCGCCAGCAACTGGACCAGCAGCTCTCCCACCTGCAGGGCGTGGTCGCGAAACTGGCCAACCGCCTGCAACGCCGCCTGCTCGCGCAGCAGCAGCGGGCCTGGGATTTCGACCTGGAGGAAGGCACGCTCGACGTCGCGCGCCTGGCCCGCGTCATCGCTAACCCGACCGTCGCACTCACCTACAAGCGCGAACGCGAGGCGGATTTCCGCGACACCGTTGTCTCCCTGCTCATCGACAATTCCGGCTCCATGCGCGGCCGCCCCATCACCGTCGCGGCCATGTGCTGCGACATCCTCGCGCGCACGCTCGAACGCTGCTCGGTGAAGGTGGAGATCCTCGGCTTCACAACCCGCGCCTGGAAAGGCGGGCAGTCTCGCGAACGCTGGGTGCAGGAAGGCAAGCCGCGCAACCCCGGCCGCCTGAACGACCTCCGCCACGTCGTCTACAAGCCCGCCGACGCGCCCTGGCGCCGCGCGCGCAAGAACCTCGGCCTCATGCTGCGCGAAGGGCTGCTGAAGGAGAACATCGACGGCGAGGCGCTGGAATGGGCCTACAAGCGCATCCTCACCCGCACCGAACACCGCCGCATCCTGATGGTGATCTCCGACGGCGCGCCGGTCGATGACTCCACGCTTTCGGTCAACCCCGGCAACTACCTCGAACGCCACCTGCGCAAGGTGATCGCGGATATCGAAGGCCGCCACGCGGTCGAACTCATCGCCATCGGCATCGGGCACGACGTGACGCGCTACTACCGACGCGCCGTGACCATCGTGGACGCCGAGGAACTCGGCGGCACCATGATGAAAAAACTGACGGAACTCTTCGACGAAGACGCCGAAGACGCGTGGCAACGCGTGGCGGCGGAACGCGCACCGGCGATTGCGTGAAGCAGGGCGGGGGGCTCCGCCCCCTCGACCCCCGGCAGGAGCCTGTGGCCCCTGGACCCCCCTTTGTTGGTTCTTGGGATTGGGAGGGTTGAGCCTCGGCGGAGGCGTGCCGGGTTGGGGAGGGGGCGCATGGAACGCCCTTTGCCAAAGCGTACTCGCGCGACGCGCCCCCTCCCCAACCCGGCCCATTCAGCAAGCACTGCCCGCCCCAATTCCAAAACCAGCAAATGGAGGTCGAGGATCGACACGATCCTCGCGGGGTCCAGGGGCAGAGCCCCTGGCCTTGCCTTCACGCCGCGCGCTGTTGTTCTCCGTCCTCCCCGTCCTCGAGCTCGACCGGGGCGCGATCGGGTTTGGCGGCCTGTCCGGCCTGCATCTCGCTCAGGATCTGACGCTTACGGCGGTCAGTGATCTCGGCCGTTGGCTGACGGCGCGCCTGGTGGTGGAGGGTCTGGTGCCGCGCGCGCTAGTGGATGTGCGCACGGGCTATCTGCGCGACGGCGCCGGCTTGCCTCTGCAGGGGCGGGAGGGCGATGCGGAGTGTCTCGCGCGGCTTCCGGACGGAACCTGGCTGGTGGGGTTCGAGCGTTGGCATCGCATTCGCGCCTATCGCAGCCTCAATGGCGCGGGCGATTACGTGGAGGCGCCGCCGGGGCTGGAGGCGGCGCCGCCCAATGGCGGGTTGGAGAGCCTGGCGGTGTTGGCCGATGGCCGCTGGCTGGCGATCGCGGAGTATCTTGAGGGTCCGGTGCGCGGCACGGCGATGGCGTGGCTGGGCGGCCCGCGGCGGTGGGTGTCGATGGCCTATCGCCCGGCGCAGGATTTCGCGGCGACCGATGCGTGTGCCTTGCCCGATGGCGGTGCGCTGGTGCTGGAGCGCCACTTCTCGATCTTCGGTGGGTTTTCGGCGCGGCTGATGCATCTGCCGGCGGCGATGATCCGCGCCGCGCGGCCCGGCACGGTTCTGGAGGGGCGGCAGATCCTCTCGACGCGGGACGCCCTGCCGCCGGAGAATTGGGAGGGCGTCTCGGTCACCCGTATGCAGGGCGGCCTGGTGGCCGCGCTCGTCTCCGACGACAATGAGCGCAGTTTCCAGCGCGGGCTTGTGGCGTTGTTTCCGCTGGACCTCGGCTAGGTCACGCGTGCCGGATCATCGGCCCGCACCGCGGGCCGCGAGCCCGAGTGGGCGCCCGCCGCTTGAGGGCACACGACAACGGTCATTCTTCATGACCGCTGGTTCTTGCCCTCGATCGCGGCGATCACGGCGGCGGTGACCGTCGCGGTGTCCGCGGTGCCGCCGACATCGGCGGTCATCACGCCATCGGCGCAGACCTGTTCGACCGCGGTCATCAGCGCGGCGGCGGCGGCGGTCTCACCCAGATGATCGAGCATCATCGCCGCGGTCCAGAATGTGGCGACGGGATTGGCCACGCCCTTGCCCGCGATGTCGAAGGCCGAGCCGTGGATGGGTTCGAACATGGAGGGGTGGCGGCGCTCGGGATCGAGGTTCGCGGTCGGTGCCACGCCCAACGAGCCGGCGACGGCGCCGGCAAGGTCGGAGAGAATATCAGCGTGGAGGTTGGTCGCAACGACGGTGTCGATGCTGGCGGGGGTGCGCACCATGCGCGCGGCCATGGCGTCCACCAGCTCCTTCTCCCAGGTCACGTCGGGGAATTCGCGCGCGACCTCGGCGGCCATTTCGTCCCAGAACACCATGCCATGCCGCTGCGCGTTGGATTTGGTGACGACGGTGAGCAGCTTGCGCGGCCGGCGCTGGGCGATGCGGAAGGCGGTGCGCATGATGCGCGTCACACCCACGCGGGTGAAGATGGAGGTCTCGGTCGCGATCTCCTCGGGGTGGCCGCGATGGGCGCGGCCACCATGGCCGGCATATTCGCCCTCGGAGTTCTCGCGAACGATTACCCAGTCGATATCACCGGGGCTCACCGAACGCAGCGGGCTGGTGAGGCCGGGCAGCACGCGGGTGGGGCGGATGTTCGCGTACTGGTCGAAGCCCTGGCAGATCTTCAGCCGAAGGCCCCACAGCGTGACGTCGTCGGGCAGGTCCTTGTCGCCGACGGCGCCGAAGAAGATCGCGTCGAAGGGCTTGAGCGTGTCGAGGCCATCCTCGGGCATCATACGGCCATTCGCGCGGTAGTAGTCACTGCCCCAGGGGAATTCCGTGACGTGCAGCGCGAAATCGCCCTGCCGCGCGGCGAGGGCTTCAAGCACGGCGAGGCCCGCGGGGATCACTTCCTTGCCGATGCCGTCGGCGGGGATGGCGGCGATGGTGTGCAGACGCATGGGCTGGCCTTTTCGTGACGGCGCCGGGTGTTCTTGCTTCCCGACCTGATGGGTTATGGTGAGGCCATGGAACGTCGTCGTCTACTCATCGCGGGTCTTGCCTGCGCAAGCCTGCCTGGCGTGGCCCGGGCGCAGAATGCCGCGGCGCTCGCCCGCGAGTACCAGGGCCTGCATCCGGCCACCTATTACGTCGCGGCGGATCGGCTGATGCAGGCCGGGCAGCGCGACGACGCCGTGTTCATCTTCTATCTGGGCCAGCTGCGCTTCCGCACGCATCTCGCGGCACGCCCAGAGCTTCCACGCGACCGCGACGCGGCCGTCTTCGCGTCGCTGTCGGAGCGCGTGGGACGGCCGGTCAACGAGTACGCCTTCGGCGACATGCCCGCACTTCTGCGCACGCTCGACGCGGTGATGGTCTATGACCGGGAGAATCCGGACCCGTTCACGCCGGCGGCGACCTACCCCGACGCCACGCGCAGCGCGTGCGAGGGCATGGCGCAGTTCCGCACCAACCTCGCCGGCCGCTTCGACGAGATCCGGCGCCTGCGCGCGGCCAACGGGCTGGAGAACCGCTAGGCGCGGAGCAGCGCCCCGCCGGCGACGAGCAGGTCCGCACTGCGGGCGGAAAACGCGCAGGCCACGTCATGCACCAGCGCCACGCGCAGCAGCGCCTTCACGTCGACATCGTGCGGCATGGGCGTCATCGGGTCGACGAAGAAGAATAGCGCGTCGATGCGGCCCTCGGCGATCAGCGCGCCGATCTGCTGGTCGCCGCCGAGCGGGCCACTGAGGACGCGCGTGAGCGAGATGTCGGGGCATTCGCGCAGCACCATCGCGCCGGTGGTGGCGGTGGAGACGATCTCGCAGCGGGTGAGCGCGTCGCGGTGCCGCGCGACCCAGAGCGCCATGTCGGGCTTCAGCCGGTCATGGGCGACGAGTGCGATACGCGCGCCGTGTTCGGCCATGTGTGAAATTTCCCGTGCTTGCGCCGACTATAAGGCGCAGCTCCGACGACAGCATGGGGGAATGAATTCCCCCAAACCCCCATCTTTTATTTTTATCTGTTGGCTACCGTTGCGCAGTGAGCGCCGCCTCCGGCGTGAGGGTGCGGCCTGCGCACGGGAGAGACGTGGGGTTCGGGCGATTTTTTTCTTCCCATGCTTCTCGGCGCCCGGACGGCGCGTAAGGTATCGCTGCAAAGCTCTCGGAGACCGCGCATGCCCCCCGACACCTCGCCCCTCAACCGCGACCTGATCGGCTACGGCGCCAACCCGCCGCACCCGCAATGGCCGGGCAATGCCCGCATCGCGGTGAACTTCGTCCTCAACTACGAGGAGGGGTCGGAAGCCTCCTTCCTCGATGGCGATGGCCGCTCGGAGGCGGCGCATACCGAGGCCATGGGCTCCCCGGTGCCGGCGGGCGAGCGCGACCTCGCCGCGGAGGGCATGTTCGAATACGGCGTGCGCGTGGGCTTCTGGCGCATCCTGCGCCTGTTCGCGCAGCGCAACCTGCCGCTGACGGTGTTCGCCTGCGCGCTGGCGATCGAGCGCCACCCGCCCGCCGCCGCGGCGATCAAGGAAGCCGGCCACGACATCTGCTGCCATGGCTGGCGCTGGGAGGAACACTACCGCCTCGACCGCGAGACCGAGCGCGAGCACATCCGCATGGCGATCGAGAGCCTGACGCGCACCATGGGATCCCGCCCGCTCGGCTGGTACTGCCGCTATGGACCCAGCGTGAACACGCGCGCGCTGCTGACGGAGGAGGGCGGCTTCCTCTACGACAGCGACTGCTACAATGACGAACTCCCCTACTGGGTGCTGCAGGACGGCAAGCCTCAGCTGATCGTGCCCTATTCGCTGGTGAGCAACGACAGCAAGTACGGGCGCGGCGTGTTCGGCACGGCCGATGACTACTTCACCTTCCTCAAGGACCAGTTCGACATGCTCTACGCCGAGGGCGAGAGCGCGCCGAAGATGATGTCCTGCGGGCTGCACATGCGCGTCATCGGACACCCGGCGCGCGCCGCCGGCCTCGCGCGGTTCATGGACTACATCCAGGGCCATGACCGGGTGTGGGTCGCGAAGCGCATCGAGATCGCGGAGCATTGGCGCAGGACCTTCCCCTACGCGCCCGGGATGGAGCAGATCGCGAAGGTGGGATCGTGAGGACGCTGACGCTGGAGCCACTGACCGCCGAAGCCTTCGCGCCCTGGGGCGACGTGGTGGACGCGCCGGCACCCGGCGAGCGCCCGCAGCTGGAGGCGAGCCTCGCCGCCATCGACGGTGCGACGGCGCCGGTGCTGGCGTTCAACAACGTCGCACCCCACGCGCTGCCGTTCGAGGCGACGCAGATGGAGCGGCACAACCGCTCCTCGCAGTGCTTCATCCCGCTCGACGTGTCGCGCTACGTGCTGATGGTGGCACTCGATGTTGGCGGCAAGCCTGACATGACGCGCCTGCGCGCCTTCGTCGCGCGTGGCGACCAGGCGGTGAACTATCACCTCGGCGCCTGGCACCACCCGATGCGCGTGCTGGACCGGCCGGGGCGCTTCGCGGTGCTGATGTGGACCACCGGGCGCAAGCCCGATGACGAGGAATGGGCGGATCTGACGGAGACCGTGTTGCTGGTCGGCTGAGCGCGCCTGCCTTGCGGCCAGGGGGGGCGGGGCGCAGATGGAGGCCTGCAGACACGCCGCGCGCCGCATCCGACACGGGAGCCCCTGATGAAAGCCGTCGCCTATACCGAAAGCCTTCCCATCGAAAACGACCGGTCGCTGTTCGACACCGAGCTGCCGAACCCGGAGCCCGGCCCGCGCGACCTGCTGGTCCGCATCAAGGCCATCTCGGTCAATCCGGTCGACACCAAGGTGCGGATGCGCCGGCAGGGCAGCGCCGAGGCACCCGTGGTCCTGGGCTGGGACGCCGCCGGCATCGTCGAGGCCGTGGGCGCCGAGGTGACGCTGTTCCGCGCCGGCGACGCGGTCTACTACGCCGGCGATATCGGACGGCCCGGATCCAACGCCGAATATGGCCTGGTCGATGAGCGCATCGCGGGTGCGAAGCCCACCAGCCTGTCCTTCGCCGAGGCGGCGGCGCTGCCGCTGACCGCGATCACCGCCTGGGAATCGCTGTTCGAACGGCTGCGCCTGCCGGTCGGCAAGGCCCGCTCCGACGACGCCATCCTCATCATCGGCGCGGCGGGCGGCGTGGGCTCCATCGCCGTGCAGCTCGCCCGGCGCCTGACCGGGCTGACGGTCATTGGCACCGCCTCGCGCCCGGACTCCGTCCGCTGGGTGGAACAGGCCGGCGCCCATGCGGTGATCGACCACACCAGGCCGCTGTCGGAGGAGCTGGCGCGGATCGGCCATCCCACGGTGCGCAACATACTGTCGCTGACCGCGACGGCGACGCACTGGGATGAGATCACCAAGGCCCTCGCGCCGCAGGGCCAGGTCTGCCTCATCGACGATCCGGGCGCGCTCGACATCGGCAAGCTGAAGCAGAAATCCGGCGCGCTGCATTGGGAGTTCATGTTCACGCGGTCGATGTTCGCCACGCCCGACATGATCCAGCAGCACCACCTGCTGAACGAGGTCGCCGCGCTGGTCGATGCCGGGCTGATCCGCACGACGCTGGGGCAGAATTTCGGGGCGATCAACGCGGCTAACCTGCGCCGGGCCCATGCGGCGCTCGAGAGTGGGCGCAGCATCGGCAAGGCGGTGCTCGAAGCCGGGTGAGGCTCAGCCTTCGGCCAGCATGGAGACGTGGGCGGCGACCACCTTCCAGCCTTCGGGGAAGCGCACCCAGGACTGGCTCTGCCGTCCGCGTTTTCCCGTGCTGAGGATCACGTATTCCGTGTTCGCGACGGCGAAGTCGCGCCCGAAGGTGACGATCTTCGTGTTCTCCAGCCGCCGCGCGCGGGCAGCGTGCTGCGCCGGCGTGCGCGAGGCGCGGAACGCCGCGATCATCGCATGCCCATGCAGGTTCTCGCCCACGCCGTAACGCAGCGTGTGCTCGCTGTCCCAGAAGCTGTCGTCGAGGATCGCGACGTCGTTCTCGTCCAGGCCGCGGTCATAGCGTTCGAAGGCGGCGCGGACTTCGGCTATCACCTCGGGGATGTTCAGTTCGTGGGTCATCGGGCGTTCTCCAGGGCAAGGGCGATGGCTGCGAGCCGCGCATCCGCGCCGCGCCAGCAGATGATCGACAATCCGCAGGGTTTGCCGCCCGCGGTGCCCAGCGGCAGGCTCAGCTGCGGCAGGCTCGCCATGCCGGCGATGGAACACAGCAGCCCGATGCGCCCCGATTGACGGTCCAGCTCGGACAGCGAAAGCCCCAGCGGCGGCGCGGTGAAGGGCGTGGTCGGGATGCACAGGATCGCACCGCCCTCGAGCAGCGCGCGCATGCGCTCCACCACGCGCGCGCGGACGGAATTCGCGACGGCAAATTGTTCCGGCGTGATGGTCGCGGCGAAGGCGAGGTTGCGCGCCGCCGAGAACCCGAAGCGCGGATTGCAGCGATCGATCCAGGGCGAGAAGTTCCGCCACGCCTCGGCGCGCTGGCAGATGTTGCGCTGGTTGCCCCAGACCTCCAGCTCGCCCGGTTCGGCCAAGGCGATGGGCGTCACGCCACCGAACATCCCGCCGATGCGGGCGAGCGCCGGTGCCAGCGCCTCGCGCACCTCGGCATCGGCGATGGCGAAGGCATCCTCGGCCACCAGCACGCCGGCGGCGCTGGGCTCGGGCAGCGCCTCGTTCAGCAGGGCCGAGGCCGCGCGCGCGAAGGTCGCGGCGTCGCGCGCGAACCAGCCCGCCGTATCGAACGTCTCCGCCTGACGGAGGACGCCCTCGACCGAAACCGCGCCCAGCGTCGGGCGCATGCCGTAGAGGCCGCACAGGCTCGCCGGCACCCGCACCGAGCCGCCGGAATCCGTGCCCAGCGCGATGTCGCACGCCCCTGCCGCGACGGCCGATGCCGAGCCCGACGAGGATCCGCCCGGCAGGCAGCCCGGCGCGGCCGGGTTGGGCGGCGTGCCTTCATGCGGGTTGAAGCCCAGGATGCCGAGCGAGATCTCGCAGGTGACGGTCTTGCCCACCAGCTCGGCGCCGGCGTCGAGCAGCCGCCGCACCGCCCAGGCGTGACGGGCGGGGGTGGGGTGGCTCGCCGCCCAGTCCGGATTGCCGCCGCCGGTCGGGTGCCCGGCCACGTCGAACAGGTCCTTGGCCGCGAAGGTCAGCCCCGCGAGCGGCCCGCCCGGCGTGCCGGGCAGCGTGACGCGTGGCCCGGGCAGGAAGGCTTCGGCGGGGAATTCCATGCGGCGGCTCCGTGCGGGTGGTGTAGCCAGCCTATCGGGCTCCGGCGCGGCTTGGCAAAGCGGCGCGGTAACCTCGCATCGGCATCGGCCGAACACCCATGGCAAGGCGCCCGCCCGGCGCCCGTGGAGACCTCGCGATGAAACGCCGTTCGCTGCTTCTCGCCGCCCCTGCCCTCGCTGGCTTCCCCGCCCGCGCCCAGGGCGCCGGCCCCGTGGTGGTGGAGCTGTTCACCTCGCAATCCTGCTCCTCCTGCCCGGCCGCGGATGCGCTACTGGTCGAGCTCGCGCAGCGCGCCGAGGTGCTGGCGCTATCCTTCCACGTCACCTACTGGGACCGGCTCGGCTGGCGTGACCGCTTCTCGCTGCGCGAAGCCACGGACCGGCAGCGCGCCTACGCCACCACCATGGGGCGCAACCAGGTCTATACGCCGCAGGCGGTGGTTCAGGGCCGCGCCGATGCGGTGGGCTCGGACCGCGCCGCGCTGCTCGGCGCGATCGGCGCGGCGCGCGCGGCGACGGTGCCGCTGCGCCTCGTGGCCGGATCCGACCAGGTGAGCCTCGGCATCGGCGCGGGCATCGGTGCCGGCGGGCTTTGGCTCGTCGGCTATGACCGGCGGCACGTCACCGCCATCGGCGCCGGCGAGAATGGCGGGCGCACCCTGACCCACGCGAATGTCGTGCGCAGCCTGGCGCGGATCGGCGATTGGCATGGCGGGGCGCACCAGCAATCCGTCGCGCGGCCGGCCGGCGAGCGGGTCGCCGCGCTGCTGCAGGCGCCCGATGGCGGCATCCTGGGCGCCGCGACCGCCTGAGGGTTTTTGTTGCACGCGGCGCTTGACAGGCTAGGCGCGCGCAAGGCAATTTACGAACGTTCGTTCGAAGTTGCCCATGCTCTCCACCAAGGATCGTATCCGCCTGGAAGCCGTGCGCCTGTTCGCCGAGCGCGGCATCGACGCCGTCTCCCAGCGCGACATCGCGGCCGCCGCGGGCGTCCAGGTCAGCACGCTCTACGGGCACTGGACCGGCGGCCGCGACCAGCTGATCGGCGAGACCTTCGTCGCCGGTTATGCTGGCTACGCCCAGGCGCTGGCCGCCGCCGCTGACCCGCATGCCGGGTTCGCCGCGGCACTCGACGCCATGGTGCGCGCCATCTGCCGCCTGCACGGCGAGGATCGCGCGATGTTCGCCTTCCTGCTGCTCAGCCAGCATCGCGGCCTCGACCGCGTGGGCGGCGGCGAAGCCGGCAACCCGGTCGATGTGCTGCAACGGCGCGTCGAAGCCGCGATGGAAAGCCGCGAGATCCCACCCGGCGAGCCAGCGCTGGTCACCGCCGCCATCGTCGGCGTGCTGGTCCAGGCCGCGACCTTCCGCCTCTATGGTCGCTTGGCCCAGGACCTGCCGGCGATGGCCGACGACCTCTCCGCCCTCTGTGCCCGCACCGCCGGGCTGCCAACCCAAGCGAGGACTCCGCGATGAGCGACATCACCACCGCGCTGCTGCGCACGCGGCGCTTCCTGCCACTGTTCGTGACCCAGACCTGCGGCGCGCTGAACGACAACCTGGTCAAGAACGCCATCGCCATCCTGGCGCTGATGCGCATGGCCGAGGCGGGGCCGGCCTTCGTGGCCATGCTCGGCGGCGTCTTCATCGCGCCCTACGTGCTGTTCTCCGGCCTCGCCGGCGAGATCGCCGACAGCCACGACAAGGCGCGCATGATCCGCTGGACCAAGGCGCTGGAACTGGCGCTGATGACCGGCGCGGCGATCGGCTTTGCCTCGGGCAGCTTCACCGTGCTGGTCGTGGTGCTGTTCGGCCTGGGCGTGCAGGCCACGCTGTTCTCGCCGCTGAAATACGGGCTGTTGCCGCAGCATCTGCGCGAGCCTGAACTGGTCGCGGGCAATGGCCTGATCGAGGCCGGCACCTTCTCAGGCATCCTGGTCGGCACCATCGCCGGCGGCGCGCTGATCGGGCTTTCGGCCGGGCCGCTGATCGTCGCCGGGCTGGGCATCGCCCTCGCGGGCCTCGGCATGGTGCTGGCGATGCAGATCCCGCCCGCCCCGCCCGAGGCGGTGGGGCTGCGGGTCGATTGGAACATCTGGCGCAGCACCCGCGCGCTGGTGGTCCTGGCGCGGGGCAACCGGCCCGTCTGGCTCTCCATCCTCGGGCTGTCCTGGTTCTGGACCGTCGGGGCCACGGTGCTGGCCGCCCTGCCGGTAATCGCGCAGACCACGATCCGCGCGGACAGCACCGTCGCCACGCTGCTGCTGACCATCTTCGCCATCGGCGTCGGCGGCGGGTCGGTGCTGTGCGCCAAGCTGCTCAAGGGCGAGGTGAGCGCGCGCTACGTGCCGTTTGCCGCCATCGCGCTCTCCATCGGCGGCGCCGACCTCGCCTTCACCTGCTTCGCGATCGAGGCGGGCCCGCCGATCGCCAACTGGACGGCGGTGCTGGCGGCACCCCTGGGCTGGCGGCTGCTGGCCGACCTGATGCTGCTCTCGATCGCGGGCGGCCTGTATTCGGTGCCGCTCTACGCCATCATCCAGGAGCGGTCGGGTGAGGGCGCGACGTCGCGCATGATCGCGGCCAACAACGTGGTCAACGCCGTCGTCATGGTCGCAGCCGCCGTGCTCTGCGGCGTGCTGGTGGGTGCGGGGATCAGCTTCGAGATCATCATCCTCGCCGCCTCCGCGCTCAATGTCGTGGCCGCCTTCATCATCGCCGCCCTGCTGCCGCAGGAGGTGCTGAAGACCATCTTCCGCGGCTACTTCCGCCTGCTCCACCGCGTCGAGGTGGTCGGCCTCGAGAACTACCCCGCGGAGGGCATCCCCGCGATCGTGACGCCCAACCATCTGAGCCTTGCCGATGGCGCGCTGGTCGCCGCCTTCCTGCCCGGCTACCCGACTTTCGCGGTCGATGTGGGGATGACGCGGAAATGGTGGGCGAAGCCCTTCCTCGCCCCCGTCGACGTCTTCCCCGTGGAGCCCGCCAACCCCTATTCCATCAAGTCGATGATGCGGGCGGTGCGCGATGACAACAAGCGCCTGGTGATCTTCCCCGAAGGCCGCCTCACGCGCACCGGCGCGCTGATGAAGGTCTATGACGGCACCGGCGTCATCGCCGACAAGGCCGGGGCGGTGGTGGTGCCGGTGCGCCTCGAGGGCCTGCAGTACAGCCACTTCTCCTACCTCGGCGGCGTGGTGCGCCGGCGCTGGTTCCCCCGCTACCGCCTGACCATCCTGCCGCCTGTGACGCTGGAGGCGGAGGCGGGCCTGTCCGGGCGCGCGCGGCGCAAGGCGTTGGGCGACGCGATGGACCGGGTGATGAGCACCGCCGCCGTGCAGGCCGCCGATACCGCGCGGTCCCTGTTCGGCGCGCTCCTCCACGCCCGCGACATCCATGGCGGCAAGCGCCCCATGATCGAGGATATCGAGCGCAAGCCCATCGGCCTGTCGCGCGTGCTGCTGGGCGCGACGGTGCTGGGCCGGCGCCTGGCGCGCGAGGCGGCGGTGGGCGAGCGCGTCGGCATCATGCTGCCCAATGCCGCTGGTTCGGTCGTGACCTTCTTCGCGCTGCAGGCCTTCGGCCGCGTCCCCGCCATGCTCAACTTCACCGCCGGTGCGAAGGCCATGCTCGCGGCCTGCAACGCCGCCGAGGTGCGCGTGGTGCTCGCCTCGCGCCGCTTCGTCGAGCGCGGCAAGCTCGGCGCGGTTGTGGACGCCATGGCGCCGCACCTGCGCTTCATCTGGCTCGAGGATATCCGCGCCGAGCTCGGGCTGTTCGCCAAGCTGCGGGGCATGGTGGATGCGCGCCTCGCCCGCCGCCTGCCGGGCGCCACATCGGCACCCGACAGCCCCGCGGTGGTGCTGTTCACCTCGGGCTCCGAGGGCGCGCCGAAGGGCGTGGTGCTGAGCCACCGCAACCTGCTCGCCAATTGCGCGCAGGTGAGCGCGGTCCTGGACATCTCCGCGCGCGACCGCGTGCTGAATGCCATGCCGATGTTCCACAGCTTCGGGCTCACCGCCGGCACGCTGCTGCCGGTCTTTTCCGGCGTGGGCATCTTCTTCTACCCCTCGCCGCTGCATTTCCGGATCATCCCCGAGGTCGCCTACGACACCGAATGCACGATCGTGTTCGGTACCGACACCTTCCTCAACGGCTGGGCGCGCTTCGCCAATGCCTATGATTTCCGCTGGCTGCGCTTCGCGGTCGCGGGTGCGGAGAAGCTGCGCGACGAAACCCGGCGCGTCTTCGCCGACCGCTTCGGCGTGCGCGTCTTCGAGGGCTATGGCGCGACGGAGACCGCGCCGGTGCTGGCCGTCAACACGCCCCGCCAGCCGCAGGCCGGCACGGTGGGCCGGCTGCTGCCGCTGATCGAGCATCGGCTGGAACCGGTGGCCGGCATTCCCACCGGCGGCAGGCTCATCGTGCGCGGGCCCAACGTTATGCTCGGGTACCTGCGCGCCGAGAACCCGGGCGTGATCGAAGCCCCCGTCGATGGCTGGTACGACACCGGCGACATCGTCTCCTTCGACGCGCAGGGTTTTTTGCGGATC
This sequence comes from Plastoroseomonas arctica, assembly GCF_018128965.1. Classification (GTDB taxonomy): domain Bacteria; phylum Pseudomonadota; class Alphaproteobacteria; order Acetobacterales; family Acetobacteraceae; genus Plastoroseomonas; species Plastoroseomonas arctica. The sequence continues at coordinate 98,543 of NZ_JAAEDH010000013.1, forward strand.
GAGGGCCGCGTGAAGCGCTTCGCGAAGATCGCGGGCGAGATGGTGTCCATGCCGGCGGCGGAAGCGCTCGCCACCTCCGTGTGGCCCGATGCGAGCCACGCGGTGGCGGCGGAATCCGATCCGCGCAAGGGCGAGCGCCTGGTGCTGGTGACCACGCGATCCGACGCCGAACCGCGCGCGCTGCTGGCCGAGGCGCGCGCCCGTGGCGTGCCGGAATTCATGGTGCCGCGCGAGATCCTGGTGGTGGGCAAGCTGCCGCTGCTCGGCACCGGCAAGATCGACTATCCGGGCGTGGCGGCGATGCTCGCCGCGCACCGGGTTGAGCGGGCGACGGAATCCGGCAGTATCGCGCACGAACCCGTCCAGGAGACTGCGCCATGATGCCGCTCGCCCGCTTCACCATCCTCGATCTCACCCGCGTGCGCTCCGGCCCCACCTGCGTGCGCCAGCTCGCGGATTGGGGGGCGAACGTCATCAAGATCGAGGCGACGGACGAGGTGGACACGGGGAAAGGGTTGGGCGGCGAGCGCGCGGGGCCGGATTTCCAGAACACGCACCGCAACAAGCGCGCGATCACCATGAACCTCAAGAGCCCCGAGGGCATCGCGACCTTCCGCCGCATGGTCGAGAAGGCCGATGTGGTGGTGGAGAATTACCGCCCCGACGTGAAGGACCGGCTGGGGATCAACTTCGAGGCGTTGTCCGCGATCAATCCGCGCATCGTGCTGGGGTCCATCTCCGGCTTCGGGCAGACCGGCCCCTATGCGAAGCGGCCGGGGTTCGACCAGATCGCGCAGGGCATGGGCGGGCTGATGAGCGTCACCGGCCTGCCCGGCCAGGGGCCGGTGCGGGCGGGCATTCCCGTGGCCGACCTCACCGCGGGGCTCTACACCGCAATTGGCATTCTCGTGGCCCTGCTGGAGCGCGAGACCACCGGCAAGGGACGCTGGGTGCACACCTCGCTGCTCGAAGCCATGGTCGCGATGATGGATTTCCAGGCGACACGCTGGACCATGGCTGGCGACGTGGCCCAGCAGGCGGGGAATGACCACCCGACCACGACCCCCACCGGCCTGTTCCGTACCTCCGACGGCGTCATCAACCTGGCCGGCGGCGGCCAGCAGATGTGGGACCGGATCGTCGCGACCCTGGGGCTGGAGGAGGAAGCGAAGGACCCGGCCTTCGCCACCGACAAGTCCCGCCATTCCAACCGCGCGAAGACCAACGGGTTGCTGCAATCGAAGCTGGAGACGAAGACGAGTGAGGAATGGGTCGCCGCCCTGAACAAGGCCGGCGTGCCGAGCGGGCCGGTCTATTCGATGGACCAGGTTTTTGCAGACGTGCAGGTGCAGCACCTGGGGCTCGCCATGCCGGTCGCGCATCCGGAGCTCGGCGAGATCAAGCTGGTGCGCGCGCCGATGCAGATCGAGGGCGTGTCCTGCGGCAACAAGCCCACGCCGGATCGCGGCGCGGACACGGATGCGGTGCTGGCGGAGTTCGGGTTCTCCGCGGAGGAGATCGCTGTGCTGCGGGAGAAGAAGGCGATCTGAGGGGCGCCGCGCTCAGATGATGCTGCCGCGGGACGCGATGCCGCCATCGATGGTCACGATGGTGCCGGTGATGTAGCCGGCGCGGGGGCTGGCGAGGAAGACGATGAGGTCCGCCACTTCCTCCGCCGTCGCGGGGCGCTTGCCGGGGTATTTGTCGAACAGCTCCTCCCAGCGGCCCTCGTCGCCGAACAGGTCGGTGGCGCGGCGCTTCATCAGCTTCACCATCCGCTCGGTCGCGACGGGGCCCGGGTTCACGCCCACCACCCGCACGCCGTGATCGAGCGAGGCGCCGCCGAGGGCGCGGGTGAAGGCCATCAGCGCCGCATTGCCGGAGGAGCCGGCGATGTAGCGCGCGTCGAAATTCTCGCCGGAATTGCCGATGTCGTTGACGATCACGCCGTGGCCGCGCGCGACCATGCGCGCGTGATAGGCGCGCGTGAGGCTGATGTAGCCGAACACCTTCAAGTCCCACCCGCGCCGCCAGGCCGCGTCATCGACGGCGTCGAGCGGGCCCGCGGGGATGTCGCCGGCGTTGTTGACCAGGATGTCCACATCGCCCACGGCATCGGCGAGCGCGCGCATCGCGGAATCGTCGGAGAGGTCGGCGGCATGGACCGTGATGCGCGCGCCGTGGCGTGCTTCGAGGTCCGCCTTGGCGGCCTCCATCGCCGGCGCGGAGCGTGCGGCGAGGTGCAGGTCGCAGCCCTCGGCCGCGAAAGACTCCGCACAGGCGAGGCCAATGCCCTTGGAGGCGCCGGTGATGAGCACGCTCTGCCCGCGCAGCTTCAGATCCATCCCGCCGCTCCGCCTGTGTGCGGCGCAGAGTGCCGGGCTTCGTTCGCCCGCGCTACGTCCCGCGGTCTACTTCTTCCCGCCGCGCGCCTTGCGCGCGGCGTAGCGCGCGTCGCGCGCCGCCTTCTGCTCGGCGGCGAGGGCCAGGGTACGCGCCTTCTTCTCGGCATCGAGCGCGGTCGCTCGCTGCGCCTGGTCCATCGCGGCGGCGACCGCGCGCTGGGCTTCCTCGGCGTCGCGCCGCGCCTGTTCGGCGGCGAGGCGGGATTCCTCGGCGAGGCGCTGGCGCTCGGCTTCGCGCCTGGCTTCTTCCTCGGCCGCGCGCACGGCGGCCTCTGCGGCACGCAGCGCCTCGCGCTCGGCGGCCCGGGCGGCGCGGGCCTCGGCCTGCGCGACCTGGGCGGCCATGCGGGCCTGCACCACGGGGTCATCGGGGCCCGGCATCGCGCGGAAACGCTCGATCAGGGTCTGCTTGGCTTCCGCCGCCTTTTTCTGCCGATCGGAAAAGCTGTCGAATTTTTGGGCTCTCATGCGGCGCCTTTTACGGGGATTCGCGGGCCAAATCTACCCTGTCGCATCGCCTGCCCAGCACTTCTCTGCCAGCATGGCCGGACGCCGTCCGGAGCCGCCCTTGTCCCTTCCCGAACTCGAAGACCGCCTGCGCCAGGACCTGGCCGCGCTGAACCTGCCGCCGGCCAATTGGGTGCCACCGCGGGACGGGGCGCTGGATGTGCTGGTGATTGGCGGCGGCATGCTGGGTCTGGCCGCGAGCTTTTCCCTCACGCGCCTGGGCATCCTGAACCACCGCGTGCTGGACAGCGCACCGGCCGGGCGCGAAGGCCCCTGGGTGACCTATGCGCGGATGCAGACGCTGCGCTCGCCCAAGCATCTGACCGGGCCGGGCGGGGACATCGCCGCACTCACCTTCCGCGCCTGGCACACGGCCCAGCACGGCGAGGATGGCTGGGCGGCGCTGGGGAAAATCCCGCGCGCGATGTGGCAGGAATACCTCGGCTGGTTCCGCGCGGTGCTCGGGCTGCCGGTCACCAATGGCGTGGCCTTCACCGGCCTCGTGCCCGATGCGGATGGGCTGATCACGGTCGCGACCAGCGAAGGGCCGATCCGCACGCGCCACCTGGTCCTGGCGACGGGGCGCGACGGTCTCGGCGGCCCGCGCATCCCCGACTGGGTGCGGCTGCCGCGTGGCCCGCGCATCCGCCACAGCAGCGAGGCGGTGGATTTCGCCGCACTCGCGGGGAAGCGCATCGCCGTGGTGGGTGCCAGTGCCTCGGCGGTGGACAATGCCGCCACGGCGCTTGAGCACGGCGCCGCTGAGGCGCACCTGCTGGTGCGGCGCGCGGCGATCCCCACGCTGAACCGCTTCAAATCGATGGTGCATCCCGGCTTTACCCACGGCATGCCGGCGCTCGACGATGCGACGCGCCTCGCCTTCCTGAAAGCCGCCAACGAGGGCGCGGTGGCGCCACCGCGCGAATCGCTGATGCGCCTGGCGCGCCAGCCGGGATTCCGTCTGCATCTCGCGGCCCCGGTGGAGGCGGCGGAGGAGGGTCCGGAGGGCGTCACGCTCGCGCTGCCTACCGGCCCGCTGCGGGTGGACTGCGTCATCCTCGGCACCGGCTTCGTCACGGACCTGTCGCTGCGCCCGGAACTCGCATCCGTCGCGCCGGCGATCCGCCTGTGGCGCGACGTCGTGCCCGATCCCGACGATTTCGCCGCGCACCCGCATCTGGGCGCGGGCTTCGCCTTCCAGCCCCGCGAGCCCGGCACCGCGCCTTGGCTCGCCCGGATCCACGCCTTCAACATCGCCGCCATCGCGAGCCTGGGGCTGATCAGCGGCGACATCCCCGGCGTTTCGGATGGGGCACGGCGCCTGGCCGAACACATCGCGGCCGCGCTGTTCCGCGCGGACGCGGCCGCGCACCTGGCAAAGCTGCGCGCCTATGCCGACCCCGAACTGCTGGGCGACGAAATCCCCCGCCGCTAGACCGCCTCGATATTGCCCGCCCGCGCAATGCCGCCCCACAGCGCCCGCTCGGACCGCATGAAGGCCAGTTGCGCCTCCGGCGTCATCGCCGCCGGCGCCGAGCCCATGGTGCGCAGCCGCTCGCCGATCTCGGCACCCATCGCCACCTGGTTCAGGCTCGCATTCATCCGTGCGAGGATCTCGGGTGGCGTGGTTTTCGGCGCCATGTAGGCGTACCAGGCGACGTATTCGCGGTCCTCCAGACCCAGCTCGATCGCGGTCGCGAGCTCGGGGATGCGCGGAGAGCGTTCGCGCGATGTCAGCGCCAGCGCCCGCATCCGCCCGCTGCTGATATGGCCCCAGCCCGCGCCCAGGCTGTCCACCATCAACGGCACCTGGCCGGAGACGACATCAAGCTGCGCCGGCGCGGTGCCGCGATAGGGCACCGCGGGCATGTCGAGGTTGTGCTTTTGCTTGAAGGCCTCGACGATCAGGTGGTTGATCGTGCCCGAGCTCGGCAGCGCGTAGTTCAGCTGGCCCGGCCGCGCGCGCGCCTCGGTGATGATGTCGGCGAGCGCATGGATTCGCGACTGCGGATTGGCCACCCAGATCATCGGCGAGGTGACGGAAAGGGCCACCGGGGCCAGATCCTCGATCGGGTCGAGCGGCATGGCGCGGAAGACGGAAATGTTGATCGACAGCGACCCCACGGCGGCAAACAGCAGCGTGTGTCCATCCGTCGCGCGCTGGACCTCCGACATGCCGATATTGCCGTTCGCACCGGGCCGGTTGTCCACCACCACGGGCTGCCGCCACATCTCGGACAGCTGCTGGGCCATCATGCGCGCATAGATGTCGAAGCCGCCGGTGACCGAGGGCACGATGATGCGCACCGGCCGCGTGGGCCAGGCCTGCTGGGCGCGCAGCGCGGGTGCGGCGAGCATCGCGCCCGCCGCACCCATCAAAACGCGGCGCTTCATGCGGGCGTGGTTTCGCTCGGCGGGTAGTTCAGCTCCACCGCGATCCCATCCGGGTCGTAGAGGAAGAGCTGGGTCTGGTTGTCGCGCGGGATCACACGGGTCTCGAACTCGATGCCGCGTGCGGCGAGGTTCGCGCGCATCTCGGCCAGGCCCGTGCAGGAGAAGGCGATGTGGTCGAGCTGGCCGGTGGGCTGCACCCGGCGCTCCCCGAATTTCGCGTCGCGTTCGCCGCGGTCGCCGATCAGGTGCACCGTCGGCACGTCGCCGACGTAGAGCCAGTGGCCGGGAAAGCCGAGCGGCGGGCGGTAGCCCTCCGGCAGGCCGAGCACGTCGGAGTAGAAGGCGCGCGTCTTCTCCAGATCCACCGGGCGGATCGTGTAGTGGTTCAGGGCCTCAAGCGGCATGGGTCTCTCCCGTCACAGAAAGCGCGGATTGGGCTCGAGGCCGAACAAATGCTGGCCGACGGTCTCGAAGTGGTTCTTGCGCGCCTGCACCTGCTGCGTCACCGCGTGGATGTCGCGGAAGCGGCGCTCGAAGGGGCCGCCTTCGAAGATCGCGGTGGCGCCGGATTCGAGATAGGCGAAATCGGCCACCGCCTTCGCCTGATGGATGGCGTAGGTGGAGGCGAGGCGGATGGTGACCTTCTGGTCGGTGGTGAGGTCGCGGCCCTCCTCCGCATCTTCCCAGCATTCGCGCAGCGTCATCAGCAGGCCCGCGCGCGCGGCGCGCCACTGGCCCTCGGCCTGGGCGAGGCCGGATTGCAGGGCCGGACTGTCGGCGAGGCGCCGCGCCGTCGCCTGCGGCGTCTTCCTGGTGGCGAGTGCCACGAAGGCATCGAGCAGCCCGCGCGCGATGCCGAGCGCCACGCCCGCGAAGCCCGCCGCGTAGAGATGGGTGGTGGTGAAACGATAGAGTGGCCCGCGGCCATGCGGGCGGCGCTCATCCTCGCGGTCGCGGCGCACGGTGAGCGTGGTGGGGACGAAGAGATCCTTCACCGTGTAGGTGTCGCTGCCGGTGCCGCGCAGGCCCATCACGTTCCAGTCCTCGCGCATGGTCATCGCGCTGCGCGGAAACATCATGGTGCGGTCGGTGGGCGTGCCGTCCGGGTCCAGGCGCGGGGTGCCGTCGGCCTCCATCACCTTGCAATGCCCGCCGAGCCAGGTGGCGTGCCGGCCGCCGCTGGCGAAGGACCAGGTGCCGTTGACGACGAAGCCGCCCTCGGTCACCCGCGCCGTCTGGTTGGGCAGGATCACGCCCCAGGCGAAGGAGGCCTCGCGCGGCGACCAGATGGTGCGCGCCGCGTCGAGATCCATGTAGGCGGCCGACATCGAGCAGCCCGACGCCTGGCCGATGCACCACGCCGCCGAGGCATCCGCGGCCGCCAGGATCGACATCATGCGCACATAGGTCTCGGGGCTGGCCTCGTCGCCGCCGACCGCCTTGGGCAGCAGCGTGCGGATGATGCGGTTTTCGTACAGCGCCTCAAGCAGTTCGGGCGGCAGGGCCCGGTCCTTCTCGATGCGCGACGCGGCGGCTTCGATCAGGGGTGCGACGCGCCGCGCACGCGAGACCGGATCCTCCCCGATCTGGGCCGACACGACCACCCCACGGGCTGCGCTCATGCGTTCTCTGATCCCTGCACCAAGGCCGGGATGGTCGGCCCGCGCGCGCGGGCGTGTCAAGGCAGCCGGCCCGCGCAGAGCGTGGCTTGAGCTTCTCGTGAAGTGCCGTAGTCTGCGCGCAGGAACGTTCAACCAAAGCAAGACACCAGGCTCGCGCGGCATGGCGCAGGCCCGGGCATAACAAGATTGCAGGGGAGACCACCATGACCATCACCCGCCGCGACCTCGCACTCGGCACCGCCGCCATATGCCTCGCCGCCCCGGCGCTGGCGCAGACCGCCGAGCCGATCCGCTTCGGCTGGCTCGCCGCCATGACCGGACCCAGCTCCGCCCCCGCGGTCGGCTTCGACCGCGGCGTGCGCTTTGCCGCCGAGGCGATCAACGCCGCCGGCGGTGTGCGCGGGCGCAGGCTCGAGGTGCTGACGCGCGACACCCAGGGCGACCCGACCAAGGCGGTGAACGCGACGCAGGAGATGATCAGCCAGCTGCGCGTCCACGCCATATGGGGCCCGACCAATTCCGGCGAGAGCCTGGCGACCACGGCCATCATGGCGCGGGCCAACATGCCCAACATCCACCCCTGCGTGGTCGACAGCCTGATCGATGCGCGCCGCTACCCGAACGCCTTCCGCATCGCCCCCTCCAACACGCAGTGGGACGATGCGGTGCGCAACTACTGCCTGCAGCGCGTGAATGCGCGGAAGGTCGCGATCATCGGCGACACGACGGGCTATGGCGTGAGCGCGGTGAATGCCTGCGTGGCGAGCTTCCAGCGCGAAGGTGCGGAGGTGGCCTACAAGGCCAATATCGACGCGACGCAGCCCGACATGACGCCCGACATGCTGCGCGCACGGACCGCGGGTGCGGAGGCCATCGTCATCTGGTCGGTCTCGACGGGCATGATCGCGCGCATGCTCAACACCCGCGCGAGCATGGGCTGGGACGTGCCCTTCGTGGGCCACCCCGCGCTGTCCTCGGGCGAGATCGGCACGCTCGTCGAGCGCCCCGCGAATTGGGAGAAGGTCTACGCGATCGGCTATCGCAGCTGCGCCTACAATGATGCGGGGCAGTTGCCGGAGCGCATGGCGGGGCTGGTGTCGCGCATGCGCGGCAAGGTGAACCTGGCCGACACGCTGCTGTGGTGGGTCTCCTGCGGCGTCGATGCGGTGGAGCTGGTGGCCAAGGCCGTCGAGGCGACGAACTCGACCGCGAAGGAAGCGATCATCGCGCACTGGAACACGCTCGCACCCTATCGCGGCTACTACGGCGACTTCACCTTCACCGCGACCGAGCACAATGGCTACCCGGTCGCCGACATCGTGATGGTGCGCGCCAACACCGCGCGCGACGGCGCCTTCAACCTGGCCCCTGGGTATACCTGAGCGCCCCAGAGACACAGAGCGATGATCGCTTCGATCCTGGCGTCCGGCCTCGCGGTCGGCGCCGTCTATGCGCTGATCGGCATCACCTACAACACCATGTTCGCGACCTCGCGGGTGATGAGTTTCACCGCGGGGCAGCTGGGCATGCTGGGTGGCGTCCTGGGGTCGATGTTCATCCTCAAGCTCGGTCTGCCGCTGGTGGTGGGGCTGGTGCTCACGCTGGTGGTCTGCGCGCTGATCGGCGTGCTCACCGAGATCGTCGCGGTGCGGCCGGTGCTCAAGAGCCTGGACCAGCATCTGTACGTGCTGACGACGCTGGCGGTCGCGCTGCTGATCCAGCAGTTCACGGCCATCCAGTGGGGCACGGAGCCGCAGCCCTTCCCGCGCCTGCTCGAGGCGGGCAGCGGGCTGCTGGATGAGAAATACTGGCTGCCGGTGGTGACCTGCGCGGTCACCATCATCGGCCTCGAATACCTCTATCGGCGCACGCTGGTGGGCCACGCCTTCATCGCCATCGCGGAGGATAATTTTGCCGCCCGCGCGCTCGGCCTGCCGGAGCGCAATCTGCGCATCGCGAGCTACGCGCTGGCCGGGGTGATCGGCGGGCTCGCCGGATTCTCCGGCGGGCAGCTGCTGCTGGCCTTCTTCGCCAATGGGCCGCTGCTGAACTTCTACGGGTTCATCCCGGTGGCATTGGGCGGGCTGGGCAACAATCGCGGCGCGGTCATCGGCGGCGTCGCGCTGGGGCTGTTCCAGCAGGCGGCGAATTTCTACGCCGGCGGGATCTTCGCCTCCGTCGCGGTGTTCTCGCTGTTCATCATCGTGCTGCTCGCCGCGCCGCAGGGCCTGTTCGGCGCCACCGCCTCGCGGAGAGTGTGAGTGCGCTCTCTCATGCTGCGTGCGCTTCCGTTCCTCGCGATCCTGGGCGTCGGCCTCGCGACGCCGCTCAGCGACAATGAATACTGGGCGCTGATCGTCACCCGCATCGCCATCTACTGGGTGCTGATCTCCGGGCTGAACCTCATCGTGGGGTATGCCGGGCAGCTCGCCATCGGCTACGTCGCGCTGTTTGCGCTGGGCGCCTACACCGCGAGCGTGCTGGCCGCCGGCAACGCCACGCCGGAGGTTCCGGCCTTCGCCGCCCTCGGCATCGCGGGGCTCGCGGGGGCGGTGTTCGGCGTGGTGGTGGGGCTGCCGGCGCTGCGGCTGCGCACCTTCTACTTCGCCATCTCGACGCTGGGTTTCGCCACCATCGTGACGCAGATCGCGCTCGCCTGGCAGCCGGTGACCGGCGGCGGCATCGGCGTGCCCGGCCCTGCCCTGCCCGCGCCCTTCGATACGCCCTGGGGGCTGCTGTATTTCTGCCTCGGCTTCGCGGCGCTCTGCACCTGGATCACCGCGAACATCGCGAACAGCCGCTTCGGCCGCGCGCTCGTCGCCGTGCGCGACGCCGATGTGGCGGCGGAAGCGACCGGCATCGACAAGGCGCGCCTGCTGATCCTCGTCTTCATCCTCGCGGGCGCTCTCGCCGCCATCGCCGGCGGGCTGTTCGCGAGCCTGCAGACCTACATCACCCCCGACGCCTTCACCTTCGAGCTGTCGCTGCTGTTCTTCATCTCGGTGCTGATCGGCGGGCGCGGGTCCATCCTCGGCCCGCTCCTCGGCACCATCGTGCTGACGCTGCTGCCGGAGGTCGCCGCACCGCTCGCCGCCTGGTCGACCTTCCTCTACGCCGCACTTCTGCTGGTCATCGTGCTCGCGGTGCCGGGGGGGATCGCGGCGCTGATCGATTTCCGCAATCGTAAGCCTCTGCCGGCAGGGCGCGTCATCGCGTCCCGCCCCGAAGCCATCCAGCAACTCATCGCCCACACCGCGACGCCGGACACGCTGTCGCTACGCGGCATCACGCTCGCATTCGGCGGCGTGAAGGCGATCGACGGGCTGGACCTCGATGTGAAGCCTGGCCAGATCCACGGCCTCATCGGGCCCAATGGGAGCGGTAAGACGACGACGCTCAACGTCATCTCCGGCTACTACCGCGCCGGCGCGGGGACCATGACGCTCGGCGGCCGCACGCTGGCCCCCGGGCGCTCGACCGATCGCGCCAGCCACGGCATCGCGCGCACCTTCCAGACACCGCGGCTGATCGGCGAGGCCTCGGTGCTGGAGAACGTCATGATCGGCGCGACCATCGAGGGCCGCGCGAGTTTCCTCGAAGCCATGCTGCGACTGCCCCGCCACCGCCGCGACGAGGCGGTGTTCCGCGAGCGTGCGCTTCTCGCGCTGCACGCCGTGGGCCTCGACGGCGTCGCTGAGGTGCGCGCCGACCGCCTGCAGCACTCGGAGCTGCGCTTCATGGAAATCGCCCGCGCGCTGATGCTTCGCCCCGCCTTCCTGCTTCTCGACGAGCCGGCCGCGGGCCTGTCGCACGACGAGATCGACCGCCTCGCATCGCTGATCCGCGCGGTGAGCGACGCGGGGACCGCCGTCCTGCTGGTCGAGCACCACGCCGACCTCATCTTCGCCATCTGCGACCATGTGACGGTGCTGAACCTCGGCCGCATCCTGGCCGCCGGCAGCCCCGCAGAAATCCGCAGCCACAAGGAGGTGGTCAGTGCCTATCTCGGCGCCTGAACCCCTCCTCCAGGTCACCGCGCTGGAAGCCGGCTACGGCAAGATCGGCGTGCTGCACGGCGTGACTATGGAGATCGCGGCCGGCGAAGTCGTGGCCCTGCTCGGACCCAACGGCGCGGGCAAGACCACGCTGCTGCGGGCGCTTTCCGGCCTGCTGCCCACCACCGGCGGCACGCTGCGCTTCGCTGGCCGCGACATGCTCGGTGCCGACCCGCGCGTCTGCGCCCGTGCCGGGCTCGTGCATGTGGTCGAGGGCCACCGCGTCTTCACCCAGCTCTCCGTCTTCGACAACCTGCTGCTCGCCGCCTACGACCTCTCGCGCAGCGAGCGCAATGCGCGCGTCGAGGAAGCGCTCGCCTACTTCCCCGAGATCGCGGCCAAGCGGGGCGACCGCGGCGGTGCCCTCAGCGGTGGCCAGCAGCAGATGCTCGCGGTTGCACAAGGATTGGTTCGCCGCCCGCGCTTGCTGATGCTGGACGAGCCCTCCGCGGGCCTCTCCCCGGTGCTCGTGGACCGCGTGCTGGACGTGGTGCGGCGCCTGCGCGAAGGCGGCACCGCCGTGCTGCTGGTCGAGCAGCTGGTGGAGAAGGCGCTGGCCGTCTCCGACCGCGCCTATGCCCTCGCCCAGGGCCGCATCATCCTCGCCGCCGATGCACGCGAGCCCGGGTTGCATGAGCGCCTCGAACGCGCATACTTCGGCGCATGAACGAAGACATCCGCCAGGAACTCGCCCCCACCGGCACGCTGCGCGCCGGGATCAACATGAGCAATTTCCTGCTCGTCTCGTCCCGCGGCCCGAATGACGAGCCGCGCGGCGTCTCGCCCGACATGGCGGCGCATATCGCGGGGTTGCTGGGCGTGCCGGTCGCACTCGTGCCCTTCCCCCGCCCCGGCGCGCTGGCCGATGCGGTGGACGACAATGTCTGGGATATCGGCCTGATCGGCGCCGAACCGCAGCGTGCGGAAAAAATCGCCTTCTCCGCCGCCTATGCCGAGATCGAGGCGACCTACCTGGTGCCTGCCGGCTCTCCCATCACGTCCATGGAACAGGTCGACCAGCCCGGCAACCGCATCGCGGTGACCGCGCGCGCTGCCTACGACCTTTGGCTCGAACGCAACATCACCAAGGCAAAACTGTTCCGCACAGAGACGCTCGACGCCGCCTTCGCGCAGTTCCAGGCGGAGAAGTTCGAGGTCCTCGCCGGCCTGCGCCCGCGCCTGATCACCGATGTGGCGGCGATGCCCGGCGCGCGCATCCTGGATGGCAATTTCACCACCGTGCAGCAGGCGATCGGCACCGCGCGGCGCAACACGGCCGGCGCCGCCTTCATCGCGAAGGCGGTCGAGGAGGCCAAGGCCTCGGGCCTGGTCGCATCGCTGATCGCGAAGCACGGGGTGCGGGGGCTGTCGGTCGCGCCGCCGGCGTGAGGCTCATGCCTCAGCCTTGAATGCCGCTTTCGCGCCGGCGGGTGTATAGAGCGCGCATGACCGACCGCATTGAAGACGCCACCGCATTGGAGCGCCGCTGACATGGCGGCCGACCCCTATGTGACGCTCGGCGTCGCGCGCGATGCCTCGCCCGAGGACATCAAGAAAGCCTACAAGAAGCTCGCCCGCGCCAATCACCCGGACCTGCACCCGGGCCAACCCGAGCGCGAGGCCAAGTTCAAAGCCGTCTCCGCCGCGAACGCGCTGCTCTCGGATGCCGCGCGTCGCGCGCGCTTCGATGCCGGCGAGATCGACGCCGATGGTCAGGAGCGGGCGCCACCGCCGCCCCGCTACCGCGAATACGCGGACTCCGATGCCGGCGCGCGCTATGGCGGCACCCCTGATTTCGACGACCTCTTCGCCGACATGTTCGAACAGCGTGCGCGGGCCAGCGCCGCGCCGCGCCGCGGCATGGACCAGAGCTACCGCCTGACCATCCCCTTCCCTGCGGCGATCCAGGGCTCGTCCGAGACGCTGACGCTTCCCGGCGGCCGCACGCTGAACGTCAAGATCCCTCCCGGCGTCGAGCCGGGCCAGGTCCTGAAACTGCGCGGCCAGGGCGATGTCGGTCGCAACAACGGCCCCGCGGGCGACGCGCTGATCGAGCTCGACATCGCCCCGCACCCGCTGTTCCGCCGCGACGGCGCCGATATCCGCTACGAGCTGCCGGTGAGCCTGGCCGAGGCGGTGCTGGGGGCCGCGATCCGCATTCCCACCCCCTCGGGTCCGCTGAAGGTGACGCTGCCCGCGGCGAGCGATTCCGGCCAACAGATCCGGCTGCGCGGCAAGGGCGTACCCGCACATGGCGGGCAGCCGGCGGGCGACCTGTTGCTCACGCTGCGCGTGGTGCTCGGCACGCCGGACCCGGCGCTGGTGGAATTCCTCCGCGACCATGCCGAGACCGGCGCGAGCCCACGTCAGGGCGGGGAGTGGGAGGCATGATCACCATCGACCTGCTTTGTGCGCGCTTCACCCCGCTCGCCCCCGAGGATGTGCGGCGCTGGGTCGCCGATGGCCTGCTCCGCCCCGAGGAGGGCGAGGTATTTGGCGAGATCGACGTCGAGCGCGTGCGCCTGATCATCGACCTGCGCGACACGCTCGACCTCGGCGAGGACGCGCTGCCGGTGGTGCTCGGCCTGCTCGACCAGGTCTATGCCCTGCGCCGCCAGTTGCGTGCGCTGACGCGCGAAGACTGAGCCTCAGTCGAAGAAGCGGTTCGGCGGCCGCGGCAGGCCGAGATGCTCGCGCAGCGTGGTGCCCTCATACTCGCGGCGGAAGCGGCCGCGCCGCTGCAGCTCCGGTACCACCTGGTCGACAAAATCATCGAGGCCCCCGGGCAGCCAGGGGAACATGATGTTGAATCCGTCGCTGCCCGCGCCGTCGATCCAGGCTTCCATCGCATCGGCGATGGTCGTGGGCGTGCCGACCATCGACAGCCCGCCATAGCCGCCCAGGCGCTGGGCCAGCTGGCGCACGGTCAGCCCCTCGCGCTCGGCAAGCCGCATCGCGCGTTCCCGCCCGCTCTTGCTCTGCTCCGTCTCGGGGATCGGCGGCAGCGGTGCGTCCGGATCGAAGGCCCGCGCATCGACGCCGAGCGCGATGGAGAGCGAGGCGATCGCGCTGTCGTAGTGCACCAGGCTGTCCAGATGCGCGCGCTTGGCCTTCGCCTCGTCCACCGTCTCGCCGATCACCACGAAGCAACCGGGCAGGATTTTTATGTGATCCGGGTCGCGCCCATACGCCTTCGCCCGCGCTTTCACGTCCGCATAAAACCGCTGGCCATCCTCCAGTGTCCCCGGCGCGCAGAACACCGCCTCCGCCGTCTCCGCCGCGATCTGCCGTCCGGCCTCGGACGACCCCGCCTGCACGATCACCGGCCAGCCCTGCACCGGGCGCGCGATGTTGAGCGGGCCGCGCACCTTCAGCTCCGGCCCCTCATGGTCCAGCGCGCGGACACGGTCGGGGTCGAAGAAGATGCCGCTCTCGACATCGCGCACCAGCGCGTCGTCGGCCCAGCCATCCCACAGGCCGGTGACCACATCGAAGAATTCGCGCGCGCGCTTGTAGCGTTCGCCATGCGCCATATGCGCGTCCTGGCCGAAATTCAGCGCGGCGTCCGGATTCGCGGTGGTCACCAGGTTCCACCCCGCGCGGCCGCCACTGATGTGGTCCAGCGAGGCGAATTTCCGGGCGACGTGATAGGGCTCGTTGTAGGTGGTGGACGCCGTCGCGATCAGGCCGATGCGCTCCGTCACGGCGGCCAGGGCGGGCAGCAGGGTGAGCGGGTCGAAGGACGTCACGGTGTGGCTGCGCTTGAGCGCATCGACCGGCATGTTCAGGAAGGCCAGGTGGTCGGCCATGAAGAAGGCGTCGAACTTGCCGCGCTCCAGCGTCTGGATCAGGCGCTTGAGTTTCGGGAAATCGAAATTGGCGTCGGGCCAGGCGCCGGGATAGCGCCAGGCGCCGGTGTGGATGGAGACCGGGCGCATGAAGGCGCCGAGGTGGAGCTGTTTCATCGGACCAGGGTCTCCCGTTCGTTCACGCGTGGCTCGCATGCGACAGCACGTTCACCAGCGCGCCATCGGGCGCGCGGATGAAGAAGCGCCGCACGCCCCAGGGTTCATCGGTGAGGTCATAGGCGATCTCCGCGCCCAGTTCGCGCGCGCGGGCGTGGATGGCGTCGACGTCGTCGACCTCGATCGAGATGTCGGGCACCGGCGTGCCCGATCCGCCCTCGGAGGCGATGCTCATCTGCACGCGCGCCGTCTCGCCCGAGGCGAGGGTGACGATCCAGCCCTGGTCCATGACGACCTCGAGCCCGAACAGCGCGACGTAGAAATCCCGCGTCTCCGGCATGGCGCGGGCTGCCAGGTTCGCCACGATCCGTAGAACGGTCATGCTGTGTCCTCTCGCGACATTCGCCCGGCAACTATGGAGTGGGGAGTGAGGCCGCGTTCTGCAACGCCTGCCAGACCCGCGCCGGCGTCATGGGCATGGCGACCGCGATGCCGCCGAGCGCATCCGCGACGGCGTTGCCGATCGCGGCCGGCGCGCCGTTGGTTGGCAGCTCGCCCACGCCCTTGATGCCGAGCGGGTTGTTCGGCGTGGGCACATTGGCCAGCGCATGGGCGAAATCGGGCACGTCGTCGGCACGCGGCATCGCGTAGTCCATCAGCGTGGCCGCGAGCGGCTGCCCCTCGGCGTCGTAGCGCGCGTCTTCCATCAGGGCCTGGCCGGCGCCGGCGCAGAAGCCGCCATGCAGCTGTCCCGCGAGCAGCATCGGGTTCACCACCACGCCGGCATCGATGGCGGCGGAGAAGCGGTCCAGCCGCACGGCGCCAGTTTCGGGGTCGATCTCGACCTCGGCGATGGCGACGCCCGCAGGCCAGGATTCCACCGTCGTGTCGAATTCGGCGCAGCCGTCGATGCCACCGATCGCCGCGGCGAGTTCGAACAGGCCGATGTCGCGATCCGTGCCTTCGACGACGTAGCGGGCGTCGCGATAGGCGAGGTCGGCGGCGGCGACCTCCAGCTTTTCCGCCGCCGCCTCCATGCCGGCCGCGATTGCCGCATCCGCGGCGCGCTTGAGCGTCGCACCCGAGATGATGGTCGACGAGGACCCGCCGGTACCACCGCCGCGCGGCGCGCGCGCGGTATCGCCCTGCACCACGCGCACGCTCTCGGGTGCCACGCCGAGGGCGGCCGCCACAATCTGCGCATAGGCCGTGGCGTGGCCCTGGCCCTGGCTCTGCGTGCCGGTCACCGCCTCGATCACGCCATCGGCGCCGATGCGCAGGATCGAGGTCTCGTCGCCCCAGCCGCCGGTGCCGTGCAGGTGGCAGGCGAGGCCGAAGCCGCGGAGCATTCCACGCGCTTCGCTTGCGGCACGGCGCGCGGCGAAACCATCCGCATCGGCCTCGGCCAGCGCGGCATCGAGCAGTGCGGCGCAGTCGCCGCTGTCGTAGCGGAAGCCCAGCGCGGTGCGGTAGGGGAAGGCCTCGGCGGGGATGAGGTTGAGGCGACGCAGCGCGATCGGATCGCGCCCCGTCTCGCGCGCCGCCTGGTCGATCAGGGTTTCGAGCAGGATGAAGGCCTCGGGCTTGCCGGCGCCGCGGATGGCATCGACGGGCACCGTGTTGGAGAAGGCGCAGCGCAGCGCGATGGACGCGGCGGGAAAGGCGTAGAGGCCGGAGAGCACCTTCGCCATGCCCATCGTCGGGATGGTGGGCGCGACGGTCGAGACGAAGGCGCCGAAGTTGGCGGTGCCCTCCACCTTGATCGCGAGGAAGCGGCCCTCGGCATCGAGCGCGAGCGAGGCCTCCGCCACCAGGTCGCGCGCATGCGTGTCGCAGAGGTGGTGCTCGGTGCGGGACTGTTCCCAGCGGATGTCGCGGTGCAGCGCGCGCGCGGCGAAGGCGACCAGCGCCTGTTCCGGATAGGGCGGCAGCTTGGGGCCGAACCCGCCGCCGACATCCTCGCTGACCACGCGCAACGCCTCGCGCGGAATGCCAAGGATGGCGCAGACCACGCGCTGCACCAGATGCACGCCCTGCGACGGCGTGACGAGGGTGAGGGCGTCGCCCTCCCATCGCGCCAGCGCGGCACGCGTCTCCAGATAGCCGGCGACCACGCGGTTCCCGCGATAGGCGAGGCGCGAGACGTGCGCGGCGCGCGCGAAACCGGCGGCCACCGCCTCGGCATCGCCGCGCTGCCAGTCGCAGAGAAGGTTGCCCGGTGCCTCCGCATGGATCAGCGGCGCGCCGGGCGCGAGGGCGGCGTCGCCGGTCACCACGGCGGGCAGCGGCGCGTAGTCCACCACCACCGCCTCCGCCGCGTCGCGCGCCTGGGCGAGTGTGTCGGCCACCACCATCGCGACGATCTCGCCCACATGCCGCACCTTGCCGCGGGCGATGGGCGGTCGTGAGGGTTCGATATGCCGGGCGCCGCTGACACCGAAGATCTCCGAGACCGCCGGGTTGTGTCCGAGCGCCGCGGTCTCTGCCGCTGTGATCACCGCCGCGGCGCCGGGCATGGCGCGCGCTGCCGTGGCATCGACGGCGACGACCTCTGCATGCGCGTGCGGTGAACGCAGGAACACGACGTGCAGCGCGCCAGGTGCGGCCACATCCGCCGTGTAGCGCCCGCCGCCGATCAGTAGGCGCGCATCCTCCACCCGCCGCAGCGGCGCGCCCAGCCCAGGCAGGACATCATAGGCCATGCGCTCAGGCCGCCATGCGGTCGAGCTTGTCACGCAGGCGGTACCATTCCCCAATCACCGGCAGCACGAGCGATGGGTCGCCCTTGTAGAAGGCGCGCGTGGGGAAGTTCAGGCCATCGAGCGCGAAGGGTTCGTTCGCGGCACCTGCCATCTTCAGCGCCACGCGATGGCCGAGCCAGGTCGCCATCGCCACGCCGCTGCCCTGGCAGCCGGCCGCGTAGTGCACGCCCTTCTCGACGCCGATATGCGGCAGCGTGTCGAAGGTGAAGGCGACGTTGCCGCACCAGGCATGGGTGATGCGCACCTTCTCCAGTTCCGGAAAGCACGCGACCATCGCCGCGCGAAGCACCGGCGCGGCATCCGTCGCCGTCTGCGAGCGGAAGGAGGCGCGGCCGCCCCACAGCACGCGCTTGCCATCCGGCGAGGGCCGGAAATAGTTCAGCACGCGCTTGGTGTCGGAGATCATGCGGCGGCCCGGAAACAGCCGCTCGATGACCTCCTCGCCCAGCTCCTCGGTCGCGATGATGTAGCTCGCCAGCGGCACCAGTCGCCGCGCGAGCCAGGGCATGGCGGAGCCCTTCGCCTTGTCGAAGGAATAGCCGTTCGTCGCGACCAGCACCGCCTTCGTGCGCACCTCGCCGCGATCCGTCACCACGCGGAAGCCATCGCCATCGGGCAGTGTCTCCTTGACCCGCACGCCATCGACCAGGATCGCGCCCGCCTTGGCCGCCGCCGCCGCCAACCCGCGCGCGTATTTCCCCGGATGGATGCTGCCGGTCGCCGCCGCCGCCATGCCGCCGTGATAGAGGTCGGAGCCTAGCATCGTGTGCTGTTCCGCGCGTGGCACCATGCGCGTCGGCAGCCCCGTCACCTCCGCCACGAACGCCGCCTTCGCCTCAAGTCCGGCATAGTGCTTCGGCGTCCATGCGGGCACATACCGGCCGCAGCGCACGTAGTCGCACTCGATCCCCTCGCGCGCGATCGTCTCCTCGATGAAGGGGAAGCTTGCGGCCGCGGCCTCGGCCAGGCGCCGCGCGCCCTCCTTGCCATGCGTCGCCTCCAGCGCGCCGGAGGCCACCTTCAGCCCGCCCGACACCATCCCGCCATTGCGCGAGGATGCGCCCCAGCCGATGCGCTCGGCGTCGATAACCACCGGCGTGATGCCCAGCCGCCGCAGGGTCAGCGCCGCGGAGAGCCCGGCATAGCCGCCGCCCACGATCACGACCTCGGCGCTGTCGGGCAGGTCCCCGGCACGGGCGACGGACTCGGCCGCCTCCCACCACCAGGGTTTTTCCGCGAAATCATCGGCGAAGATCGACAAGGCCACGCGCAAAACCCCTTCACGCCGCGCGCCCGTCGCGCTTCACTCGGCGTCAGGGAAGATTCACGCCGGCGGCTCCAGGCTGCAAGGGGAGAGTGCGTGATGCGCGATGATGAAATTCAATCATTCCACCAGGATTGCGTGGAACTCGCGCAGGAGAAGCACGCGCGCGGTCAGCTCTCGCGCCGCCAGCTGATGCAGGCGATGGCGGCGCTCGGCGGCGCAGGGCTGGCCACCGCGTCAGCCCACGCCCAGGGCACGCCGCGCGAGCTGGTGATGGTCAACTGGGGCGGCCTTGCGAACCAGGGTTTTGGGAATTTCTACGGCGACCCCTTCGCCGCCGAGAACCCCGGTTGGCGCGTGGTGCAGGACAGCTCCGGTCCCGCGACCGGGCGCATCCGCTCCATGGTCGAAAGCGGCCGCGTCGCCTGGGATCTGTGCGACAGCTCCGCGAGCGGTGCGAAGCTGCTCGGCGGGCTGAACCTTGCCACGAAGGTGGATTATTCCATCGTCGACCGCGCCAACGTCATCGCGCCCGTCTTCGCGCTGGAATACGGCGCGGCCCCCTATTCCTTCAGCTCCGTGCTTTGCTACGACAGCTCCAAACTCCCCACCCCGCCGACCGGCTGGGCGGATTTCTGGAACCTCCAGCGCTTCCCCGGCACGCGGCTGCTGCGCCGCGACGCGGTGTGCTCGCTCGAAGCCGCGATGATCTCGATGGGCCGCCCGGCCTACCCCATCGACGTGCGCGCCGCGATGCGCCGCGTGGGCGAGCTGCGCCGCAACCTGGTGTTCTGGACCAATGGCAGCGAGAGCGAGCAGCTGATGCGCACCGGCGAGGCGGTGATGGGCCAGGTCTGGCACACCCGCGCTTCCGTGCTTGAGCGCGAGAGCAACGGCCGCATCAAGTTCATCTGGAACCAGGGCATCCTGCAACCGGGCATCTTCGTCATCCCGCGCGGAAATCCGGGTGGGGTGATGGCGCAGCGCCTGCTCGGCAGCATGCTGGCCAAGCCCGAGCCCCAGGTCGGGCTGCTCGGCCTGCTCGGCAATGGCCCGACCAATCCGCGCGCCGCGGCGTTGGTCCCCGCGGAGCTCAAGCGCTTCAACCCGACCGACCCGGCGAATGAGCGCCAGCAAGTGGCGATCGATGGGAATTGGTGGGGCGACAACTACCAGCAGGTGAACGCGGACTTCATCGACGCCATCACCGGCTGATGCAGCGCACATCGAAGGAGGCTGCGCCTTGAGCCAGGCGCATGCGCTCTCACTGGTGGGCCTCACCAAGCGCTATGGCAGCTTCACCGCCGTGAATGACGTCTCGCTCGACGTCGCGCAGGGGCAGTTCCTCACGCTGCTCGGGCCGTCGGGCAGCGGCAAGACGACCATCCTGATGGCGATCGCGGGCTTCGTCGCGCCGAGCGCCGGCGCGATCCTGCTCGATGGCCGCGAGATCACGCCGCTGCCGCCGGAGAAGCGCGATTTCGGCATGGTGTTCCAGGGCTATGCGCTGTTCCCGCATATGACGGTTGCGGAGAACCTGGCCTTCCCGCTGCGCGTGCGCGGGATGGAGCGCGCGGAGCGCGACACGAAGATCCGCGCGACGCTGGATCTGGTGCAGCTCAGCCAGTTCGCGGAACGCCGGCCGTCGCAGCTTTCCGGCGGGCAGCAGCAGCGCGTGGCGCTCGCCCGCGCGCTGGTGTTCGAGCCGAACCTGCTGCTGCTGGACGAGCCGCTCTCGGCGCTGGACAAGAAGCTGCGCGCGGAATTGCAGGATGAGCTGAAGACCCTGCACCGGCGCATCGGGCGCACCTTCATCAACGTGACGCACGACCAGGAGGAGGCGATGTCGCTCTCCGACACGGTCGCCATCCTGAACCACGGCAAGCTGATCCAGATCGGCGCGCCGGATGCGCTGTATGACCGACCGCGCACGCGCTTCGTCGCGGGTTTTCTGGGTAAGTCAAACATGATCTCTGGGCGCATCGCGGAGCGCATCGGCGCCACCGCGCGTGTCAGCGTGGGCGCCACCACGCTCACGCAGCGCCTCGCCACCGGTGCGACCGGCGACACGGTGCTGCTCTCGCTCCGCCCCGAACGAATCGCGCTGCTGGGCGACGGCGAGACGGCGGAGAACATGGTCGAAGGCCACGTCAGCGCCTGGTCCTACCTCGGCGCCGGACACAGCCTGACGGTCGAGACCACGGACCTCGGTTCCCTGCGCCTGACGCTGCCGACCTGGCGCGCGCCCTTCGCGCCCGCGGAGGGCCTGACGCTGCGGCTCGGCTGGCCGTCCGATGCCGCCGCGCCCGTCGAGGATGATGGCGATGAGTAGCGCCGTCCTCACGACGCGCGCCGCGGTGCCGGCGCCGGTGCCGCGGCACTTCGCCAATGCCGGCTGGTACGCGCTGATCCTGCCGGCGTTCCTCCTGATGACGGCGATCTACGTCGCGCCCATCCTGCAGGTGCTGGCGATTTCCGTCACTGAGCCCACAACCGGCTTGGACAATTACGAACGCCTGCTCACCAATGCCGGCGTGCAGCGCGCCATCGTGACGACGCTGCGCATCGGGCTGATCACCACCGCCATCGCGTTGCTCCTCGGCTATGTGCTCGCCTACGTGGTGGCACTCGCCTCGCCGGCGGCGCAGCGCTGGTGGCTGTTGGCCGTGCTGGTGCCGCTCTGGATCAGCGTGCTGGTGCGCGCCTTCGCCTGGGTGACGCTGCTGCGCCGCCAGGGGCTGGTGAACCAGGGGCTGATGAATGCCGGCATCATCGACGCGCCGCTCGCGCTGGTATGGAACGAGTTGGGCATCGTCATCGGCATGGTGCACTACATGGTGCCCTACGCGGTGCTGCCGATGCTGGCCTCGATGCGGGAGATTGACCCGCGGCTTCTCGCCGCCGCGCGTGGCCTTGGGGCGTCCCGCTTCACGGTGTTCCGGCGCGTGTTCTTCCCGCTCTCGGCACCAGGGCTCGCGGCATCCGGCGTGCTGGTGTTCATCTTCTCGCTCGGCTTCTACATCACGCCCGCGATCCTCGGCGGCGGCCGCACGCTGATGGCGGCCGAGTGGATCAAGATGCAGATCCTCGACATCGTGCGCTGGGGGATGGGCGCGATGCTGGCGACCGTGCTGGTGATCGCTATTCTCACCACGCTCGCCGTGTTCTCGCGCGTGGTGAACCTCAAGCGCCTATTCGGGGCAGGCGCATGACGGGCGGGTATGGCCCGGGGCCTTTCGCGCGGACCCTCGCGTGGATGGCGGTGATCTACCTGGTGCTGCCCATCACCATCGTTATTCCCGTGAGCTTCACCGACCAGCGCTTTCTCTCGCTCCCGCGCGACGGCCTCAGCCTGCGCCACTACGAGAACCTGATCACGTCAGCGCCTTGGCTCTCCGCCATCGGGCAGAGCGCGATGATCGCGGTGGTGTCCACCCTGCTGGCCGTGATCGCCGGAACGCTGTGTGCCATCGGCTGCTGGCGCATCGGCAATCGCACCACCGAATGGCTGCGCGCGCTGATGCTGCTGCCGCTGATCATCCCGTCCATCGTCTATGCGGTGGGGCTGTATCGCTATTTCGGCGCGCTGGATCTGCTCGGCACCTTCCTGGGCGTGGTGCTCGCGCATGGCGTGACCGGCATTCCCTACGTGGTCATCACCGTCTCGGCGGCGCTGTCCTCCTTCGACCCGCGGCTGGAGCAGGCGGCCCGCGGCATGGGGGCTTCGCTGTCGCAGACCTTGCGCTGGGTGATCCTGCCGCGCATCGCGCCGGGCATCGCCTCGGGTGCGATCTTTGCCTTCATCCATTCCTGGGATGAGCTGGTGATGGTGCTGTTCATCGCGAGCCGCAGCATCGTCACCCTGCCGCGAAAAATCTGGGACGGGATCAACGAGAATGCGGACCCGACGATGGCGGTGGTCGCGGTGCTGCTGATCGTGCTGACGCTCAGCCTGCTGCTGCTGGACGGCGCGTTGCGCAAGCGCCGCGACGCCTGATCATTGCATCGCGGCGATGCCGGCCAGCACCTCGGCCACCGGCAGCACATCCGCGTACTTCACCTTCATGTCGTAGAGGTTGGCGAAATGCGGGCCCTCATGCCGGTCGGCCACCGCCTCCTCCGGCACGATCATGCGGAAGCCGCAGGACAGGCCTTCCACCACCGTGGCGCGCACGCAGCCGGAGGTGGAGCCGCCGGTCACCACCACCGTATCCACCCCGTGGTAGGTGAGCAGCGATCGCAGATGCGTCTCGAAGAAGGCCGAGGCCATGCGCTTCTTGATCACCGTGTCGGCCCGATGGATCTCGAGGCGCGGATCGAACGCCGCGCGCGGTGACCCGTCGCGGATGTTCTGCAAGCTGTCCGGCGTGTCCGTCCGCGTGCCCCAGACGCCGCAATCCGCGCCACCCTCAGCATAGGCGACATAGGTCCACACCACGGGAAACCCCTTCGCGCGGCACGCGGTGGCCAACGCATTCATGTGCGCGCATTGCTGCGGATCGGTCTCGTAGGCCGTCGCAGGGAACTGGGCAGGATCGGTGTAGGCGCATTGCGGATCGACGTTGACGAGTGCCGCGCGCTGGCCGAAGCCGAAGCGCTTGCGCGGCTCCAGCGCCAGGTAGAGCTGGCGGGCGGACATGTCGGACAGGATCACGGCGTGCTCCGGGTTTCAGGCGGCGAGGAACTCGTTCCACTTTTCGGTATAGTATTCGAGGTTCGCCGGGCGCGTGTTCCACACGTAGATCTTCGACGCGCGGTCGGTCAGCGACCCGCCATCGCGCCCTTCCCCACCATAGACGGAGCGCTGGAGCTCCGGGCTGAGGAACTCGCCGTAATTGTCGAAGGTGGAGAAATACCCGATCTCGGATTGGCGCGCGCCGGGGAAGCCGCTGGCCCAGAAGTTCAGCCATTCATAGGCGGAATCGAGGTCGCGGCAGTTCTCGGAAATGCCGTAGCCGTTGCACCAGGCGCGATAGCCTTCCTTCGCCACCGCATAGCGCATCGGCACGCCGCGCGAGGCGACCTCCACCACCACCGGCCACCAGGCATCGGCGATCCAGACTTCCTCCGACGCCATCAGGTTGACCAGCTCGCCATAGGCCCGCCAGAGCGCGCGGAAATGGCCCTCGCGCTTCTTCTCCTTCAGGAACGCCACCACGGTATCGACCTCGGAATTGGTGAGGCCCGTGGGGTTCGTCGTCGCCGGCAGCAGGCCGATTGCCTGCATCCCGAGGGCCGCATCCAGCATCCCCAGCCAGTCGATCCCGTAGAGCGCGACCTTGCCGCGCCAGCGCGGATTGAACAGCTCGCCCCAGGAGACAGTGTTGTTCTCGGCGGGGATATGGCGGGCGTTGTAGCCGATGGAATCCATCTGGAAGAAGGCGGGCATCAGCTTCGCCTTCGTCCGCCCCGCATCCGAATACATCATCCGCCCCGGATTGGCGCCGAGACCCAGCGGCGCCTCGGCATTGATGCGCCCTTCGCGCAGCACCGGATGCAGGCGGTTCCAGTTCGGGATGCGCGAAATGTCGATGTCCTTCAGCAGGCCCTCGCTTGCCCCATAGGCTGCGAAGGGCGCGTCCGTCGTCACCACGTCGACCTGCGCGGTGCGGATGCGGTCCATGCGCGCCTGCGTCGAGGGGTTCACCCAGGGGCGCGGCGTGATGGAGGTGCGGCGCTGGAACTCGCGCAGGATCGGGTCGCGCATGTCGTAGCTGGCACCCGCGAGGGAGAGGGTGCGCGCCTGCGCCATCGTCGCGGGCGGGATCATCAGGGCGGGTGCGGCCAACATGGCCCGGCGAGAGATCGTCATGCGGTGCTCCTCGGTGAAGGGTTCAACCCCGCCGCATCGAGCGGCGGATCAGGGCAAGGCTGCCAATGCAGGCGAGGATCGCGAAGAACGACGTCACCGTCGTCGCGGTGCCGATGGCGTAGAGCTCCGGCGTCAGCTGCCGGTCCATCTGCGCGAGCACCGCCAGCGGCAGCGTCTGGTCGGCGCCGGTGGTGAACATGCTGCGCGCGAACTCGTCGTAGGACAGTGAAAATCCGAACAGCGCCGCCCCAATGATGCCCGGCAGCACGATTGGGAAGGTGATGCGCTGGAATGCGACCCAACGCGTAGCGCCCAGCGTAAGAGCCGCCTCCTCGATCCGCGCATCGAAGCGGTTGAAGATGGCGAGCATCGCCATGAAGCCGAAGGGCAGCGTCCAGCTCACATGAACAAGGAAGGCGGTGCCGTTCCAGGACGGCTCGACGCCCAGCATCCGCGCCATCAGCGCGACGCCGAAGCCCACCAGCAGCCCCGGCGCCATGATGCCCAGCAGCAACAGGTAGAAGAACGCATTGTGCCCGCGGAACTTGCCGCGCATCGCCTGCGCCGCCGTCACAGCCAGAACCGTCGTCACCGCCGAGCACGCGAGCGCGAGCACAAAACTGCGCCACAGCGGCGGCTTGAAGTCGTTCATGATCGAGGCGTCCCACAGCTCCCGATACCAATGCAGCGAGACGCCGTTCATCGGGAACGTTGTCCCGCCCGTGGGGCCGGAGAAGGACAGCAGCGACAAGGTCGCAATGGGCATCCACTGATACAGCAGAAAGCCCACCGTCAGCGTCCCCAGCGCCCACCCCGTCAGCCGCGAGCGCATGCGCCAATCCATGGCGTTCAGGCCCCCAGCTTTCGGATGTCGACGACGCGCATCGCCGCGACGACACCGATCAGCATGCATGCCATCAGGATCACGGACACGACGGCGGCCGCCCGGATCTGCGCACCCTCATAGAAATTCAGGATGAGGTTCGCGAGCAGCGCGATCTTGTTTCCGCCGATGGTGGCCACGGTGGCGAAATCCGCCATCACGTTGAGGAAGACCAGCACCTGGCCGATCACCACGCCGGGCAGCGTCAGCGGGAAGATGATGCGCCAGAACACCACGCCCGGCGGCGCCTTCAGCGTCATCGCCGCCTCGCGCAGGGCGGGCGGGATCTGCGCCAGCATGTACACCACCGGCCCGCTCGCCATCAGCGTGTAGAGCGAGACCTGCGCCATGGAGATGCCCGTGCGCGAGTAGAGGAACACCTCCACCGGCCGGTCGATCAGCCCCAGGCCCATCAGCGCGTTGTTGATCACCCCATTGGTGCCGAGGAACGGCACCCAAGCGATCGCGCGGATCAGCGCGGAGGTCCAGAACGGGATGATGAAGGCCAGGAACAGCGCGGTGCGCAGCTTCGCGTTGCGCACCTTCACCACCAGGAAATACGCGATGCAGTAGCCGAGCACGCCGCAGATCGCCATCAGCGTCGCGGTATGGATCAGCGTCTGCACGATCAGGTTCATGTAGGTCTGGTTGCCGAAGAACCGCGTGTAATTGTCCAGCACCAGCGGCGAGGCGGCGGAGAACTGCCTGCCCCCCCAGAACGACACCCACAGGATCAGCAGCGCCGGCACCACCACCGCACACAGCATCCACAACGCCGCCGGCACCGCGAGCCAATAGGCGGCCGGCGAGCGGATGCGGATGGTGCTCATGCGGGCGCGCCCTCATGCAGCATGCCGTCCTCGGTGCGCCAGCCGAGCACGGCTTCCTCGCCCACGCGCAGATAGGCGGGCTCGGCGCCGAACTGGTCGAGTTTTATGACCTCCCCATCCGGCCGCGCGAGGATATAGCGCCGCACCGAGCCGAAATACTCCACCGTCTGGCAAGTGAGCGTCATGCGGTTGTGCCAAGCCGCCTCTGGCGTCGGCCGCAGCCGTTCCGCCCGCACCGAGAAGGACGCGGCACTGCCGAGGGTCGGCACCGCGCCCAGCAGCGGAACCTCGAATTCGCCCAGCGCCGTGCGCACCAGCGCCTGGTCGCGCACCATCCCGGCAATGGTGCCGCGGAACACGTTGTTGCCTTGCACGAACCCCGCGACGAAGGGCGTGCGCGGGCGCTGCAGGATATCCTCCGGGCTGCCCTGCTGCTCGATCTTCGCGTGGTTCATCACCACCACGTGGTCGCCGAGCGAAAACGCCTCGTTCTGGTCATGCGTGACCCAGATGAAGGAGATGCCCGTCCGCCGCTGCAGCGCCTTGAGTTCGATCATCACCGTCTCGCGCAGCGAATAGTCCAGCGCGCCGATCGGCTCATCGAGCAGCAGCAGCCGCGGCTCGGTGATCATCGCGCGCGCGAGGGCGACGCGCTGCTTCTGCCCGCCCGAGAGGGATGCCGGCTTGCGGTCGGCGAAGGGGGTGATCTCGAAGGCCTTGAGAACCTCCGCCACGCGCCGCGCGACCTCCGCCTTCGGGCGCTTGAGCATCTCCAGGCCGAAGCCGACCTGCTTGGCCACACTCATGTGCGGGAACAGCGCGAAATCCTGGAACATCATCGCGATGTCGCGCTGCCAGGGCGCGTCGCGCGTGACCTCGCGCCCGCCGATCAGGATGTCGCCGTCATCGGGCTCCTCGAGGCCGGCGATGCAGCGCAGCGTGGTGGTCTTCCCGCACCCCGAAGGGCCGAGCAGACACACGAACTGCCCCTTCGCGATCTGCAGCGACACGCCATCCACCGCGACGAAGCTGCCGAAGCGCTTGCGCAGGTTGCGCAGCTCCAGGTCCAGCTGCGCGAGGACCGGCGCCTCCGGCATCAGGCGGCCTTCATCACGTGCTGGCGGCTTTTCATCAGCGGCTGGATGCGGGTGCCGAACTGCTCCATGCCGATCAGGTAGTCGTCGAAGGTCAGCATCACGCCGCGCAGGCCGGGTGTCTCGGCCAGCATGTCCATGTGCGTGGCGATCGTCTCGTAGGACCCGATCAGGCGCAGCATGTTGGTGGGCACGCGGTCCGAGCGCACCATCCGCCCCACCGTCGAATGCGCCTCCGCCTTCACGTCGGCCGCGGCCTGCGCATCGCGCCAGGCGAGCGCCTCGAGGTCGGTGCCATCGACGTAGTGGTCCCACTTGGCCATGGCGGCCTCGTCGGTCTCGTCGGCGATGATCATCATCAGCAGCATCGCGTCGCAATGCGCGCCGGCCGTCGCATTCGCCGCCATTAGACGCTCGGTGTGCGGGGCCACCTTGGTGACGTCGTTGATGCCGCCCGCACTGATGAAATTGTAGTCCGCGTATTCGGCCGCGAACCGCATCCCGCGCGCCGATTGCCCGGCCGAGATGACCTCGATCTTGCGGGTGGGCCTGGGGCTCACGCGGCAATCCGTCATCTGGAAATACTCGCCCTTGAAATCGGACCGGCCTTCGGCCCAGAGGTCCTTCATCACCCGGACGTACTCGGAGCAGTACTCGTAGCGCTTCGAGAAATATTCCTCGCCGGGCCAGGTGCCCATCTGCTCGTACTCGGCCTTCTGCCAGCCCGAGACGATGTTCACCCCGAAGCGGCCATGGCTGATGGAATCGATCGTCACCGCCATGCGAGCCAGCACCGCCGGCGGGATCGTCAGCACCGCCACCGAGGCGAACAGTTTTATCCGCGTGGTCACGGCCGCAAGGCCCGCCATCAGCGTGAAGCTTTCGAGGTTGTGGTCCCAGTATTCGGAAGGCCCGCCGAAGCCGCGCAGCTTGATCATCGAGAGCGCGAATTCGAAGCCGTATTTCTCCGCCTTCTCCGTCACCGCGCGGTTCAGGTCGAAGCTCGGCATGAATTGCGGCGAGGTGGTGGAGATCAGCCAGCCATTGTTGCCGATCGGGAGGAAGACACCGATGTCCATGGAGGAACCCACTCTTTCGCGCTGTGCCGCGAAGGCTAGGCGCCGCGCCCGGCGCGCGGCAACGCGGAAACCCCGACCGGGCATCCCAAATTCCCCGAACAGCGTGGTGGCGGGGCATTTTGCGTGCAGCATCGCCGCTGCGTGACCAAATCGGTGGCACCCCTGCGACCGTCCGCACCCCTGGACGGCGCTGGCGCGAGCGTGAATGCTGCGCCAACGACGGAGATCCCGCCCCATGACCCGCGCCATCCTGGGCGTCACGCACAGCCCGCCGGGCTTCATCCTTCCGCCAGGCGCCTGCGACTGCCACACGCATGTGTTCGGCCCCGCTGCGCGCTTCGCCTTCGCGCCGCGGCGCCTCTACACGCCCGATGATGCGCTGGTCGAGGACCTCTTCGCGCACCAGCTCGCCCTCGGGCTCGAACGCGTGGTGATCGTGCAGCCGAGCCCCTATGGCACCGACAATGCCGCGACGCTCTGGGGCATGCGGGCGCTGGGTCCGCAGCGCGCGCGCGGCGTCGCGGTGATCGGTCCGGAGACCAGCGATGCGTCCCTCGCCGCGATGGACGCGGCCGGGATCCGCGGCGTGCGGCTGAACCTGCAGACCGCGGGCGAGAACGACCCCGTCGCGGCCCGCGCCATGCTCGCGGCAACCGCGGCGCGCGTCGGGCCGCTGGGCTGGCACATCCAGGTCTTCACCAACCTCGCGATGATCGAGGCGCTGTCGGCGGATATCGCGTCCCTCGGCCTGCCCGTCGTGATCGACCACATGGGCGCGGCGCGGGCGGAGCTCGGCCTCGGCCAGCCGGGCTTCGCGGCCATGCTCGCGCTGGTCGGCGCCGGGCATGCCTATGTGAAGCTGTCGGCGCCGCATCGCATCTCCACGCTGCCCGGCTACCCCGACGCCGCGACGATCACGCGCGCGCTGATCGCGGCCAATCCCGCGCGCATGCTGTGGGGCAGCGACTGGCCGCATCCCGGCGGGTCGGCGCGTGGCCAGACGGACCTCGCGACCATCGAGCCGTTCCGCCCCGAGGATGACGGCGCGGGCCTGTCGCGGCTCGCCAGCTGGGTCGAGCGCGACGCGGCGTTGCTGCGGGCGATCCTCGTCGACAATCCCGCACGCCTCTACGGGTTCTGACCCATGCGCCGGCGTTCCCTCATCGCGGCGCTCGCCGCCCCTGCCGTGCTGCACGCGCAGGAGCCCTGGCCGGTGCGCCAGCCGCGCATCATCATCCCCTTCGCGGCCGGCGGCCCACAGGATCCGCCGGCACGCATCATCGCGGAAAAACTCGGCCAGCGCCTGGGCGCGACCTTCATCGTGGAGAACCGCCCCGGCGCCGGCGGCGGCCTCGGCGCACAGCAGGTGGCCAATGCGGCGCCGGATGGCGGGACGCTGCTGTTCATCTCCTCCTCCATCGCCATCATCCCGACCCTGCAGGCGGCACTCCGCTTCGACCCGGTGCGCGACCTCGCGCCGCTCTCGCTCATCTGCGACGTGCCGGCGGCGCTGGTCGTGCGCACCGATTCGCCGTTCCGGACGCTCGCCGAACTGCTCGCCGCCGCGCGCGCCGCACCCGATCGCTACACCTATGCCTCGGGCGGCGTGGGCTCCGCGAACCACCTGGCGGGCGCGCTGTTCGCGGCGCTTGCGGGCATCGAACTCACCCATGTGCCCTATCGCGGCATCGCGCCGGCGATGACCGCGATCTATGCCGGCGAGATCGACCTCGCCTTCGGCTCGACGCTGGAGGTCCTGGCGCATGCGCAGCAGGGCCGCGTGCGCATGCTCGGCACCTCGTTGCCCGAGCGCCTGCCGGAGACGCCCGACATCCCCGCCATCGCCGAGCAGGTGCCCGGCTACGCCGCGCCCAACTGGTTCTCGATGTTCGCGCCGAAAAACCTGCCGCAGGCACTCGCGGCGCGCCTGGTCGGCGAGCTCGCCGCCCTGCGCGAGGATGCGGACCTGCGCGCGCGCCTCGCGGTCGGCGCGGCGCAGCTGCGCCTCGACGGTCCGGTGCCGCTCGCCGCACGCCTGGCCGATGACGTCGTGAAGTGGCGCGGCCTGATCGAGCGGGTCGGCATCCGCGCCGAGTGAGGGGGGTGAAACTCCGGTAATTTCGCCGCGTTTCGACCGGCGACCTTTCATGGAGATCGAAGATGAAGATGCTGGCCCTGCTGATCGCCCTCGCCGTGCCGCTGGCCGGCTGCGTCAGCTTCTCGAGCTCGAACCCGCCGCCGCCGCGCGAGACGGTCGTCGTTCCGCGCTGAGCGGCCTTTCAGCAGCGCTCAGCTGAGTGCGCGGGCCGCCGCCATCACCTGGCTCGCCAGGAGAACCCCATTGGGGTTGATCGGCAGGCCCGCGGACCGCAGCGCATCGGCCGTCCAGGTGTTGCAGGTATAGGTGGCGGCGTAGCGCAGCCGCGTCCCGTAGAACAGGCTGCCCTCATAGGGGCCGGGCGCGATGGGTCGGGTCGCCTCGATCTGTTCGTCGAGGAAGCGGAGCAGCGCTTCCCGCCCCGCCGTCGAGACGGCCAGCCCCACCTGCTCGTCGCCGGCGAAGGCGCGCTCGGGCGGGCTCGGCAGGCCGGTCACCAGCAACGCGGCGGGGCCGCCGAACAGCGCGTTCAGCATCGGCAGCGGCCCGCGCGCATCCTCGGTGAACCAGGCGCGGTCGCCGAACCCGACCGAGAGCCAGGCGGCATTGGGCAATTCTCGCGCAACCACCTCGAGCCGCGGCGGCAGCGCCCTTGCCTCGAACGCCACGTCGGTGTGCCAGCTTCGCCGCACCACGCTCAGGGCTTCGGCGCAGGCGCAATCCGGCGCGCCGGCGAATTGCGGGGGGTCGAGCCTGCTGCAGGCCAGGAGCGGCATGGCGGCCAGCACTGCGCGTCGCGTCGGTCCTGGCATCATGTCCTTCCTACGCCGGGCGGCGCGTACCGGATGCGTGGCGTAGGCCGAGGGCCGGCGTCACGCCGCATTTGGTCCCGGCCCGCTTGGCGCTATGATGCCCGCAAATGCCATGGGGATGAACCACATGGCGGGGACCTACGGCCATGCTGAGCGAAGACCCGCACCACGCCGCGACCAGCTGGCTCGCCGCCTTCGACGCGGCGCTCGCCGCGGGCGATGCGGCGACGGCCGCCGCGCTGTTCCTGCCGGACGGGCATTGGCGGGACCTGCTCGCCTTCGGGGCGGATTTCACCACCGTCAGCGGCGTGGATGCCATCGCGCGGCGGCTGGGCGAAACGCTGCCCCGCATCGCGCCGCGCGACCTCCGTCTCGACCCTGCCCGCACCGCGCCGCGCCGCGTCATGCGCGCCGGTGAGAGCGTGGTCGAGGCGATCTTTGCCTTCGACACCGCGACCGGGCCCGCCAATGGCGTGCTGCGCCTGATCCGTACGGCCGAAGGCCCGCGCGCCTGGACTCTGATGACCGCGCTCGACGGCCTGCACGGTAAGCCCGAGGGCACGCCCGATTCCGTCCACGGCACGCGGCAGTTCAGCGGCGACAACTGGGCCGACCGGCGCGAGAAGGCGCGCGCCTATGCCGACCGCGACCCCGCCGTCATCGTCATCGGCGCCGGCCAGGCCGGGCTCGCCATCGCCGCGCGGCTCGGCGCGATGGGCGTCGACACGCTGGTCATCGACCGCCATGCGCGCGTGGGCGACAACTGGCGCAAGCGCTACCACGCCCTGACGCTGCACAACGAGGTGCACGTCAACCACTTTCCCTACATGCTGTTTCCGCCGACCTGGCCGGTCTATATCCCCAAGGACAAGCTCGCCAACTGGTTCGAGGCCTATGCCGAGAGCATGGAGCTGAACGTCTGGACGGGCACCGAACTCGCCGGCGGCACCTATGACGACGGCGCGGCGTGCTGGCAGGTGACGCTGCGGCGCGATGACGGCAGCGAGCGCGTGATGCGCCCGCGCCACCTGGTCTTCGCGACCGGCGTCAGCTCCATCCCCATCATCCCGAAGCTGCCCGGCCTGGACAGCTTCGCCGGCACCACGATGCATTCCGGCGCCTTCCTCTCCGGCGCGGAATGGGGCGGCAAGCGCGCGCTGGTGCTCGGCACCGGGACCAGTGGCCATGACGTCGCGCAGGACCTCCAGGCGAACGGCGCCGAGGTCTCCATCATCCAGCGCAACCCAACCTATGTGGTCAGCCTGAAGGAAGCCCAGGCGGTCTATGCCCTGTACGGCGAGGGCGTGCCGATCGAGGATTGCGACCTGCTCGCCACCGCCTCCCCCTACCCCGTGCTGCGGCGCGCCTACCAGCTCTCCACCGCGCGCTCGGCCGAGATCGACAAGGCGATGATCGAGGGCCTCACCGCGCGCGGCTTCCAGTTCACGCTCGGCGAGGATGAAACGGGCTTCCAGATGATGTATCTGCGTCGCGGTGGCGGGTACTACTTCAACGTCGGCTGCTCCGAACTCATCGCCAAGGGCAAGGTCGGCCTGCTGCAATATGCCGATATCGAAAGCTTCGTCCCCGATGGCGCGCGCATGCGCGACGGACGCATCGTCCCGGCCGAGCTGATCGTGCTGGCGACCGGCTACAAGAGCCAGCAGGAGGTGGTGCGCCTGGCCCTCGGCGACGCCATCGCCGACAAGGTCGGCCCAGTCTGGGGCTTCGATCCAGGGGGCGAGCTGCGCAACATGTGGCGCCCGACGCCGCAGCCGGGGCTGTGGTTCACCGCCGGCAGCCTGGCGCAGAGCCGCATTTATTCGAAGTACCTGGCGCTGCAGATCAAGGCGCGCGAGCTGCCGCACGAATAACGGAGCGCACGGCGTCGTGCACGGCGGCGTCATCGGCCCGCCACGGTGGCGGCACTATATCGCCATCTACGTTGTGGCATATGCGACCGCGTCGGGGGTCTTCCCGATTCGCCCAATTTTAAGAAATCCAATGTTAGCCGAGACCATGGCCCAGACTGAGAAGACCCGCACCAAGGCCGCGCCGCCCGCCGGCGAACGCGCCGCCATTGCGATCGTGGAGCCACCGGCGATGCCTCTGACCTACGGGTCGTGGATGGAGCTGGGCCTCGCAGCGCGGCAGTTGATGGCCGCGTCCCAGCCCGTGGTCGCCGCGGCAGCGCCCGCACGACGCCGCCGGCAGGCCAGCGTGCAAACCTGAACCGCGTCCGGCGCCGCCGCCTGGTGGCGGCGCCTCGACGAAGGCGTCAGCGCTGGATCAGCTCGATCTTGTAGCCGTCCGGATCCTCGACGAAGGCGATGATCGTGGTGCCGAACTTCACCGGCCCGGCCTCGCGCGTCACCTTGCCGCCGCCGTTGCGCACCGCCTCGCAGGCCGCCGCGACGTCCGGAACGCCGACCGCGAGGTGGCCGAAGGCATTGCCCATCTCGTAGCTGTGCACGCCGTAATTGTAGGTGAGCTCGATCACCGCCTGCTCGTTCTCCTCGGCGTAGCCGACGAAGACCAGCGTGTACTTGCCGTCGGGCACGTCGCGGCGGCGCAGTTCCTTCATGCCGAGCAGTCTCGTGTAGAAGGCGACGCTCCGGTCGATGTCGCCGACGCGGATCATGGTGTGCAGCATGCGTCCCTGCATGGGGATCACTCCTGGTTCGGATTGGCCGGATCGAAGGCGAGCAGGAACAGGCCCGCCGCCTCCGCCGCCGCGACCGTCGCGGCACGTTCCATGAGAATAGTGCCGTCCGCCTCGAAGGCCACCCCCCGCAGCCCGGCCGCCGCTGCGCCCGCGATGGTCTGCGGGCCGATGGTGGGCAGGTCCACCAGGCGCGACTGGCCGGGCTTCACCCGCTTCACCAGGACCCCGCCCGGCCCGTCGCGCCGCAATTCGCCGCAGCGCACGATCAGCGCGTCGGTCCCCTCGATCCCCTCGACGCCGAGCACCAGCCCCTGCTGCACCACGACGGACTGGCCGACATCGACGGCGCCGAGCGCGCCCGCGACCTCGATGCCGCGCGCGATGTCACCGCGCGCGAGGTCGTCCGGCACGGTGCCGGCGAGCAGCCCGGCCTTGGGCAGCAGCCCCTCGATCAGGTCCTGGGCGCCGATGACCTCGATGCCCTCCTCCTGCAGCACCTTGATCACCGCCTGATGGATGGAATCATCGCCCCGGAAGGCGGCGAGGCCAATCCTCGCGAGAATGCGCAGCCCGGCGGCGTCGGGCATGAGCGAGAGCACCGACGGCCGGCGCATCTGGCCGCCCATCACCAGTTCCCGCACGCCGGCTTCGCGCAGCCATTCCAGGGCCTGGCCGATCTGGCCGAAGCGCAGCTCGATGGCGCGGTGGGGTGCGAAATCCTCGGCCTTGGCAAAGCCCGATATGGCGACGACATGCACTTGCCGCCCCTGCGCCGCGGCGGCCTCCGCCAGGCGATGCGGGAGCCCGCCGCCGCCGGCGAACATGCCGAGCGGCGCGGGCGCGCTCATCCGCCCGCGGCCTCGTCTTCTTCCTCGGTGATCGGGTCGCGGCCGGCCTTGCACAGCCCCCGCTTCGTCGGCGCCGCGATGAAGGCCAGCACCTCGGCGACCTGCGCGTCGCCCGCGAAGCGTTCCGCCGCGATCACCAGCCGGTCGGCGAAGATGCCCGGCTCGCGGAACAGAAGCCGGAACAGCGCCCGCAGCGCATGGATCTGCGGGCGCGAATAGCCCCGCCGCTTCAGCCCGATCAGGTTCAGCCCGATATGCCGCGCGCGGTTGCCCATGGCCGAGCCATAGGGAATGACATCCGCCTCGACCCCGCTCATGCCGCCGATCACCGCATGCCGGCCGATGCGCACGAACTGGTGGATCGCGGTCCCGCCGCCCACGAACACCGTGTCACCGATGGTCACGTGCCCGCCCAGCATCACGTCATTGGCCAGGATCACGTTGCGAGCAAGCGTGCTGTCATGTCCGACATGCGCGGTCGCCATGATCATGCAGTCCGGCCCGATCGTGGTGACACCGACACCGCCCACACTGCCGCGATGAATGGTCGCGCCCTCGCGCACCAGGGTGCGCGCGCCGATGATGCAGCGCGTCGGCTCGCCCTTGTATTTCAGGTCCTGCGGCGCCAGCCCGATGGTGGCGAAGGGAAACACGCGCACCCCTTCGCCGAGCTCGGTGTGGCCATCGACGGCGACATGCGAGACGAGCTCGACGCCATCGGCCAGGCTGACATCGGGCCCGACGGTACAGAACGGCCCGATGGTCGCGCCATCGGCGATGCGCGCGCCGGGCGCGATGATGGCACTGGGGTGTATGGGCATTGTCTACCGATCCAGGATCATCGCGCCGAAATTCGCCTCGGCCACCAGCACGCCATCGACGCGCGCCTCGCCGTTGAACTTCCACACATTGCCGCGCTTGCGCTCGCGCACCACCCGCACCCGAAGCTGGTCGCCGGGACCGACCGGCTTGCGGAACTTCGCATTCTCGATGGTCATGAAATAGACCAGCTTGCCCATCGCGTGCTGGCCGAGGCTTTCCACCACCAGCACGGCCGCCGTCTGCGCCATGCACTCGATGATCAGCACGCCGGGCATC
The DNA here is from genome assembly GCF_018128965.1 of Plastoroseomonas arctica. Taxonomy (GTDB): domain Bacteria; phylum Pseudomonadota; class Alphaproteobacteria; order Acetobacterales; family Acetobacteraceae; genus Plastoroseomonas; species Plastoroseomonas arctica. The sequence continues at coordinate 134,736 of NZ_JAAEDH010000013.1, forward strand.
ACTGGTTCCTGCGGGAAGTGGCCCTGGAAGAAATGCTCGTTGATGGTGACGTTCTTGATGCCGACGCAGCTCTCGTCGAGCTTCACCTCGACGATGCGGTCGACCAGCAGGAAAGGATAGCGGTGCGGGATCGCGCGCATGATCCGCGCGATGTCGAAGGTGCCAAGTGGGGCTTCGCCTTCGCCATCGTGCGCCTTCACGGCGTCATCCAAGTGACGCGCCTTCCCTTCATCATTCTGGTGACGCGCCTTTGCGCGATCTTCCGTCTCGCTCTCCATGCGCCGCTAGCCCTGTTCCCGTGTCCCGTCGTTCCGTTCGGAATCTGTGCGACCCTGACCAGCCACCTTCTGCACCGCGGCCTTGCGCTCGGCCTCGATGGCAGCCGTTGCGAGCCGGCGGAGTACGGCGATCTGGCGCCATTTCTCCCGCGAAGGCTGCGCCGGGCTGCCGAGCACATCGGTGCCCGCCTCGACATCCTGCATCACGCCGGCCTGGGCGCCGATCCGGGCGCGGTCACCGACCGTGACATGCCCCGCGATCCCGCCCTGCGCCGCGACGACGACGTAGTCGCCCAGCGTCACCGACCCCGCGATCCCGGCCATGGCGACGATGACGCAGCCCTTGCCGAGGCGCACGTTGTGGCCGATCTGCACCAGGTTGTCGAGGCGGCAGCCGGGCCCGAGCACGGTGTCGCCGCCCGATCCGCGATCCACCGTGGAATTGGCGCCGATCTCGCACCCGTCGCCCAGGATCACCCGGCCGACCTGCGGCACCGTGACGTGGCGCCCGGTTGTCGCATCGGTCGCGAAGCCGAAGCCCTCGCCGCCGATGCGCGCGCCGGCGTTGAGCACGACCTCGTCTCCGGCGATGGCGTGGCAGATCGAGGCATGGCTGTGGATGCGGCAGCGCGCGCCGAGCACGACGCCCGCACCGACCACGGCATGGGGTTCGAGGATGCACCCCTTCCCCAGCACCGCGCCGGCGCCGACCACTGCATAGGCGCCGATCTCGCAGCCTTCGCCGATCTCGGCGCCGGCCCCGATGACCGCGCCCGGATGCACGCCCGGCCGCGCCTTGGGCTGCGGATGGAACAGCGTCGCGACGCGGGCGAAGCCCAGATAGGGCTGCGACGTCACCAGCGGAATGCAGCCCGCGGGCACTTTCCCGGCCATCGCCGCCGCGATGACGACGGCGCCGGCGCGCGAGGTGGCAAGTGCGGCGGCGTAGCGGCGGTTGTCGAGGAAGCTCACATCATCCGGGCCCGCGGTCTGCAGCGGCGCGACGCCGGCGAACAGGCGCGCCCCGTCCGGAACATCGCCGGCGCCGGCTGCGGCGGCAATCGCCGCCAGGCTGTGCGGACCCGCTGTCGCGAAGAAACGCGGGTCCGCAGCCATTCGCTCAGTTCCGGCGGGGCGGCGCGGGGGGCGCGGTCGGCGCCGGCGGAGCGGTCGGGCGCGGCGTGGCGGGCGGGGTGGCGGCCGCGGCCGGCACGCCTTCCTCGGGCGGCATGGCGACGCGCGTCAGCGACGCGTTCAGCCGCTGGGCCACTTCCTCGGTGAGGTCGAAGCCGGCATCGTTGAAGATCACCACGCCGCGCGGCAGCATCATGTTGATGTTGCGGCTGGACGCGACCTGGCGGATCACCACGCCGAGGGCCTGCTCGATCTGGCTGAGCGCCTGCTGCGCGGCCTGCTCGATGCCGCGCTGGCGGTCGCGGAAGATGCGCTGCGCATCGGTGATGCGGTCCTGCAGCTCACGCTCGCGGTTGCGCAGCTGTTCGGCGGTGAGCGTCGCGCGCTCGGCGCCCAGGCGCTGCTGCTCCTCGCGCCAACGGCCCTGCTCGCGCTGCAGGTCGTCGTTGAGGCGGGTACGGCGGCGCTCGATTTCCTCGCGCACCTGGGTGAAGGCGTTCGAGACGCGCTGCACCTCGGGCACGTCGACGATGCCGATGATGGCAGTGGGCGGCTGCTGGCCCGGGGGAAGCGGGGGCGGCGCATCAGTGCGCACCGGGCCGCTCTGCGGCGGGCGCTGGGGCGATTGCGGCGGCCGCTGCTGGGCCTGGCCGCGCGGTGGCTGACCGCCCGGCGGCTGCGTGCCCTGGGGCGGGCGCT
>NZ_JAAEDH010000014.1 GCF_018128965.1 Plastoroseomonas arctica
CCGCAGCCCCGGCCCGCCCAGCCGGCACCGCCGGCGCTCGCCGGCACCCGCTTCATCCCCGACGCCTCGTTGGGCCCGCTCCGTCCTCCGCAGGCGGCGCCGGCGCCGCAGCGCCGCCCCAACCCCGACCAGCTGGCGCTCGGCCCGAACCCACGGCCGGATCGGCCGAACCCACCGGCCGCGCGTTCGGATGAGAATGTTGCCGGCGCCACGCTGCGCATCTCCGGCGCCAATCTCGGCGCCGACTGGCGCGCCGCATTCATGGAATGGCTTCGCCGCAACGGCCGCTACCCGCGCGAGGCCGCGATGAACGGCGAGGATGGCACCACCATCGTCCGCTTCGAGGTCGACCGCGACGGCCGCGTGCAGTCGGTGCGCCTGACCAGCCGCTCCGGATCCCAATGGCTCGACATCGCGTCCACCGCGCTGCTGCGGGACCGTACCATCCCGCCCTTCCCGCCTGGGACCGAGAGCAACCTCGCGACAATCGACCTGACCATCCAGTACATCCTGGTCCGCCGCTGATCGCGCTTGAACCGCGCGAAGGAACGGGCCCACCCTCCCCCGCCACCAAGGCACCCCCAAGGGAGGAAACAAGAATGAACACCACCGCACGCCGCACGCTGGCCATTGCCGGGCTCGGCACCATCATCGCCGCCAAGGCCATCGCGCAGGCCGACGAGGCCGCCGCCGTTGCGGCCCAGGTCGAAGCGCTGCGCACCGCCATGATCGCCGCCGACCGCCCGCGCCTCGAAGCGCTTTCGGCCAGCGCGCTCAGCTATGGCCACTCCGCCGGGCGCATCGAGAACAAGGCGCAGTTCGTCTCGAACCTGGTCGAGAGCCGGGCGCCATTCCGCTCGATCACGCTCTCCGACCAGACCGTCGCGATCGACGGGCCGAACGCCATCGTCCGCCACACCTTTGCGGCCGAGCAGGGCGGTGCGACGCCGAGCAGCGTGCGCATCGGCGTGCTGCAGGTCTGGACCAAGCAGGGTGCGGAATGGAAGCTGCTCGCGCGCCAGGCCTTTCGCACCTGAGCACGCCTTGGGCGGCTAGCCCCGCTCGCGATACGCCTTGTGGTCGGCAATGACGGCGCGCGCCGCGTCCCGTGCGGCGCGCGCCAGCCAACCGGCCTTCCGACCACCCACATCCGCGCGCACCGCGTCGAGGCGCGCGGGGTCGGAGGCGTGGCATCCCGCCACGTCGCGGCCCATCGCCTCGAGCATGCGGCCGGACAGCATCGGCCCGGCCATGTCGCCGAGCGCGATCTTGCGGTTATTGGGCGAGAGCCGGCGCACCGCGAGGCCATTGGTGACCTCGAAGAAGGGGTCGGGCGCCCGCGCCGCACCCTCTGCGATCACCCCGGCATGGATGGTCGCGTCGCCCCCGCGATGCGCGCGCGACCACGCCGAGGGCAGCAGCGCCTTCACCTCGCGCAGCAGCGGGCCACCGCGCCAGGTGGCACGCGCGACGAAGTGCGGCCGACCGAGGCTGCCCATGCCCGCCACGCGCGGCGCCACCGCGTCGATCGCCGCGCCTACGGGCATGGCGCCGCGCAGCGCATCGCGGAAGCGCTTGCGCACCGGCCCGTCGCGCAGCGCCTCGAACCGTCTCCACAACTTGGCGCGATCCGCCTCGGCGACCAGCGCCTCGGCGCGCAGCCATTTCCAGCCCTGCTCCAGCACCACCGGCGCCGGCGCGTCTAGCCCCGCGCCATAGCCGCGCAGCACAGCAGCGGCCAGCTCCTTGGGCTCCGGCGCGCGCTCCGCCTTGGCCAGCATCGCGCTGGTGCAGAGCCGGACGAGGTCGAGCGCATAGGGCATCGGCGCCGCCTCGTCGAAATCATTCACGCCCCAGACGAGCCGCCCCTCGGCATCGCGCCAGGTGCCGAAATTCTCGACGTGGATATCCCCGATCGCCAGCACCTTCGGCGCCGCGCCGAGTTCGGGGCAGGTCTCGAGGATGGTCTCGGCCCAGCGGAAATAGGTGGCGCGGAGAAAGATGAACGGGCTCTTGCGCATGCCCCGGTGCTTGGCGTCGAGGTCGCCCACGACCAGGTCGCGGCCGAGCAGCCCGCGCATCCAGCGCTCATGCGCGCGCACCGCATCGTCGATGTCCTGCATCACCAATCCTTCGCGGCGATGAGGGGCAGTTTCGCGCGGGGTGGCCGGCGCCCGCAAGGCCGCGCGCTCACTCGGTGGTCAGCGCGGGGGCTTCTTCGGCGAAGGCGGTGGGACTGGCGACCGCGGCATCGCGCGCGCCCTTGCGGAAGGCGGCCTGGCTCCAGTGTCGGTTACCGGATTTGTAGGGCAGGAAGCAGTGCATCGCGACGCGCTGGTGCAGCACCGGCCGGTCGAAGATCGCGACCCCGGGGGGCGGCCCGCCGGCGGCGACCATCGCCGCGGCAAGGCAGCGCGACATCATGCCCGGCCCGGTCGAGAGCCAGACGAGGTCGCGGTCCCCGCGCAGCACCGCCGTTGCCGCCTGGCGGAGCGCCTCGGCGATGATCGACTGGCCCGAAGCCGCGGCCATGAAATTGTTGCCGATGGTGGCCCATGGCTCGAGGTAGAAGGCGAGCGTGAGGCCCGGGCGCAGCAGCGGCGCGATCGAGGCGTGGCAGCGGTCATCCGCATCGGCGTAGATGCCGCCCTCCGCGTAGAGCCAGGCGAGGCGGAACAGGTCCGCGCGCATCGCCGGCTCATGCGCCGCATCGAAGGCGCGCGTCACCATCGGATGGAAGCGTGCGAGGAAGGCGCGGGCGGTCGCGTCGTCGTAGCGGGTAACGGCGGCGCCGGGATGATGCCGCGCCCAAGTCGCCATAAGCGCGAGCACGTCGGGCGGCGGGTCGGCATCGGTCCAGAATTGGCAGATGCGGAACGGGATGACCGCGCCGTCCACAAGCTTGGGCTGGTCGAGCGGGCCCGCGGCGCGATGGGCGAGGAGCAACTGCATCGCGGCCGCGGTGCTTTCCGGATTGCCGCGGATCTCCTCGCCGAGCGGGCCGATGCGCTCGGCCGGGGGCAGGCGGCGGATGCGCTGCAGATCGGCCAGGAAGGGCGGGTCCAGCGAGATCTCGTCCAGGATCTGCCCGGCATGGGTTTGGCTGATGTTGCTGCTGCGGCCCGCCTGGCGGCGGGGTGCCGCGCGCACCTCCATCGTGGCACCCAGATGCTCGCGTGCGCCCTCCGCGTCGAGGCGGATGAGCGCGTTGCGCGCGGCGTTTAGCCGCAGCTCGGCATGGCGCGGCACCAGCGCGGCCCCTTCGGCGAACAGCGCGGCGGCGGCGTCGTAATCCCACCGTTCTTCCAGGATCAGGGCGCGGTGGAGCAGGATGTCGCAGCGATCCTTGGGCGTGTTCGGGCGCGCGGTATCGAGTGCTGCGGTCGCCGCCTCGGGACCGGCCAGCATCAGCTCCAGGCGGGTGCGCTCGATGATCAGGTTCAGCGGCGGCTCCTCGCCGACGCAGGCGGCGCGCGCGACCTCGAGCGCCTCCGGCCAATGGCCGCGCCGGCGCAGCGCCGTCGCGCGCAGCAGCGCGATGCGCGGCCCCGGCCCCAGGATCGCCTCGGCCTGGTCGGTCGCTGCCGCCGCCTCGTCGAAGGCGCCGGTCGAGGCGAGCACGGCGGGCAGGCCCAGCAGCGAATCGGCGCTCGACGGATTGCGCGCGAGTGCCGCGCGGAACAGATCGACCGCGTCGGCGTGGCGCTCGGCATCGCGCGCGAGTCGCGCCTGCAGTTCCAGCGGGCGCGGATCGTCCGGCGCCATCGCCTCGGCCGCGGCGATCTGGACCTGCGCATCCTCGGGCCGGCCTTCGCGCCAGGCCAGCAGCGCCAACGCGAGGATCGTTGCGAGGTCGGGGTCGTCGACCGACTCGAAATCCGCGCGCGCTTCGGCGAAGGCGCCGCGGTCGAGCGCGGCGCGGCCGAGCAGGCGACGCGCGCGGCGCTGGTCGGGATGGGATTGCAGCAGGCGCCGCGCCTCGGCCCGCGCCTCGTCCTCGCCGAGGTCGAGCAGCATCTGCGCGAATTCCAGCCGCGCGGCGCCGGTGTCAGCGATCGGGCGCAGCACCGCGATCGCTTCGGGCAAGGCGCCGCGACGGCGATGCATGTGGGCGAGGGCGAGCAGGGCGGCAGAATGCTCCGGCGCGATCGCGAGCGCGGCGGTGGCGACGACTTCCAACTCCTCCCAGCGCTCGGCCTCGCGATGCTCGCGGATCAGCATGTCGAGTGGGCGGAGTTCGCCCGGCGCGGCCTGGTGCGCCGCCTCGTAGGCGGCGGTCGCGGCGTCCAGCTCGCCGCGGCCGCGCGCGGCATGGCCCTTCATCAGCAGCGCGAGGAGGTGGTCCGGCGCGATGCCGAGCGCCGCATCGGCCGCCGCCTCCGCCGCGTCCCAGAGCTGCGCGTCGCGGCATTCGCGCATCAGCTGGTCAAGCGCCTTGAGGTCGGTGGGGGCGGCCGCGTGCGCCGCCTGGAACGCCGCGATGGCGCCAGCGCTGTCGCCGCGTGCCCGCGCCGCCTGGCCCTTGACCATGAGCGCGAGCAAATGGCCGGGGGTGAAGGCCAGTGCTGCATCCGCCTTCGCCTCGGCCTCCGACCAGCGCCGCGCGTCGCGGTACTCACGCATAAGCGCGTCGAGCGGCCGCAGGTTCCGCGGCACCGCGGCATGGGCCGACTCGAAGGCCGCGATCGCCGCCTTGGTGTCGCCCCTGCCCCGCGCGATCGCGCCGAGCCCCATCATCGCCGAGGCCTCGCGCGGTGTGACCGCGAGCACCTTCTGGTACGCCGCCTCGGCGCCGGGGTGGTCGAGGGCGCGCAGCGCATCGGCGCGCAGCAGCAGCACCTCGGCGGTGGGCGAGCGCAGGAACCAGGGCGTGTCGAGCACAGCGAGCGCCTCGGCCGGACGCCCGGCACGGATCGCGGCGCGCGCCGCGATGAGTGGCGAGGTGGCGGCGGTCACGGCCATGCGGCGGCCACACCGGTACGCGGCGGCGCGGCAAACCCCCGTTTCGCGCTGATCGCGGGACTCGCCAAGGTCATGGCCGTGTTCGTCCTCCTCGCCCGGCGCATCGGCCTGCGGCGCGGACGCATGACACAATTATGCCGAAGGAAGCTTCAATAAAGGCATTGATTGCGAAGGGCGAAGGATTTTCGCGCCGGCGTGCCGATCGTCAGGCCGGCTGCTCCCAGTACAGAAGCAGCTGGCCCGAACCGGCGCGCTGCAGCGCAGCGCGGAAGCGGCTCACCTGCTTGCGCGCGATGATGATCCGCACCGAGCGGAAGGCCGGCGCGGCGGAGTCGAGCAGCGTGCCGGTGATGCCTTCGAAGGCCGAGGGCGTGCCGGTCGCCTCGCCGATCCCGAAGGCGGCGAAGCCCACGATGTTCAGGCCCGCGCGGTGCTGCTGCACGAAATGCAGGTAGTCGATCGCGCGCGGGCGCAGCAGCACCGGCTTCGCGGCGTGCGCGGCGCTGGTCTGGCCGCGCGCGAGCAGCGCCTCGGCGGAGTCGAAGCACAGGTGTTGGATGAACACGAAGTCGCGCGCGGCGCGCAGCATCGTCACCAGTGCGGTCTCCCAAGCGCGTCGCGTCTCGAGCTCGGGGAACAGGTCGATGGCGAAGCTCGCGGTCGCGACGCTGCGACCTTCGAAGGTGAGGAGATCGCCGACCGCGACCTCATAGCCGCGCTCGACCGCCGCGGCGACACGGTCGGTCGAGATGTCGAGCCCGACGCCAGGGCCGCCCATGATGCCTTCGGCGAAGCGGATCGAATTGCCGGTGCCGCAGCCGAAATCGATGAAGAGCGGATCGGAGCCCGCGAAGAGCGGTGGGGACGTCTCCGCCGTATCCCGTGCCATCTGGTCGCCTTCTGGGGTCGGTGAGGTCATGCAAAGGCCCGTTCGAGGGTGCTAGGACGGGCGCTCGTGAATGACAACCCGCCCGGTCCATAGAGCGCTGCTTTGCACTGCACAATCAGCATTTCACACCTGCGTGCGCAAATGCCAAAGCCCGCCGCCGGCAACGCGGAGGCGGCTGTTTCGGGTGGCGTGCGCCTACGCGCGGCACGCGAGTGCGCGCGCTGCATTGCCCATATGTCAGACGGCGATGCGGTGCTATCTGGAAGCCAGAGGTGGTTCGGCGGTCGGGATCGCAGGGTCGGAAACAGCAGCGAATGGTTCTAAGTATTCACCGATTGCTCCGGGGCATTGATCTCAAGATCGGCACCCACAAGCTCGGCGACGACATCACCTGCCACGTGGTATTCCCGCCGCACGCCGTCGCACTCTCGACACCCACCAGCCCCGATGACGTCCTGGCATCGATCAACGACGAGGAATGCTTGCCGCGCAGCTACGTGGCCGGGCCGGTATACCTTCTGCACCTGAAGAACTGCTTCGTCGACCGTCAGACCGGCTACGTCCTGACCGCCACGGGCGACCTGGTCGCCGAGACGCTGCCGACCAGCACCCATGCCGGCGCGGCCGAGCGCGCCTTCGCCGACCGCAAGGCGGTGGGCCCGCGGCGTGGCCAGGTGCCGCGCGCGGTGCTGCTCACCTCCGCCCGGCACGCCAACTACTGCCGCTGGTGGTTCGACTGCATCGCCCGCGCCTTCGTGGCCGATGCCTACAAGGCGCTCGTGCCGGAATTCCACGGCGCCCCGGTCATCACGCCGGTCGCCGGCCCGGCGTTCCAGGCAGATAGCCTGCCCCTGATCGGCCTCACCCCGGTCGAGGCGGGGCAGCGCTTCCTCGAGGTGGCGGAGCTGCTGATCCCGTGCGGCCTGACCCATCGCAACGGCCAGCGCGTCTCCGGCCTGGTGCCCTCCTACATGGATTTCCTGCGCAGCCGCATCCCGGTCGCCAAGGCGCGCACCGTCGCGACACAGGGCACCTGCCTCTACATCTCGCGCGCGGGTGCGGCGATCCGCCGCCTCAAGAACGAGAGCGCGCTGCTTGCGGCGCTCGAGCCGTTCGGCTTCCAGGTGATCGATCCGGGCAGCTTCAGCCTCACCGAGCAGGCCATGCTGTTCTCCTCCGCACGGCTGATCGTGGCACCGCATGGCGCGGCACTGACGAACCTGCTGTTCGGGACGCCAGGTTTGCGCCTGGTCGAGATCTTCAGCCGCGACGGGCTGCACACCTCATCGTTCCGGCACCTGTGCGAATTCCTCGGCGGGCGGTATTTCGTGGTGATCGGCGAAACCGGGCAGGAGGAACCCTTCCCGGTGAACCGCCGGCCGCGCGACGAGGACATCATCCTGCCTGACGCATCGATCGCCGCCCTGGCGGCCGCGATCCCGGGCTTCCTCCATCGCGCGGACGCGGCGGAACCGGCGGCATGAAGGCGGCGATTGACCTCGAGCAGCCGCAGCTCTCGAGCACGGAAGCCGCGCTGCTGGAGCATCTGCTTGCTGAGAGCCGCGACGGCTATCTGGAGTTCGGCCTTGGCGGATCGACGCTCAAGGCTGTGCGAAGTGCGACGCCGCGGATCGTGGCCGTCGATTCCGATGCCGGCTGGGTCGCCGGCGTTTCGCAGCACGCGGAAATCGCCGCCGGGCTGGAAGCGGGGCGCGTGCACATCGTGCACGCCGCGATCGGGCCGCTCTCGGGCTGGGGTCGCCCTGCGGACCGGTCGCAGATCCACCACTGGCCGCGCTACGTCGCACTACCCTGGGCCGCCTGCCGCGAGCAAGGGTTCCGGCCCGACCTGATCTTCATCGATGGGCGCTTCCGCGTCGCCTGCGCGATCTCGGCCGCCATCATGGGACTGGGTGACGCCGAGTGGCGCGGCAAGGTGCGCCTGGTGCTGCACGACTATGTCGGGCGGCAGCACAAGTACCGCACGATCCTGGATTTCTGCGCGATCGAGCAGGCTGAGGACAGCATGATCGTGCTCTCGCTCAGGCCCGATATCGACGCAAACCACGCGATGACGTCGCTGCTGACCTACGTGTTCAACTGGGGCTAGTCGTCAGGCGATGAGCGCCATGTCGGTCGGTGCCGGCTGGCGCGGCGCATCGGGCGGCAGGCGGAGCAGGGCGCGGATGGAACGCTCGGCCGCATTCGCCTCGAACACGCGCAGGAAGGCCTCGGCGTCGAACTCGACCTCGGGGCCATAGGCGATCCAGCCGGGCAGCGGCTCCACCCAGAAGGGTTGGAACAGCTTCACGCCAGTGCTGTAGATGGCGGCGACATAGCTGAGCGCGCTTTTCGCGACGAGCAGCACGTCCGCGGTCGCCATGCGGTCCACATCCTCGAACAGCGGCGTATCGATGCGCAGCTCCGCGCCGAACTCGGCAAATTCGGCGAACTCCGCCTCGCTGCCCTGGGAATAGACCTCGAATTGCGGGATCAGGCCGAGCGGGGCAATGAGGTCGCGGATGCGGCGGAAGGCGGCGACATAGACGTCGTTCTCGGTGTAGCGGCCGGCATGGCGCGCGAGCGAGACGTCGCCGCGCCGGATGTGGGCCGCGATCCGCACTGCGCCGGCGGGCGTCTCGCGCGGGGTGCGCAGGCGCTGCTCGAAGCCGAAGCGCTGGCGGAAGGTGGGGATGCCGCCGAGGAACCTGGTGGGCTCGCGGCTGATGAAAGGGACCGTGGAGACGATGCCGATCAGCACGTTCTTGCCGTCGAAGACGATCGGCGACTCGCACGCAGCGGCGGCCGTCTGCGGCGGCAGCGCCATGTCGGAGAGGCGGATTTCGCCGGCGCCGAGACCCAGGAAATCCTCACATCGGGCGGTGTAGTGGGGGTCGTCGGGTGGGGCGCCCCAGACGCGGTCGAAGGGACGGTGGACGTAGGTGAGGCCGCGCGCGCGGCAATAAGCGATGACCGACATGATGCGGATCGCCTGGGCGCCGAGGCCATCGCGCTTGTTGGTGCAGGTGAGGTGAACGCGGTGCGTGCTGCCCAGGGTGCGGAGGAATTTTTCAAGGAACTTGTATTCGGCCATCGTGCCCATGAGGCTCTCCCGGGATGCGTTTTCTTATCGGTCGGGGCAAGGGGGTGCAAGGATGGCGGGTTCGTGGCGTGCTGCGACACGCATGGCGCGAAGCCGCAAAAAATGCGATGGCGTGATGGTGGCCAAAGGCCGCGCGCGATGGTTGTTGAGGACGCGACATTGAACTATCCGCTGGCGAACCTGGCCCTGCGCCGCCCGACCCAGGCAAGCAGCGTGTCGGCCGAGGAGGGCATCGCCGCCGATGCTGCGGTGAACGGGACGAAGCAAGGGCTGGCCTCCTTCCGCTCGGCGGTCGAGGAGGGTGCCTGGTGGCAGGTCGATCTCGGGCGGGTTGTCGGCATCGGGCGCATACAGCTGTGGTCTGCGGAGCGCGCGCCGTTGCGTGGCGTGGCCTTCCTGCCGGTCGCGATCCTCGCCTCGGCCGATGGCGCCGTGTGGGAAACGCTGGCGGCGCTGCACCGGCCTTATGGAGGTGCCTCGACGCAGCGGCCGGCGGTGCTGGAATTTTCCCAAGGAGTGAATGCGCGCTTCTTGCGCGTGCAGGGGCTGGGGGGCGGATGTCTGCAGTTCGATGAACTGGAGGCGTTCCGATACGTGCCGCCTTCGCGCGATTCGGCGGTGGCTTCGGTCACACTGAGCGCAACTGGTCCACTCGATGGGATAGAGCTGAGGCCGCGGCACGATTCGGGCTACTTCTCGGTCATGTCCGTAATCCTCGCCGAGATCCTCCATTTCCGCCGCGCGGGGCTGGAGACGGTGTCGATCGACGACCACGACATCTTCAAGAAGTTCAAGGATGGCGTTCGCGACAGCGTTCTCGAACTGGTCTGCGATCGTGCGAAGTGGGTGCAGGCCGATCCCGTCGGCATGACGCGTAAGATCCCGGTGTTCGGTGCACGCGGGCGCTACAGCCCGAATAGCATGGCGTACAAGACGCTGGACCACGCGGCGATCGGGTATTTCGTCAGCCGATATTTTTCGCCGTCCGGGTCGGTGACCGCGCTGCAGCAGCACTGGGCCACGAAGTACGGTATCGACATCGGCAAAGCTGTGGTCGTCTGTTATCGCGGGACCGATAAGGTAACCGAGATCAAGCCTGCCTCATTCGATGACTACGCCGACCAGATCGGCCGCATAGCCAATAATGTGACGTCCGACATCGTCGTACAAACGGACCAGAGGCAGTTCCTCGAATTCGTCAGCGAGCGCTTTCCTGGCCGCGTGAAGTTCATTGACGACATCCCGATGACCACGGGGACCACGGTGATCCACAACCTGGACCTGACCGACGAGTTCGGCCTGACACGGCGGGATTTTGGATTGCGGCTGTTTGCGATGGTGTCGTGGCTGTCGCAGGCACGCGCCTTGCTCACCTCCAGCGGTAATGTCGGATTTTGGCTGGCGCTGCTGCGCGGGCATGCGCGCGATGTCTACCAGTTCCACCCGCATACGCAGGCGCTCATTGAGCCGGATGGGATCGCTATCCCAAACCCGCCGCGCGCCTGAAGCAATCTTATCCTGCAGCCAGTTATCTGGTAGCGGCGGGCGGACTTGAACCGCCGACCCCGGCATTATGAGTGCCGTGCTCTAACCAGCTGAGCTACACCGCCAAAGACACCCGAAGGGCACCACCCACCGGAGCGCGCGGAGTAATGCCCCCCACCCTCCCCTGTCAACCGCGGCCCGCATCAAACACGCCGCGCCGACAAGCGCAGCACCAACGCGCCCACCACCGCCGAGGCCAGCGAGCCCGCCAGCACGCCCAGCTTCACCGCCTCCTGCCGCGCCACATCCGCGGGGAAGGCCAGCAGCCCGATGAACAGGCTCATCGTGAACCCGATTCCGCACAGCAGCGCCACGCCATAGAGCTGCACCCAGCCCGCCCCCTCCGGCAGCCGTGCCAGGCCCGAGCGAACCGCAACCCAGCACGCCGCCATCACCCCCGCCTGCTTGCCGAAAAACAGCCCGAGCGCCACCGCGAGCCCGATCGCGCCCATTCCTGCCCCGCCCAGGCTCACCCCGGCATTGGCAAAGCCGAACACCGGCACCACCAGGAAGTTCACCCATGGCGCGATGCGGTGTTCCAACCGCAGCAACGGGGACCCCCTCCGGCTCGCGAGCGGCAAGCAGAAGGCCAAAGCCACACCCGCCAGTGTCGCATGTACGCCAGAGGCCAGCACCAGCACCCACAGCCCCGCGCCCAGCACGAGGTAGGGCCACAGCCGATCCACCCGCGCCCGGTTCAGCGCGCCGAGCAGCGCCAGCACGACCGCCGCACCCGCCAGCGCCGGCAGCGACAGCTCCGCCGTGTAGAAAGCCGCGATGATCAGCACCGCGCCGAGATCGTCGATGATCGCGAGTGCGGCGAGGAACACCCGCAGCGCCGGCGGCGCCGCCTTCGGCCCGAGCAGCGCCAGCACGCCGAGCGCGAAGGCGATATCGGTCGCCGCGGGCACCGCCCAGCCGCGAAGCGCGCCAGGTTCTCCCCAGGCGATCGCGACGTAGACCAGGGCCGGCAACGCCATGCCCCCCACCGCCGCGAGCCCCGGCAATGCTCGCTTGCCCCAGTCAGACAGCTCGCCATCGAGCAGCTCGCGCTTGATCTCCAGGCCGACGAGCAGGAAGAACGCCGCCATCAGCCCGTCATTGACCCAGTGGCCGATGTTCATCGGCCCCACATAGACAGCCCACACGGCCCGGTAGCCGGCGGCGATCCCGCCCGCCTCGATATTCGCGATCACCAGCGCGAAGGCCGAGGCCGCCATCAGCACCAGACCGGCAGCGGCCTGGCTGTTCAGGAATTCGCGCAGGAACGCCGCCCGCGGCCCCGGCTTGCCCGACCTTGCCCCGTCATCCATGCCCATCCCCGATCCATCCCACCACGCCGGCCTGCATAGACCAACTGCGGCGGATCGCGCATCCTCCGCCCCGAACGGACCCGCGCAAGGGCCGAGGGAGAGACGGCATGACCGACGAGACCACCAGCACCACGTCGCGCAGGACCTTGCTCGCCGGGATGGCCATGGCCACACCCGCGCTGAGCGGCACAGCCGCCGCCCAGACCCGCCGCCCGCCCCAGGCGCGACCGGTCTTTGCCTATGTCGGCAGCTTCACCTCCGCCCAGCGCCGCGCGCGCGGCGAGGGCATTTCGGTGTTCAGCATGAACACCACCACCGGCGCCTGGACCCATGTTCAGACGCTCGGCGACCTCGTGAACCCCTCCTTCCTGGTCACCAGCCGCGACGGGCGCTTCCTCTATTCCGTTCACGGCGATGGCGACTTCGCCTCGGCCTTCGCGATCGACCCGGCGAGCGGGCGCATCCGCGCGCTGAACCGCGGCACGACGGGCGGGCGCAACGGCGTGCGGCAGGCGATCGATCCCTCCGGCAAGTGGCTGGTCGTGGCCAACTACGCGACCGGGTCGGTTGCGGTGCTGCCGATCCGCCCCGACGGATCGCTCGGCGACCACGCCCAGCTCGTTTCGCTGCCCGGCGAGCCCGGCCCGCACCGCCGCGAGCAGCCCAATTCGGAACCCCATGACGTCGTGTTCGACCCAACGGGCAAATACGTGGTCATCCCCGACAAGGGCGTGGACCGGGTGTTCGTCTTCTCCTTCGACCCGTCGAACGGCGCGCTTACGCCGGCCGGCAACAACGGCTTCGTCGCCTCGCGCAGCGGTGCCGGTCCGCGCCACATGGCTTTTCACCCGACCCGCCCGATCGCGTGGGTGCTGAACGAGCTCGACAGCACGGTCACGACCTGTGCCTGGGCCGTGTCGAACGGCACGCTGACCCCGCAGCAGGTCATCACCACCCTGCCGACAGACTTCACCGGCAACAGCACCTGCGCCGAGATCGCGGTGAGTGCGGATGGCCGCTTCGTCCATGTCTCCAACCGCGGCCATGACAGCGTCACCAGCTTCGCCGCGCGCGCCGACAACGGACTGCTCGGCACCCCGGCCTGGACCCGCACCCAGGGCCCGTCGCCGCGTTTCATCGGCCTCGCCCCCGGCGGGCGCTTCCTTTACGCTGCCAATGAGCAGGGCGACACCATTCTGCCCTTCCGCGTCGAAGGCACCGGCGGCCGGCTGACCCAGGCCGGCCCCGCCATCCTGTGCAAGAGCCCGGTGACCATCGCCTTCACCGGATAGCGAGGCGACAAGGCAACGATGCGCCGCCCTGGCGCGTTGTTGCCTCACCCCGAACCGGAGTGTCTCGATGCCGCCGTTCCTGCCCCCGATCGCGGCATCCAACTCCCTGCCCATGCGCCTGCTGCTGATCGGCGGCATCATCGCGGTCATCTACCTGGGCCGCGCGGTGCTCGCACCCCTCGCCCTGGCCATGCTGCTCACCATTGCCGCACTGCCCATGGTTGCCTGGATAGAGCGTCGCGGCATGCCGCGCATCCCCACAGTGCTGTTCACCATGGCCGTGTTCGTGTCCGCGGCCGGCGGCCTCGTCTACCTGGTCGTGAGCCAGGCGCTCTCGCTCGCGGCCGAGCTGCCCGGCTATGAGAACGTGCTGCGCGGCAAGGTCCAGGCCCTGAGCGAGGGCTCGGGTCCGATCGAAGGCGTCTCGCGTCTTTTCCATCGCCTCGGCGCCGCGATGCAGCCCGGCGCCCCGCCTGCCCAGACCGTCACGGTCGCATCGCCAGAGGCCGCGCCCTACGAGACCGTGTTGAGCTTCATCGGCATGGTGGTGGGCCCGCTCGCCACCGTCGCGATGACGCTGCTGCTGATGACCTTCATCCTCGTCCAGCGCGAGGACGTGCGCGACCGCGCGCTGCGCCTGGCCGGCCTGCACGAGCTGCACCGCACGACCGAGGCGATGACGGACACCACCGGCCGGCTCGGCCGGTTCCTGCTGATGCAGGTGGTCGTCAACAGCGTGTTCGGCCTGAGCATGGGCATCGGCCTCTGGCTCATCGGCGTGCCCAACGCACCGCTCTGGGGCGTGCTTGGCTCGGTGCTGCGCTTCATCCCCTATCTCGGTGCGCCGCTGTCGCTGGTCTTCCCCCTCGTCGTCGCCTTCGCCACGACCGAGGGCTGGAACACGGTGCTGATGGTGCTCGCGCTGTTCATCGTGGTGGACGTGATTCTCAGCTACGGCGTGGAGCCATGGCTGTTCGGCCACAGCACCGGTGTCACGCCGCTCGCGCTGGTGCTGTCCTCCGCCTTCTGGGCGGTGCTGTGGGGACCAATCGGGTTGGTGCTGGCGCCAGCCATCACCGCGTGCCTGGTCATCCTCGGGCGACACATCCCATCGCTCAGCTTCCTCGACGTTCTGCTCAGCGACAGTCCTGCCCTGCCCGTGGAGGCGCGGTTCTACCAGCGGCTGCTGGCCGGCGACGAGTTCGGCGCCAGTCGGCTGCTGGCGGCCGAAAGCGAACGCCGCGGCGTGCTCGGCTCGGTCGAACGGATGGTGCTGCCGGCCATCGCGCAGATCGGCCATGGCCGCCCCGACGAGACGTTCAGCGCCAACCTCGCCATCCGCGGTGCACGCACGCTGAAGAACGTGCTCGACACGATGACGGATGCCTCGATCGAGCACCCCGAGATCCTGGTGCTGCCGATCGCCGGCGCGCTTGACCGCGCGGCCGCCAGCGCGCTCGTCGCGGCGCTGCTCGAGGTCGGCCACCCCGCGACGACGGATGTGTCTCGCGCGACGGACCCGACGTTGGTGATCCTCGCCGCCGCCGGCGCCACGCCCGCCCACCGCGTGGTGCGCGCGTTGCGCGATGCGCGGCGCATCTCCAGCGAGGTGCTGGTCTTCATCACCACCGACGAGGCGGCGCGCGCGATCGCCGCCACTGGCCAGGCGACGAATTCCAGCGAATCGCTGACCACCCTGATGCCGCGGATCGACGCGCTGCTGGATCAGACCGAAGTCGCCGCCTGACACCGGCGGGCCCTGCGGCCCGCAGCCGCCCTAAGTCACACCGCGGCCAAATCACGCCCGCGCCAAGTGCCGCCGACGCATTCGCGCGTTTCGACCCTGAGCGTGTCGTCCTCCAGCACCACCAGGTTCCACCCGTTCGCGCGGCCGCCGCGCTCCGAGAAGGCGCTCGGCGCGATGATCTGCGCCGGGCCGCCCTCGCCGAGCCTGGTCATCTCGGCGCGGTGAAGATGACCGCAGAGCACGGCGCGCACCTTGTGCGTAGTCAGCAGCTCGATGGTCCGCTCGGCATGGCGCGGCGGGCGCCGCCCCACCGCCCAGCCGGCATGGCGCAGCGGGTGATGGCAGACCAGCACCGCGCCCTCCCCCAGCACGCGCGCCAGTTGCTGGCGCCGCTCGCCCGAGATGGCTCCGGCCGACCAGTCCAGGTGCCATTGCGCGCGCGCCACCGTGTCGAGCCCGACCAGCCGCAGCCCCGGCATCTCCAGCACGGTGAGCGGGAAGGCGGCGCTGACCGAGCGCCAGCGCCCGAGCGGGTCGTACAGCCGCGTCCACAGGTCATGTCCCGGAATGTCGTGGTTGCCCGGCACCATCAGCAGCGGCGTCTCCAGGCTGGTGAGGAAGCGCAGCGCGGCCGCGAATTCCTTCCGCGACGCGCGCCGGGTGAGATCGCCGCTGACGGCCAGCGCATCCGGCGCCGCGGCGCGAATATCGGCGCCGAGATCGGCCACCAGCTTGTCGCTCGCCTCGCCGAAATGCAGGTCGGACAGGTGTGCGATGCGGGCCATCAGGGCACAGGGGGCGGCGGCAGGAGTACCGGCAGGGCGCCACGGCGCACCCGGAACCGCAGCGGAGAGGGCGCGAGCCGCATCTCGCCGTCGAGGCTCATCCGCAGCAGCGCATCGCCGCCATGGACCACGAGCTGCCCTGCCGCGCGATCCAGCGTCTCGGGATCGTCGGAGAGCCGCCCGCGCAGCCAACGCCAGGCCTGGCGAAGCCGCGCGAACGTGCTCGAGGGCCGCGCCAGAGAGAGGGCGAGGCCGCCCTCGGTCAGCGTCACCACCGCGGCATGCCCGCTGCGGCGCCGGCCCTGCCCGAAGCGCACGCGCAGGTCGCGGCCGTTCGGGCGGAACAGCGTCCGCATCAGCACCACGAACAGCGGCATCCAGCCGCGCATCCCGGCACCACGCTGCATCTCGCGGAAGCGCATCAGCCGGGTCGGGCGGCCGACCACGCTCTGATAGAGAAACACCTCGCCATTCGCGGTCGCGACATCGGTTGGCGTGGGGTCGCCGGGGCTGAAGCGCCGCGCCGCCTCGACCGGGTCGTCGGGCAGGCCGAAGCGCTGGCAGAAGCGGTTCATCGTGCCGCCGGGCAAGGGGGCGAGGATGCGCCCGGCCGCGATAGCGCGTTCGGCCGCGGCGCGCAGCGTGCCGTCGCCGCCGGCCACGAACACCACCGCGACCTCGGGATGGTCGAACATGGCCCATTGCTCTGCGAGCGGCATGTCCTCGGCAGCGTCGATGGGAAGATGGAAGCCCTGCTGGCGCAGGATCGCCTCGAGAGCGGCGCGCGGCTTGTCGAGGCCCGAGAGGCTGCCGGCCTGCGCGTTCACGATCAGCGCGGCGCCGGTCAGCGGGGCCGGGGCAGCTGCCTCACTGGCCATGGCGACCGCGCGACACCATGGCTTCACGCATCGGGAGTTGTCGCCGCATCGGTTGCAAAATCCATCCGGTCCATCGATCGCGGGCGATCGTCAGCCAACGCCGGGTCATGGGCGGAGTTTCGCGCACCCGTTCGGCCCCGCGCTAGACCGCGAGGGCGACCGGCGCCGGGGCGACGGCGCGCAGGAAGCCGCCGCCGATCACCCGTTCGCCGGCATAGACCACCGCCGCCTGGCCCGGCGCCACGATGCCGGGCACGTCAAGGGTGATGTCGATCTCGCCGGCAGCCGGGTCCCAGGCGATCACCGCCGGCTGCGGCAGCTCGCGGCCCCGCAGTTTCACCGCGACCCGCATCGGTGCCTCCGGAGGCGCGATGAGCCAGTTCACCTCGCCGGCCCGCGCCGAATGCTGCGGCAGCGCCGCGCGCGGCCCGACCACGATGCGCCGCGCCAGGGGCTCGACCCGCTGTACATAGAGCCGCTCGGGCCCGGCAACGCCGATGCCGCGCCCCTGACCGACGGTGAAGCGCGCGATGCCCTGGTGCCCGCCCAGCACGCGGCCGCCGTCATCGACGATCTCGCCAGGCGCCATCGCATCGGGGCGCATCCGGCCCACTACATCGGCGTAGCGCCCATCGGGGACGAAGCAGATGTCCTGGCTGTCGGGCTTTTCGGCCACGCCGAGCCCGAGCCGCGCGGCCACGTCGCGCACCGCGCGCTTGTCCGCCATCTCGCCGAGCGGGAAGCGGGCGAATTCGAGCTGCTCCTGCGTCGTGGCGAACAGGAAGTAGCTCTGGTCGCGGGTGACATCCGCCGCACGGTGCAGCTCCGCACCGTCGGGGCCTTCGACGCGGCGCGCGTAATGGCCGGTGGCCAGGGCCTCGCAGCCGAGGTCGCGGGCGAGCGCGGTGAGGTCGGCGAACTTCACGGTCTGGTTGCAGCGCACGCAGGGGATCGGCGTCTCGCCGCGGGCATAGGTGTCGGCGAAGTCGCGCATCACCGCGTCGCGGAATCGCGCCTCGCGATCAAGCACGTAATGCGCGATGCCGAGCTGGTCGGCGACGCGGCGCGCATCGAGAATGTCCTGACCGGCGCAGCAGGCGCCCTTGCGCGACGACGCGGCGCCATGGTCGTAGAGCTGCAAGGTGGCGCCCACCACCTCATGCCCCGCCTCGGCGAGCAGCCCGGCGACGACCGAACTGTCGACGCCCCCCGACATGGCGACCAGAACCCGCATCTATCCGCCGGCGTTCTTCGTGCCGGAGGGAAGCTTCACCACCAGCCCGTCCAGCGCATCGGTCATGATCAGCTGGCAGCCCAGCCGGCTTGTCTCCTGCAGGTCGAAGGCGAGGTCGAGCATGTCTTCCTCATCCTCGGTGGGCTTGGCGAGCTTGGGGAACCAGGCCGCGTCCACGATCACGTGGCAGGTCGAGCAGGCGAGGCTGCCCTCGCACGCGCCCTCGATGTCGACGCCGTGCTTGTGCGCAATTTCGAGCACGGACAGGCCATTCGGCGCATCCACCTCGCGCGGCACCCCGTTGCGCTCGACAAACACCATCTTCGGCATCGAATGCTCACCCTTCCACAAGCCGCGACCACGCCTCGGCCAGGATCACGGCCGCACGGTCCACATCCTGCGGCGAGGTAAAGCGCCCGAACCCCAGACGCAAGGTCGCGCGCGCGCGGTCATCATCCAGCCCGATCGCGCGCAGCACGTAAGATGGCTCGACCGAGGCCGAGGAGCAGGCCGAACCGGTGGAGACGCAGACCCCCGGCGCCGCCTCCATGATGGCCTGCGCCGAGACGCCGCCCGGCAGGGTGAGGTTCAGGTTCCCGGCGACGCGCGGCGCCGCCTCGGCATTGACCACCACGCCGGGGACGCGCGCCAGGAGCGCGTCGAGAAAGCGCTGGCGGTGCCCGGCGATGCGCCCGGCATCGAGCATGCCTTCGCCCCCCGCGATCCGCGCCGCCGCGCCGATGCCCACCACCAGCGGCGCCGGCAGCGTGCCCGAGCGCAGCCCGCGCTCCTGCCCGCCGCCGGAGAACAGCGGCAGCAGCCGCGCCCTCGGCCGGCGGCGGACATAGAGCGCGCCGATGCCCTTCGGCCCGTATATCTTGTGCCCCGAGAGCGACACCAGGTCCGCCTGGATCTCCGCCACGTCGAGCGGGATGCGCCCGGCCGCCTGCGCGGCGTCGGTGTGGAACAGTGCCCCTGCCGCCTTGGCGATGGCACCGATGGACGCGAGGTTCTGGATCACCCCGATCTCGTTGTTCACCGCCATCACCGAGACCAGAAGCGTGCGCTCATCGACCGCCGCGCGCAGTGCGTCGAGATCGACCATCCCATCCGTACCGACGCCGAGGATCACCGGCTCGAATCCCTCGGCGGCCAGGTCGCGCACGCTTTCGAGGACGCATTTATGCTCGGTCGCGAGCGTGACCACCCGCTTGCGCGGGCTGTCCTGAGAGGCGGCGAAGCGCGCGGCGCCCTTGATGGCCAGGTTGTTCGCCTCGGTTGCCCCCGAGGTCAGCACCATCTCGCGCGCCTCGGCGCCAATCAGCGCGGCCAGTTCCACGCGGGCCTGTTCCACGGCCTCCTCGGCGGCGCGGCCCATCGCGTGCTCGACGGAGCCGGGATTGGCAAAGTTCTCTTCCCACCAGGGCCGCATGGCGGCCAGAACGCGCGGATCGACGGGCGTGGTCGCGTGGTTGTCGAGATAGATGGGGCGGTTCGCGTGGCTCATCGCAGCGCCGATATGGGCGCGCGGGTCGTGGGACGCGAGATGCGCGCGCGCATGGCGGCCCATGCGTCGACGAAGCCCTCGACATCCGCCGCGGTCGCATTCCATGGCAGCGAGACGCGGATCGCGCAGCCGGCGAGCGCTCCGAAGCCCATCGCCTCCAGCACATGGCTGCGCGCCACCTTGCCCGAGGAGCAGGCCGCGCCCGCCGAAACGCGCACGCCGTCGAGATCGAGAGCGATCACCTGCGTCTCCGCCGCGACGCCAGGCAGCGCCAGGCAACTCGTGTTGGGCAGGCGCGACACATCGGCGCCGGCGATCACCAGTTCCGGTGCGAGCGCCAGCAGACGTTCCTCCATCCCGTCGCGCAAGGCGGCGAACACGGGCGGGTCGCAGGCGGCGGCCGCGGCCATGGCGGCGATGGCCGGCAGCGGCTCGGTCCCGCCGCGCCGGCCGCGTTCCTGCCCGCCACCGGCGATCAGCGCGCCGATTTCCACCCCCGGTGCGAGGATCAGCGCGCCGGCACCCTTCACCCCGCCCAGCTTGTGGCCCGAGATCGCAAGGCTGTCCCAGCCGCCCGGCACCGCGCCGCGGCCTGCGAGCTGCACCGCATCCACATGCAGACGCGCGCCCGCCGCCCGGCACAAGGCGGCGGCCTCGGCGATCGGGTGCAGCACGCCGGTCTCGTTGTTGGCCGCCATGAGGCAGACCAGTGCCGGGCCCTCGCGCAGCAGCGTCTCCAGCGCGGCGAGGTCGACCAAGCCCTGGCGATCGACCGGGATGACGATGGCACCCGACGCGGCGGCGAGCACGGCCGGATGTTCTGTGGCGCCCACCAGCACGCGCCGGCCCGGCGCCAGCCCATGAATGGCAAGCGCATTGGCTTCCGTCCCGCCGGAGGTGAAGACGACGCTGCCCGGCCCGAAGCGCGCCGCGATACTCGCCCGCGCCGCCTCCAGCACCCACCGCGCGGCACGTCCCTCGCCATGCACGGAGGATGGATTGCCCCAGCAATCCATGGCCGCGATCGCCGCCGACCGCGCCTCGGGCCGCAACGGCTCCGTCGCATTGGCGTCGAGGTAGATCATGGGTAGCCCGGGAAATCATTCTCCGGGCCGCTACGCGCCGCGACAGCGCAAGGTCCCAGCGCCATCGCGCGACCGCGAACGTCGCCGGCCACCACATCGGCCAGCGTGATGCCGCAGAAGAACAACCGGATCTGCTCGCCGAGCTCGGCCCAGAGGTCATGGGTCATGCATTTTTCTCCGGCATGGCAGCCCGGGCCACCCTCCTCGCACCGAGTGGTGACGATGGACTCCTCTACGGCATCGACGATGTCGGAGATGCTGATCGCCGCCGCCTCCCGCGCCAGGCGATAGCCGCCGCCGGGTCCGCGCGCCGAGGCAACCAGCCCTGCCCGGCGCAGCCGGGCGAAGATCTGCTCGAGGTAGGCGAGCGAGAGCATCTGCGCCGCCGCGATGTCGGCGAGCGAAGCCGGCCGATCGGCTGAACACGCCTCTCCGCTGGCGCGCAAACGCACCGCCAGTTCGACCATCGCCATGACCGCATAGCGACCGCGCGTGGAGAGTCTCATGTGCGCCTCAACCCTGATCCGGTGAGCCCCGCACCAGGCCGGAACCAGCCATGCATCAGCGGAAGGCCGCCTATGATTTTGTTATGAATACGCTTCCCACTTCCGTATATTCCGCCCCTCGCACCTGGGGCGCCCTGCCGAAAGGATCGAAGCCAGCAAAAATTCCGCGGTCCAGCCGGCCGTCCCGAGCCCCGCCCACCTACCCTGAGCCCTGGCCTGACGGTCATCGGCTGCCGTGCTGTGAATGCAGTCATCCACAACGATATAATTCCCGACTGGATTGGTCAACCTTCCGCGCTTCGGCGCATACCTCGATTGTTCCCCCCGGCGCCGCCCCCTGGGTGGCCAGCAAAACCGGCATGCGGGCCCAGGCCCGAATGCCCAAAACCATAGGAAGCATGAGCGCAATGCCAGAAGTCATGTTCGCCGGCCCTGAAGGCCGTCTCGAAGGCCGTTACCACCATGCCAAGCGCCCCAATGCCCCCGTCGCCCTGATCCTGCACCCCCACCCGCTGCACGGCGGCACCATGAACAACAGGGTGGTGCACTGCCTGTACCAGCGCTTCCAGGCGATGGGCTTCTCCACGCTGCGCTTCAACTTTCGTGGCGTCGGCAAGAGCCAGGGCCGCTACGATGGTGGCATCGGCGAGATCTCCGACGCGGCGGCCGGCCTCGATTTCCTCCAGGCGGTCAACCCGGCAGCGTCCTCGCTCTGGGTCGGCGGCTATTCCTTCGGCGCCTTCGTCGGCATGCAGCTGCTGATGCGCCGGCCGGAGATGGGCGGCTTCGTGTCCATCAGCCCGCCGGCGAGCCATTATGATTTCGGCTTCCTGGCCCCCTGCCCTTGCAACGGGCTGATGTTCCACGGCGCCGATGACGAGCTCGTTCCCGAGGCCTCCGTCCGCAAGCTAGTCGACAAGCTGAACCTGCAGAAGGGCATCAAGCTCGACTACCGCGTGCAGCCGGGCGAGGGCCATGTCTTCACCCCCGAAGGCACGGTTCAGATCGGAATCGCCGTAGACGACCACGTCATGGGCATCCTGAACCGCCGCAAGATGGCGCTCGCCGCGGATTGATCCGCGCTGCGCCGGCCCACAACCGCGTGAGCCGGCGTGATGGCGCCGGCAGTCTCTCAGTCGGCGACACATCAGATTTTTAAGAGCTTTTACCCGATTGCCGGGCCGTCAACATTCCGTTATCCGAGTCGACTGCACCAATAGATGGCAGATCGACAATGCAGTTCGTGAACAAGAAGCGCGCTTCCGTTTTTCTGATGGGCTTTTTGTTGACAGGCTGCATGGAAGGGACGGTCCCCGAGGGCCGCATGTTCCGTGAGTCAGCCACCGCCATCGACACGACCTCGGCCGGTGTGCTCGACGAACTCGCCAATTCCGAGCGTGAGATTGCGACTTCGGCACTCGCCGCGCAGCGCGGCGGCACGGCTTCGGGCCGCCCCTGCTTCATCGGCAGTACGACGCGAAGCGCGATCCGCGATTTCTGCCCCGACGACGTGACCGTCCGCGGCTCGGTCGGCGACCCGCCCGGCACCGCCCGGCTGCGCCGGGGCCTGGCGACGGTGAATTCGCAGGCGCTGCTGATGGTGGCCCTGGCCGAACAGACCTCCGGCGCGGAGCGCGAAGCGCGGCTCGGCCGGCTGGTGTCGGACCTCACCGCGCTGAACTCCGCCGCGAATGGCCCGGGTGGCGAAATCTTCCGTCCCGTCGGCTATGACACCGCCGTGCAGGGGCTGCGGCCGATGGCGGCGGGGCTCATCGCCTCCGACATGCCGGCGAGCCTGCGGGCGCTGCTGCTAGCGAATGAGGCGGCCACGGAGTCCCTGATCGCCGCGCTCCGGGCATCGCCCACGGCCTTCTTCCGCGACCAGGCGGACCAGATGATGGCCCGCGGCCGTACCGTCGCCGGGCAGGCCAATGCGCTGCGGCGGCTGGAAGATGAGCGACGTCTGCTGGCGAACTACCTGCAGCTCCTGGAGCGGTCGGCACAGAACTGGCGCTCGGCGGCGCAGTTGCTTCGCTATGGGCGGCCGGCCAGCTTCTCGGCCCTGTCCGACACGGCGATCTCCTCGCAGATCGAGGCCGAAGGCATCCGGCGCGCCCGCGCCCGCTGAACGAGGCGCGCGGAAGGCATCAGGCGGCGCCCGTCAGGCGACCGCCTGGCCAAGGCCGCGCCACGCCCGTCGTGCCCGGGAAGCTGAGCGGCAGGCCGCGCACCACCCGCGCGGCGAGCACGCCGAACGCCTGGGCTTCCAGCGCGTCGCCGTCCCAGCCCACCGCCTCGACCGGATGCACCGGTGCGTCCAGCAACGTCGCGAGCGCGCGCATGATCGCGGGGTTGAGCCGCCCGCCACCGGCGACCAGCCATCGCAGCGGTGGCTCCGGCAGCAGCCGTCCGGCGGCTGCCACGCAGTGGGCCGCGAGGGCGACGAGGGTCGCCGCACCGTCGGGCGGGCTCAGAGTGGCGAGTCTGGACCCCGCCAGGCTGCGCTGAAAATCCAAGCGGTCCAGGGATTTGGGGGGCGGCGCTGACAGATAGGGATGGGTCAGCAACTCTCCCAGCACGTCGGCATCGGCCGTCCCGGCCAGCGCGAGGCGGCCGCTCTCGTCGTGCGGTTGCCCGGTATGCTCGCGCACCCAGTCATCGAGCGGCCCGTTCGCCGGCCCGGTGTCGAAGGCGACCAGCCCGCCATCGCGCCCCATGAAGGTGAGGTTCGCCACCCCGCCCAGGTTCAGCACCGCGAGCGGCTTGGGCAGCGCCTCGGCCAGCACCGCATGGAACACCGGGACCAGCGGCGCGCCCTGGCCGCCGGCCGCGACGTCGGCGGAGCGGAAATCATGCGCGACCCGCACGCCCGTCAGCCGCGCGAGGAGGTCCGCATCGCCGATCTGCCAGGTGAGCCCGACTTCCCCCGCCGCGCCCGGGGGCCGGTGCAGGATTGTCTGGCCGTGGAAGCCGATCAGGTCCGCAGTGACGCCAAGGGCCGCCACCGCTTCGGCATGCACCTCGGTCAGCCGCCGCTCCGCATCATCCAGCGCGGGGTCATCGGGCGCGAGGCCTGCCTGGGCGCGGTCGAGCAGCGCGCGCAGGTCGCGGCGCAGCGCCGGCGCGTAGGGCAGCGTTACGCGCTTGCCGAAGCCGCCGATGCGCTCGCCGTCCGTGTCCACCACCGCGGCGTCCACGCCGTCGAGCGAGGTGCCGCTCATCAGCCCAATGGTTCTCAGCATTTTGGGAGTGTGCTAGCCCCGCCCATCCGACGAAAGCCCCAGAGCACCCATGCCGGCAGATTTTCTCAACGAAGCGCGCGCCCGCGGCTTCATTCACCAGACCACTGACGAGGCTGCGCTCGCCGCGCGGCTGAAGCTCGGCCCGCTGCCGGGCTATATCGGCTTCGACGCGACGGCCGACAGCCTCCATGTCGGCTCACTGGTGCAGATCATGCTGCTGCGGCTGATGCAGCGCACCGGGCACAAACCGGTGGTGCTGATGGGCGGGGGCACGACGAAGGTGGGCGACCCCTCCTTCCGTGACGAGGCCCGCCCGCTGCTCGACGATGCCCAGATCGAGGTGAACAAGGCCGGCATCCGGCGCGTGTTCGACGCCTTCCTCAGCTTCGGCGAGGGCCCCACCGACGCCATGATGCTCGACAACGCGGAATGGCTGGACGCGCTGCACTACGTGCCCTTCCTGCGCGAGGTGGGGCGGCATTTCTCGGTCAACCGCATGTTGTCGATGGATTCCGTGAAGCTGCGGCTGGAGCGCGAGCAGAACCTCTCCTTCCTCGAATTCAACTACATGCTGCTGCAGAGCTACGACTTCCTCGAACTGCACCGCCGGCACGGCATCGCGCTGCAGATGGGCGGGTCCGACCAGTGGGGAAACATCGTGCTCGGCGCCGACCTGATCCGGCGCGTCACGGGTGGGGAGGCGCACGCGCTCACCACCCCGCTGCTCACCACAGCCTCGGGGGCGAAGATGGGCAAGACCGCGGCCGGCGCGGTGTGGCTGAACGCCGAGCGCGTCAGCCCATACGACTACTGGCAGTTCTGGCGCAACACGGAAGACGCCGATGTCGGCCGCTTCCTGCTGCTGTTCACGGAGCTGCCGCTCGATGAGATCGCCCGCCTCGCCGCCCTGGGCGGGGCCGAGGTGAACGAGGCCAAGAAAATCCTGGCCACCGAGGCGACCGCCCTGCTCCACGGCCGCGACGCCGCCACCCAGGCCGCCGAGACCGCGCACCGCACCTTCGTCCAGGGTGCCGCGGCCAGCGCGGACCTGCCCTCGATCAGCGCCGCACTCGGCACGCCGATCGTCGACCTGCTGATCCAGGCCGGCTTCACCGCCAGCAAGGGCGAGGGACGGCGCCTGATCGCCGGGCGCGGCATCGCGCTGAACGGCACGGCGCTGGAGGACGCGGCGCATGGGCTGGCCGAGACCGATCTGCGCGACGGCACGTTGACCCTCTCGCTGGGCAAGAAGCGGCACGTGCTGGTGCGCGTGAGCGCATGATCCGCATGGCGGTGGCGGCCGACGCAGCCGCCATCCGCGCCTGTGCCGATGCCGCCTACCGGCCATATGTCGCCGCGATCGGGCGCGAACCCGCCCCGATGGTCGCTGACTTCGCCGCGCAGATCGCGCTTGGCATCGTGCACGTTGCCGTTGCAGGCGATGCGCTTCAGGGCTTCATCGTGTTCTGCCCCGAGGCGGACCACATGCTGCTGGAAAATGTCGCGGTGGATCCCGCGTCAGTCGGACAGGGCATCGGTAAGTCACTGATCGCGTTCTGCGAGGCGGTGGCGAGGCATGCCGGGTTCCCCGAAGTGCGCCTCTACACCAACGCCAGGATGAAGCGGAACCTCGCGCTCTATCCGCGCCTGGGCTACGCCGAGGTCGGGCGGCGCCATGAGGACGGCTTCGACCGGGTCTTCTTCGCCAAGCAACTCTGAGCATGGCTCAGGCCGGTCGGGGGCCCGCCCGCCGCGCCGCCTCGATCAGGGAGAGGGCGAACAGCGCCACCGCGCGCTCGCCCATGCGCAGCTTGGCGCCGAGCGTCACGGCGCGCGCCAGGGCCTGCCTTGCGACCGGCTCGCCTGCCGTCATCTCCAAAAGACCCGCCAGCAAGGGCGATGCCCGCTTCCGCTTACCCATCACTCGAATCCCACCAAACATGTCCGAATTTTAATCTCAGACCAGCCCCGCAGGCAACCCGCTTGCACCGCGCCCGGCCCTTGTGCACAGAGCAACGCATGAACCGCATCTCGCTATCCAAGGACAAGATCCGCATCCTGCTGCTGGAAGGCGTCGCCGACAGCGGCGTCGCGCTCCTCGCAGGCGCAGGCTACGAGAACGTGACACGGATCCCCAAGGCACTCGACGGCGAAGCGCTGCGCGAGGCCGTCAAGGGCGTGCACATCCTCGGCATCCGCAGCCGCTCGCAGTTGACCGAGGAAGTCTTCGCCGCCGCCGACCGCCTGATTGCGGTGGGCTGCTTCTGCATCGGCACCAACCAGGTGGACCTCGAGGCGGCGCAGCGGCGCGGCATCGCGGTGTTCAACGCGCCGTTCTCCAACACCCGCTCCGTCGCCGAACTGACGCTGGGCGAGATCGTGATGCTGATGCGCGGCATCTTCCCCAAATCAGCCTCGGCGCACGCCGGCGGGTGGGACAAGTCGTCCGCCAATTCCTGGGAGATGCGCGGCAAGACGCTCGGGATCATCGGCTACGGCAATATCGGCAGCCAGCTTTCGGTGCTCGCCGAGGGCTTCGGCATGCGCGTGCTCTACCATGACCACACCGCCAAGCTGCCGCACGGCAACGCGCGCCAGGCGAGCTCGCTCGCCGACCTGCTGGCGAACTCGGACGCCATTACCATCCATGTGCCCGAGACCACCGACACGGTCGGCATGATCGGCGCGCGCGAGATCGCCCAGATGAAGCGCGGCGCGGTGGTGGTGAACAATGCGCGCGGCACGGTCATCGACCTCGACGCGCTGGCCGCGGCACTCCGGCGTGGCGACCTGCTGGGTGCGGCGGTCGATGTCTTCCCCGTCG
This sequence comes from Plastoroseomonas arctica, assembly GCF_018128965.1. GTDB lineage: Bacteria > Pseudomonadota > Alphaproteobacteria > Acetobacterales > Acetobacteraceae > Plastoroseomonas > Plastoroseomonas arctica. The sequence continues at coordinate 26,913 of NZ_JAAEDH010000014.1, forward strand.
AGCCGTCGCGCAACGGCGAGGCCTTCGTGACGCCGCTGCAGGGCATCCCCAACGTGATCCTGACACCGCATATCGGCGGCAGCACCGGCGAGGCGCAGGAGCGCATCGGCGAGGAAGTGGCCAAGAAACTCGCGGAATACAGCGACACCGGCACCACGCTCGGCGCGGTCAACTTCCCCAACGTGCAGCTTCCCGCCCGTCCGACCGGCGCGCGCTGGACCCACCTGCACCGCGACACGCCGGGGATGCTGTCGCGCATCAACGAGGTTTTCGCCAAGCGCGGGCTGAACATCTCGGCCCAGTTCCTCCAGACCGCCAACGAGATGGGCTATGTCGTGGTCGACAGCGCCGAGGCGCGCAACGAGGCCGAGGCCATCCTGGCCGAGCTGCGCGCCCTGCCCGGCTCGCTGCGCGCGCGGCTGATCTACGAGCGGAACTGATGCCCGCGGCGGAACGCGGCGGCTTCGCGGGCTTCCCCGCCGATGCCGACGCCTTCCTCCTCGAGCTCGCGGCCAACAACAACCGTGCCTGGTATCTGGCGAACAAGACGCGCCATGAGTGCGCGATCCTCGCACCGGCTGCCGCACTGATCGAGAGCCTGAACCTCGCCTTCGCCGTGCACGATCTGCCGCTGCGCGGCGACCCGCGGAAGTCGGTGTTCCGGCTGCACCGCGACACCAGGTTCTCCGCCGACAAGGCGCCCTACAAGACCCATGCGGGCATCGTGCTCACGCGCGACGGCACGCGTGGCACGCTGCACATGCTCTACATCCAGCTCGGCGGCGACAACGGGCCGTTCATGGGGCTCGGGTTCTACATGCCGCCGCCGGCCGAGCTCGCGGCCTTTCGCGACGCGATCGCGGAGGCGCCGGAGGAGTGGGGCATGACAGTGGCGGATCTGCGCAAGGCGAAGCTGACGCTCGAGGCCGGCGACCCGCTGCAACGCATGCCCAAGGGGTTCGAGGGCTTCGCGGACACCCCGATCGCGGACGACCTCAAGCGCCGGCATTACACCATCCGCCGCCGCATCGCGCCGGCGCGGATGGGAAAGCCCGCGCTGGTGAAGGATGTGCTCGCCTTCGCGCAGGCCGGGATGCCGCTGCTGCGCTTCGGCGCACGCGCCCTGCATGGCCTGGTGCCGACGGCGATCCGACGCGCCGGCGCGAACCCGCCCGCGAAGGACTGAGGCTCAGTACTCCGCGTAGATCTCGAGGATGTTGTCTTCGGGATCGCGGAAGAACAGGGTGCGGTGACCCCACTGCGGCAGGTCAGTCGGGCCGCGCAGGATCGGCACGCCCGCGGCGATCAGCTCGGCATGGCAGGCCTCGACGGCCGGGGGTGCGACGCGGAAGGCGAGTTGCACCGCCGCCGATCCAGGGTCGAGCGCGCCATCATCGCACACGCTCCATGTGCCGCGCGGGCGCAGCGAGAGCAGCGCTGCGCCGACGCGAAAGCTGACCCAGCTCTCGCGGTCGGTCACAATCGGGAAGCGCATCACGTCGCGGTAGAAGGCGCGCGTCTCGGGCAGCTTGCGGCAGAGCAGGACCGTGTGGTCGAGATTGCCGATGCCGCCGAGCGTCACGCCCGCACTTCAGCCCTTGCGGATGCCGATCGAGGCGAACTTCTTGTTGAACTTCGCGATCTGGCCGCCGGTGTCCATCACGCGCTGCACGCCGGTCCAGGCCGGGTGGGTCTTGGGGTCAATGTCCAACCGGATCACGTCGCCCGCCTTGCCGTGGCAGGAACGCGTCATGTATTCGGTGCCATCGGTCATCACGACCTTGATCTCGTGGTAGTCGGGGTGGATGTCGGGCTTCATCGTGCTGCTCTCGGTATGCATCATGGCGCCGCCGATGTCCGACCGGCCGCGAAGCCGCCCCCTATAGGCGATACCCCCGCCTCACGCAATCTCGCCGCGTTCGATCACGAAGGTGGCCTCGACCAGCGGGCGCAGCAGTTCCGGATTGCTCTCGGTGATGAGGATCGCGAGCTCCGGCAGCGCGTCGCGCAGGCGCTTGAGCGCCTCGGCGTACCGCAGCGCCAAGGCCGGCGCGAGACCCTGGAAGGGCTCGTCCAGCATCACGGCGCGGACACCCACCATCAGCGCGCGGCCGAGCGCGACCATCTTGCCCTGCCCGCCTGACAGCCCCCCCGCGCGCCGAGGGGCGAGGGCCACCAGCTCCGGCAGCAGCCCGAACACCAGGTCCAGGCGGCGGCGGATCTCGGCGTTGTCGAGGCGCAGAACCTCGGCGGGCAGCACCATGTTCTCGCGCACGGAGAAGGTGCCGAACAGGCGCCGCTCCTCCGGCGCGTAGCCGATGCCCAGGCGCGCACGGTGATGCGCGGGCAGCTTCGCGGCATCCTCTCCGGCGATGCGCACGCGCCCGGCGCTCGGCGTGAGCAGGCCCATCAAGGTGCGGAGCGAGGTGGTCTTGCCCGCGCCGTTGCGCCCGATGAGTGCGACGCGCCCGCCGGCGGGAACGTGCAGCGTGACGCCGCGCAGCACGGGCGCGCCGGCGATGGCGACGGAGACCTGTTCCAGCTCAAGCATGAGGAGCGGCCACGCCAATGACCTCGCGCAGAACCTCGGGGTCGCGCAGCACCTCCCCGGGCGGACCCAGGGCCAGGATACGCCCCTGCGACCACACCGCCACGCGGTCGGAGAAGCGCTCCACCACATCCATGTCGTGCTCGACGAACACCGCCGTCACCTCCGCCTCGCGCAGCACGCGCGCCAGCGTCTCCACCACCGCCATCTTCTCCGACGCCGCGACCCCCGAGGTCGGCTCGTCCATCAGCAGCAGCCGCGGCCGCAGTGCGACCGCCATCGCGATATCGGCGAGCTTGCGCGCGCCCTCGTTCAGTGTGTCGGCACGGCTTTCGCGGATTCCGTCGAGGCCAAACCGACTCAGCAATTCGCGCGCCTCGTCGATCACCCCCACCGAGAGCAGCGGCGCGAAGGGTTGCCACACGCCGCGCCGCGCCGCGATGGCGAGGGCCGCGTTCTGCAGCACGGTGTGCTCGGTGAACAATTGCGGCAGCTGGAAGCTGCGCCCGATGCCTCGCTTCACGATCGCCCGCGGCGCGAGGCCGGTGATCTCCTCGCCATCATAATGGATGGACCCGCCCTGCGGCCGCAGATAGCCCGTGGTCATGTTGATGAAGGTCGTCTTGCCCGCGCCGTTGGGACCGATGATGGCGAGGAACTCCCCGCGCATCACCGCGAGATCGATGCCATCGGCGGCCTTCACGCCGCCGAAAGCGAGACGCAGCCCGCGCGCCTCCAGCAGCACGCTCACGTGACGCGCGCCCGGCGCAACAGCCCCGCGATCACGCCCCACACGCCACCCGGCGCGAACAGGATCACGCCGAGCAGCGCCAGCCCCAGCGCCATCTGCCAGATGTCGGCAAACGCCGCGGCCGCATAAACCCGGATCAGCTCATAGGTCACCGCCCCCAGGAACGGCCCCAGCACGCCGCCTGCGCCACCCAGGATCGCGATGAACACCAGCTCGCCCGAACTGGTCCAATAGGCGAGCAACGGCGTCACATGCCGCGTTGTCATCGCGATGATCGCCCCCGCCGCCCCCGCCATCAGCGCGGAGAGCACATAGGCCACGAGCAGCACGCCGCGCGCCGAGACGCCCATGAATTCCAACCTGGTCTCGCGCGTCTTGATGCCAGCCAGCGCCTCGCCCATCGGCGAGACCAGGTAGCGCCGCGCCACCCACCAGAACATGGCCGCCACCACCATCGCGGTTGCGAACATCACCCACGCCGCCATCGGCCCGTCCATCGCCATCCCCGCGATGCGCAACGGTGCCACGCGAATGCCGTCCGACCCCTTCGTGATGGCGTAGAATTTCTCCAGCAGCGAATACAGCACCATGCTGAGTGCCAGGTTCAGCATCGAGAAGAAAATCTCGCGATAGCGCGTGATGAACACGCCGATCACCAGCCCCACCACACCAGCCGCGAGCATCGCCAGCGGCAGCAGCACCAGCACATCCCCCATCGAGGGCGCGGCAAACGCCACCACATAGGCGCCGATCGCCGCATACATCGCATGCCCGAAACTCACCTGCCCCGCGCGCAGCAGCAGCAGAATGCCCAGCACCGCAATGCCCTTCGCCAGCGCAAGCGTCAGGATGAAGCGCAGCCAAGGTGCGGCCACCGCCACCACCACCAGCGCCGCAGCACCCGCCAGCGCCAGCCACGGCTCCGCCCGCCGCATGCCCGACTGCCTCATGCGCGCGTCCGATCAAACACGCCGGGCCTCCGCGGCGCCAAACAGCCCCTGCGGCCGGACCAGCAGCACCGCCACCATGATCAGGTAGGGCACCACCACTTCCAGCTCCGGCGCGAAATACACCGCCACCGACCGCCCCAACCCTATCAACAGCGCCGTCAGCGCCGCCCCCTCGATCTGTCCCAGCCCCGCCGTCGCGATAACCGCAAACGACAGCACGATCGTCTGCGCCCCGATCCCCGGCACCAACGACGTCGTCGGCGACGCCAGCGCCCCACCCAGCGCCGCCAGCACCGCCCCCGCCGTGAAGGTCAGCAGGAACACCTTCTTCGCATCGATCCCCATCGCCGTGGCCGCCTCGCGGTCCACCGTCACCGCCACGATCACCCGCCCCGTCAGCGTGCGCCGCAGGAACCACGCCAGCCCCACCAGCGTCGCCACCGCCACCCCAGGCAACAGAAACAACTGATAGGCCGTGAACGGGATCACATCGCCGGCGAAGGGCACATCCACCGTCCCCAACCACCGCACCGCCACGTCATTGCTCACGGGTTGCACGCCCCAGATGAGCTTCTGCGCATCCTCCAACACCATGAACAATGCGAAGGTCACCAACAGCTGGATCACCGGCTCCTCGCCATAGATCCGGCGCAACAACCCCCGCTCGATCACCGGCCCCAACACCAACCCCACCAGCACCGCCGCCGCCAACAACACCGGCAGACACGCCCATAACGGCAACCCAGCCACCCCCCCCAAACTCGCCGCCGCATAAGCCCCGATCGCATAGAACGACCCATGCGCGACGTTCAAAACGCGCAACACCCCAAACACCAGATTCAAACCCACCGAAACCATGAACACCAACGCCGCATAGGCAAGCCCATCAAGCAAGGCGAGGCCCAGCAGCAGGCCGTTCTCATCGAACCAGGTGATCATGGAAGAAAGGCCAGGGGCGCTGCCCCTGGACCCCGCGAGGATCGTGTCGATCCTCGAACTCCATCTGTTGGTTCCTGGGATTGGGAGGGTGGTTCTGGGTCGTTGTCCGGAATGCCTGTCATCGGGAGAGGGTGGCCGGAGGGGCGCTGCCCACTGGTGAGCGCAGGCCGGCCACCCTCTCCCGATGACAGGCCCTGATAAAAGTCCAGAGCCCACCTTCCAGAACCAGGACCAACACATGCAGGGGCCCGGGGATCGGCGCGATCTCCGGCGGGGGTCCAGGGGGCAGCGCCCCCTGGCCTGTCATCCGTGATCACGGCTCAGATGGCCACGCCCACGCGGTTCTCCATGCCGGGCGTGAGGGTCTTCAGCCAGTCGGTGCTTTTCTGTCCGACGGGTGTGCTGATCTCTTCGGGGTTGTAGCGCAACATCCTCTCGGGCACGGCGTAGGGGTAGCGTTCGCCGTGCGAGGACAGCCCGACGATCTGTTCCTCGAGGCCCTGCCCGTCGGAGCGCAGCGTGATGGAGGCGGTGGGCGTGGGGAAGGTCAGCCCGCGGAAGGCGGCGGCCAGTTCCTGGTCGTTGGGCCACCCGCCGGACTTCGCCTCGATGGCCTTCGCGTAGGCGGCGCGCAGCGCCCAGACCGCCTGGGCCATGTGGTGCACGGGGTAGATCGGGTATTCGTTGAACCGGGTGCGATAGCCTTCGACGAAGCGGTCGAACGCGGCGCGGTCGCGCGGTGCGGGGTGGTTGATCCAGTGGTCGCCGCGCGCGCCGATGATGTGCCCGACGGGCATCGCGCGCCCGAGCGCGGGCATGGAGGGTTCGGAGACCGGCATCACGAACAGCGAGCGCTCGAACAGCCGGCGTTCCGTCGCCTGGCGGATCAGCGTGGTCAGTTCCCCGCCCCAGGAGGTGGAGAGCACGACATCGGGGCGGAGTGCGAGCAGGCGGGTGATCTCGGTCGAGAAATCGGTGCTGTTGAAGCGCGGGAACATCTCCGCCACCACGCGCACGCCGGGCTTGAGCGCGTCCATCGCGGTCTTCCACAGCTCCCAGGAATCGCGGCCCCAGGCGTAGTCCTGGTTGATCACCGCGATCGAGCGGAAGTCGGGCTTGTGCTTGAGCAGGTACAGCAGCGGCGCCATCAGTTCGGGCGTGCCGTAGCCCTGGGTGCGGAAGGCGAAGGGGTGGCTGGCGTCCTCGAAACTGCGCTGGGTGCCGCAATCCCACAGGATCGTCGTCTTGCGTAGCTCGTCGGAGAGTGGCGTGCAGGCGAGGCAGGAGCCCGAGGAGATGGAGGCGAACATGACGTGCACGCCCTCGCTCTGCACCAAGCGGCGGAACTCGCCGACCAGGTGTTCGGTCCCCGGGCCTTCATCGACGAAGAGCGGGCGGACGGGCACGCCGCCGATGCCGCCCTCGCGGTTCACCTCGTCGAACAGCCATTGCGCCGCGCGCTGTCCGGGCACGCCGAAGACCGAGGCGGGGCCGGAGAGGAAGGTGGTGATGCCGACCTTCAATTCGGCGGGCTTCGGCACCGCCTGGGCGGAAAGCGTGTTCGGCAGGACGACGCCGCAGAAGCCTGCGGCGAGCAGCGCCGCACGGCGCGTGATTCCGTTGGTCATGACCTGTTCCCTCCGAGCGTTTTCGTTCTTGGCCGGGAGCATGACTGCGCCCGCCCGCGCTGGGAAGGGCGAAGATTTGCCGCGAACCCTACGCGAACACTAGGTTGCGCGCATGCCTGTCTCCATTCTCTCGATCCAGTCCTGGGTCGCCTATGGCCATGTCGGAAACGCCAGCGCGGTGTTCCCGCTGCAGCGCCTCGGCGCCGAGGTCTGGGCGGTCAACACGGTGCAGTTCTCTAACCACACCGGCTATGGCGCCTGGCGCGGCGAGGTGTTCTCCGACGCGCTGATCCGCGATTGCGTGCAGGGCATCGCGGAGCGCGGCGTGCTGGGACAGTGCGACGCGGTGCTGTCGGGCTACATGGGCAGCCCGGCGATCGGTGCTGCGATCCGCGACGCCGCGGCGCTGGTCAAGGCGGCGAACCCGCGCGCGATCTGGTGCTGCGACCCGGTGCTGGGCGACACCGATACGGGCATCTACGTGCGCCCCGGCATTCCCGAATTCATCCGCGACCACGCGCTGCCGGCCGCCGACCTCGCCACACCGAACCAGTTCGAGCTGGAATGGCTCACCGGCGCGCGCATCGTCACGCTCGATGACGCGAAGGCGGCGCTGACATCACTCGCAGCGCGCGGTCCGAAGCGGCTGCTGCTGACCAGCCTGCGCACCGACGACACGCCCGCGGACGCGATGGATTTGCTGGCGATGGAGGCCGGTGTTTTTCATCGTCTGCGCACGCCGCGGTTGCCGCTGAACGTCAACGGCGCGGGCGATGCCATCGCCGCGCTGTTCCTGTTCCACACGCTGGCCGGCGCCGACGTCGCGCAGGCGCTGTCGGCGAGCGGGTCTTCGCTGCACGGCATACTGGCCGCGACGTCGGCGGCAGGCGCGCGCGAGTTGCAGACCGTGACCGCGCAGCAGGAGTGGGTCACACCCTCGACGCTGTTCCCCGCACTGCCCTGCTGATCGCGCGCCTTACACCACAACGTGGCGATACAGATGCCACGTCGCATGCCCGAGCACCGGCATCGCGACGGCCAGTCCCACGAACAGCGTTGCACTGCCGGCGATCAGCAGTGCAGCGATGATCACGCCCCAGATTGCCATCGTGACCGGGTTCGCGGCCACGGCGCGCAGCGAAGTGCGCACCGCCACACCCAGGCCCGGGTTGCGGTCGAGCAGCAGCGGGAAGCTCACCACGGTGACCGCAAGGACGATGGTGGCGAAGATCGCGCCGACGGTGTGGCCGATGATGATCAGCTCCCAGCCCTCGCTCGTGCCGAAGACACGGGCGAGGAAATCCATCGGGTGGGCGAAGGCGCCGCTGCCGAGCGTCGCGTGCAGGATCACCCGCGCGGCGACCACCCAGGCGATGAACAGCACCACCAGCACCAGGCCGAGCACAAGGATCGAGGGGAGTGCGGCCGAATGGCGCACGGCGAGCGCATCGAAGGCGGAGACCTCCTTGCCCTGCTCGCGCCGGCGGCTCAGCTCATAGACACCGAGTGCGAGGATCGGGCCCATCAGGGCGAAGCCCGAGACCAGCGGGAAGAACAGTGTCATCAGGTCCCCGCCCCAGGCCGCGCGCGCCGCGAGGGCGCCAATCACCGGGTAGATGACGGCGAGGAAGATCAGCTGGGTGGGGGCGGCCTGGAAATCCCGCCATCCCTTGCCCAGCGCGTCGAACAGGTCGTTGATGCCGATCTTGCGCACGGCGGGTTCGGCCACCGTCGCCCCCTGCGCAACCGCAATGCCGTCAACCATGTGCGAACTCCCTCGCGATTTGCGCCGTATTGCGTGAGCCGGACGGGTCCCCGCGCTGTCGTCACGGCAAACCATTGTTCAAGACGATAGGGTCGGCCCGCGCGGTATTCAACGCCGCAGGCCGAGCCGCACCTCCCGGTGCCAGATATAGAGGCCGGCACCGACCAGCACCGCAATGCCGGCGAAATCCCACCCATCTGGCAACTCGCCCCATAGCAGGCCGCCGAGCGCCGTGGTCCACACAATGCCGGAATATTCGAACGGCGCGATCAGGGAAGGCTCGCCGCGCCGATAGGCCTCCGTCATCAGCACCTGGGCAAGCGCCGAGATCAGCCCGGTGCCGACCAGGAGCAGCCATTGCGTCCCGGTCGGCCACACCCAGCCGGGCAGCGCCAGGGCGCCCGAGACCATCGCCGAGCCGATCGCGAACCACAGCACGATCGAGGGTCCCGATTCGCCCCGCTCGCCGAGCTTGCGGATGGAGATCATCGCCAACGCCCAGGCGAGTGCCGCGCCCACAACCGCGGCCATGGCGGGCATGCCGCCGAGCATCTCGCCCTGCCATGGCCGCACCATCAGCAGCACGCCACCGAACCCCACTAGCACCGCACCCAGGCGGCGCGGGCCGACCCGCTCGCCCAGCAGCGGCACGCTGAGCAGGGTGAGGAAGAGCGGCATGGTGAAGCCCAGCGCCGAGACGAGGGCGAGCGGGAGATGCTGATAGCCGTAGAAGGCACCGAACATGCCGCCCAGGCCGAACATGCAGCGCCAGACATGGCCCATTGGATATTTCGTGCGCAGCGCCCGCCAACCGCCGGCCGCGAGCAGCACCGGCACCAGGGCCGGGATGGCGAAGAGGTTGCGCCCGAGCACGACCTGCGCGAGCGGCACCGCGCCATCGAGCGCCTTCACCATCGCGGCCGCGGCGGCGAAGGCGCCTGCCGCACCCAGGATCATCAGGATGGCGCGACGCCGCGCCGCCCCCAAACGCAACTCGCTCTCGGACATGGACCTACCTTGCGCGCGAAGCTACGGTCTCGCTCACATGGCGACCACCCCCATACCGCCCTTTCCCGGCCTGAACCTGCTCGACCAGGAAACCGTCTGGAACGGCCGCTTCCCGCTCGACCGCATCCGCTTCCGCAAGCGCCGCTTCGACGGCGCCGAGGGTGGGCTGCTGACCTGGGAGCTGCGAAGACGCGGGCGCGCGGCCGCGATCCTGCCATATGACGCGAAGCGCGACCGGGTGGCGTTGATCGAGCAGTTCCGCCTGCCGGCCCTGGCCGCCGGGATGCATCCCGTGATGACCGAGGTGCCGGCCGGCCTGTGCGAACCTGGCGAAGACCCGGCCGAGACGGCGCGGCGCGAACTGGCCGAGGAGACGCAGCTGGTGCCGACCGCCCTGGAAGCGCTCGGCCGCTACATCCTAAACCAGGGCGATTCCGACGAGACCATTCACCTGTACCTGGCGCGCTGCGACCTGCCGGACCTGCTGCCGATGCACCACGGCCTGGCCGCCGAGCACGAGGATATCCGCCTGCGCCTGCTCCCGGCGAAGGAGGCGATCGAAATGCTCGACGACAACCGCATCGAGAATGCGACGGCCGCACTCTGCCTTCACTGGCTCGCGCGGCATCATGCGCGGCTGCTGCGGGAGTGGAAGTGAGCAAGCTCTTCCTCGACGACGCCTATGCGCGGGAGGGCGAGGCCATGGTGCTTGCCGTCAGCGAGGCCGGCATCGAGCTCGACCGGACCATTTTCTACGCCAATTCGGGCGGCCAGCCTGGCGATACGGGGATGATCGGCGCAACGCCCATCATCGACACGCGCAAGGGGCCCGAGGACACGATCCTGCACATCCCCGCACCCGGCGCGCCGCTGCCGGCGGTGGGCGATCGTGTGGCGCTGACGCTGGATTGGGAGCGCCGGCATCGGCACATGCGCATGCACACCACACTGCACCTGCTGTGCGCGTTGCTGCCTGGCATCTACGCCACCGGCAACCAGATTGGCGCCGAGAAATCGCGGCTTGATTTCGACCTGCCTGACCCGCCGGCGAAGGAGGATCTGACCAAGCGGCTGAACGCGCTGATCGCCGCCGCCCACCCGACCGGCACGCGCTGGATCAGCGGGGAGGAGCTGGACGCCAACCCCTCTCTGGTCCGCACGCTGTCGGTGCAGCCGCCGCGCGGTGCCGGGCGGATCCGCCTGGTGCGGATCGGGCCGGAGGACGCGCCCATCGACCTGCAACCCTGCGGCGGCACCCACGTCGCGAACACCGCCGAAATCGGCCGCGCCGAGATCAGCAAGATCGAGAACAAGGGCAAGCAGAATCGCCGCCTGCACATCATCCTCACGGGAGAGAAACCATGAAGAACCTGGTCACCCCGGCCTGGCTCGCGAGCCATCTCGGCGCCGCCGGCCTCGTCATCTTCGACGCGACAAAGTACCTGCCCAACGAGCCCCATGACGGCCTGACCAAATTTCGCGAGGCCCACATCCCCGGCGCGCGCTTCTTCGACCTCGACCTCTACGCCGACCAGGACACGACCCTGCCGCACATGGTCCCGACGCCTGGCCGCTTCGCCAAGCTGATCGGTGCCGAGGGCGTGGAGAACACCACCCGCGTGGTGTTCTACGACCAGAAGGGTGTGCATTCCGCCCCGCGCGGCTGGTGGCTGATGCGGCTGATGGGGCATGACAACGTCGCCGTGCTGGATGGCGGCCTGCCGGCCTGGCTGAAGGAGGATCTGCCGATCGCATTGGGCGACCCGCGCTCCGTCACGCCCACCACCTTCACCCCGGATTTCCGTGCCGAGCGGCTGAAGGGCATCGGCGACATGAAGCGCATCGTCGAGGCGAAGGACGCCCTGATCCTCGATGCCCGCGCCGCCGGCCGCTTCGCGGGCACGGCCCCGGAACCGCGCCCCGGCCTGCCCTCCGGCCACATACCGGGTGCGTCCTCGGTGCCTTTCCTCGACCTCCTTGCCTCCGACGGCACGATGAAGCCGCCCGAGGCTCTCCGCGCCCGCTTCGCGGAAGCCGGCGCCGACGGCACGCGGCCCGTCATCACCTCCTGCGGCACCGGGGTGACCGCCTGCGTCCTGGCCCTGGGCATGGTGCAGGCCGGCCTGCCCGAGCCCGCGATCTATGACGGCTCCTGGACCGAATGGGCGCTCCGCCCCGAAACCCCGAAAGCGACCGCCTGATGTCCGACGAGACCCACCGCTTCGCCACCCGCCTCTCCCATGGCGGCCGCGCGGGAACGCGCATCCATGGCTTCGTGAACCCCCCGGTCCACCGCGGCTCCACCGTGCTGCACCCGAGCGTGGAGGCGCGGCGCGACGCCGCGAACCATCGCTTCGAGCAGTACATGACCTACGGCACCCAGGGTGGGCCGACCCACTACGCGCTGGAGGACATGATCGCGGAGATCGAGGGCGGGACGCGCTGCACCATCTTCGGCACTGGACTTGCCGCCGTCGCGGTGCCGCTGCTTGCCTTCCTCAAGACCGGCGATCACTGCCTGATCCCCGACAGCTGCTACGGACCGGCGCGGAACCTGGCAGAAGGGCTGATGAAGGGGTTTGGGATCACCACCACCTTCTACGATCCCAAGATCAGCGGCGAGGAGGTGGCGACGCTGTTCCAGCCCAACACGCGCGTGCTCTACGCCGAGAGCCCCGGCAGCCACACATTCGAGATCCAGGACATTCCCGCGCTGGCCGCCGTCGCGCATGCGCGCGGGGCGAAGGTGCTGATGGACAACACCTGGGGCATTCACCACTACCAGCCCTTCAGGCATGGCGTGGATGTCTCCATCCAGGCGCTGACGAAGTATGTGGGCGGGCATTCGGACATCCTGCTCGGCAGCGCCACGGTGAATGACGAGGCGGATTGGAAGACGCTGCGCGGGGCCTCCTCGCAGCTAGGGCAATACGCGTCGCCCGACGATGTGTGGCTCGCGATCCGCGGCTTGCGCACGATGCATGTGCGCCTGAAGCACCAGGAAGCCGCGGGTCTGGAAGTCGCGCGCTGGTTCGAAAGCCGCCGCGAAGTGCTCCAGGTTCTGCATCCCGGCCTGCCGAGCCATTCCCAGCATGAGTTGTTCGCGCGCGACTTCACCGGCAGCTGTTCCCTGTTCGGCGTGGTGTTCGACCCGCGCTACTCGCAGGCGCAGATCGACACCTGCATCAACAGCCTCAAGCTGTTCGGCATCGGGGCGTCCTGGGGCGGCTATGAGAGCCTGGCCCTGCCGACCAGCGGCAACATCACCCGCACGGCGACGACGGGCGAGTTCGGCGGCAAGATCGCGCGCTTCCATATCGGGCTGGAGGACACGCGGGACCTGATCGCGGATCTTGAGCATGGGTTTGCGCATCTGAATTGAGGTGCTCGGCAAAACCACCAAATTTCGACACTCGATTGCGCCGAGACGCATATGTGGGTTACGGCAACCACCAAAAATTCCACGACATTGGAGAGTTCGCGATGCTTCCCGACCTGGCTGGCGATCCATATCGAACCGTACTGGCTCGACTGCATGCCGCGCTAAAGCCGAAGACCTATTTTGAAATAGGAACACTCGGCGGCGCTACGCTCGGGCTGGCCAAATGCTCATCCGTGGCCGTCGATCCGCGGTTTGGCATAAAGGATACTGGTGTCATCCTTAACAAGCCGACCTGTCTGCTTTTTCAACAGACAAGCGATGACTTCTTCGCTGCGAATAAATTGACAGATCTATTCGGCGCGAATGTTGATTTCGCTTTCCTCGACGGCATGCACAAGTGCGAATTTCTTTTGCGTGACTTTATTAATACGGAAAGACAGAGCCACAAGAACACGATGATCGTGCTGCATGACTGCATCCCGACGGAAATCCCGATGACTGGCCGCGATGGCATAGATGGCAAGGCGGAGGCGCCGCACCGCAGGGGGTGGTGGACCGGTGACGTTTGGCGGACGCTGTGGGCCTTGATGCAGTTTCGGCCCGACCTCAGCATCACAGCACTTGACGCCAAGCCAACGGGCCTGATCCTGATCACCAACTTGCACCCGACCTCCACGCGGCTTTCCAACCAGTACCCGGAGATCGAGAAAGCCATGCTGGAGGCGACGCTCAGCGACATCGGGATCGAAAATTGGCAGGCTCTTATCAAGGTCGAGAGCACCGGCAATTATGCCAGCGATGATCAGATCCTCGCCAAATTCGCGTTCGATCGGCATTGATCTTCCGCTCCCGGCCGTGACAAACCGCGCGCCGGGCTCGGCATCAAGATGACCGTCGCCCCCCTGCTCGTGGCCTTTGCCGGCGCCGATGCCGGGCGCTGGCGCATCACTTCGGCCCGCACGCTGATTGGGCCGCCGCTACCCGCCGCCTCCCACATCGCCATCAGCGAGGGGACGCCGCCCGCCTTGCCCTCCAATCGCACCTTCGCGCTGCGTGGCGTGGTCGGCAACCTCCGCTACACCAACCGCAGCGAGCGCGATGGCCTCGCCGCCATCCAGGCTGGCCTAGCCCGCCCCCAGGCCACCCGCGCTGCCCTCATTCCCATAAGGAAAACCCCCGCCTGGTGGGCGCTCGCACAGGATGAGCGCCGCGCTATCTTCGAGGAGCAATCGCGCCACATCGGCATCGGCATGGCCCACTTGCCGGCCATCGCGCGGCGCCTGCACCACGCCCGGGAGCTCGGCGAGCCCTTCGATTTCGTCACATGGTTCGAATACGCGCCCGAGGATGAAGCGAGCTTCGAGGCCCTGCTGGCTTCCCTCCGCGCGACCCCCGAATGGGCCTACATCGACCGCGAGATCGACATCCGCCTCGCCCGCACCTGATCACGCCCGCGCAGGCGCGAGCTCCTCCATCCGCCGTCCCGGCAACAGGTCATAGGCCGCCCGCCATCCCGGCAGCGCCGCGACCAGCTCGAGCCAGGCCGCGATCGCCGGATCGCTCTACGCGGAACCATAGCCGGTCTCCTCCGGCGGAACTCCAAGTACCCGCTCATCGACAGGTTCGCGATGCTCGCCCCGTCACTCGCGATGAAGAAGCGTGCCGCGACCTGGCCATCCAGGATGCCCAGGAAGTCGTCCAGCCGGCGGCGAAATCCGTCCACACGCCCTCGAAGGACTGCCTGCCTAGCGTCAGCATCAGCGCCAGCTTGAAGCTGTTCCCCGACTTTGAAAAATAGTGCAGCTGCTAGCGGGTCACCCGCAGGCCCCGCACAGGCCCACCACCTCCACCGTAGCGCCGGCCGGCATAAAGCCCTCCGCCCGCGCCGCGGCCTCGATGGCCGCACTCACCGCCGGCGCGCAGATCTCCGCCGTGGCCCCGCATTGGGTGCAGATCAGGAACTGGTGGGGGTGCTCATGGCCGTGGTTGTGGTCATGCCCGGCCTCGACGCAGGGAGTGAAGGCGTTCAGCCGCTCGAGCTTGTGCACCAGCCCCTGCGCGATGAGGAAATCCAGCGCCCGGTACACGGTGGGCGGCGCTGCCCCAGCCCGCAGCCCGCGCAGTTTGTCCAGCAGTGCATAGGCCCCGATCGGTGCCTCCGCCTCCAAGATCAGGGAAAACACCTGGCGGCGCAGCGGGGTGAGCTGCGCCCCCCGTTCGCCGCAGATTGCCGCCGCCCTCGCCAATGCCGCCGACACCTCGGCCATCGCCGCACTCTCCAAACCATTCGACAGAGCGTATATCGTGTGCCCATGCCGAACCTGCCATCCGAAAACGCCATCACGGCCTTCCTCGCCGCTTGCCGCTTCAACGAGGCCGGGCTGATCGCCGCCATCGCCCAGCAGCACGATACCGGCGAGGTGCTCATGCTCGCCTGGATGGACGCCGAGGCCGTGCGCGAGACGCTGGCCACCGGCCGCGTGTGTTACTTCTCGCGCAGCCGCAACCGGCTCTGGCGCAAGGGCGAGACCTCCGGCCAGACCCAGGCGCTTATCGACCTCCGCCTCGATTGCGACGGCGACACCATCCTGGCCCTGGTCGACCAGATCGGCGTCGCCTGCCACACCGGCCGGCAGAACTGCTTCTTCCAGGCAATCCGCGACGACGCGCTGGTGCCCATCGCCGAACCGCTCATCGAGCCCGAAAAACTCTACCGATGAGCACGCCGGTCACGCTGATCACCGGCTTCCTCGGCGCCGGCAAGACCACCCTGCTCAATCGCCTGCTCAAGCACCCCGACCTCGCCGAGACCGCCGTGCTGATCAACGAATTCGGCGATGTCGGCCTCGACCACTTGCTCGTCGAGACGCTCGACGACACCACCATGCTGCTGGCCGCAGGCTGCCTGTGCTGCACCATCCGCGGCGACCTGCACAAGGCACTGATGGACCTGACCGCGCGCATCGAGTCCGGCCAGCCCATCCGCCGCGTGATGATCGAGACGACCGGCCTCGCCGACCCCGCGCCCATCCTGCACACGCTGATGAGCGACCCCGTCCTGCTGCGCCGCTTCCGCCTCGACGGCGTGATCACCCTCATCGACGCCACCAACGCCATGCACACGCTCGACGCCCACCCCGAGGCGCTGAAACAGGCCGCCGTCGCAGATCGCATTATCCTCACCAAGACCGACCTGGGGCCCGACACGGCCCCACTCCGCACCCGCCTCGCGGATCTCAACCCGCACGCGCCGATCCTCGCCGCCGACGCCGAACCCGCAGCCCTGCTCGACCTCGGTCCCTTCCAGCTGAACGCCAAGCTGCCCGACGTCGCCCACTGGCTCGGGCACGAAGCCGGCCACGCGCACCACCACCATCACCACGACCGCAACCGGCACGACGCCCATATCCACAGCTTCACGCTGCGTTACGACCAACCCCTCACCCTCGACGCCGTCGCCAGCTTCCTCGAAATGCTCGTCACCACCCGCGGCGACGCGCTGCTGCGCGTGAAAGCCATCCTCAACATCCAAGGCGAAGACCGGCCGACCGTGCTGCACGGGGTGCAACATATCTTCCACCCACCCATCCGCCTCAGCGCCTGGCCCGACGGCGACGACCGCAGCTCACGCTTCGTGTTCATCGTGAAGGACCTGACGCGAGAGACCGTGGAGCGCGGCCTCGCCGCGTTCATCGAGGCGGCATGAGCGGGCAGAAGGCGGGCGGCTCCGCCCCCGTTCGACGTATACTTCGAAGCCCCGCCAGGAGCCTTTGGCCCCTGCCCCCCCCTTTGTTGGTCCTGAGTTGGGTGAGGGTGTGCTTGCTGGAATGGGGCGGGTTGGGGAGGAGACGCTTTACAGGAGTTCGCTTGGATCAAGGGTGCTCCACGCGCCCCCTCCCCAGCCCGCGACGCCTCCGGCGCGACTCCCTCACCAAGTCAAAAACCAACCCATGGAGGTCCAGGATCGACACGATCCTGGCGGGGTCCAGGGGCAGAGCCCCTAGCCTTCTGGCCTAGCCCATGCCCCTGATCTACATCCTCGCCGGCGAGGCGTCCGGCGATGTCCTGGGCGCCCGGCTCCTGCCCGCATTGCGCGCGCGGCGCCCCGATCTTGCCTTTGCGGGCATCGGCGGGCCGCGTTTGGCCGAGCAGGGCCTGGCATCGCTTTTCGACTATCGCGAGCTGGCGTTGATGGGGCTGGTGGAGATCCTGCCCAACATTGCGCGCCTGACCCGGCGGCTGTCCGAGACCACCGCCGATATTGCTGCGCGCGAGCCGGACCTGATCCTCACCATCGACAGCCCCGGCTTTGCGTTTCGCATCGCCAAGCGGGTCCGCCCGCTCGGGATCCCGTTGATCCACTACGTGGCCCCGCAGGTCTGGGCCTGGCGACAGGGGCGGGTGAAGAAGCTGAAGCCTTTGCTGGACGGCATCCTGGCTCTGCTTCCCTTCGAGGCGCCCTTCTTCGAGAAGGCCGGCATTCCCGTGACCTTCGTTGGCCATCCGGTGCTGGAATCTGGTGCCGACCATGGCGATGCAGCGCGTTTCGCCGAACGATTCGGCCTCGCTCCCACGGACACGCCCGTGCTGGTGATGCCGGGCAGCCGGCGCGGCGAGGTGCAGCGGCTGCTGCCGGTATTCGGCCCTGCCCTCGCCCTGCTCGCCAATGCGCATCCGACGATCCGGCCCGTCATCGCGGTCGCACCCATCACCGCGGCGCAGGTGCGGGCGGCGGCGGCGGGGTGGCCCAACGCGCCGATCCTGGTGGAGGCGCTGGACGACAAGCACGACGCCTTCGCGGCCACCGCGGCGCGGGGTGGGGCGGGGCTGATCAAATCCGGCACCTCCTCTCTGGAGATGGCGGTGGCCGGGGTGCCGCATGTGGTGGCGTACAAGGTGAACCCGGTGACGGCGGCGATCGTGCGGCGGATCGTCAAGGTGAAGTACGCGAGCCTGGTGAACCTGCTGGCGGACGCGCCGGTGGCGCCCGAGTTTCTGCAGGAATTCTGCACGCCGGAGAGCCTTTCAGGTGCGCTTTCGGCGATCCTGGCCAGTCCCGGGTCGCAGCGGGAAGGCTTCGCGCATGCCCTTGCGCGCCTGCGCGCGCCCGAGGGACTTCCCAGCGAGGCCGCCGCGATCGCCGTCTTACGGGCGCTCGACGGCTTGCAGAGGGTTGAGAAACCAAAATTTCCTGAAGGCGTGGCGTAGAATCCGATGATCAGCGGCGCAGCCATGTCCTGCCGATCGGGCTGGCCGATGCATTCCTCCTGCCCGATCCGTGACTTGACCCGCCCGCTGCGGTAAGGCCGCCTGACTGCTTTACCCATGCCGCGGCGTCCGCCCGGCGAATGCCGAGATCGCACCCGCCATGACCCTTCCCCGCCGCGCCCTTCTCGCCGCCTCCGCCAGCGCGCCCTGGGCGCTGCCCGCGCTCGGCCAGACGGCACGCCCGCCCGTGACCATGGTGGTGCCCTACGCCGCCGGCGGCGGCACCGATATCGTCGGCCGCGAATTCGGCCCCCTCTTCGCCGAGGCGCTGGGCCAGACCGTGGTGATCGACAACCGCGGCGGCGCGGCGGGCCATGTGGGCTCCATGTCGGTGGCCCGCGCGCGGCCGGATGCGACGACCATCCTGTTCGCCGTCTCGACCAACATCATCGTCAACCCGCACCTCCAGCGCGGCGACCGCATTGACCTGGCGGCGTCCCTCGCACCCATCGCGCAGGTCTCGACCTACCAGTATGTGCTGGCAATCGACCCGCGCCTGCCGGTCACGACGCTCGCCGAGCTCTCCGCCTATGCCCGCTCCCGCCCGCCGAGCGACCTGAGCTTCTCCTCGGCCGGCGTCGGCTCCAACAACCACCTGGCCGGGCTGCTGTTTGCCGAGCGCGTGGGCTTCGAGATGGAGCACATCTCCTACCGCGGCACCGGGCCCGCGCTGCTCGACGTGGTCGCCGGGCGCGTGACGATGAACTTCTCCTCGCCGCCGCCGGCGATCCCGCTGATCCAGGACGGCAAGCTGCGCGCGCTCGCCGTCACCGGTGCAACCCGCATGGCGAGCCTGCCCGACGTGCCCACCCTCGCCGAAGCTGGCATGCCGGGGATCACCATCACCGGTTGGCACGGCATCTTCGCCCCCGCCCAGACGCCGGCCGCCGATCTAGACCGCATGCATGAGGCAGCCCGCCGCGCCGCCGCGCGGCCCGAATTCGCCGGCAAGCTGGAGCGGGATGGGCTGGAGGCCGCGCCGCCGCGAAGCCGCGCGGAGTTCACCACCCTGGTGCGGGAGGAAAACCGCTTTTGGGCGGGGAAGGTGCGCGAGCTGAATATACGGCTCGATTGAAGCAAGGCCGCGGAAAGGAATTTCCCCGCGAAAACGTATACGTTTTCGCCTTTCTTTTATTTTTGGCTACCAAGAAGCGACGCCTCAACCGCCAACGCCACCCGCAATGCGGCGAGCCCGGCCTCACCGGGGACCACGCATGGCGCATCGCCAAGCACCGCCGCCAAAAACCCGGCCTGCTCGGCTTCGAGGCTGTCATGGTCCACCCAGGCACCGCGATCGACGCCGTAGCCGGGCATGGTCGCGACCGGCTCCACACCGCCGCGGCGCAGCACGCCGTAGGTGCGGGCGAGGAAATCGACGGACAACTCGCCCTCCGTCCCCAGCACCCGCAGGCGGCGTTCCATCGCCAGGCTCACCCGGCTTGCGGTGATCACCGCCCGCCGGCCACCGGAGAACTCCAGCGTGGCCACGCAGAAATCCGCCCGGTCGGAGGCCACCGCGGCGCCCACCGCCGCCACGCTCAGAGGCGCCTCGCCGGCCAGCGCCATCACCAAGTCGATGTCATGGATCATCAGGTCCAGCACCACCGAGACATCGAGGCTGCGCGGCCGGAACGGCGCCGCGCGCACCGCCTCGAAGCTCAGCGCCCGCCCACCCACCGGTGCCGCCATCACCGCCGCGAAGGCCGCCGAGAAGCGCTCGATATGGCCGACCTGCAGGACCACGCCCTGCTCGGCGGCCAGCGCGATCATCGCCTCGGCTTCCGCCACAGTTGCAGCGATCGGCTTCTCGACGAACACGTGCTTGCCGGCTTCGAGTGCAGCCTGCGCCAGCGCGAAATGCCCCCGCGTCGGCACCGAGACCACCACGGCATCGGCGGCCGCGATCAGCGCCTCGGCCGACTCCGCGGGAACCGAGAGCTCGCCCGCGACCAGCGCCGCGCGATCCGCGTCGCGATCATGCACGCCGATCAGCGTCGCGCGCGGGTTCGCCGCCCATTTGACCGCATGAAACCGGCCGAAATGCCCAACCCCCAGCACCGCCACTCGCAGCATCGACTTGCCCCCACCGTGGCCCGCGCCATAGCATCGCCCGCGACCCGGGGGAATTGCACCCGGACGCCCTGGACACGCGCCCTTGCGCGCCGGGGTCCCCGTCGTCATTCTCCGCCCCCTTTGCAGGGGCTACCTTCACCCAATGCTTCACTTCGCCCGTTGGAAGACCTTTTCGATCCTCGGCGTGCTCCTCGCCGGGGTGGTGCTGTGCGTGCCGAACCTGCTGCCGCGCTCGATCTTCCCGAGCTGGGTGCCCGCGCGCCAGATCAGCCTGGGCCTCGATCTCCGCGGTGGTTCCTACCTGCTCATGGAGGTCGACCTCAACGCCGTCATCCGCGAGCGTCTCGAGGGCATGGTCGACGCCGCCCGCACCCGGCTGCGCACCGCCAATATCCGCTACCAGAACCTCGCGTCTGACGCCGCGGGCCGCCGCATCAGCCTCCGCGTCACCGACCCTGGCCAGGGTGAAGCCGCCGCCACTGCGCTGCGCGAATTGTCCAACCCGATCCAGTCGCGCACCGGGCAGCAGATCCCGGACCTCGAGGTCACCACCACTCCCGAGGGCATCGTCACCGCCACGCTGACCGAAGCCGGCCTGCGCGCCAGGTCCAACGCCGCCGTCGAGCAATCCGTCGAGATCATCCGCCGCCGCGTCGACGAGACCGGCGTCGCCGACGCCCTCGTCGCCCGCCAGGGTGCCAACCGGGTCATCGTGACGCTGCCCGGCATCGAGGATCCGAACCGCATCAAGGACCTCATCGGCCGCACCGCGCGGATGACCTTCCATCTGCTCGACGAGAACACCACCCCCGGCCAGGGCGCCGCCCCGCCGGGCGTGCAGTTCCTCAACGGCGAACGCGCCGGCGAACGCTACGCCGTGCGCCGCCGTGTCGAGGTCGATGGCGCCAACCTCACCGATGCCCGCGCCGGGCAGGACAACCGCACCAATGAATGGGTGGTGAACTTCACCTTCGACAGCCTCGGCACCCGCCGCTTCGGCGCCATCACGCGCGAGAATGTGGGCCGGCCCTTCGCGATCGTGCTCGACGAGAAGGTCATCAGCGCGCCCGTCATCCGCGAGCCCATCACCGGCGGCCGCGGCCAGATCAGCGGCAGCTTTTCCGCCCGCACCGCGAACGACCTGGCCGTGCTGTTGCGCGCCGGCGCCTTGCCCGCCCCGCTCACGGTCGTGGAAGAGCGCAGCGTCGGCCCCGAACTGGGCGCGGACGCGATCCGCGCCGGCGTGCTGAGCCTCGCCGCCGGCACGCTGTTCGTCTTCCTCTACATGGGCCTCGCCTATGGGCTGCTCGGCTGGTTCGCGAACATCGCGTTGGCCTTCAACATCATCCTGATGCTGGCCGCACTCTCGATGTTGGAGGCAACGCTGACGCTGCCCGGCATCGCCGGCATCGTGCTCACCCTCGGCACCGCGCTTGACGCCAATATCCTCATCAACGAGCGCATCCGCGAGGAGGTGAAGAATGGCCGACCACCACATAGCGCGCTGGAGGCCGGGTTCAGCAAGGCCTCCGGCACGATCATGGATTCGAATCTCACGAACCTGATCGCGATGATCTGCCTCTACGCTTTCGGCTCCGGCCCGGTGAAGGGGTTTGCGGTCACGGTCGCGATCGGCACCATCGTGCAGATGTGGACGGCGACCACGCTGGTCCGTCTCTTCGTCGCCTGGTGGTATCGCGCGACGCGGCCCAAGGAGGTCCCCGCCTTCGCCAAGCCTGGTGTCGGGCTGTACGAGAGGCTGCGCCGGCCGCTGTTCCGCATCATCCCCGATGTCACGAATATCCGCTTCATGAACGGCGCGAAGGCGGGGCTGATCGTCTCCGCGGTGCTGTCCACCGCCTCGGTGATTCTGGCCTTCGCGCCGGGGCTGGACAAGGGCATCGACTTCAAGGGCGGCATCGTGATGGAGATCCGCACACCCGGGCCGGCCGATCTTCCGGCGCTGCGCAACTCCGTGGGCGCGCTCAACCTCGGCGATGCCGGGATGCAGGAATTCGGCGATGCCTCGACGGTGCTGCTGCGGCTTCCCGCACAGGGCGAGGAAGCCCAGACGCAGGTGGCGGTGAACCGCATCCGCGGCGCGCTGGAGCAGGTTGCACCCGGCACCCGCATCCTCCGCGTCGAAGCGGTGGGCAATCGCGTCTCGGACGAGCTGTTCCAAGGCGGCCTGATCGCGTTGGGGCTCTCGCTGCTGGCAATGCTGCTCTACATCTGGTTCCGCTTCGAATGGCAGTTCGGGATCGCGGCGATCGTCACGCTCATCCTCGATACCACCAAGACCATCGGCTTCATGGTCGTCTTCGGGATCGAGTTCAATCTCACCACGATCGCCGCGATCCTGACCATCATCGGCTTCTCGGCCAACGACAAGGTCGTGGTGTTCGACCGCATGCGCGAGAACCTGCGCAAATTCAAGCAGATGCCGCTGCGCGAGCTGGTCGACCTCTCGATCAACGAGACACTCAACCGCTCGCTCGGCACATCGATCACGCTGCTGCTCTCCGCGGTGCCGCTGGCGCTGTTCGGCGGCGACACGCTCTCGGGCTTCGCGCAGGTGATGGTGGTGGGCATCATCATCTCCGCCTCATCCTCGGTGTTCATCGCGGCGCCGATCGTGCTCTACACCGGCGAGAAGCGGCTGCGCCGCGGCGAGCCGGAACCGAGTCCGGGCAAGCCCAAGCCGGTCCGCGCGGGATGATCACGCGCCGCGCCACGCTCGCCCTCTCGGCAGGTTTGCTGGCGCGGCCGGCCCTGGCGCAGGGGCGGTTGAACCTGACGCTCGTGGTGGGTGCGGCCGCGGGTTCTGCCGCGGATCGCTGGGGCCGTGGCTTCGCGCCCTTCCTCGAACGTCACTGGCCCCGCAGCAGCGTCGCCATCGCCAATATCGCGGGCGAAGCGGGCCTCGTCGCGGCGCGCGCCATCGGCGATGCGCAGCCGGACGGCAAGGCCATCGCCGCCATCACCACGCCCTTCCTGATCGCGCACGCGATCGAGACGGGGACGCGGCGCGTCATCGACCGGCTTGACCTCATGGGCGCCGTCGCCGACGAGCTGATCGTGCTCGTCACCGCGCCCGGTATCACGCCCGACCTCGCGGGCATCCGCAGCATCGGGGCACGCGGGCGGCTGGGCAGCCCGCCGCCGGGCAGTGCCGCGCAACTCGCGGCGCACAGCATCAACGCGCTGATGCCGCTGGAGCTGATCGCCTTCCCGTCCGCCAGCACGGCGCGCCAGGCGGTGATCGCGGGCAACCTCACGGCGGCGCTGCTGCCCCTGCCAGACGCGCTCGGCGCGATCCGCGAGGGGCGGCTTCAGGCGGTGGCGGTTTCGGGACGGACCCGCAGCCCGCATCTGCCGGAGCTGCCCTGTTTCGCGGAATTCGGGATGCCCGATGTCGCCGTCACCCAGCGAGGCTTCGCGCTGCCCCGAGGCGTGCCGGCGATCATGCGCGATGGTCTCGCCGAGGCACTGGAGGCGGTTCTCGCCGACCCCGAATTCACCGCGCAGAACAGCGCGATGGGCCGCACTCCGCGGCTGATCCGTGCGGCCGCCTGGTCAGCAGAGGTCGGCGCGCTGACCGAGGCGCTGCAGCGTCGCTGGGATGGCGAGCCCTGGGTGCGCCGGGCCTAACGCCTCAGGCATAGACGGCGCGGTACAGCGCCTCGATTTCCGCCGCATCCGGCACACGGGGATTGTTGCCCGGGCTCCCCGAGGCCAGTGCCTGCCGCGCCATGGTGGGCACCAGCCCTTCCCACTGCGCCGCGCCGATCCCGTAGCCGGCGGGCGATGGCACCGCGAGCTCTCGGTTCAGCGCCTGCAACTCCTCGACCAGCTTGGCCGCCGCCGACTGGTCGCCCTCGTCTCGCCCGGCGACGCCCATGGCGCGCGCGGCCTCGGCGTAGCGTGGCAGCGCGGCATTGAGGCTGAACGCGGTGACCGCCGGCAGCAGCATGGCGTTGGACAGCCCGTGCGCGACGTGGAAATGCGCGCCCATCGGGCGGGACATGCCGTGAACCAGCGCCACCGAAGCGTTCGAGAAGGCGATGCCCGCCAGGGTCGCGCCCTTCATCATCGCGGCGCGCGCTTCGGCATTGCCCGGCTCGGCATAGACGGTGCGCAGTTGGGGCGCGATCAGCCGCATCGCACGCAGCGCGTATTCGTCGCTCTCCTCGGTCGCGAGCTTGGAGACGAAGGCCTCAAGTGCGTGCGTCAGGCTGTCGATGCCGGTATCCGCGGTCGTGCGCGGCGGCACGGAGAAGGTAAGCTCGTAATCCACGATGGCCGCGGTCGGCAGGGCGCCGAGGCCGGCGATCAGCATCTTCTCGTCGCGCTCGGTGTCGGTGATGATGGTGAAGCGCGTCGCCTCGCTGCCGGTGCCCGCGGTAGTGGGGACGCAGACCACCGGGAGCGCCCCGCGATTGGCCTGCGCCGGCACCTTGAACTCCCGCATGTGGGTGCCCGGCGGAGCGGCGGCGAGGATCGCCATCGCCTTGGCCGTGTCCATCGGCGAGCCGCCGCCGAAGCCGATCAGGCAATCGTAGTCACCCGCGCGTAGCACGGCGACGCCGGCCTCAATCACCGTGTCGGTGGGGTCGGGCACGGTGTCGGCGAAGATGGTGGCCTCGATCCCCGCGGCCCTGAGCGGCGCGACCACGCGATCCACCATGCTCGACGAGACCATGAATGCATCGGTCACGATCAGCGGGCGCGAGAAACCGAGCTGCGCCAGCACCTCCGCGGTGCGCGCCACAGCGCCCCCGCCGATGAGCAAGAGTCGTGGCGACTGGAACCGCGTGATCATGGCCGCTTTCCTCCCGGACGGGCCGCCGCGTAGAGAGCGAGGCGCCGCACCGCATTGGGCGCGAACCCCGCGCCGGCGGCAGTGTCGGCCATCGGCAACTGCTCCGCCAGATGGCACGCGACCTGGCTCTCTCCGACCAGGCGGAGCGGGGGCTCCTCCACCCTGCAGCGGTCCTCCGCAAAGGCGCACCGCGTGTGAAAGCGGCATCCGGG
The DNA here is from genome assembly GCF_018128965.1 of Plastoroseomonas arctica. Lineage (GTDB taxonomy): Bacteria > Pseudomonadota > Alphaproteobacteria > Acetobacterales > Acetobacteraceae > Plastoroseomonas > Plastoroseomonas arctica. The sequence goes on from NZ_JAAEDH010000014.1 coordinate 52,259, forward strand.
CGGGATCGCCATCGGCGAGGGCACGTCGCCCCCGAGCGGCGTCACCCGGCCGCGTCCGCTTGGGTCGGGATGCGGAATGGCCGCGAGCAGGGCGCGCGTGTAGGGGTGCCGGGGCGCAGCGAACAGCGACCGCTTGGGCGCGATCTCCACAATACGGCCGAGGTACATGACGGCCACGCGGTCCGCCATGTGCTTCACCACCGCGAGGTCGTGGGCGATGAACAGGTAGGCCAGCCCGAAGCGGCGCTGCAGCTCCTTCAGCAGGTTCACCACCTGCGCCTGGATCGAGACGTCCAGCGCGCTCACGGGCTCGTCGCAGACGATCAGCTCGGGCCGCAGGCTGAGCGCGCGGGCGATGCCGATGCGCTGGCGCTGCCCGCCCGAAAACTCGTGCGGAAACCGCGCCGCGTGGAAGGGCGCGAGGCCGACCAGCGCCAGCAGCTCCTCGACCCGCGCGCGCCGCGCCGCGGCGTTGCCAACGCCGTGCACGATCATCGGCTCGGCGATGGTGTCGCCCACGCTCATGCGCGGGTTGAGGCTGGCATAGGGGTCCTGGAACACGATCTGCGCGCGCCGGCGCAGGGCGCGGAGCGGCGCACCGCCAATCCTGGTGACGTCCGTGCCCTCGAACCGGATGCTCCCCGCGGAGGGTTCGATCAGCCGCAGCGCGAGCCGTGCGGTGGTGGATTTGCCGCACCCGCTCTCGCCCACCAGGGCCAGCGTCTCGCCGCGATCGACATGGAAGGACACCCCATCGACGGCGCGCACTGTCCCGGTCTGCCGCGCGATGATCATGCCGCTCCGCACCGGGTAGTGCTTGGCGAGGTCGCGAACCTCCAGCAGCGGCGTCATGGCGCGAGGGCCGCCTCGATGGGCGCACGGATGCACGCCGCGAGGTGACCATCCGCCACGACCCGCAGCGGCGGCACCACGTCGTTGCAGGGCGATATCATGAAGGGGCAGCGCGGCGCGAAGCGGCAGCCAGGCGGCAGCGCGAAGGGCGGCGGGACCGTACCGTCGATGGCGAGCAGGGTCTCGCGCTCCTCGTCCAGGCGCGGGATCGAGCCCAGGAGGCCCAGCGTATAGGGGTGCTGCGGGTCCTCGAAGATCTCGCGCGCGGTGCCGCGCTCGACGACGCGACCGGCGTACATGACGGCGACCTCGTCGGCCATCTCCGCGACCACGCCGAGGTCGTGGGTGATCAGGATGATGCTCATCCCGGTCTCGGCCTGGAGGTCGCGCAGCAGGTCCAGGATCTGCGCCTGCACGGTCACGTCGAGTGCCGTCGTGGGCTCGTCGGCGATCAGCAGGCGCGGTGCGCAGGCGAGCGCCATCGCGATCATCACGCGCTGCCGCATCCCGCCCGAAAGCTGGTGCGGATACTCGGTGAAGCGCCGCTCGGGAGCTGGAATGCGCACGCGGCGTAGCGCCTCGACCGCGCGCTCCCGCAATTCGGCATTGGAGGCGCCGCCATCATGCGCGCGCATCGCCTCCATGATCTGGTCGCCGATGCTGTGCACCGGGTTCAGCGAGGTCATCGGCTCCTGGAAGATCATCGCGACGTCGCGCCCGCGCACGTCGCGAATTGCGGAGTTCGGCAGAGCCAGCAGGTCGCGGCCATCGAGCAGCACGCGGCCGGTGGCCACCCTGCCCGGCTGCGGCACCAGGCGCATCACCGAGAGCGAGAGCATGGATTTCCCGCACCCGCTCTCCCCCACGATGCCGAGGGTGCGTCCCTGCGGCACCTCGAGTGAGACGCCATCCACCGCGGGGATATCACCGCCGCTGCTGCGGAAGACGGTGCGCAGATCCTCGATGCGCAGCAGCGCGTCGGTCATGCCCAGCGAAAGGTGGTCGGCGCGATCTGCTCGGCGCTGCGGTGGGCCCAGTCGCGCAGCGGAACCTGGCCTTCGATACGCTTCTGCGATTCGTGCAGATGCGCGGCGGCGGCGCGGTAATCCATGGTCAGCACCTCGCCATCCTCGACGACCTTGTGGCCATCGACATAGACAGCCTTGAGCGCGCGATCGCCGGCGGAATAGATCAGGCTGCGCAGGGGATCGCGGGCCGGCTGCATGCGCGGATGCGTCACATCCACCAGCGAGAAGTCCGCCCGGCACCCGACGGCGAGCCGCCCGATATCGTCGCGCCCGAGCGCCTGCGCACCACCGATGGTGGCTGCGTGGAAAAGGTCGGAGGAGGAGAGCGTGCGCGGGTCGGTCGCCTGCGTCCGCGCCACGTAAGCGGCGAGCCGCATCTCATCAAGCATATTGTGCGGATAGGTGTCGGTGCCGAGCCCGAGGTTCACGCCGGCGCGCCGGTAGCGACCGATATCCTTCAGCGAAATGCCTCGCCGCGCGAACACGGTCGGGCAATGCGCGACCGTGGTGCCGGTCTCCGCCAGGCGCGAGAGGTCGGTCCGCGTGTGCCACGGCGTCGAAGGGTGGTCGTCTAGGAAGATGCCGTGCCCGATGATTGCGCGCTCCGACAGCAGCCCCATGGAATCGAGCCAGCCGATCGGCGTGAAGCCGTGGCGCCGCGTGATCTCGTGGAACTCGACCACGGATTGCGCCGCATGGATCTGCCAGGACAGGCCGCGCGCCTTGGCTTCCTGCTTGCTCTCGCGCAGCAGCGTCTCGGAGCAGGTGTCGATCTGCGCGGGCACCACCATGCCGAAGAGACGGCCGCATTCATGCTGCTCGGCGCGCTCGATCAGGGTGAAGGCCTCCGCCATCGCCTTCTCGCCGGCGGCCTCGTCCCATTCGTATTCGACAACGTGGCCGTTCTTGGTGAACCAGCGCGCGGAGCGGAACATCGGCGCGATGCAGACGCGCATCCCCGCCTCCGCCAGAAGGTCCAGCCAGCCGGGATGCGCCATCGACAAATCGGCGACGGTGGTCACGCCCGAGAGCAGCAGCTCGCTCATCGCCACGCGCACGCAGGAGGGCACAGCCTCCGCATCGGCGCGGAAGATGGGCAGGTATTCGTACAGCGACGAATTGTAGAGGCCCGGCGTTCCGACCTCATCCGTGAAGCCCTTGTTCATGGGCTCGCTGGAGGGATGCGAGTGGATGTTGACCAGGCCCGGCATCACCATCAGCCCGGCGCCGTCGATCTCCGCGTCCGGCGTGCCCACGTAGCCGCGCCCGACGAAGGTCAGCACGCCATCCCTGAAGGCGATGTCTGCGTCGGGGAGGTAGGTGTGTTCCTTCGCCGTCGCGTCCCAGGCGATGGCGAGGTCGGCGTTGCGGATGAGCGTCGTGGTCATTCCTGGTCTCCTGATTGGCCAGGCGCGTGGCACACGGCTTCGATGTTGTGGCCATCCGGGTCGATGACGAAGGCAGCGTAGTAGTTCGCGTGGTACTGCGGCCGCAAACCCGGCCCGCCATTGTCGCGCCCGCCGGCCGCGAGTGCCGCGGCGTGGAAGGCGTCCACGCTGGCATGGTCGGGCGCGGTGAAGGCGAAGTGGAAATGCCCGGGCGGCGGACCGGCGAGAGACGCCGCACCGATCCACAGCTCGGGCTCGCCGGCGCCCGCGCCGAGCATCAGCGAGTCCGCCGTCTCCTTCTTCACGCTGAAACCGATGGGCTTCAGCGCGGCGATGTAGAAGGCGCGGCTCTTCGTGAAATCGCTGACGGAAAAGCCGAGATGATCCAGCGCCATGGAGCTCCTCCCTTACCGTGTCAGGCGGATATCGAGGCCCTTGTAGAGCCCGACGCCATAGATGCCATGCGCCCGGGCACCCTCGACCCGCTGCGCCGAAGCGACCCAAAGATTCTCCCGCGCGATCGGCAGCCAGACGTTGTTCTCGGCGGCGATACGCTGCGCCTCCGCGATCGCGGCCAGGCGGACGGTTGCGTCGAGCGCAGTCTTGGCGGTGTCCAGCGCGGTGTCAGTGCGCGGGTCGGACCAGTTCATGCGGTTCGGCGTCGGGCGGTTGCGGCTGTCGAAATACAGCCCGAACGCGTCCGTCGCGGAGATGTAGGGGTACGACATCACGAAGGCATCGAACTCCTGCGTCGCCAGGCGACCCCAGCCGACGGTCGCATCCCAGAGCTGGATGCGCATCTCGATCCCGATGCGGCGCAGATCGGCCTGGATGGCCTCGGTCGCCTGGCGCCACTCATTGGTCTGCAGGCCGTAGAGGAGGAAGGTGGCACGCTGACCGTCCTTCACGCGGATGCCGTCGGGGCCCATCACCCAGCCAGCCTCATCCAGCACGCGGCGCGCCGCGGCGGGGTCGAATTGCGGCACCAGGGCGGCGGCTTCCGCGCTGTAGCCGGCGGTGTTTGGGTTGAGGTAGGCCGTCGCCGGCTCGGCATTGCCGAACCAGACCGCGCGCACGATGGCGGCGCGGTTGACCGCGAGGTTGATGGCGCGGCGCACCGCGGGGTCGCTCACCACAGGCTTGTCGACCTTGAAGCCCAGGAAGAAATCCCAGAAGTAGTTCTCCTGCCGCGACATCCGGATGGTGGGCACGTTGCGCAGCTGCTGGATCGCGATGTTGGGGATGTATTGCGTCACGTCCCCCTGCCCCGTCTGCAGCGCGGCCAGGCGGGTATTCGCCTCCGGGATCACGCGCCAGATGACGCGCTCCACCTGCGGCGCGGGGTTGGTGTAGATCGGCGGGCCCCAGCGGTAGTTGGGGTGGCGCTGCAGCACCAGGTCCTGGCGCGGGGTCCAGCTCACCCAGCAATAGGGACCGGTGCCGTTGAAGCCCTGAGTGCCGAAATTCGCACCAAGTCGCTCAACCGAATTGCGGTCTACGACCGAGGCGAAGAACAGCGTGAGCTGGTACAGCAGCTCGCCGAATGGCTCCGTCAGCTCGTACTCGACGGTGAAGTCATCGACGGCGCGCACCTCGCGCACCGGCCCCGCGCGCCAACGCACCGGGGAGCGGTTGGCCGGGTCGACCCAGCGGTTGATGGTATAGACCACGTCCTGCGCCGTCATCGCGCGGCCGTCGCAGAAGGTCACGTCGCGGCGCAGGTGGAAGGTGTAGGTCTTCCCGTCCGGGCTCACCTCCCAGCGCTCGGCGAGGCCCGGGCGCACGGTGCGCATGTCCCAGTCGAGCGAGACCAGCGTGTCGCTCATCATGTAGACGACCTCGCCCGAGCCACGCGCGGTTGAGCGGATGGGGTCGTAGTTGTCGGCGTCGATCTCGCGCAGCACGACGAGCGTGTTGCGCGGTGCGGCCTGGGCCATGGCCTCGCCGGCGCCGAAGGCCAGCAGCAGCAGGGTGAGCAGAATTCGCATGGCCCAGTCTCCTTGGTTCAGACGCGCAGCCGGGGGTCGAGCGCGTCGCGCAGCGCATCGCCAAGCATGTTGAATGCCAGCACCACCGCGAAGATCGCGACGGACGGGATGACCGCGATATGCGGCGCGAAAAACAGGAAGTTGCGCCCTTCGCTCGCCATCGCGCCGAGTTCCGGGTTCGGCGGCTGCGCGCCGAGCCCGAGGAACGACAGCGCGGAGCCGAGCAGGATCACCTGTCCGAAGCGGAGCGTGGCGAAGACGAACAGCGCGGAGAGGCAGTTGGGCGCGAGGTGGCGCCAGATGAGGCGGAGGTCGCCCATGCCGGTGGCGCGCGCGGCCTCGATGTAGTCCGCGCGCATGACGACCAGCGCGGAGCCGCGCACGATCCGCGCCATCAGCGGCACCGTCGCGACCGAGAGTGCCAGCACCACCGCGAGCATGCCCGGCCCCAGGATCGCCGCGATGGCGAGGCCGAACAGGATGGCCGGGAAGGACAGCATGATGTCGACCAGGCGCATGATCGGCGCGTCCAGCCAGCGCTGGTAAAAGGCGGCGAGGAAGCCCAGCGCCGCGCCGATGCCGCCGCCGAGGATCACCGCGAAGAAGCCCATCGCAAGGGAGGCGCGCAGCCCGTACAGCAGCCGCGTGACCAGGTTGCGCCCCTGCGCATCGGCGCCGAGCGGAAGTCCCTCGGTGCCCGGCGGCGCCATGGAGCTGGCGAGGTCGTTGTCGAAAGGATCGGTCGGCGACAGCCACGGCGCGAAGATTGCGGCCAGCAGCACCAGAACCACGAAGATGAGCGCGGCCGCCGCGCCAGGATCGCGCGTCAGCCGGCGCAGCAGCCCGGGGCGCGCCGGTGCCATGGTGACCGTGGTCGCACTCATGCCGCGCGCATCCTCGGGTCGAGTGCGGCGTAGAGCACGTCGACGATGAGATTGACCAGGATGAAGCCGAGCGAGAGCACGATGATCGTGCCCTGTGCCATCGGCAAATCCGACGAAGTGATCGCGCCGACCGCCAAGCGTCCGACGCCAGGCCAGGTGAAGACGGTCTCGGTGACGACGGCGCCGCCGAGCAGGAAGCCGATCTGCAGGCCGATCAGCGTCACCACCGGCACCATCGCGTTGCGCAGCGCGTGGCGCATGACGACGAGCCGCTCCGACAATCCCTTCGCGCGTGCGGTCCGGACGTGGTCGAGCGATAGGACGTCCAGCACCGCCGTGCGCGTCATGCGCGACACCGGCCCCACGAAGACACCGCCCAGGGTGAGCGCCGGCAATGCCAGCGAGCGGAGCCCGTCCAGCGTCCAGATCGGCCCGCCGCGTCCGGTGAAGGGCAGCCACTGCCACTTGAAGCCGACATACCAGATCAGGATCAGCCCGAGGAAGAACACCGGGATGGACACGCCGGCCACCGAGATCGCCATCACGCCGCGATCGATCAGCGTACCCCGGTAGTAAGCGCCCAGCGTGCCGAGGAAGATGCCCAGCGGGATCGACCAGACGAGGCTCGCGAACATCAGCTCCAGCGTCGGCCCGATGGTCGCGCCGAGCTCCTGCACGACAGGGACGTTGTTGATGATCGAGACACCGAAATCGCCCTGCACCAGGCGCCACAAGTACAGGCCGAACTGCACCGCGAGCGGCCGGTCGAGCCCGAGATCGCGGCGGATCTCCGCAATGAGCTCCGCCGATGCCTGCGGCCCCGCGCGCACCGTTGCGGGATCGGTCGGCACCACCTGCATCAGCAGGAAGCCGATCAGCAGCACCCCGAACAGCACCGGCACGGCGAGCAGCAGCCGATGCAGCGCGTGGCGCAGCATCAGGCGAGGGCCCCGTGCCGGTCGAAGATCGCCGCACCTTCGCGCAGCGTTAGGTCGGCCCGCACATCGGGCAGCGCGGCATGGTCGATGGCGAAGATATCCTGCGACAGAACCGCGATATCGGCGAGCATGCCGACTTCGAGCGTGCCGCGGCGATCCTCCGCGAACTGCGTGTAGGCGCCACACCAGGTGTAGCAATGCACCGCCTCGGCGATGGTGAGCGCCTCGGATGCGCCGAGGACCGTGCCCTTGTTGGTGCGCCGCGTCGCCATCGTGAACAGGTTGAGGAAAGGATCGACGGTGGAGACCGGGCAGTCCGACGATGCGGCGGGGTTGTGGCCCTCGTCGAGCCAGGTCTTCATCGGGTAGGCCAGCTCGCTGCGGGGGAGACCGAGGTTCTTCACGTAGGTGTCGCCGAATTCGTACATGAAGATCGGTTGCGGCACCGGCAGGATGCCGCGCGCCTTCATGCGTCGTCGCTGGTCGCGCGCGAGGAAGCCGCAATGCTCGATGCGGTGCCGCCGGCCGGCGAAGGGGTGCGCGTCGCTGTCGGCCGCCTCCATGCCCAGCAGCACCTGCTCGATCGCGGCATCGCCGATGGCGTGAATGTCGAGCTGCCAGCCCTGCTCATGATACAGCTTGAGCAAGGCGTGAATCTTCTCGTCGGGGAAGGTGAAGACGCCGGTGCCGCCGCCGATCAGGTAGGGATCGAAGAAGGCAGCGGTGAGGCCACCGGCCGAGCCATCTGCGAACACCTTCACCGCGCCCCAGCGCAGGCCGTCATGGCCATCATTGGGCCGCAGCCCGGCCTCCCAGGCCTCGGCGGCGATGCCCTCGGGGTTGCCGGCGAGCACCTGCCACATGCGCAGCGGCAGACGGCCGTCGCGCTGCGCGACGCGATAGGCTTCAACCTCGGCAAACCCCGCGGACATGCCCACATTCATGTCCGTGGCACTGACAAAACCGCGGGTGGCGAGGTCGTTGCAGGCAGCCTCGATCGCATCGACCATCGCGGCCTGCCCAGGCTGCGGCATGTGGTCGCGCAGCAGGCGCATCGCGCGTTCCTGGAACAGACCGGTGAGCGCCCCGGCGCGACGCTCGATCACCCCGCCCTCGGGGTCGGGCGTGTTGTGGCCGACGCCGGCGATGCGCATCGCGGCGGTGTTCGCCACACCCATGTGGCCGCAGGTGCGGGTGATGAAGACGGGGTTGCGCGGTGCGGCGCGGTCCAGCTCGGCGGCGGTCGGATGGCGCGCGACATCCAGCGCGTCATGGTCGTAGCCGCGCCCGAGCACCCATTCGCCGGGCGCCGCTTCCGTCGCCGCGGCCGCGATGCGGCGCAGCACCTCGTCGAGCGTCGTGACCTCCTCCGCGCGGAGGTTCACCCGCGTGAGGCCGAGCCCATAGGGCAGCAGGTGCATATGCGCTTCGTTCAGGGCCGGGATCGCAACGCGCCCGGCCAGGTCCAGCAGGTAAGTGCCGGTCGGGGCCATCTGCGCCACATCCGCCGCGTCGCCGACGGCCGCGACGCGACCGTCCACGACCAGCACCGCCTCCGCAAAGCCACCCGCGAGGCCGCGGAAGACGCGGCCCCCGGTGATCAGCAGCGGTGACTGCATCAGCTGCGGTAGTCCGGCTTGTCGTTCTCGATCAACCGCAGCGCGGCCTCCCAGGCCAGCAGTTTCGTCGGGCTGTTGGGGTCGCGGGTGTATTGCGCCGCGGTGTGCCGACGCACGCTCTCGGGCGGGAAGACCAGCTCGGCGCCGCCGGACTGGGCGGCGATCTGCGCGTCGCAGGCGCGTTCGAGCGTGAAGATGTTGTCGAAGGCCTGAGCCGGATTGCGGCCCGTGACCAGCAGCCCGTGGTTGCGCAGGATCATCGCATCATGCTGGCCGAGATCGCGCACCAGGCGGTCCCGTTCCTCGAGATCGAGCGCGATGCCTTCGTAGTCATGATAGGCGAGGTGGCCGTAGAATTTCAGCGCGTGCTGGCTGATCGGCAGCAGACCCTGGCGCTGCGCGCTCACCGCGATGCCGGCGCGGGTGTGGGTGTGGATGACCACGGCGGCATCCTCGCGCGCCATGTGGATCGCCGAGTGGATCGTGAATCCGGCGGCGTTCACGCGCTTCGATTCCGCCATCTCCTCGACCACGTTGCCGTCGAGGTCGATCTTGATGAGGTCCGAGGCGCGCATCTCATGGAACATCACGCCGTAGCGGTTGATCAGGAAGTGGTGCTCGGGCCCCGGGATGCGGGCGGAGATGTGGGTGTAGATCAGGTCGGTCCAGCGGTGATGCGCGACGAGGCGATAGAGGGCGGCGAGGTCGCAGCGGATGGCCCACTCTTCCTCGGAGATGCCGGCGCGAAGCGCCAGCGGCACGGATTGGTTCATGGCGAGAGCTCCTGGCAGGACAGTCCCCGATGCTCCGCCCCGGCAGGCGCTGCGTCAACCGGATGACGGTGGGAAATCGGCTCCATCCCCTCTTGCCGCCCGGCGCGGTGGCGCATCATTGTGCATCGCACACTCCGGAGACCAATCCATGGCCCGCGCCGCCCTGACTGCCGCCATGCTGCTCGGCTGCGCGACCGCGTTCGCCCAGGCGCCGGCGCCGGGCCTGTACACGGAGCGCAGCATCAACGCCGCCCTCGCGCAGGATGCGGTGAACGCCGCGGTTGAGGCCTGCGCCGGGCGCGGGCATCGCGTGACGGCGGTGGTGGTGGACCGGTCCGGCATCATGAAGGCGCTGCTGCGCGCCGACGGCGCGGGGCCGCACGGCGTGTGGGCGGCACGCGCGAAGGCCTATACCGCGGCCTCGACGCGCATCGGGACGACGCAGCTGCTTGAGGCGGTGCGGGCCAATCCGGGAGCCTCGCGCCTGCCCGATGTGGAGGGCTTCCTGATCCTCGGCGGCGGCTTCCCGATCCGCGCCGGCGACGAGGTCGTGGGTGGCATCGGCGTGGACGGCGCGCCCGGGGGCCTGCTGGATGACCAGTGCGCGGAGGCGGGGATCGCCCGCATCCGCGACAGACTTGGCTGATGTCCTCAAGCTCCGGGCGCCGCCTTCAGCGGCTTGAAGCGCCGGGCGCCGCCTTCAGCGGCTTGGCTCGCCGGACGACCGGCGGGCCGAAGGCCGTGCGTGGCTGTTAACGCTGGCCTGCTTACCTCGGCCGCGGCGTCGTCCGGCGCGGCGCGGGGATGCGCGGCGCGGGGGTCGCCGTCCCGCCCGCTGAGGCGCGGAGGTCCGAGATCGTCACGCGGTTGGTCACCTGTTCCGGGTTCGTGCGGATCTCGACGATGGCGGGCTTGCCGCTCGCCAGCGCACGCTGCACGGCGGGGACCAACTCATCCGTCGCCTCGACGATTTCGCCGTGCCCGCCGAAGGCCTCGATGAACTTCGCGAAATCGGGGTTGGTGAGTGCGGTGCCGGAGACGCGGTTCGGGTAGGTGCGCTCCTGGTACATGCGGATGGTGCCATACATCTGGTTGTTGAACACCAGGATGATCGGGTTCACCGCATGGTGGAAGGCGGTCGCGATCTCCTGCCCCGTCATCAGGAAGCCGCCATCGCCCACGAAGCAGATCACGGTGCGATTCGGGTGCACGATCTTCGCGCCGATCGCGGAGGGCACGCCGTAGCCCATGGCGCCGTTGGTCGGGCCGAGGAAATCCTGGCCATCCTTCAGGTGCATGAAGCGCGTGGGCCAGGTCGCGAAATTGCCGGCATCGGTGGTGAAGATGGTGTCGTCCGGCAGAGCTTTTTCGAGCGCCTGCAGCGCGCGGGCGAGGTTCAGCGGGCCCTCGTAGTCCGGCGCCTCGGCCTGCTTCAGGCGCGATGCGCGCAGCGTCTCGCGCCAGCCTGACCAGGCGGTGGAGGCGACGGGCGCCATGGCATTCGCGGCCTCGGCGAAGGCATTGAGGTCGCACGGAATACCCAGGGCCGGGCGATGCACGCGCCCGATCTCGCTCTGCTCTGGATGCACATGGATGATCGGCTGCGCGCCGGCGAAGTCGAACAGCGTGTAGCCTTGGCTCACGGGCTCACCCAGCCGCGTGCCGATGGCGAGGATGAGGTCCGCCTCGCGCGCATGGGCGACCAGGCCGGCATCGGCGCCGACGCCGAGATCGCCCACGAAATTCGCGTGCGTCCCGTCGAACAGGGATTGCCGGCGAAAGGAGACGCAGACCGGCAAATCATGCGCCACGAGGAATTTCGCGATCGCCTTGCGCCCTTCCGCGGTCCATCCCGAGCCGCCGAGGATGGCGAGCGGCCGTTCCGCTGTGGCGAGCATGTCGCGCAGCCGCGCCATGGCCTCGGGCGCGGGGTGCGGTGGGAAGACTTCGGCCGGGCCGATATCCGGCACCGTCACCTGGTGCTTCTGCATCTCCTCGCTGATCGCGATCACAACGGGGCCGGGGCGCCCGCTGGTCGCGATGTCGAAGGCGTGGGCGATGATCTCGGGGATGCGCTTGGCGTCGTCGATCTGCGTCACCCATTTCGCGATGGGCGAGAACATGCGGCGGTAGTCGACCTCCTGGAAGGATTCGCGGTCGGTTTCTTCGACGGGGATCTGGCCGACGAGGAGCACCAGCGGCGTCGAATCCTGCATCGCGACATGCACGCCGATGGCGGCGTGGCAGGCGCCGGGGCCGCGGGTGACGATGGCCACGCCCGGCTTGCCGGTGAGCTTGCCATGGGCCTCGGCCATGTGGACGGCACCGGCCTCGAAGCGGCAGGTGATGAGCTGGAGCTGGTTGCGCACGGAATACAAACCGTCGAGCAGATCGAGGTAGCTCTCGCCAGGCACGCAGAAGGCGTGCGTCACGCCCTGCGCGACCATCGCATCGGCCAGCACCTTGCCGCCGCTGCGCGCCTGCGCGGTGCGCTTCACTTCATTCATGGCGAAATCCCCTCCAGCATGAGCCGGCGGGAGGGTAGGCCCGGCGGGCTGCGGGGGAAAGGTGACCCGCGTGAGAGGACGCCACCTGGCGGAAAGTACGGTCTCCTTTCCCGCCGGCGCCAGCCAAGCCATTGATCCGATGTGGCGATGTGTAAGGGCACCTTACTTTCGGCGCTTCTTACCGGGCCAGGTGCGGGGTTCGGACAAATCCCCTTCGGCACCCGCGGGCGGCTGATCCGATCCAGATTCATGGTTCAAAGAACAGAATATTTTCCTAATCTATCGCGGCCGCGTGGTGGTGTCCAGAGTTCCGGCTCACAGGTACCACCCGCGCTCCATGATCTCGAGCGTATAGGCCCGGTAGCTCATCCCCAGCGCCTCGGCGCGGGCCAGTCGGCGCAGCGCGATCTCCGGCGGCGGGGTCTTCCACGCGCGCCGATGCGCCCGGCTCCACACCCAGGCGCCCCAGCCGCCATCGGCGTCGGGCGCGTCGTCCAGCGGCGGGCCGCCATTGTCGCCGATGGAGCCCCGCTCGCGCGGCGGCGGCGCGGCATCGCGATGGCGCAGGATGGCGCCGGCGCGTCCCCTACCCCGCGACATTGTCCGGCACATGGATGCACCGCGCCGTGCGACCGGGGATCGGGCTGCGCGGCGCCGGCACGGCGGCGAGGCAGGCCGGTTCCGCCTCCACGCAGCGCGGCGCGAAGGAACAGGCGTTGGGCAGCGCTTCCAGGCTCGGCGGCGCGCCGGGGATGGTGGTCAGGCGCTTGCCGCGCATCCCGGAGTGCACCGTCGCCCCCAGCAGACCCTTGGCATAGGGGTGCAGCGGGCCGCGCATCAGCGCCGTGACCGGCCCCTCCTCCACCACGCGGCCGGCATACATCACCGCCACGCGGTCCGCGATCTCGCCCGCCACGCCCAGGTCGTGCGTCACGAACACCACGCCCATGCCGAGCTCCTGCTGCAACTGCCGCAGCAGCAGCAGGATCTGGATCTGCACGGTCGCGTCGAGCGCGGTGGTCGGCTCGTCGGCCAGCAGCAGCTTCGGACGGCAGGCGAGCGCCACCGCGATCATCGCGCGCTGCCGGAGACCGCCCGAGAGCTCATGCGGATAGGCGTCCAGCCGGCGCTTGGCCGAGGGGATCTGCACCAGCTCGAACAGCTCCAGCGCGCGCGCCATGCCCGCCGCCTGGGAGACGCCCTCATGCCGGCGCACCGTCTCGGAGATCTGCTTGCCCACGGTGAAGACCGGGTCGAGCGCGGTCATCGGCTCCTGGAACACCATGGCCACGGTGCTGCCGCGGAATTCCTGCAGCTCGTTCTCGTGCATGGCCTGAACGTCGCGGCCGTCCACCAGGATGCCGCCGGTGACCACCGCCTTCTTGGGCAGCAGCTTCATCAGCGCGCGCATCGTCACCGACTTGCCCGAACCCGACTCACCGAGGATGCACAGCACCTCGCCCGCGGCGAGATCCAGGTCCACCCCGTTGACTGCATGCACCGTGGCATCGCGCGAGACGAAGCGCACCGAGAGGTCGCGCACGCGGACCAGTGTGTCCTTGCCGGCCATCTGCAACGCCGCGCTCATGCCGCGAGCCTCCCCGCCTGGCTGTGTCCGCTGCCGGGGTCGGCCATGTGGCAGGCGGCCTGGTGGCCGCCGCCGAGATCGGCGTCGATGGGTTCGCGGGCCGCGCAGACATCCTCCGCATGCGGGCAGCGCGTGCGGAAGCGGCAGCCCGAGGGCGGGTTCACCGGGTTGGGCGGATCGCCCGACAGCGGCGGCTCGGTACGCCGGTTCTCGGGGTCCATCGAGGGGCGGGAGGCGAGCAGCGCGCGGGTGTAGGGGTGGGCGGGGCGCTCGTAGATTTCCTCGACGGGGCCCATCTCGACCACCTTGCCCAGATACATCACCAGAACGCGGTCGGAGATGTACTGCACCACGTTCAAATCATGGCTGATGAAGGCGTAGGTCAGCCCGAAGCTTTCCTTGAGATCGACAAGGAGGTTCAACACCTGCGCCTCGACCGATTTGTCCAGCGCCGAGACCGGCTCGTCCAGGATCACCAGGCGCGGCCGCAGCGCCAGCGCTCGGGCGATGTTCACCCGCTGCCGCTGCCCGCCGGAGAGCTCGTGCGGGTAGCGGCGCGCATATTGGGCGGGGGCGAGGCCCACGGCCGCGAGCAGTTCGCGGGCGCGCTCACGGGCTTCGCCGTCGCCCAGGCCATGCACCTTGGGCGCGAAGGCCAGGGAATCCTCGATCGGCAGGCGCGGGTTGAGCGAGGCGTAGCTGTCCTGGAACACCATCTGCACCTGGCGGCGATAGTCGCGCATGGTGATGCCGCCGGTCTGGGTGTTCTCCGCTACCCCCTCGCCGTCGAAGATCATGGAGCCCTTGTCGGGATCCATCAGGCGCATCAGCAGCCGCGCGGTGGTGGATTTGCCGCAGCCGGACTCACCCACGATCCCCAGCGTCTCGCCCTTGAGGATGGTGAAACTGATGCCGTCCACGGCGCGCACGGTCGCGACGGTGCTGCCGAAGAACCCGCCCTTGATGGGGAAGTGCTTCTGGATGCCGCGCACATCGAGCAGCGGTTGCGCGGGGCCGCCGACGTCGATCGGGAGAGGGCTCTCTGTCATGGCATGCACGTGAGCAAGGCGCGTGCCGGCGCTTGCAGGGGTTTTCAGCCGGACGGCGGCCGCTACTGCGCAGAATTTGGGCAGGCTGCCCCGGTTCGCGAGATTTGGGGCATGCCGCCCGATTGTGGCGTCACGAAACCACCGCCATGCCGCCTTGGTCCCACCGCGAGACGGCCATGACCCCACGCCATCCTGCACATGTTCAGGAGGGTTCCCCCAATGCGTCGCTTCCTCGCCGTCATCGCGCTCTCGGCCAGCGTCACCCTCGCCGGCTGCGTCAACAAGGATGGCAGCACCGATTGGGGCAGCACCCTGGCGGTCGGCGCCGGCATCGGGCTGGGTGCGGCGCTGATCGCGGTCGCGGCCTCGGGCGATGGTGGTGGCCGCCATCGCGACCGCGGCTATGCGCGCAATGACGGTCGGCGCGGGTATGCGTCGAACCAGGGGCGGTATTACCGCTGAGTCAGAGCCGCGCGATCGGGGCGATGAATTGCGGCTCGGTGTCCCAGGGGAACAGGATCCAGGTCTCCTGGCTCACCTCGGTGATGAAGGTGTCCACCAGCGGCTTGCCGGCGGGCTTGGCGTAGACGGTCGCGACGTGGGCGCCCGGTAGCAGCGCGCGCACGACGCGCAGCGTGGTGCCGGTGTCGACCAGGTCGTCGATCACCAGCCAGCCCTTGCCGTCGCCGGCCGCGACCGGTGTTTTCACCACCTTTGGCGCGCCGCGTTCCTCCTCGTCATAGGTGACGATGGAGATCGTCTCCACGACCCGGCATTCGAGCTCGCGCGCGATGACGGCGGCGGGGATCAGCCCGCCGCGGGTGATGGCAACGACGCCGGTGAAGGGGCCGCGCTCCAGCAGCCGCCAGGCCAGCGCACGCGCGTCGCGATGCAACTGGTCCCAGGTGACGGTGAAGTATTTGGCCGCCATCAGAACAGCTTGCCGCCATCGGGCACGCGCAGGTCGGGCTTGAGCAGCACCACCGCGCCGTTCTCGTCGGGCAGGCCGAGCACCAGGATCTCGCTCTCGAAGCCGGCGATGCGGCGCGGGGGGAAGTTCACCACGGCCAGCACCTGCCGCCCGATGAGGCGGTCGGGCGAATAATGCACCGTGATCTGCGCCGAGGATCGCTTCACCCCGAGCGGCGCGCCGAAATCCACCGCAAGCTTGATCGCGGGCTTCTTCGCCTCGGGGAAGGCCTCGGCCTCGATGATGGTGCCGACCCGGATGTCGAGCCGCTCGAAATCGGCGTAGCTGACGGTCTCTGCCATGCCCCTGGTCTAGCGGAGCGGGAGGTGGCGCGGTAGGGCCGTGTTGCAGCTTTGTGTCGAAACCGCTGATATGGGCGTCATCGCCCCGCGTCTCAAACCGATCTGGACCCGCACCGCCATGACCCGCGATTTTCACAGCCACGGTCGCTCCGCCGCCTATGCCGCGAACGGCATGGCCGCCACCTCGGTGCCTGCCGCCACGCTCGCCGCCCTCGACATCCTGCGCGCGGGCGGCAATGCGCTCGACGCGGCCATCGCCGCGGTGGCGGTGCTGTGCGTCGTGGAGCCCCAATCGACGGGGATCGGGGGCGACTGCTTCTGCCTCTATGCGCCGGCGGGGTCGTCCAAGCCCATCGCCATCAACGGGTCGGGGCGGGCGCCGCGAGGGGCGGATTTCGCGGCACTGAAGGCGAAGGGCGTCGAGGCGCTGACGCCCACATCGCCGCATTCGGTGACGGTGCCAGGTGCGATCTCCGCCTGGGCGCTGCTGAATGCCACCCATGGCCGCAAGGGCCTCGACGAGCTGCTGCAGCCGGCGATCCGCCATGCCGAGGAAGGCTTTCACCTGACGCCGCGCCTGGCCTGGGATTGGAAGGGGTCCGTCGCGAAGCTCGGCCTGCATCCGGCGACGGCGAAGCGCTTCCTGCGCGACGGCGAAGCCTATGGGTTGGGCGACCGCTTCGTGCAGCCGGAACTGGCCGCCACGCTGCGCGCCATCGCCACGAAGGGGCCGGCCGGCTTCTATGAGGGCGAGGTCGCGGCCGACATGGTCGCCACGCTCCGCGCCGCCGGGGGCACGCATACCGAGGAGGATTTCGCCCGCGGCGCGACGGTGGCGGAATTCGTGGAGCCGATCACCACGCGCTGGCGCGGGCTGGACGTGTTCCAGTGCCCACCCAACGGGTCCGGGCCGATCGTGCTGGAGATCCTCAACATCCTCAACGGCTTCTCGACCGTGGGCGAGGGCCCGCTGTCGACCGAGCGGCTGCATCGCCACATCGAGGCGGCGCGGCTTGCCTATCGCGACCGCGATGCCTTCCTCGCCGATCCGTCGCGCGTGGACGTGCCGACGGCGCACATGATCGACCCCGCCTATGGCGAGGCGCTCCGCCTGCTGATCCGCGACGACCGGGCCATGGCGGAGATGCCGGCAGCGGGGACATCCGATTTCGCGCGGCACAAGGACACGGTCTACCTCACGGTCGTGGATCGTGACGGCAATGCGTGCAGCTTCATCAACTCGCTGTTCGAGGGGTTCGGGTCGGGCATCCTCGCGGAAGCGTCGGGGGTGATGCTGCAGAACCGGGGCTATGGGTTCCGCTTCCAGGATGGGCACCCGAACTGCATCGAGGGCGACAAGCGGCCGATGCACACGATCATCCCCGGCATGGTCTATTCGGGCGGCAAGGCGATCATGCCCTACGGCGTGATGGGCGGGCATTTCCAGCCGATGGGGCAGACGCTGTTCCTGTCCAACCACTTCGAGTTCGGGCTGGACGTTCAGTCGGCCCTCGACCTGCCGCGGCTGTTCCCGACGGGCGGCAAGGTGCAGCTGGAACGCGGCATTCCGGGGCCGGTTGTGGATAGGCTCAACCGGTTGGGCCATGATTGCGAGGTGATCGACAAGCCGCATGGCGGTGGCCAGGCGATCCTGATCGACCGGGCGCGCGGCGTGCTGATCGGCGGGTCGGATCCGCGCAAGGATGGCTGCGCGATGGGGTATTAGGGCGATGGAGCCCTGTGATCTCACCGCGACCGTTGCGCGCGCGCTGATCGGGCGGAAGAAGCTCTCCCCGGTCGAGCTGCTGCACAGCTGCTTCGGGCGGATCGATGCGGTGAACCCCGCGGTCAACGCCATCGTCGCTGAAGATCGCGACGCGTCGCTTGCCGCTGCCGTGGATGCGGAGCAGGCGGTGATGCAGGGCGACACGCTCGGCGTGCTGCATGGCCTGCCCGTGGGCATCAAGGACCTGGTCGATGTGAAGGGGCTGCGCACCACCTATGGCAGCCCGATCTTCGCCGACCACGTGCCGGAGGCGGATTGGAGCCTGGTCACCAATCTGCGCCGCGCCGGCGCGGTGATCCTTGGCAAGACCAACACGCCGGAGTTCGGCGCCGGTGCGAATACGCGCAACACCGTCTATGGCGCAACGGGCAATCCGTTCGATCCGTCGAAGAGCGCGGCCGGGTCTTCGGGCGGGTCGGCGGTCGCGCTCGCGGCGGGGATGGTGCCGTTGTGCTCGGGGTCGGATACGGGGGGAAGTTTGCGCAATCCCGCGGCGTTCTGCGGCATTTTGGGGTATCGGCCCTCGGCGGGGTTGGTGCCGTATGAGAAGCGCGGGCATGGGTGGTCCAACCTGCCGGTGCAGGGGCCGATGGCGCGGAATGTGGCGGATGCGAGCCTGATGCTCTCAGCAATGGCGTCCGACAATGCGGGCGACCCGTTGGCCTATACGCTGCATGACCGTGCCGTGCGCGGAAAGCCGGCGCTGTTCTCGCCGCCGCGGGGGATCGACCTGGCCAGATTGCGCCTGGCCTTCACGCCGGATTTCGGAGTCGCGCCGACCGAGAAGCATGTGCGCGGCGTCTTCGCGGAGCGGGTCGCGGCCATCGCGCCGCTGTTCGCGGGGGCAGAGGAAGCGAGCCCGGATTGTGCGGGCGGGGACGAGGCGTTCGAGATTCTGCGCGCGGCCGGGTTCCTCGCGGCGCATGGGCAGAAGGTGCGGGAGCGTCCGCAGGATTGCGGCCCGAACATCATCGCGAATGTCGAGGAGGGGATGGGTTACAGCCTCGACGATTATGCGCGGGCGGCGACGATCCAGACTCGGATGTATCGGGCCTGGCAGGGGTTTTTCGGCAAGCATGATGTCTTGATCACGCCGTCGATCACGATCAGCCCGCGGCCGTGGCGGGAGCTGTATCCGGCCGAGATCGATGGGGCGCCGACGCGGACCTATTTCCACTGGCTGTCGCTGGCCTACTACGTGACGCTGGTGGGCCATCCGGCGGTATCCTTGCCGATGGGTCTTGACCGGAACGGCATGCCGTTCGGGTTGCAGATCGTGGGTCCACGGGGTGGGGATGCGTACGTACTTGGGGTGGCGGCGGCGATCGAGGCCGCGTTCGCGGCGGATACGGCGCTGGCGCGCCCCGTGCCCGATCTGGCTGCTTTGCGCGCCGCACCGCCGATCTCCAATTCCGAGGCCTTTTTGAGCTGGGGCTGAGTCCCTCCCTCAAGTAGCCAAAAATAAAAGAAGGGGTCCGGGGAATTCTTTCCCCGGCCTTTTTTGTCCGGCACGCCGTTTGCTCGGTTGTTGGCATGCCTGTCCTGCACGCCGAGCCTTCGCCCCTGGAGTTCGAGCCCGCGCAAACCGCGCTGGTCATCATCGACATGCAGCGCGATTTTCTCGAGCCTGGCGGTTTCGGCGCCGCGCTCGGCAATGACGTGTCGCTGCTGCATGCCGCGGTGGTGCCGTGCCGCGCCATGCTGCATGCCGCGCGCCTGGCCGGGATGCTGGTCATCCACACGCGGGAGGGCCACCGCCCGGATCTGTCGGATGCGCCGCAGGCGAAAGTGGCGCGGGGTGCGCCGTCGATGCGCATCGGCGATGCCGGCCCGATGGGCCGGATCCTGATCCGCGGCGAGGCCGGCCATGGGATCATCGCCGCGCTGGCGCCGATCGAGGGCGAGCCGGTGATCGACAAGCCCGGCAAGGGCGCCTTCTACGCGACGGAGCTGGAGCCGATGCTGCGCAACCGCGGCATCGAGGTGCTGCTGGTCGCGGGCGTGACCACGGAGGTGTGTGTGCACACCACCATCCGCGAGGCCAATGACCGCGGTTTCCGCTGCGTGGCGCTGGCGGATGCCTGTGCGTCCTATATCCCGGCATTCCATGCGGCGGCGCTGGCGATGGTCAGCGCGCAGGGCGGGATTTTCGGGTGGGTGTCGGATACGGGGCGCGCCATCGCGGCGCTGCGGGGGGAGAGCGTCGCATGAGCAGCACCACGGCGAAGCCGGCCTTGTGGACGCCGGGGGATTGGAACGCGCTGTTCGGCTTCGGGACGAACATCCTGGTCAACCTGCTGGTGCTGACGGGGCTGCTGCGCTTCGTGCTGAACCTGCCGGCGGATATCGTGTTTCAGCGCATCCTGCCGGCGGCGGGGCTGATGATGGCGCTGTCCACGGGGTATTACGCCTGGCTCGCCTATCGCCTGGCGGTGCGGACGGGGCGGAGCGATGTGTGCGCCCTGCCCTCGGGCATTTCGGTGCCGCATATGTTCGTCGTCGTGCTGGTGATCATGCTGCCGATCGCGCAGCGGACGGACGATCCGATCAAGGGGTGGGAAGCCGGGCTCACCTGGGTGTTCATCCAGAGTTTTATCCTGATGATCGGGGCGTTTGCGGCGCCGGTGGTGCGGCGGATCACGCCGCGCGCCGCGCTGCTCGGGACGCTGGCGGGGGTGTCGGTGACGTTCATCTCCATGCGCCCGGCGCTGGAGATGTTCATGACGCCGGTGATCGGCGTGGTGTGCTTCGGCATCGTCATCGCGGCGTGGTTCGGGGGGCTGCGCTATCCGCGCGGGCTGCCCGCGGGGCTGGTGGCGATTGCCTTCGGGGTGGTCGTCGCATGGGGGGCCGCGGCGCTGGGGCTGGGGGTCGGGGGGCGCAGCCTGACGTCGCTGACGGCGGGGCTTTCGACCATCGGGTTTTCGGTGCCGATGCCGGCGTTTGATCATGTGTTCGGGGGGTTCGAATTCATCGGGATCATTCTGGTCACGGCGATTCCGTTCGGGATCTACGATCTGGTCGAGGCGATGGACAATGTGGAGAGCGCGGAGGTCGCGGGGGACCATTTTCCGACCACGCAGGTGCTGACGGCGGATGGGGCGGTGTCGTTGGTCGGGTGCCTGATGGGGAACCCCTTTATCAACGCCGTCTATATCGGGCATCCGGGCTGGAAGGCGATGGGGGGGCGCATCGGGTATTCGGCGGCGACGGGGGCGCTGGTGCTGGCGCTGACCTGGCTGGGGATCGTGTCGCTGCTGTTGGATTTGGTGCCGGTGGTCGCGATCTCGCCGATCCTTTTGTACATCGGGATGCTGATCGGGGCGCAGGCCTTCCAGGAGACGCCGAAATCCCACGCGCCGGCGGTGGTGCTGTCGTTGATCCCGCATCTCGCGGCCTGGGCGAAGACGCTGATCGACGGCGCGCTGGGGGCTGCGGGGACGAGCGCGGCGGCGGTCGGGATGGACAAGCTCGCGATGGCGGGGGTGCTGTATCCGGGGCTGGAGGTGCTCGGCGAGGGCGCGATCCTCTCGGGGCTGATCCTGGCGGCGATTGCGGTGTTCGTGATCGAGCGGGAATGGGAGAAGGCGGCGTATTTCGCCGGTGCGGGCGCGGTGCTGACCTTCTTCGGGCTCATGCATGGCCCGGCGGTGGGGTTTGCGGTGACGCCGGGGGTGGCGCTGGCCTATGCGCTGCTTGCGGGCGGGCTGTTCGCGGTGGGGCGGGTGCCGGTGATGGCGATGAAGCCGGCGGAGTAGAACTGCCACAAACCGGTCGGTTGACGCGCCAATCGAAACGTTCCCAATTGGCGCGTCGAGCCACCATCGCATCGATGGCGCCCGATGCAAGAAAACCGCAGCCGAGGACGCGCCAAGATCATGCCCGATGTCGATGACTTCATCGCCCACCCCCGCACCTTCATGCGGAACAACGTCGTCATGGTCGTCGGGCCCGGCCAGGGCGGCCCCGGCGGCGTCCGCCGCTTCTCCTTCACCGCCGCCGGCGGCGGCACCGTCGCCCGCAACATGCTCAACGGCGGCGCACACATGCCCGTCTTCTTCCTGGTGACCCCGTCCAAGAACACCGGAAGCCCGGTCGACGCCTACTGGTGCCCCTACGAGCCGAACAATTCGCTCGGCACCGTGCTGCCTGGCGCCGGCGGCCCGGACTTCATGTTCACCTACGCGATGGACGGCTGCACCTTCGTCGCGGGCTCCGTCCAGGTGGACCACAGCGTTTCCGTGCACCACGTCAACATGGGTCGCTCGGCCAATCTGGGTCCGGAAAGCACCGCGCCCCAGCGCGACGAGAACCAGCGCAAGATGCAGCGCAACATCGCGAAAAGCCTGGTCACCAACCCCTCACTGGTCGAACCCGACGACTACTACGACCCGAACAACGCCAACGTGGTGATCCCGCTCGGCGCCAAGATCTCCACCGTCACCTTCGGGCGCCGCAGCACCTCCGGCGCGTGGAAGTTCTATACGCACCAGTGGTACACGGTGTCGGGGGACCGGACGACGCTCAACTTCATCGGCACGCAGCGGGTGATCTGAGGGAAAAAGGACCCGGTCTTTCCGGCCGCGGCGATGGCCGGGCCGGGTCGCCGCTAGCCGCGGGTGAAGATCTGCGAAAGATCGACGCTCCAGTCCGCCCCGTCGAGCGACATCTGGCCTTTGCTGACGAGGCGATCGCCGTCGCCCCCCGCCACGATGGTCGCGCGCTGCGCCAGGCGGGGATCGTCCCGGTGCCAGCGCATGGAGCGATCGCCGGCGGTGACCTGATAGAGGCGCGAGACGCCACGCTCGTCGAACCAGTTCATCGCCAGGGAGCCCGCGTCCCGGTCGGCGCTGAAGATCGCGACGCCGTCCGGAAATTCCGGGTGATCGACCTCCGAGCGCATGATCAGGAACGCGCCACCTTCATGCCAGGCGAAGCTCGTGCGGCCTTCAAGCGTCTGGCCGGGCACGCCGGGGTGGGTCCCCATGGTGCGCCATTCGCCGAGCAGAAACGCGAGCGGCGCCAGGGCAGCGTTGGCCTTCAGGGCGTTGATGCCGATTTGCTTTGCGGAACTCATCGTCTCGCACTCCCCGATCGCTGGCGGGACAACGCGCCCGAGAGCCATCGGGTCCGCGGACACGGCTTCAAATGCGCGGGAAATATCCCGTCGCGTGCCGCTAGCCGAAGCTGGCGAACACCTTCTGGTCCTTGTTGTCCTGCATCAGCTTGTTCAGCCCCGGCATCTTCTCCATGCCCAGCCCCTGCGGCAGCCCGGTCTCCTCATCCGCCTTGATATCGGCGTAGGCGGCGGAGCCGATCTTCTCCCAGGTGCCGGAGGGCTTCTTCACCTCGAACTGCACCACCGTCGCCTTGAACAGCAGGCGCGCGATCGCTTCTTTCGGCGATTTCGGCTTGATCAGCGACGGCGCGCCGCCCACGTCGCGCCAGCCGTTGCTCATCGCCCATTGCGTAATCTCGGCCTGATCCATGGTCATTGTCCTCCGCTCGCGGAGTCGTCCCGCACGGCCAGCACCTTGTCCACCCGCCGGCCATCCATGTCCACGATCTCGAAGCGCCAGCCGGCCCAGGCGATGCGGTCGCCCTCCTTTGGCACGCGCTGCAACAGCGCGAGCATCAGCCCCGCCACCGTGTGGTAGGTGCCGGCGTTGGGCAGCTCGGGCAAATCGAGGCGCGCGCGCAGCTCGTCCGATGGCAGCATCCCGTCGATCAGCATGGAGCCGTCATGGCGCGTGACCGGCACGCCCGCGACCGGCTCCTCCACCGGCCCGAGTTCGCCGATGATGGCCTCGAGCAGGTCCGAGGCGGTGACCACGCCTTCGAAGCTGCCATACTCGTCCATCACCAGCGCGATCCCGAGCGGGTCGCCCTTCAGGCGGTCCATCGCACCCAGCGCGGAGAGCGTGTCGGGCAGGATCAGCGGCTGGCGCAGCGCGGTCGCTATGGTCAGCACCTCGCCGCGCAGCAGCTGGTCGAGCAGATCCTTCGCGATCACCACGCCCACCACATTGTCGACCCGGCCATCGGCGACGACGAAGCGCGTCACCTCCTCCGACCGCAGACGCTCGGCCAGTGCCTCGGGCGTGTCGCCGCGGTCGAGCCAGGCGACCTCCGGGCGGGGCGTCATGATGGCGCGCACCGGCTTGTCGGCCAGGCGCAGCACCCGCTCGATCATGTGGCGCTCCTCGGTCTCCAGAACGCCGGATTCGGCGCCCTCGGCAACGACCGCCTTCACCTCCTCTTCCGTCACGCCCTGATCGATCGGGCGCGACTGGCCGAGCAGCTTCATCACCACCGCGGTCGAGGCGCCGAGCAGCCAGACCAGCGGCGTCGAGGCGCGGCCGATCCAGGCGAGCGGGCGCGCCACGATCACCGCCACGCCCTCGGGGTGGCGGAGCGCAACCTGCTTGGGCACCAGCTCGCCCAGGATCAGCGACAGGTAGGTGATCAGCAGCACCACCAGCGTGAGCGCGAGCTCATTGGCGATGGGCGCGATCAGCGGGACGTCCCTGAACCATTCGCCGAGCTTCGCACCCAGCCGCGCGCCGCCGAAGGCGCCGGCGAAGATGCCCACCATGGTGATGCCGACCTGCACCGTGGGCAGGAAGCGCTGCGGGTCCTCCCCCAGCGCGATGGCGGCGGCGGCCCCCTGGCTGCCGCGACGCTGCATCGCCTGCAGCCGCGGCCGCCGCGCCGAGACGATGGCAAGTTCGCTCATCGAAAAGCAGCCGTTCAGCAGCACGAGCAGGAGGAGGATGAAGATCTCGAGGGCGATGTCCATGGCGGGGCTTATAGCCGAATCCCTGGCACGCGCGCAGGCCGCCGCGTCACGCTTCGGACAGCCCAAAAATCGCGCCGACGCCGAAGGTTGCAGGAGAATTTTCGTCGCGCGCCAACGTGAGCCGCAACATTCGGCTACAAAAGATGGTGCGCCGCAATATTGCCATTTTCCGGTCCGGGCGCCGCCTTGATGCCGGTGTTCTCTCTGCACCAAGCGGAGGTCAAACCCTGGCCGCCGCGTCGGAGAGATACGCGTCCATGAACGCCCCCCTTCGCATGACGGTCCCGGCCAAGGCCCCGCAAGGGCGCCTGCGGGGCATGCTCCACCCGGTGACGCTGGCGATGCTCGCGCTGGTCACGCTCGCACATCTGGGCACCTGGTGGGCGCTGAACCGCCCCGCCCAGATCGCCGAGTTCCGCGGCCAGGTTGCGGGCCTCGCCTTCGCCCCCTACCAGCGCGGCCAGTCGGCCGAGGGCGATCGCTGGCCCTCGGCCGACGAGATCGCCTCCGACCTCCGGGTCGTGGCACCCCATACCCGCAACATACGGAGCTACGCCGTGCATGGGGGGCTCGAGCGCATCCCCGAACTCGCCGCGGCGCAGGGGTTGGATCTGCGCGTGGCCCTCGGCGCCTGGCTGGACCGGCATCTGGACCGCAATGCGGTCGAGATCCGCTCGCTGATCGACACGGCGCGCGCCAACCGGAACGTCAACCGCGTGATCGTGGGCAACGAGTCGATCCTGCGTGGCGACCTCACACCGGCGCAGCTCATCGGCTACATGGAGCAGGTGCGCCGCCAGGTGCGCGTGCCCGTGACCACGGCCGAGCCCTGGCACGTCTGGGTGGACCACCCCGAGCTGGGTCGCGCCGTCGACGTCATCACCATCCACCTGCTGCCCTATTGGGAAGGCCTGCCGGTCGACGAGGCCCTGCGCTACATCATGGACCGGTATGACCAGGTGCAGGCGCTGTTCCCGGGCAAGCCGATCGTCATCGGTGAGGTGGGCTGGCCCTCGGCTGGCCGCGACATTGGCGCGGCGCGCGCGACGCGCGTCAACCAGGCCGAATTCCTGCGCCGCTTCTTCGTCGAAGCCGAGCGCCGTGGCCTGAACTACTACGTCATGGAAGCCTTCGACCAGCCGTGGAAGGTGTCCTTCGAGGGCCGTGCGGCCGGTCACTGGGGCATGTTCGACCTCGACCGTGCGCCGAAGTGGAGCCTGACGGGCACCGTGAGCGAGACGCCGGCCTGGGCGTGGTGGGCGGGCCTGTCCTCGCTCTTCGCCTTCGCCGCGAGCCTGTTCTTCCTGATGCGCCGCCCGGATATCCGCTGGCAGGGCAAGCTGATGCTGGCCGGGCTGGCGCAGCTCTTCGTGGCGGGCACCACGCTGACGCTGCTGGCGATGAGCGAGACCTACCTCTCGCTCTCCGCGGCGATGGTCTGGGGCACGCTGGTGGCGGGCCAGGTGATGCTGCTGGCACTACTGCTCTCGGACAGCTTCGAGCTGGCCGAGACCATCTTCGGGCGCGTGTGGAAGCGCCGCTGGCCGGCCCTGCCGGCCGCGCGTGGCGACACACTGCCCAAGGTCTCGATCCATATCCCGATCTGCAACGAGCCGCCCGAGATGGTGCGCCAGACGCTCGACGCGCTCGCCGAGCTCGACTACCCCGACTTCGAAGTGCTGGTCATCGACAACAACACGATGGACCCCGCTTTGTGGGAGCCGGTGGCCGAGCATTGCGCGCGCCTGGGTGAGCGCTTCCGCTTCTTCCACCTCGGCAAGTGGAAGGGTTTCAAGGCCGGCGCGCTGAACTTCGCCATGCGCGAGACCGCTGATGACGCCGAGATCGTGGGCGTGCTGGACTCCGACTATGTGGTGAACCCGGACTGGCTACGCCGCATGGTGCCGTTCTTCGCCGACCCGAAGGTGGGGTTCACGCAGTCGCCGCAGGATTATCGCGACGCGAACGAGAGCGTCTTCAAGCGCATGATGTTCTGGGAATATGCGGGCTTCTTCAAGGCCGGCATGGTCACGCGCAACGAGCGCAACGCCATCATCCAGCACGGCACCATGACGCTGGTCCGCAAGTCTGCGATGGCCGAGGCCGGTGGCTGGGCCGAGTGGTGCATCTGCGAGGATAGCGAGCTCGGGCTGAAGCTGATGCGGCAGGGCTGGGAAGCCGTCTACGTACCCGACAGTTTTGGGCGCGGCGTGATGCCGGACGACTTCGCGGCGTACCGCAAGCAGCGGCACCGCTGGGCGTATGGCGCGGTGCAGATCGTGAAGGGACATCTCGGCGCGCTGCTGAACCCGTTCCGCCGCGACCTGACAGCCGGCCAGAAATGGCACTTCGTGATGGGCTGGATGCCGTGGCTGGGCGACGCGTTGGGCCTGATCTTCGTGCTCGGCGGCATCGCCTGGTCGATGGGACTGATCTTCATGCCCGTCAGCACCGAGTTCCCGATCCTGCTGTTCATGCTGCCGAGCCTCGGGCTGTTCGTCTTCAAGCTGGTGCAGATCATGGCGCTGTACGCGGCGCGGGTGCCTTGCGGCTGGCGTGACCGGATCGGGGCGGCGGTGGCCGGGCTCGCGCTGACGCACACCATCGGCAAGGCAGTGCTGATGGGCATCTTCACCAAGAAAGCACCATTCCTGCGGACGCCCAAGATGAAGGATGCGCCGGCGCTGGTGCAGGGCCTCGTCATGGCGCGTGAGGAACTGGCGCTGCTGATGCTGCTCTGGGGCTCGGCGATCGGCGTCAGCATCGTCCACCAGGGAAGCACCTGGGAAGCGCTGCTGTGGACCGCGGTGCTGCTGGTCCAGTCCGTGCCCTACCTGGCGGCGGTGTCGGTGAGCATGATCGCGGCGATGCCGGCTCGGCGCACCGTGCCGGCGGCCCTGCTGCCCGCGCCCGTGTCGCAGACCAGCAAGGCGGGCAGCGTGATGGCGCGGTCGGGCGAAGGCCTCTAGGACCTTACCCACGACGCGATAGAACAGGGTCCGGGAGAACCACTCTCCCGGACCCTTTCCTTGTCCGAGGTGCCTCGATGCGTGACCTGCCCGTGCCCGCGCGGATCTTCGGCCTCGCGGGGCTGCTCCCCTTTCTCGCCTTGGCCATCGGCTGCTGGTTTCGACCGGCATTTGGCTTTCCCCTTTCGGCCTATGGCGCGACCATCCTCGCCTTTCTCGGCGCGGTGCATTGGGGCTTCGCGTTGAGTGACGGTCGAGCGCCGTGGGGGCGCTTCGGGCTCGGCGTCGTGCCGGCGCTCGTGGCGTGGGTCGCGCTGCTGCTGCCGCTCGTCGCCGGCCTGCTGGTGCTTGCGGCGGGCATTGCCAGCACGGCGCTGGTGGAGCGCCTGGCAGCGCGGCGCGGTCTGGTACCGTCACCCTATCTTGCGCTGCGCCTGGTGTTGAGCGGTGGCGCCGTCTTCGGGCTTCTCCTCGGTGCCATTGCGCTCGCTTGAGCTTGCGTTGAAGATCATCTCATTTTATGAGATTTGTTAATTCCACCTTAAGCACAATCACAGGTCGAGACAGCCATGGGCGCCGCTAATAACGTCATCAGCTTCCCGCCGAGCACGGAGGATCGCCGTCGCATCGCCATCCGCCGCCTCTTCACCGCCTTCGAGGCCCAGACCCAGGCCATGGCGGATCTGCGCAGCTTCCTCGGGGTCAATCCGGCCTCGGAGACGGAGGGCACCGACCAGGTGCTGAACTAGCCGCGGCTTGCAAGGGCTGACACGCGACGCCCGGACGCCCATCCTCCCCATGATCCCAGGGAGGCAGCCATGGCAGAGCACACGCTGATCGCAGAATTCCGCGCCGCGCGGCTGATCCCGGTGGTGCGGACCTCGACCGCCGCGCACGCGGCCCAGGCCGTCGCCTGGCTCCGCGAAGCCGGGCTGCGCATCTTCGAGATCACCATGACCATCCCCGACGCGCCGGCGCTGATCCGCAGCCTCGCCGCCGACCCTGACCTGCTGGTCGGCGCCGGCACGGTCGTCGACGCCGAAGCCGCCCGCGCCTGCCTCGCCGCGGGGGCGCGCTTTCTCGTCAGCCCCTGGGTGAACCCGGCGATCGTCGCCCCCGCCCGTGTGGTCGGTGCCTGCGTCATGCTCGGTGCCGCCACCCCCACCGAAGTGCGCGCCGCGCTCACCGACGGCGCCGACGTGGTGAAGATCTTCCCCGCCGCCTCGCTCGGCGGCCCCGGGCACATCAAGGCACTGCGCTCGGTCTTCCCGCAGGTGGTGTTCTGCCCGACCGGCGGCGTCGATGCCGGCAACATGGGCGACTACCTCGCCGCCGGCGCCGCCTTCGTGGGCATCGGCGGCAAGCTGGTCGACGAACGCGCCATCGCGGCCGGCGACCGCGCCAGCGTCATCGCCGCCGCCCTGGCCGCCCAGGGCATGGCCGCGGCATGAGCACCCCCGCCCTGCTCTGCATGGGCGAGCCGATGCTGGAACTCAACCGCCAGCCCCCCGACGCCGAAAGCCGCGCGCTCTACCTCGAAGGCCATGGCGGCGACACCTCCAACGCCGCCATCGCCGCCGCGCGCAGCGGTGCGAGCGTAGGCTACATCACCGCCATCGGCAGCGACGCGGCCGGCCAGAGCTTCCTCGATCTGTGGAAGCGCGAAAACGTCGACACCGCCACCGTCACCATCCGCCCCGACGCCCCCACCGGCCTGTACCTCGTCACCCACGGACCCCAGGGCCACGAATTCACTTTCTACCGCACCAACTCCGCCGCCGCGCAGATGACGCCCGCCGACATCCCCGAAGCCGCCATCCGCGCCGCCCGCATTCTCCACGTCTCCGGCATCAGCCAGGCCATCTCGGCCACCGCCTGCGACGCCGTCTTCCACGCCATCCACACCGCCCGCGCCGCCGGCACCCTCGTCTCCTACGACACCAACCTGCGCCTGCGCCTGTGGCCCGCCGCCCGCGCGGCCGCCATCATCCACGCGGCCCTGGCCCTCAGCGACATCGCCCTGCCCTCGCTCGACGACGCCCGCACCCTCACCGGCCTCGACACCCCCGACGCCATCGCCGATTTCTACCTGACCCTCTGCCCCACCGTGCTCCTCAAGCTCGGCGCCCAGGGCGCCCTCTGCGCCACCCGCACCCACCGCACCCACATCCCCGCACACCCCGTGACACCCATCGACGCCACCGGCGCCGGAGACTGCTTCGCCGGCGCCTTCCTGGCCCGACATCTCGCCGGAGACACCCTCGAAGACGCCACCCGCTACGCCACCATCGCCGCCGCGTTGAGCACAACCGGCTTCGGCGCCGTTGCTCCCATCCCGACGGCGGAGGCGGTCCTGGCGGCGAGGGGGTAAGAATAAGCAAGGCGGGGGGGCTTTGCCCCCTCGACCCCCACCAGGAGCCTGGAGGCCCCTGGACCCGCATTACTTGGTGCTGAGCTTGGAAGGTGATTCTGGACTTTTATCAGAGCCTGTCATCGGGAGAGGGTGGCCGGTGAGCGCTCACCAGTTGGGCGCGAACAGCCGGCCACCCTCTCCCGATGACAGGCATTCCGGACAACGACCCAGTACCAACCCTACCAAGACCCGGTACCAAACAAATCCGGGTCGAGGGGCCTGCAGGCTCCTCGCGGGGTCCAGGGGCAGAGCCCCTGGCCTTGCTCACTTCTATCCCACCGCCAGCAGTGCCTGCACCGCCGCGGCTTGGCAGGGTTCGATGACGGCGACGCCGGCGGCGTCTTCGGCGGCTGCGCGGTGCCCGGCCATGCCGGCGCAGCCCAGGATTATGGCTTGGGCGCCGCCAGCGGCGAGTTCTTTGGCGAGTTCGCGAATGCGGGCGCGGGGGGCGATGGGGTCGGTGAGTGTTTCCATGTCGAGGTTGAGCGGCAGGGATTGGGTAAGGCGCGCTTCCAGCCCCATGGATTGCAGGGCGCGGAGCTGGCGGGCTTTGCTCTGGTCGGTGAAGCCGATGATGCCGAAGCGTTCGGCGCGCGCCACGGCGGCGGCGATGGCGGAGCGAAGCACGCCGAAGACGGGGCGCTGGGTCGCGGTTCGAGCAGCTTCGAGGCCGGGGTCGGAGACGCAGGCGATGATGTAGGCGGCCGCGTCCTGGGTCTCGATCATGCGGCAGAGCGGTTCGGCGGCCGCGTACCAGTGGCGCCAGGTGATGATGGCGGGCGGGCCACCGGGAAGCGAGAGCACTTCGATGCGCGGCAGGGTAGGTGCGGCAAAGCGCGCCAGAGAGGCGGCGATGCCCGCGGTGCAGCTGGCGGAGCTGTTGGGGTTGATGACGAGGATGCGGCGGCTGGCTTGGCTCATGGCGGCATCTTTTCGCAGCCTGTTGCGCATCGCAACCCTTGCCTTGTTTTCAGGCTTGATCTGGGATGAGAGCTTAACTTGCCGGCAACGCTTGTTTGTGTTGCAGCGCAGCATAGGCGGGTGCATATCAGGATGATGCCGGAGCCAACCTCTCCCTTGAAGCAGTGGCGCCCACCTGTCGTCGGTGCGAGCACCTTGCCTCCGTTTGGAACGATGATCGGGCGTGGCCTGCGCAATCGCTGCCCTTATTGCGGCGAGGGCAAGGTCTTTCGCGGCTATCTGAAGGTGGTCCCTGCATGTTCGGTATGCGGCGCGCCGCTGGGGCGGCTGCGCGCGGATGACGCGCCGCCCTACTTTACCATCCTGCTGGTCGGCCATCTGGTGGTGCCGGCGGTTTTCATGGTGGAGCGCGCCTACCAGCCGCCGATGTGGCTGCACATGGCGGTGTGGCTGCCGCTGTTCACCATCCTGTGCATGATCGCGCTGCGCCCGATCAAGGGCGCTGTGGTCGGCTGGATGTTCCGGCTCGGCATGGCCGACCAGGCGGACGCCGCCGATGGGTAGCGGGGCCGTCGCCGACACGCGCGACCTAGTGCGCATCACGCTGCCCGACGAGGCGCCGCTGCAGTCGGCCTATGCCGAGGCGGACCGGCGCCAGGCCGTGGCGGACCTGCTCACCGGCAATCGCTTCGCGCCGACCGAGCTTGGGCCGGGGCCATGGAGCCTAGCGCTGGCGGTGCGCGACGGGCGGCTGGTGTTCGACATCCGCGACGCGGAGGACCAGCCGCTGCGGGCAATCATCCTCGCGCTCGGTCCCTTCCGCCGGCTGATCAAGGACTACCACCTGGTGGTCGAGAGCCACGAGCGCGCGGTGGTGGAAAACCACGGCGAGGCGCGGGTGCAAGCGATCGACATGGGCCGGCGCGGGCTGCACAACGAGGGCGCAGAGCTGCTGATGGAGCGCCTGCGCGAGCGCGTGGTGGTGGACTTCGAGACCGCGCGGCGGCTGTTCACCCTGGTCTGTGCGCTGCACCAGCGGATCTAGGCGCGGCCGGTTGGACCTCTACCAAGCCCTCATCGCGCCTTTCGTCGAATTCGGGTTCCTGCGCCGCGCGCTGGTGGGATGCCTCGCTCTGGCGGTGGCGGCGCCGGTGCTGGGCGTGTTCCTGACCTTGCGGCGGATGAGCCTGACGGCGGAGGTGCTGGGCCACGCGATCCTGCCCGGCATCGCGGGGGCCTATTGGGTCGCGGGGCTGTCGGCGGCGGCGATGTGGACGGGCGGGCTGGTCGCGGGCCTGGCGGTGGCGCTGGGTGCGGGCGCGCTGGCGCGGGCGACCGAGAGCCGGGAGGATTCGACGCTGACGGCGCTGTACCTGCTGGCGTTGGCTGCGGGTGTGGCGATGATCTCGGCGAGTGGTGGGTCTGGCGACCTGCAGGCGCTGCTGTTCGGTTCCGTGCTGGGCGTGGACGACGCCGCCCTGCTGCTGATGGCGGTGGCAAGCACCGTGACGCTGGTGGGGCTCGCCTTCGCCTGGCGGCCGCTGGCGCTGGAATGCTTTGACCCGGGCTTCGCGCGCGGCGCGGGGGCGCGGGGCGGGGCCTGGCACATGCTGTTCCTGGCACTCGTGGTGCTGAACGTGCTGGCCGCGTTCCAGGCACTGGGCACGCTGATGGCGGTGGGGCTGATGATGCTGCCGGCGATCGCGGCGCGGCATTGGGCGCGCAGCCTGGCCGGGATGGCCTATGCGGCCGTGGCGGTGGCGGTCTCATCAAGCGTGGCGGGGCTGCTGCTCTCCTACCATGCAGACCTGCCGACCGGGCCCGCGATCGTGCTGACGGCGGGGGCGGTGTGGTGCGGCTCCTTGCTCGCGGGGCCCGTGGACGGGGTGCTGGGGCGCGCCTGGCGTCGGCGGCATCTGGCGGGATGACGGTGCCCGACGAGGACGCGGTTGTCGCCATCGCGCGTGCGGCGGCGGAGGGCGAAGGATGGCCCTTCGTCGAACCGCTCAGTGTCACGCGGCACGGATCAGCGTGGCATGTGATGACCAATGTGCCGATGCGCGGCAGCAACGTGAATGTCTGGGTGGATGCGACGACCGGCGCGGTACTGAAGCAGGCCTTCGCGCGCCGCTGATCAGCGGCGGACGAAGCCGAACCGAACCGGGGTGCCTTGTGCACGGGCGCGGCGGATGCGCCACCACAGCGTGGCGCCGCCGATGAGCCCCGCGATGATCGCCACCGGCAGCAGCACGGCAACGGCCATCACGGCGACTGCCGCCAGCACCAATGCGCCGGAGAGGATCGCGAGCAGCATCGCCATGCCGCCGACACGGGTCAGGATACGGTCCAGCCGACCGGGCGCGGGGCGCGGCGCGGGGTCGCGGAACTCGCCCTCGGGGGTCATGTCGATGATCGGTGGGCGGCGGGTGGTGTTCATGGTGGGAAGCACGTGGCCCGTCGCGAGGCCGGGTTCAAGACGGGGTGCGGGGAAGGTAGTGGACGCGCCCATCCATCAGCCGGCGCGCTGTGCGGAAGACAATGGCGCTGTCGGCGTGCCAGGTGTCGCCGGTGCGGGTAAGCACGCCGCCCACCGAGAGTACGCCCGAGGGGTTGCCGACACGCACCTCCTCCCCCACCACGGCGCGGGCGAGCAGGTTCGGCAGGGTGCCGGGGATGCGAGCGGCGACGCCGAGGCACATGGCGCTTGTCAGCGGGGTGGCGCGATGCGCGCGCTCCATCGAGAGGACGCGTGTGGCGATGTCGAACTGCTCCGCGGCGATGGTGGTGCCATCGAGTGCCGTGAAGTCGCGCGGCGGGGCGACCATCGCGATCTTGGGCACGGCGAGACCGGCGGCTTCCGGCGTGGCGGACATGGCCATGGCGACCGAGGCCGTGCGGCGCAGCGCGTCGAGCCGCGCCATGAGGCCAGGCTTCGCCTCGATTGCCTCGGGACTTTCGGTGCCGTCGCAGCCCAGCGCCTCGGCATCGACGAAGACCATCGGGTTCGCGGCGTCCACCAGCGAAGCACGGATGCCGTCGAGGGTTTCGATAACATGGCCCGTCGGCAGCAGGCTGGCGGTGCGGGTGCCGCCGGGGTTGAGGATGTCGATGCGCACGCGGGCACCGGTGCCCGCGACCCCGGCGATGGCGAGGTCGCCCGCCACCTGCGCGCGGCCATCCTTCATGGGGAAGCGGGCGTGCATGATCTTGCGCGTGTTGGTCTGGTGGATGCGCACGAACGCCTCGCCATCGCGGGGCGCTTCGATCAGGCCCTCATCGACGGCGAAGGGGCCGACGGCGCCGGAGAGGTTGCCGCAGTTGGAGCCCCAATCCACCACAGGCCGGTCCACCGCGACCTGGGCGAAGGTGTAGTCCACATCGGCGTCGGGATGCGTCGGCGGCCCGATGATGACGGCCTTGGAGAGCGAGGAAATGCCGCCGCCCATGCCGTCCAGCTGTCGCCCATAAGGGTCCGGGCTGCCGATGACGGCGAGGAAGATCGCTTCCTGTTCAGCGCGGTCCGAGGGTAGGTCGCGCGCGTGGAAGAACACGCCCTTGGAGGAGCCGCCGCGCATGAAGGTGGCGGGGATGGAGCGTTGGGTCATGGGCGATCCGCGATGTAGGTTTGGCACCGTTCCACTAGCATCGCCGGCGACAAGACTGCGCTGTCGAGGCGAAGGTGCGCATCCTCGCGCGGTTCGAAATGGCGGATGGTCACCGCGTTCCAGTCGGGCAGGGCCAGGCCGGGGATGTCGCCAACACGGCGCTCCACGCGCCTCCGGTGCTCGGCCGTGTCGGAACAGACGAGCATGATGTTGACCAGCTTGGCTGCGGCGCGTTCGGCCACGCCACGCCAACCCTCTCGGCTTTCCCGGACGGGGTCGACACAATCGGCGACGACGTCTTGGCCCAGCCGCAGATTGGCCTCGGCGACGGCGTTCGCCACCGCGTATCCGGCGGGGCCAATCTGCATCGAACCCGCGTTCTTGATCGCCTGCTCGATGGCGTCGATGCGGAGGTACAGCGCCGAGCGGCGGGCCGCGAGTTCGCGCGCGACGGTGGTCTTCCCGGTCCCCGGAAGGCCGCTGAAGACCACCAGCAGCGTCAC
Source organism: Plastoroseomonas arctica (assembly GCF_018128965.1). Lineage (GTDB taxonomy): Bacteria > Pseudomonadota > Alphaproteobacteria > Acetobacterales > Acetobacteraceae > Plastoroseomonas > Plastoroseomonas arctica. The sequence continues at coordinate 87,141 of NZ_JAAEDH010000014.1, forward strand.
TCCCGCCAGCTCGTATCCGTGCGGTCCAACTTCCGCATCAGCGCCGGCCACTCAAGCTTCCCGAACGGCCGCCGCGTGGTCGGCTTGTACAGGTGGTTCGTCGCCGCGATCACATCCTGCGGCGGCAAAATCATCTTCCCATTCGACGCCATCGCCAGCACCTGCGCCTTGCACGCCAACTCCGCGCGATAGATGTTCGAAAACGCCTCCGCCACACTCGGCCCGCACACCAGCAGCCCGTGATTGCGCAGCACCATCAGATCCGCATCGCCGAGATTGCGCACCAGCTCTTCCTGCTCCGCCATGTCCACCACCACGCCGTGGTAGTCGTGGTAGGCCACCTTGGAAAACCGCATCGAAGTTTGCGTCATCGGCAGGAAGCCGCACTCCATGGACGACACCGCCATGCCCACCGGCGTGTGCGTGTGGATGATGCAGGCCGCATCATGACGGTGCCGATGGATCGCCGAATGGATCACGAACCCCGCACGGTTCACGCCATAGTCGAATTCCGGCTTCCACAGGATCTCGCCGGCCAGGTTGATGCGGATCAACGACGACGCCGTGATCTCCTCATACAGCAGCCCATAGGCGTTGATGAGGAACTCGTCCTCCGTCCCCGGCACGCGCACCGAGATGTGGTTCGCGATCATGTCGGTCATGTCCCACAGGGCCACCAGCCGGTAGCACGCGGCGAGGTCCTGGCGGGCCTGCCACTCCTCCGGGCTGACCTTGCCTTGGAGGGACGTGATTCCGAGGGAGGCGTTTGACATTCGACGGTTCCTTTGACGACAGCATGGGGGAATGAATTCCCCCAAACCCCCTTCTTTTATTTTTATCTATTGGTGCTTCCTCACAGCCGCACCAAAAAATCAGAAATAAAAGAATGGGGGTCCGGAGGAAATTCTTTTCCCCCATCTCACTGCTTATGAATGGGATCAATCCAAGCCACATTCTCCGGCTTCTCCGCCGGCTCGATATCCAAATTCACCACCACCGCCTCATTGTCCGACCGCACGAGCACGCATTCCAGCGTCTCATCCGTGCTGGCGTTGATCTCCTGGTGCGGCACGTAGGGCGGGATGAAAATGAAGTCCCCGGCATTGGCCTCGGCGACGAATTCCAGCTTCTCGCCCCAACGCATCCGCGCCCGGCCCTTCACCACGTAGATCACGGATTCCAGCGCGCCGTGGTGGTGTGCGCCGGTCTTTGCATTGGCATGGATGTGCACCGTGCCGGCCCAGATCTTCTGCGCGCCGACGCGGGCGAAGTTGATGGCGGCGGCGCGGTTCATCCCCGGCGTCTGCGCGGTGTTGGCGTCCAGGCTGTCGCCCGGGATCACGCGAACCCCGGTGTTCTTCCACCCATCAGGCGGGATGTCGTGGCTATGGTCGTGCCCGTCATGCGGCATGGCACTTGCTCCCTGCATCGAGGGACGAGGCTAGCGCGGCCGCACCCCGCACGTCACCCCCAGGCCGGCACCAGCGCGTCCATGATGCGGGAGACGTCGTCCATCGCGTTATAGCCGTGGAAGGAGAACCGGATACGCCCGCGGCCGCCCCACGCCAGCACACCCTTCTCCCCCATCGCGACGACCATGGCGTTGGCATCCGGAGTGGCCACGCAGACGCTGGCGCCGTGCGCGGCCGGGTCGCGCGGGGTAATGGTGGGGATGCCGGCGGCCTCAAGCCGTTCGAGAAGGGCCACGGTCAGCGCCTGCACGTGGCGCTGCACGGCGGGCGTCTCCCACTGGTCGAGATAGTCGAGCGCGGAGCCCAGCACGTACAGCGGAAGGTGCGCGGGATTGCCGCGGCAGAAGCGCATCGCGTCCGCCACCAGCGGGATGCCGGCATTGTAGTCGAGCCGTCCCGGCCCCGGCGCGATGGAGTTCCACCCCGCGCTGGACGGCACCCAGCCCGGCTGGCGTTCGCGGTTCCAGAAGGCGGTCGCGATGCCGGTGGTGCCGAGCTGCCATTTGTAGCTGGCCGCGAAGGCAAAATCGGCGATGCGCGCGTCGATCGGCAACCAGCCCGCGGCCTGCGTGTAGTCCACCACCAGCCAAGCGCCCACGCTGTCGGCCAGCTTGCGCAGCAAGTGCAAGTCCGGCCGCGCGCCGTTGAGGTAGGAGGCGGCGCTCGCGCCGATGACGCGGGTGCGCGCATCGACCAGGTCGGCCAGGTTCGCGGAATCCTTGAAGCGGATTTCCGCGCGCCCGCCGGCCATGAAGGGCGCGACGACGGAGGGGTATTCATCGGGCTCGAACAGCACGTTGTCGCCGCTACGCCAGTCGATGCTCTCGGCGAGCATGGAGACACCTTCGGCCACCGAGGAGACAAGGCCGATGTCGCCGGTCTCGCAGGACCAGCGGCGGGCGAGCGAGGCGCGCACGCGCTCCACCTCCGCCTCCTGCTTCGTGCGGCCTGGCAAACCCTCGCCCTTGTCGCGGGCGTAGGCCGCGAAGGCGTGGGCGTGGCGCAGCAGGAAGGGCGGCTCGCCGCCGGCGCAGACATGCGCGATGCCCTCGGGCAGGCCGAAATCGGCGCGGGGAAACAGCGGCGCGTTGCTCATGCGGGGCAGCATGGCGCAGCTTCGCTTGGCCTGGAAGGCAGGCCCGTGTATGCCGCTACCTCATGCTGACGCAGAAAGCGAAATACGCGCTGCGCGCCCTCGTGGTGCTGGCCGATGCGAGTGCCGAAGGTCCGCTGCCCATCCAGCAGGTCGCCGAGCGCGCGCATGCGCCGCACAAGTTTCTCGAAGCCATCCTGCTGGAGCTGCGCCGCGGCGGCGTGCTGCGCAGCACGCGCGGGAAGTCCGGCGGCTATGCGCTGGCGCAGCCGGCCGCCGATATTCGCCTTGGCAATGTCATCCGCATCGTCGATGGGCCGCTGGCGCTGATCCCCTGCGCGAGTCTCACCGCCTATCGCCCCTGCGCGGACTGCGAACAACCGGAGATCTGCACCATCCGCGCCCTGATGCGCCAGGTGCGCGACGCGACGGCAGCGATTCTCGACGAGGCGAATATCGACACGCTGCGCGCGCAGCCGGCACTCGCGGCTCAGTAGGTCGCGGCTTCGTCCAGCGCCGCGCGGTATTCGGCGGTGAGGCGGGCACAGAGTTCGGCGGTGGTTGGGATGTCGCGGATCGCGCCCACCCCCTGCCCCGCCGACCAGATGTTCTTCCACGCGCGCTTCTCGTGGCTGCCGACGTTCATCGCCTTCTTCTCGGGCAGGTTCTCGGGATCGAGGCCCGCATTCTCCAGCGAGGCGCGCATGAAGCTGCCCTTCACCCCGCTGATCGCGTCCGTATAGACGATGTCCTTGGCCGAGCTGTTGAGGATCATCTGCTTGTACTCCTCGCTCGCCATGCTCTCTGTCGTCGCGATGAAGCGCGTGCCGAGATAGGCGAGGTCCGCGCCAGCAACGCGCGCCGCGGCGATGTGGCGCCCGGTGGAGAGGCTGCCGGCGAGCAGCAGCGTGCCCTCGAAGATGGCACGCAGCTCGGTGAGGAAGGCGAAGGGGTTGAGCAGCCCGGCATGGCCGCCGGCGCCGGCGGTCACCGCGATCAGCCCGTCCACCCCGGCCTCGGCCGCCTTGGCCGCGTGGCGGAGGTTGATCACGTCATGGAAGACCATGCCCCCATAGGATTGCACCGCCTGGACCAGCTCGCTCACCGCGCCGAGCGAGGTGATCACCAGCGGCACGCGGTGCTTCACCACGGTGGCCAAGTCCTCATCCAGCCGCGTGTTCGACTTGTGCACGATCAGGTTCACGCCGTAGGGCGCGGGCGTGTTGCCCAGTCGTTCGCGGATCTCGTCCAGCCAGTCGGAGAAGCCCTCGTTGCTGCGCTGGTTCAGCGCGGGGAAGGTGCCGAGCAGGCCGGCCTTGCAGGTCTCCACCACCAGATCGGGGCCGGAGACCAGGAATTGCGGCGCGGCGACAGCTGGCAGCGTCAGGCGGCCGCGAAGCGATTCGGGAAGCGCCATGGACCGTGTTCTCCCTCGTGCGTTCGACGCATGTTGCCAGCGCGTGCGGCACATGCCTAGCTTGCCCCGACATCAGGGGGCGTCGCAGCCCCGAGGCTCCGCATCAGATGGGACCCGCGCGACGCCGAAGGAGACGCATGGCGACAGTCGGCATCCGGGACGTCCGGAAGAGATTCGGCAATTTCGAGGTGCTGCACGGCGTCAGCGTCGATATCGCCGATGGCGATTTCGTGGTGCTGGTCGGCCCGTCGGGCTGCGGGAAATCCACGCTGCTGCGCATGCTGGCGGGGCTCGAGAACATCTCGGCCGGGGAGATTTCCATTGGCGGGCGCGTGGTGAACACGGTGCCGCCGAAGGATCGCGACATCGCGATGGTGTTCCAGAACTACGCGCTGTATCCGCACATGACCGTCTTCGACAACATGGCCTTCTCGATGAAGCTCGCCGGTGCCCCGCGCAACGTCATGGAGCAGGAGGTCGGGCGCGCGGCGAAGATCCTGGGGCTCGAGACGCTGCTGGAACGCTTTCCGCGCCAGCTCTCCGGCGGGCAGCGCCAGCGCGTGGCAATGGGGCGTGCGATCGTGCGCAACCCGCAGGTGTTCCTGTTCGACGAGCCGCTGTCGAACCTCGATGCCAAGCTGCGCGTGCAGATGCGCTCCGAGATCAAGGAGCTGCACCAACGCCTCAAGGTCACCACGGTCTACGTCACGCATGACCAGATCGAGGCCATGACCATGGCCGACCAGATCGTGGTGATGAACCACGGCATCATCGAGCAGGCGGGGCCGCCACTCGCGCTCTACGACAAGCCCGCGAACATCTTCGTCGCCGGCTTCATCGGCAGCCCGGCGATGAACCTGGTCGATGGTGTGGTCAAGGGCGGGGTGTTCCGCACCCCCGATGGCACGCCCTGGCCATTGCCGCCAGGCACGAACGCGGCGCCCGGCCCCGTCACCTACGGCATCCGCCCAGAACACCTCCGCCTAGACCCCGAGGGCATGCCCGCGCTTGTGCAGCTGGTGGAGCCCACGGGGTCCGAGACGCAGGTGCTGTTCCGTCTGGGTGAGACGCAGTTCAGCGGCGCCTTCCGCGAACGCGTCACCGCGCGCCCCGGCGACATGCTGCGCGTCGGGCCCGACCCGGCGCTGGTGCACCTGTTCGACAAGGCGACCGGCCAGCGTATCTGATCACCGAAAAACCAGGGAGAGAACGACAATGGTAGACGTGACCCGCCGCAACGCGATCGGCCTTTCGGCGGCCGCACTCGCGGCCATGGCGATGGCCGAGAAGGCCCAGGCGCAGGCGAGCCGCATCACCGCGGCCGACGCGACTGCCCCTCGCCTGGCCATCGAGCCCGGTGCCACCCTGCGCATGCTGCGCCCGGTGCGCTTCGTGGCCCCCGACGAGGAGGTCTTCCGCGCCAATTGCGCGCGCTTCACGGCGGCCACGGGCGTCGAGGTGCGGGTCGATTTCGTGGGCTGGGAGGACATCACCCAGCAGACCGCGGTCACCGCCAATACCGGGGCGGGGCCGGACGTCATCATCGGCTTCAACGAGGCGCCGCACGTCTACACGGACAAGCTGGTCGAGACGACCGATGTCGCGGAATACCTCGGCCGGCGCTATGGCGGCTGGCTGCCGCTCGCGCAGCGCTACGGCAAGAAGCACAATTCCAACAATTGGATCGGCCTGCCCTTCGGTGCGTCCGGTGGCCCGACCGTGTGGCGCAAATCCGCGGTCAACGCCGCGGGCTTCGAACGGCCGCCCGAGGACCACGCGGGCTTCCTCGACCTGTGCCGCAAGCTCAAGCAGGCGAACAAGCCGGCCGGTTTCGCGCTGGGCAATGCTGTCGGCGACGGCAACGGTTTTGCCAATTGGCTGATCTGGTCGCATGGCGGGTTTTTGGTGAACGAGGATGGGAGCGTCGGCATCAACAGCCGCGAGACCATCGCCGCTCTCACCTACCTCAAGGACCTCTACGCGACCTTCATCCCCGGCACGATCGCCTGGGGTGATATCAGCAACAACCGCGCCTATGCGGCGAGCGAGTGCTGGCTCACCTCGAATGGCGTGTCGCTGTATTTCGGGCTGAAGAACGACCCAGCCACGCGCGCCGTCGCCGAGGACACCGAGCACACGCTGCTGCCCAAGGGTCTGGCACCCTTCTCGCCGATGGCGGGACTCACGCTCAACGCCATGGTGTTCAAGCATTCGCGCTTCCCGAATGCGGCCAAGGCGCTGCTGATGTTCCTGCTCGAGCGCGAGCAGTACGACCCGTGGCTGAACGCGAACCTCGGCTACTGGGCACATCCGCTCGAGAATTATTCGGCGAGCGCAGTGTGGACCGAGGACCCCAAGGTCACGATCTTCCGCGACACGATGAAGAGCCCCTTCTGGATCGGCTACAAGGGCCCGATCAGCGAGGGCTCGGCCGCGGCGAACGCGGATTACGTGATGGTGCAGATGTGCGCTTCGGTCGCATCCGGACAGGCGACGCCCGAGGCCGCGGCGCGCGAGGCCGAACGGCGCGCCACGCGCTTCTTCCGCCGGCGCTGAGTTGTTTTCCGGGCGGCGTTTGATGGCGCCGCCCTGTCGGAGTACCCGCCATGTCCGCCGTAACCGCCGCTGAATGGATCAAGGCCAGGCGCGATCCGTCCTGGATCGTGAAGCTGTTCGACTGGAAGCCATTTTTGGTGATCGTCTGCCTGTTGCCGGCGGTCGGGTTGCTGATGACCTTCCTCACCTACCCGCTCGGCCTGGGCATCTTCCTCGCCTTCACCGACACCACGATCGGGCGGCGCGGCGTCTGGGTGGGGTTGGAGAATTTCGAGTACCTGCTGAGCGACCCGATCTGGCGCAACGCGGTGTTCTACTCGGTCTTCTATACGGGCATCGCGACCATCGGGAAGTTCGGCCTGGGGCTGTGGCTCGCGCTGCTGCTCAACCAGCACATGCCGTTCAAGTCGATCATCCGCGCGATCATCCTGCTGCCCTGGATTGTGCCGACGGTGCTGTCCGCGATCGCCTTCTGGTGGATCTACGACCCGCAATTCTCGATCATCTCGTACATCTTCGTCGAGGTGCTGGGCTGGCGGAGCACGAACATCGACTTCATCGGCACGGAATGGCCGGCGCGCTTCTCGCTGATCGTCGCCAATATCTGGCGCGGCATTCCCTTCGTCGCGATTTCGCTGCTCGCGGGGCTGCAGACCATCTCGCCGTCGCTGTATGAGGCCGCGCTGCTCGATGGGTCCACGTCGTGGCAGCGCTTCCGCTTCATCACCTTCCCGATGCTGCTGCCGATCCTGGCCATCGTGATGACCTTCTCGATCATCTTCACCTTCACTGATTTCCAGCTGGTCTACGCGATCACGCGCGGCGGCCCTGTGAACTCGACGCATCTGCTGGCGACACTCGCGTTCCAGCGCGGCATCGCCGGCGGCGAGCTGGGCGAGGGTGCCGCCATCGCCGTCTCCATGATCCCCTTCCTCGTCGCGGCCACGCTGTTCAGCTATTTCGCCCTCGCTCGGCGCAAGTGGCAGCAGGGAGAGAGCAATGACTGACGCAGTCGTCTCGACCGCCTCCACCAACACGGCATCCGCCCAGCCGGAAACGATGGCCTGGGACAGCCGCGCACGCCGCGTGGTGATGCTGTGGATCCCGCTGGGCTGCTTCCTGCTGATCCTGCTGTTCCCGTTCTACTGGATGGCGGTGACGGCCTTCAAACCGAACGCGGAGCTCTACGACTTCCGCAACCACAACCCGTTCTGGATCTCCTCGCCGACGCTCGACCACATCTATCTGCTGCTGTTCCAGACGAGCTATCCGCGCTGGCTGTGGACCACGATGATCGTGGCGATCTCCTCGACCGTGCTGTCGCTGTTCGCGAGTACGCTCGCGGCCTATGCGATCCAGCGGTTGCGGTTTCGCGGCAGCCAGTATGTAGGCTTGGGGATCTATCTCGCCTACCTGGTGCCGCCGTCGATCCTGTTCATCCCGCTCGCGACCATGGTCTATAATCTGGGGCTGTTCGACACGCCGTTCGCGCTGATCCTCACCTACCCGACCTTCCTCATTCCCTTCTGCACCTGGCTGCTGATCGGATACTTCAAATCCATCCCCTATGAGCTCGAGGAATGTGCGCTGATCGATGGCGCGACGCGGTTGCAGATCCTCCGCCGCATCACCCTGCCACTCGCCGTCCCGGGGTTGATCAGCGCGGGCATCTTCTCCTTCACGCTGTCCTGGAACGAGTTCATCTACGCGCTCGCCTTCATCCAATCGTCCGAACGCAAGACGGTGCCGGTGGCGATCCTGACGGAACTCGTGACGGGCGACGTTTATCAATGGGGCGCGTTGATGGCGGGCTCACTGCTGGGCTCGCTGCCCGTCGCGATCTTCTATTCCTTCTTCGTGGACTACTACGTCTCCTCGCTGACCGGTGCCGTGAAGGAGTAGCGCGCCATGAAGATCGACCACATGGAGTGCATGATCGCCGATGCCGGCTGGCGCACCTTTTCCTTCCTGAAGATGAGCACTGCCTGCGGGATCACCGGCTGGTCCGAATACAATGAAGATTTCGGGTCCAAGGGGTTGTCCGATGTCATCCGCGCGCTGTCACCGCTGGTGATCGGTGCCGATCCACGCGCGTCGGAAGCCATCGTCGCGCGGCTGCATGTCGGCACGCGACAGGCGCGCGGCGGGCTGAACCAGCAGGCGATCGCGGCCATCGAGAACGCCCTGCTCGACATTCGCGGCAAGGAGGCGGGAAAGCCGGTTCACGCGCTGTTCGGCGGGCCGATCCGCGACCGCATCCCGGTCTATTGGTCCCACTTCGGCACCTACCGCGTCTCCGGCCGCTCCACGCAGTTCTTCCGGCCCATTGCCGATTATGAGGCGCTGGGACGGCATGCGGAGGAGGTGAAGGCGGCCGGGTTCCGCTGCCTGAAGACCAACATCTTCCCCTGGAAGGACGGCGCCTTCTCGCAATACGCGCCGGGGTTCGGGCGCGCGGCGGGGTGGCCGGAACTGAACTGGGACAATGCGCTGCTGGGCGACCTGACGCGCGAATTGATGACCATCCGCGACGCCGTGGGCCCCGAGATGGGGATCATGCTGGACACGAATATCCACTTCAAGACGGAGGGGTTCCTGCGCGTCGCCGCCGCGGTGGAGCCCATCGGACTGACGTGGCTCGAGATCGACACGCACGACCCGCCCTCGCTCGCGATGATCCGCGGCCGCGCACCCTGCCCCATCGCGTCGTGCGAGACGCTGCATGGGCGGCGCGACTTCAAGCCGTATCTCGAGCAGTACGCGATGGATGTGGCGATCGTGGACGTGCCGTGGAATGGCTTGGGCGAGAGCATCAAGATCGCGTCCATGTGCGACGCCTATGAGGTGAACTGCGCGCCGCATAATTTCTACGGGCATCTGTGCAGCTTCATCAGCGCGCATTTCTGCGCGACGATCCCGAATTTCCGCATCATGGAAATCGACATCGACTCCTGCCCGTGGCGCGACGAGTTCGTGACCAATCTTCCGACCTTCGAGAATGGCTGCTTCGTCGTGCCGACCGCCGCTGGCTGGGGCACCGACATCAACGAGGCCGCCGTCCGCGCGCGCCCACCCAAGAGCTGAGAGAGTCTGACATGGCCGCCTACACCATCCTCACCCCTGCCCTCGCCACGCCTGGCGCCAAGCTCGGCGACTACGGCTATGAGCGGGAGGGGCTGGGCACGCTCGATGCCGAGTTCGTCGAGGTAGAACCGACCGAGGAGGCGCTGATCGCGGCGGCCGGAAGTGCTGACGTGCTCTACGCCAAGGGGATGAAGTTCTCCGCGAAGCTCATCGCGGCGCTGGGGAAGTGCAAGCATATCGCGTGTGCTTCGGTGGGGGTGGACTACGTCGATGTCGCGGCGGCAACGGCGAAGGGCATACCCGTCACCAATTGCCCGGACACCTTCATCGAGGAAGTCGCGGACCACGCGATGATGCTGCTGCTGTCCACGCATCGCCGCGCGCTGGAACAGGACCGCATGGTCCGCGAAGGGCGCTGGCGCGCCGGACGGCCGCAGCTGAATCTTATCCCGCGCCTGATGGGGCAGACGCTGGGCCTGATCGCGTTTGGGCGCGTCGCGCGCGCAGTCGCGCATCGCGCGAAGGCGTTCGGGCTGCATGTCGTCGCATATGACCCCTATGTGGATGAGATGATGATCTCCTCGCACGGCGTGCAGCCGGTGAGCCTGCCGGAGCTGCTGGCGATATCGGACTTCATCTCCATGCACGTCCCCGCAACGCCGGAGGCGAATGGCCTGCTGAAGGAGCAGCATTTCCGCGCCATGAAGCCTACCGCCATCTTCATCAACACGGGCCGCGGCCCGACCGTGGATGAGGGCGCGCTGATCCGCGCGCTCGATGAGAAATGGATCGCGGGCGCAGGGCTGGACGTGCTGGAGCAGGAGCCGCCGCAGCAGGACAATCCACTGCTGCAGATGCCGCATATCATCCTATCGCCGCACAATGCCTCGGCGAGTGCGCGGTTCGATCCGGCGCGGCGTCGGCGGGCGGGGCAGGAGATGGCGCTGATCCTCACCGGGCGGTGGCCGATGAGCTGCGTGAACCCGACGGTGCTGCCGGGGTCCGATCTGAAGCGGTGGCAGCCCTACGCGATGGATCGCGGGCCGAATAGCTGAGCGCCGAAGCCGGACGCGACTTCGGCCAGCAGTTCCGCCGGCTTGTAGCGGGCGGCGAAGTGGAAGGGCTCCACGCTGCCGGCGCCGGCGGCGCGGGCGATCTGACCGGCCGTGAGCGCGCTGATGTGGCCTCGCTCGGGCGGCGTGGCCTCGCCGCCATGGAGGAAGGGCGCCTCGATGAAGAGCGTATCGACCTTTGCGACCAATGTCTGGGCAGCCAGGCGATTGGCGGGGGTATCCGCCATATCGGTAACGTAGCCGAGCGAGTGGCCCGGCACCACGCGCACCATGTCCGCGAGTGCGACAAGCGACATGGCGCCGCCAGGTGTGCCCAGGGATTTGCTGCCAGCAAGCACTGCCGTCTTCAGCCTGGCGACCCACGGTCCCAGGCTCCAGCCACGGTCCAGGATGGCACCTGCATCGACGGTGACAATCGGCGGCGTCTCGGCGCGAAACGCAAGCACCGGCCCGTGGTGGCGCAGCACCGCGGCACGCACCTTGAGCCAAGGCTCGTCGAACAGAAGGTCGCCGGCGGTAAGGATCGGGGGCAGGCCTTCCGGCTTGAAGCGCTGTTGAAGAACGAAGCGGGCGCGCTTCAGCGTGTCGCCGGAGGCCTCGTGGACGGTGAAGGCCAGCACGGGTTCGATCCGCCCGACCAGATCCCATTCATAGCCACGCAGCCGATGCCCGATCTTCCCGATGATGCCGTGCGGTCCGAAGACGGCGACCTCGCTCGCATGGTGCACCTTGGCACGCAGCAGTGCGTCGAAGCCGATGATGTGGTCGATATGCGCGTGGCTGAGGAACAGGTGGCTCACGCGTTGGAGTGCGCGCGCGTCCAGCTTGGACAGATCGCCGGCATCGAAAAGGACGGCCCGACCCTGCCGCGGGAATTCCAGCAGCAATGCCGAATCCCCTTGGCGTCCGTTGATCAAGGTGGCGTTGAAGTGCGCGTTCATCACCGCACCCAGTAGCAAAAATAAAAGAATGGGGTCTGGGGAAATTCTTTTCCCCAGTCTTTCTTATCGCAGCGCGGCCATTCTGATGTCGTCTGGCCGCTGCTCCCCGCGCAGCGCGGTCTCAACCTGCGCCGCGACGCTCGGCGCGATCTCCACCTGCGTTTCCTTCGACGCGATGCGAATGGAGCCGATCTCCGCCTTGGTGATGTTGAATCGGCGGCAGAGGTAGGGGATCAGCCACTTGGGGTCGGCGTTCCCCGCGCGCCCGATGCCCATGCGGAACCAGGCGCCGGCGGCGCTTGCGTCGCGCGGTGCCACGCGTTCGCGCGGCTTGGGGACGGGGGCTGCGGCGGCCAGGTCCTCAGGCTCGGGCAGGCGGGCGCGGGCCATCCGGGCGAAGGCGGCGGCGACGGTCTCGGCGCCGCGGGCTTCGATCATCTTGCGGCCGATGGCCAGGTCGTCCTCGCCGGGTTCCTCGCGCAGCGCGGGGTCGTCGAGTAGGCGTTCCTCGTCGCGTGCGCGGACTTCGGCGGCGGCCGGCGCGGGCGACCAGGAGGGGGTGACGCGGGCGCCCTGGAACAGGCGCTCGGCGCGCTTGCGGGCCGGGTAGGGTACCAGGAAGACCGAGACGCCCTTGCGCCCGGCGCGGCCGGTGCGGCCGGAGCGGTGTTGCAGGGTTTCTGCGTCGCGGGGAAGCTCCGCATGGATGACCAGGCCAAGGTCGGGCAGGTCGATGCCGCGTGCCGCGACGTCGGTGGCGACGCAGACGCGGACGCGGGCGTCGCGGAGGGATTGGAGGGCGCGGGTGCGCTCGTTCTGGGAGAGTTCGCCGGAGAGGGCGACGACGGAGAAGCCGCGCTCCTGCAGGTTGCCTTGCAGGCGGTTGACGGATTCGCGGGTGTTGCAGAAGACCAGCGCGCCGCCGGCTTCATACCAACGCAGCAGGTTGACGATGGCTTTTTCCATCTCGTGCGCGTTGCACAGGACGGCGCGGTGTTCGATGTCGGCGTGGCCGCCGCCCTCGCGGCCGACTTCGATGCGCAGCGCGTCGCGCTGGTAGCGGCGGGCGAGTTCCTGGATGGCGCGCGGCATGGTCGCCGAAAACAGCAGGCTGCGGCGGGTCTCGGGCGCTGCGGAGAGTATCTTCTCCAGCTCCTCGCGGAAGCCGAGGTCCAGCATTTCGTCGGCCTCGTCGAGGATGACGGTGCGCACGGCGGAGGCATCGAGGCTGCCGCGCTCGAGGTGGTCGCACAGGCGCCCGGGCGTACCGACGACGATGTGGACGCCCTGCTGGAGCATCCGCATCTCGCGTTTGATGTCCATGCCACCCACGCAGGTGGCGATGCGCGCGCCGGTCGGGCCGTAGAGCCATTCGAGCTCGCGGGCGACCTGCAGGGCGAGTTCGCGCGTGGGTGCGACGGCGAGTGCCAGGGGCGTGCGGGTCTGGTGAACGCGCTGGCCCTCCGGCAACAGCTCGGCGGCCATGGCCAGGCCGAAGGCGACGGTCTTGCCGGACCCGGTCTGGGCGGAGACCAACAGGTCCCGCCCCGGCTCGGCGGCGAGAACGGCGTCCTGCACAGGGGTTGGTTCAGTGTAGCCGCGTTCGGCAAGCGCCGCGGCGAGCAACGGGGGTAAATTCGGAAAGGGCATGATGGGCGGGGCTTAGGCCCCTGCCCCCGCCCTGTCCAGTTAAGCCTCAGCGCGCCAACGATCGCAGCCCGTCGCAGACGCGTTTCACCTGGCCGTCGGTCAGCTCCGGATACATCGGCAGCGAGAACACCTCCCCGGCCGCGCGCGCCGTTTCGCCGCAACCCGCCGGACCCAGCGCCACCCGGTCCTTGTACGCGCCCTGCAGATGCACCGGGACCGGGTAGTGGATGCCGGTACCGATGCCCTGCGCCTTCAACGCCGCCTGCGTCGCAGCCCGGTCGTCGCTGCGCAGCACGTACTGGTGGAACACGTGCTCCACGCCCTCGCGCCGCAGCGGCGCGGCGAAGGGGCCACCGGCCAGCGCCGCGTCATAGGCCGCCGCGACTTCCCGCCGGCGCGCATTGCCGGCATCCAGCAGCGGAAGACGCACACGCAAAATCGCCGCCTGCAGTTCATCGAGCCGGCTGTTCACGCCAACCTCGGCGCTGATGTAGCGCTCATGCCAGCCATATTGCCGGATCGCGGCGATCCGCTTCGCCAACGCCGCATCCGGCGTCGCCAGCACCCCGCCATCGCCCAAGGCACCCAGATTCTTCGTCGGATACAGGCTGAACGCGGAGGCATGCCCGATGGTGCCCACCATCCGCCCATCCAGCCGCGCGCCATGCGCCTGCGCGCAATCCTCGATCAGAAACACCCCTTCGCGATCACACGCCGCCCGCATCGGCGCCAGGTCGCAAGGCTGCCCATAGATGTGAACGGGAATGACGGCGCGGATCGGCGGAAGCCCCGGCGGCGGGTCCTCCAGCACGGCCACCAACTCCTCCGCATCCATTGTGTAATGCTCAGGGACGATATCGACGAGCAAGGGCGTCGCCCCCACCATCTCGATCGCCGCGACCGTCGCCACTGCCGTGTGGCTCACCGTCACCACCGTCGACCCGGGTCCAATATCCAGCCCGCGCAGAATCAACGCCAAGGCGTCCGTGCCGTTCGCACACCCCACCGCATGCATGCCCTCGCCCAGCCAGGCGCCGTACTCACGCTCGAACGCCTCGCCCTCCTTGCCCAGAATGTACCACCCCGACCCCAACGCGCGCGCGACGGCCGCATCAATGGCGTCCTTGTGCGCGCGATATCCGGCGCCCGGATCGGCCTGGGGAATCACGGGAAGGGTGCTCGCGTTCATCTGGGTGATGTCCTGTGGAGAGTGAGCGAAGAAAGCATGGGGGCGCTGCCCCCAAACCCCCGCCAGGAGCCTGTGGCCCCTGGACCCCCATTTGTGGTTCTGGGTTTTGGGAGGGTGTTGAGCCTCGCCGGAGGCGAGCCGGGGTTGGGAGGGGGCGCGTCGAGGGAGCTCGCATGAAGATGGCACCGCAGGCGCCCCCTCCCAACCCCGGCGCTTTCGATGAAGCCCAGCCCTTCCAACTCAGAACCACAAAGGGACGGGTCCGGGGATCGACACGATCCCCGGCGGAGGTTTGGAGGCGGAGCCTCCATGCTTGCTTCCCTCAGCCTCACAGGTAATCACCCAGGCGGGCGCGGTACCATTCCAGGGAAAGCCGCAGCCCTTCGTCGATGTCGGTGCGGGGCCACCAGCCGGTGGCGGCGCGGAAGGCGCGGTCGTCGGCGGCGTAGCTGCCGATGTCGATCTGGGCGCGGTCGGCGGGGAATTCCTTGTTCTCGTAGCTGCCGACACCGTTGTTCGCGGCGATCAGGCGGTCGGCCAGGTCGATCAGCCGGATGGGCGGGCTGCCGCCGAGGTTGAAGACCTGGCCCATGACCTGAGGCGCTGCTGCCTGTTCGGCGGCGCGGAGGAAGGCGTCCACCACGTCGTCGAGGTAGGCGAGGTCGCGGAGTTGTTCGCCGCCCCAGACTTCGAAGGGTTCGTTCTCGATGACGCGGCGCAGCCAGATGCCGAGGAAGGTCTGGCGCGCGTCCTTGATGCGCAGGCGGGGGCCGTAGCAGTTGGTCAGGCGGAGAGAGACCACAGGGCGGCCATGGACGCGGCTTTCGAGCAGCCAGTACTGCTCGCCGGCCCATTTTGAGACGCCGTTGGCGTCGGGCGGGTTGACCTGGTGCTTTTCGTCGACGGGCAGGTATTGCGGGCGGCCGTAGAATTGCCGGGTGGAGGCGTGGACGACGGCGGCCTTGGGGGCGACCTCGCGCATCACCTGGATCAGGCGGACCTGGGCCACGGCATTGATGCCGATGTCGGCGACGGGGTCGCGCTGGCCGCCCATGTGGCTGGTCTGGGCTGCCATGTTGAACAGCACATCGCAGCCTTGCGCGAGCGAGTGCAGCTCGGCGTCGCGCAGGTCACCGCGGACGAGCAGGACGCCCGCGCCTTCGAGGTTGGCCGGGTTGGCACCACCATCGGGCATCATGGCGTCGAGCGCGGTGACGCGGGCGCCGAGGCCCACCAGCGCATGGCACAGCCCGGCGCCGAGGAAGCCCGCCCCGCCGGTGACCAGCACGCGCTTGCCGCGCCAATAGGAAGCCGCCATCTCACGCACCCTTTGCACCGAGAAATCTAATCTGCCGAACGATTGCGGCGCGGATGCGCCGGAGGTTCGACGGGATCGGGGCGCGGCGCGCCTCGCGGCTCGCTGCGCCCCCGCATCAATTCGGAAAACCCGAACAGCAGCAGCAGCTGGCCGAACATGACCTGCGCCGCGGCCAGCAGGCGAACGCCATCATCATGGGGCGTCACGTCGCCATAACCCACCGTCGCCTGGGTCACCAGACTGAAGTAGAGCGCGTCGGGAAAGGCCAGCCAGCGCGCGGCGCCAGCGATGTGGAACAGCGGGTCGCGGGAGAGGCCGTCGGAGATGCGGTAGAGCGCGCCGAAGGCGACGACCAGGATCAGGTAGACCATGGTGAAGGCCACCATCGGCACCGCGACGACGGCCAGGCGCTCGCCCAGGTCTTCCATGATGGTCGCGGTATCGACCAGCAGCAGCACCACCCCCTGGATGGACGCTGCGACGATGACCCCGATCGTGGCCATGCCGGTGATCAGCGCGATGCCCTGCATCGGCGCCGAGAGGCGGTTGACCGGGAAGGCCATGCAGCATGCGCCGACCAGAAACGCCGGCACGAGCCAGCGCCCCATGCGGCGGAGGTGGCGAAGATCCACGGGTCCGGCCCGCTCGGCGATCATCCGCAGTCGCCGCCGGCGCACCAGGAAGGCGCCGAGGAAGCCCGCGATCGGCGCGAGGAAGCCCGGTCCCATCGCCCAGTCTTCCGCATGCGGGAAGGCGGCGCGGCCGATGATGACGAACAGCGCCATGTAGATGCCCAGGCCCGCGGTGGTGCCGATGGCGAAATGCACCCCGCGCGGCATCATGAAGTGCAGCGCGCCGAGGCCGACGGCGGCCATCGCCATCGCCCAGCCGGGCGGCGCCCAGGCGTTGCGGTCGGCGACGGCGGCCGCGACCAGGCCGGCGAAGGCGAGCGTGAGGACCAGCGGCGTGAACCAGGCCGGCGCGGCGGCGGCGCGCGGCAACTTCACGCCGGGGTCCCGCGTGGCAGGGGCATGCGCATCCTTCCATATCCAGGCCCGGCGTCGGCTGGTATCTGACGCCGGCAATCCGGGACCATGGCATGCAGGGCGCGCTCGAGAAATCCATCCTCGCCACACGGTGGCTGCTGGCGGTGTTCCTGGTCGGGCTCGGCGTGGCGCTGGCGCTCTATGCCGTGCGCTTCGTGTGGAAGCTCGGCAAGCTCGCGGCCGACCTGTTCGAGCCCGATGACAGCGTCTTCCTGCTCGGCGTGCTGCACCTGCTGGATGCGGCGCTGGTCGCCTCGCTGATCGTCATGGTCGTGATCTCCAGCTGGGACAGCCTGGTGAGCAAGCTCACCGACGACAACGGCACGTCGAAGGTCGCCTGGGCGACCAAGATCGACGCGACCAATCTGAAATTGAAGCTGGCGACCGCGATCGTCGCCATCTCCTCGATCCACCTGCTGCAGATCTTCATGAGCGTGGGCAGCTATGGCGATCGGGAGATCATCTGGGCGCTGGCCCTGCACGGCATGTTCGTGGGCGGCGGGTTCCTGCTCGCGGTGATGGACAGGCTCGGCGCAAAACCCGAGCCGGGCTGATCGGGTCAGACGATGGGCGTTTCGGCGGCCATGCGGCGAAACCCGTCTTCCAGGTGGCGAGTGAAGCTGTCGGCGTCGGTCAGCCGGGTCGTGTCGATGCGTGCGCGCAGGCGCTGCATCGCGCCGGCGTCGCGCCCGAGCGCTATGGCGCGGGCGACATAGTCCTCCGCGTCGGCGGCGATGGCGTCGGGGATGCCGGCGGCGCTGAGCAGGGTCTCGCCGTTGCGGCTCATCATCCCGAACCGCCCGCGCATGACGAGCACCGGGGTTCCCGCCCAGAGGGCCTCGGCGGTCGTGGTGCCTCCGGGGAAGGGAAACGGGTCGAGCATCAGGTCGATGCCGGCATAGCGCGCGAGGTATTCGCCCCGCGCGAGCGTCGGAGCGCAGCGCAGTCGGGCGGGGTCGCCGCCCTGGGCCGCGAAGCGGGCGGCCAGCGCCGCTGCGGTCGCCGGTTCGCCCAGCGCGCGGGTGCGCAGCTCGAGGGTCGAACCAGGGAGGGCGGCCAGGATGCGGGCCCAGGCGCGCAGCACCGCGTCGTTGAGTTTCGCGAGGTTCGCGAAGCAGCCGAAGCGGGGCGTGCCGCCGGCGAGCATCGGCGCCTGGCCGCGCGCCAGCGTGATGTCGGGCGGGCGGAAGCTCAGGTAGCAGCCGGGGAGGCGGAGCGCGCGCTCCGTGTAGAGCGCTTCGTCCTCGAGCGGCAGGGCTATCGCGTCGGCGATGATCCAGTCCATGGCGGGCAGGCCGGAGGGGCCGGCATAGCCAAGCCAGGTCGCAAGGATCGGGGCGGGGCGCTGGGTCAAGACGCGCAGGCGGTTGGCGGCGGTGTGGCCGGAGAGGTCGACGAGGATGTCGATCGTATCGGCACGGATGCGCGCCGCCAGCGCCGCGTCGTCGAGACGGATGACCGGCACCAGGGCTTCGACGTGCGCGGCGATGCGACGGGTGGTGCCGTCGGCAACGTGCTGGTTGGCATAGGCGAAGGGAGCGACGACGCCGCGATCATGGGCGGCGAGGACGCCTTCGATGAAATAGCCGACCGGGTGGGCGCGGAAATCGCCGGAGAGGTAGCCGATGCGGAGGCGAGGATCGCCCTTCGCCCGGTCCCGGCGCGGCGGGCGGGGCGGGTTGCCGGCCCCGGCCGTGACGCGGGCGCCATAGACGCGGTGGGCCTGGAGGTAGGCGTCGACCGTCAGTTCGGGCCGGTAGTGCAGGCCGAAGATCCGGGCGTGGTGGGCATCGAGCGGTGCGTCGGGATCGGCGAGGACGCGCTCGATCGTGGCGCTGGCGCGCGCCACGTCACCAGCCAGGTTGCAGGCGTTGGCGAGGTTGACGCCGACGGCGGCCTGGTACTCCGGGGCGACCAGGGGTGCGGCTTCCTCGAAGCGGGCGATGGCCTCCATCGGGCGACCGAGCTCGACCAGGACATTGCCCAGGTCGCTGCGGGTGGCGCCGCGGGTGTCGCCGCGGGCGATGGCGTCTTCGAAGGCGGTGACCGCGAAGTCGGGGCGGTTGCGGCGGCTGTGCAGGGCGGCGAGGCGGCGGTACGGGCCGGGCTTGTCGGGGGCGAGGCGGCAGAGCGCGAGGATATGGGGTTCGGCGGCATCCCAGTCCTTGGCGGCGACCAGGGTCTCGACGAGGTCGTCGCGCAAGTAGGGGTCCTCGGGCGCGAGCGGCAGGGCGGCGCGCAGCGCATCCAGCGCTTCCTCGGGCCGGCCGAGCCCGTTGAGGCATCGGGCGCGGCCGCGGTAAGGCCCGGCGTCGCTCTGGCCCGTGGCGATCAGCGCGTCGAAGAGCGGCAGGGCTTCGGCGTAGCGGCGTGCCTTCAGCTGCGCGAAGGCGGTGGCGAGATCGGTCATGCTGCGTCAGACCGGATCAGGGGCATGCGTGCCCCCCGAACCGAGAGGCCGGAGCCCGGCATCCGGCACTAGGCGCCGACCGGGCGCACCACCAGGGTCATGCCGTCGACCGCCTCGACGCGGACGGTGGCGCCTTCGGCCGTGCGCTCGACATCGCGCGGCAGGCGGGCCGGCCAGTCGCTGTCGCCGATGCGCACGCGGATGCCGACGCTGTCGGCCGAGATCACCAGGCCGGAGCGGCCGACCAGGCCGGAATTGGCCATGTTCACCGCCGGGTGGCCGCGCGTCTTCGGGCGGAACTTGATGCCCATGAAGACGCCCGCGAGAAGCAGCATGTTGAACATCAGCACCGTGCTGCCGAAGGTGGGTTCGAGCAGCATCACGAGCAGGCCGGTCGCGATGGTCGCGAGCCCGATCCAGAGCAGGAAGATGCCGGGCAGCAGCAACTCGCCGAACAGCATCAGCACGCCGGCGAGGATCCAGATCAGCCCCGGATCCATGGGGACCCCGGCGCGGCTGGCGTCATGGCGGAAGCGCCGACCGGCGGCGGGCCGGCGAGCGGTGCGGGGCGCGGCGTGATCGGCGTGCGCGGCTGCGGCGGTGCCCCGCCCTCGGCGCTGTTGCGCAGCAGTTCGAGCGCGGCGGTGATGCCGCCGGCGAGCGCGGTGCTCTCCATCGGCACCAGGACGAGCTTCTGCGCGGGGTTGCCGGCCAGCACCTCGAAGGCCTTCACGTATTTCTCGGCGATGAAGTATTGCAGCGCCTGCACGCCGGCACCGGCCGCGACCTGGGCGACCATCTCGGTGGCGCGCGCCTCGGCCTCGGCGGAGCGTTCGCGCGCCTCGGCGTCGCGGAAGGCGGCCTCCTTGCGGCCCTCTGCGGCGAGGATGGCGGCCGAACGCGCACCCTCGGCGCGCTTGACCTCGGCCTCGCGATCACCTTCCGCCTTGGCGACGGTGGCGCGGCGTTCGCGCTCGGCGGTCATCTGCAGGTTCATCGCGCGGATGAGGTTTTCCGGCGGCTCGATGCGTTTGATCTCGACGCGGCTGATCTTGGCCCCCCAGGGCTCGGTCGCGCCGTCGAGAATGTTGAGCAGCGCGGTGTTGATGCGGTCGCGCCCGGACAACGTGGCGTCGAGATCCATCTCGCCAACGACGGAACGGATGTTGGTCATCGACAGCTGCTGCAGCGCCTGCGTCAGGTCCTGCACCGCGTAGGCGGCTTTGGTCGCATCCATGACGCGGTAGTAGACGATGCCGTCGACCTGCACCGTCGCGTTGTCGCGCGTGATCACGTGCTGTTCGGGGATGTCGAGCACCTGCTCCTGCACGTTCACGCGCCGGCCAATTCCATCGATGTAGGGGATGATAAAGTTGAGGCCGGGCTGCAGGATGGAGGTGAAGGCGCCGAAGCGCTCCACCGTCCAGACCTCGCCCTGCGGCACCGTGCGGATGCCCTTGGCCGCCGTCACCACCGCGAGGATCAGCAACGCCACGAATATGACGGTGCCGATTCCCAAGCCGAGATTGATGTCCATCTCCATACCCCAAAGACCGGAGCCAGCTTAGCCGCGAACGGCCGATACGGGAACGGTCGGAATGTCCCGCACCCTTGCGCTGAACGTCGCGGCGCCGGACGATGCGGAAAAAGGGGAGCAACGCCATGATCGACGCCTGCACCACGCCACTCACCGTGGACCTCACCGGCCTGCGCGTCGCGATCAGCGCCGGCGCGGGCGGGATCGGCCGCGTCATGGCGGACGGCTTCGCCGCCTGCGGTGCCCGCGTCTTCCTCTGCGACGTGGATGCGGAGATGCTCGCTGCCTGTCCGCACCCGAACATGCGTGCCGACATGGCCGACGCGCCCGCCTGCGAGGACTTCGTCAATGCGGCTGTCGCCCATCTCGGCGGCCTCGACGTGATGGTGAACAACGCCGGCATCGCGGGTCCCACCGCGCGGGTCGAGGATGTGCGCACCGAGGACCTCGAACGCACCATGGCGATCGACATCGAGAGCTTCTTCCACTGCGCGCGCCGCGCGGTGCCGGCGCTGCGCGCCACCGGGAAGGGTGGCGCCATCATCAATCTCTCCTCCGCGGCCGGACGCTTCGGCTTTCCGCTGCGCAGCCCCTACGCGGCGGCCAAATGGGGCGTGATCGGCTTCACCAAGTCGCTGGCCATCGAGCTCGGGCCCGAGGGGATCCGGGTGAACGCGATCCTGCCGGGCCTGGTCGCGGGCGACCGCATCCGCCGCGTCATCGAGGCCAAGGCGCAGGCCGAGGGCACGCCCTTTCGCGACAAGGAGGCGCAGCTGCTCGCCGCGAACTCGCTGCGCACCTACGTCACCCAGCACGACATCGCGAACATGGCGCTGTACCTGTGCTCGCCCTTCGGGCGCAGCATCTCCGGGCAGGCGCTGGCCATCGACGGCGACATGCAATTTTTGGCGTAGATTGTGCACTCAGGCGCCGGGCGCGGACATAACGCCGGAGGCGTGCCTTCGACACGACGGCCGCTTGGCTCGCCGGACTGCCGGCGTTCGCGATTCGGGCTTGCGGCCGCGGAGCGGACCGGGTGGATGGTGTGCCTGAGGCGGTGGGTGCCCGCTAGGCGCGCCGCCATTCCATCAATAAACCAGCCGGCATGACCCCCATCCCCTCGCTCGACGCCATCACCCCCGGCCAGGTCTTCGAATTCGGCACGCTCACGCTCAGCGAAGCCGAGATCATCGCCTTCGCCACGCTCTACGACCCGCAGCCCTTCCACATCGACCCGGTCGCGGCGAAGGACAGCCTGTTCGGCGAACTCATCGCGAGCGGCCTGCACACCCTGTCCGCCTGCTTCGGCCGCATCATGGGCAGCGGCGTGTTCGGCGCCATCTCCGAAGGCGGCAACCGCATCGACACGCGCTGGCCCGCGCCACTGCGACCCAACGAGACCATCGTCATCCGCACCGAAGTGCTGGAGACCAAGCCGTCCCGCACCGGGCGGCCGCTGGGCGTCGCGGTGCTTCGCCACACCGCAACCCGCCTCGCCGACGGCGTCGTGGTCATGGAAGCGACCGGAACCCACTTCCTGCGGCGCTAGCGGGGCGCGGTGGCGCCCCCCGCCACCTCAGGCGCCGCTGAACGCCTCCAGCGCGATCGGGAACTTCCGCACGCGAACACCCGTCGCGTGCCAGACCGCATTCGCGATTGCGCCGGCGGTGCCGGTGATGCCGATCTCGCCGACGCCCTTGATGCCGAGCGCGTTCACGTGCGGATCCTCCTCCTCGACCAGGATCGCCTCCACCGAGGGCACGTCGGCGTTCACCGGCACGCGGTATTCGGCGAGGTCGGCGTTCATCACCCGGCCCGTCCGAACATCCATCGCGGCATGTTCGTGCAGCGCGAAGGACAGGCCCCAAATCATGCCGCCGTAATACTGGCTGCGCACCATGCGCGGGTTGATGATCCGTCCGGCGGCGAAGGCGCCGACCAGGCGGGTCACGCGGACCTGCCCGAGCTCGGGGTCCACCTTCACCTCGGCGAAGACCGCGCCATGCGCGTGCAGGGAATACTGCTCCGCCGTGGCCTGGTCGGCTGCGGCACTGCCCTGCCCCTCCACCATGTCCAGCCCGGCGCGGGCGAGGATGTCGCCATAGGTCTCGCCGCGGCTTTCGTCGTCCCACCGCACTAGGCGGCCATCCCTGGCCACCACGCCGACATTGCCGGCGCCGAACAGCGGCGAGCGCGGATCGGCCACCGCCAGCTCGGTCAGGCGCGCGATGGCCTGACCGCCGGCCGCATGGATCGCGCCGCCCGCCGTCGCGGTATGGCCGGAGCCGCCGGCGATGCCGGCATTGGGCAGGTCGGATCGGCCGCCGCGGAACTCCACCTGGTCGATGTCGAGGCCGAGGCTGTCGGCCGCGATCTGCGCAAAGGCGGTCCAGGCGCCCTGCCCCATGTCGTGGATGCCGGCTTCCACCAGGCCGGTGCCGTCGCGCCGCAGCACGGCGCGCGCCTCGGCCTGGAACATCATGGCCGGGAAGATCGCGGTGCCGAGGCCCCAGCCGACCAGCAACCCGTCCGCGTCGCGCATCTGCCGCGGCGCCAGGGGACGCCCCGCCCAGCCGAACGTCGTGGCCCCCTGCGCGTAGCAGTCACGCAGCGCCTTGGAGGAGAAGGGTTTTCCCGTGATCGGCTCCACCTCGGCGTAGTTGCGCAGGCGGAACTCCAGCGGGTCGATGCCGCAGGCGGCCGCCATCTCGTCCATCGCGCTTTCCAGCGCGATGGAGCCGCTGGCCTCGCCCGGGCCGCGCATGAAGCCCGGCGTGCCGGTGTCCAGGCGCACCGCATCGGCCGTCGTCGCGATCGCGGGCGATGCGTAGAGGCTGTGCGAGATGCCGCCGGAGGGCTCGAGGAAGTCATCGTGGCGGCTGGTCGCGGTGCGCACGTGGTGGTCGATGGCGGTCAATTGGCCGTCCGCCGCGGCACCCAGCCGCAGCGACTGGCGCGTGGCCGAGCGATGCGTGACGGGGCCGTACATCTGCGCCCGCGTCAGCACCAGCTTCACCGGCCGCCCGACCAGCTTCGCCGCGAGGATGCCCAGCACCTGCGGCCCGGCCAGCAGCTTCGAGCCGAAGCCGCCGCCGATGAAGGGGCTGCGGATGTGGATGTCCTCCATCCGGATGCCGAAGAAGGCGGCGATGCGCATCTGGGTCAGCGCGAGGCCCTGGGTCGGCATGTCAATCGACAGCGCGTCGCCATCCCAGGCGGCGACGATGCCGTGCGGCTCCATCGCGTTGTGGAACTGCAGCGGCGTCTCGTAGGTCGTCTCGATCCGGTGCGCGGCGTGGTCCAGGCCAGCCTCGACGTCGCCATGGCGTTGTTCCGCCGGGGCGCCGACGCCCACCGTTTCCGGCACGAAGGCGCCGGGGGCGTCGAGCGTCACCTCGACCGCCTCGGCCGCGTAGCGGGGGGCGAGCAGGGCGGCGCCTTCCGTCGCGGCTTCCAGTGTCTCGGCGATGACGACGGCGATGGACTGGCCGGCGTAGCGCACGCGGTCATCTTGCAGCAGGTCCATCTTGAACGAGAACGGCACGGACTTGTCGTCGGGGTGGATCGCCAGCGCCGGGCGGTTTCCCGGCACCATCACCTCGACCACGCCGACGTGCGCGCGCGCCGCGGCGACATCGAGGAAGGCGACGCGACCGCGCGCGATCCGGCTGGTGGCGAGCACCGCGTACAGCATCCCTGTGGGGTGGTTGTCGGCGGCGAAGCGGGCCTGGCCGGTGACCTTGTCGTGGCCGTCGCGGCGGGTGACCGGCAGGCCGATCGAGGAACCATGGCGCATGCGCTGGACGTCAGACATGAAGACCTCCCATGTTGGGGGCGCCCGCGTTGGACGCAAAGGACGAGGCGGGGAGTGCGGGCAGGCGGTCCGGCGTGCCGGCGGCTGCCTGGGTCAGTGCGCGGATGGCGATGCGCCGCGCCAGCTCGATCTTGAAGGCGTTGTCGCCGGAGGGCTTGGCCTCTGCCATCGCGATCTCGGCTGCGCGACGGAAGGCGTCGGCATCGGGTGCGGCGCCGGCGAGCGAGGCCTCGGCGGCCTCGGCGCGCCAGGGCTTGGCCGCGACGCCCCCGAGTGCCAGCCGCGCCTCGACGATGCGGCCATTCGCGATGCGCAGGCCCGCCGCGGCGGAGACCACGGCGAAAGCGTAGGAGGTGCGCTCGCGCAGCTTCGCGTAGCGGGCATGCGCGGCGAAGCCGGCCGCCTCGGCGGGCAGGCGGACGGCAATGACCAGTTCGCCCGGAGCAAGCACGCTCTCCCGCTCCGGCGTGGTGCCGGGCAGCAGGTGGAAATCCGCCAGCGGGATGTCACGCCGGCCACCGGCGCCCTCGATTTCCACCACGGCGTCGAGTGCGACGAGCGGGACGCAGAAATCGGAGGGGTGGGTGGCGATGCAGTGCTCGCTCCAGCCCAGCACCGCGTGCATCCGGTTCTCGCCGCCCAAAGCGTCGCAGCCCGTGCCCGGCTCGCGCCTGTTGCAGGCACTCGCGGTGTCCTGGAACCAGGCGCAGCGCGTGCGTTGCATCAGGTTGCCGCCGACCGTCGCGGCATTGCGCAGCTGCGCCGAGGCGCCGGAAAGCAGGGCCTCCGCCACGGCGGGGAAGCGGCGGGCGAACTCGGGGTCATGCGCGAGTTCGGCGTTGCGCACCTGCGCGCCGATCCGCACGGCGCCGCCGGGCAGGGTCTCGATGGCGTCGAGGCCCGGGAGGTGGTTCAGGTCGATCAGCCGCCCGGGCCGCGCGACGCCGATCTTCATCAGGTCGAGCAGGTTGGTGCCGGCGGCGAGGTAGGCGCTGCCGGGGATCGCGGCGGCCGCAACTGCCTCGGCCACGCTGCGCGGCCGTATGTATTCGAACCGGTTCATGCCGCTTTCTCCTGGGCGTCTTCGGCCATCGAGCGCGTCGCCTCGATCACCGCCTCGGTGATGCCGCGATAGGCGCCGCACCGGCAGAGATTGCCGCTCATGCCCTCGCGCACCCGCTCGGGATCCTCGCCGGCCTGGCCCTCGTCGATCAGGCCGATGGCGCTCATGATCTGGCCGGGCGTGCAGAAGCCGCACTGGAAAGCGTCATGGGCGATGAAGGCGGCCTGTACCGGGTGCAGCGCGCCGCCCTCGGCAAGGCCTTCGATGGTCTGGATCTCGGCGCCGTCATGGCTGATGGCGAGTGCGAGGCACGAATTCACGCGGCGCCCGTCGAGCAGGATGGTGCAGGCGCCGCACTGGCCGCGGTCGCAGCCCTTCTTGGTGCCGGTGAGGTCCAGCCGCTCGCGCAGCAGGTCGAGCAGGGTGACGCGGGGGTCGTCGAGTTGGACCGTGTGCGGGACGCGGTTCACGGTAAGCGTGACCGACATGCTCATGCGGAGCCTCCGATATGGCTGTTTCGGGGTAGGCCGTCCGGGCCAGGGCACTTAGTTTGCCGGCACGGGATGGTGGCGGCGCCAGGGAGGTTGTCCCTCGATGCCGTCGTGGCGACATATGCGGAGGAGGTCTCCGCTTTCAAGTGAAAAAACGGAGTATGCCTCCGCTTTGTGCGAGGAGCGCTAGGGTCGCCGATGACCGAACCAGCCCGGAGGGAGCGTAAGCCACGGACCGACTCGCTTCGAAATCGAGAACGCGTGTTGGAGGCGGCGAAGGCCGTGTTCAGCGAAGGCGGGACAGAGGCGGGTTTGGCGGCCGTCGCACGCCGGGCTGGCGTGGGGATCGGCACGCTCTACCGCCACTTCTCGACCCGCGAGGCGCTCTACGAGGCGGTGTACCGGCGCGAGGTTGAGCAGTTGGCGGAGTTCGCCCGCCAGCTTGCGGGCGAGGTGCAGGGCCTGCAGGGGCTGCGGCGGTTCGTCCAGGCGGTGGTGCAGTTCATCGCGACGAAGAAGGGCATGGCGGCGGCGCTGGCCCTGGCCACGCACAAGCCGCCGGAGCTGATGGCGTTCTCGGCCGTCCACATGCACGAGGCCATCGCGATGTTGCTCGCACCGGCGGTCGATAGCGGCGAGGCGCGGGGCGATATCGGCCCGGAAGACCTGATGCGGACCATCATCGGGCTCGCCTACCTCCAGGAAGGACCCGGTTGGCAGGAACGGGTGACGCGCTTGGTCGACGTCTTCCTCGACGGGCTGCGATTGCGGCCGGGCGAGCCTGCCGATCGCCCGGCGCAGTCGGCCCAGAGCATCGGGAGCGCGTAGGGCGGTTTGCGCACCGGTCCCGACCTCGAAAGGCGGCGCCGACACGAAACCGGCGGTCGCGTCACTCCGCCAGGGGACGGTTCACGGCGGCGCCCGTGTCCAGGTTGATGGAGACGAGGGCTTCGGTGCCGGCGTTGTCGGTCCCCGCGAGCAGGAGCGGTCCATCGCCGGGAATGGCGGAGATCAGCCGCACCAGGGGCAGCGCCGTGGTCCAGGTCGCGCTGCCCTGGGCGGTGATCCGGGTGAGTGCCAGGCCGGCCTCGTTGGCGCGGTGGAGGATGAGCAGGCCCGGCGCTCCCGGCGGGCGGATCGGCTCGCTGTCCGGGTGCGGGCTGAGGGTGAGGAAGCCCGCCTGCCCCAGGGTGGCGGCCTCGAAGGCGATCGGCGTCGGGGCGTCGAGGCGGAGCGCGGTGTTCGCAGGCGCGGGAGGTGCGGCGCGCGCCGCACTGCTCTGGAAGCCGGGATCGGGCGCGGCCACGCTCCCCGGCACGCTGGCGAGGGCGGCGCGGAACAGGCGTTGGGCGGCGGCCGGCGCCTGGCCTCCGCCGGGCAGGAAACGGGCGCCGGGGATGGCGGGGCGGCGAGTGCCGGCGACGGGAGGCGTATTGGCGGGCGGCAGGCCGAACCAGGTGTCGCCGATGCGCGCCTCGGTGACGCGAAAGGGTGCCGGCGCGCGCAAATCATAGGGGGCGGTGGTGCGCGGAGGCGGCAGCGCCTCGCCAGTGGCCGGCAGCGGCTCGGCGCGCAGCGTGCGCGGGTGGAAGCGCAGCGGGCCGTTGGGGGTCTGCAGCATCAGCCCGTCGGCGGCCATCCAGATGGACAGGCGCGGCTGCGCCAGCACGCCGCCGAGGTCCGGCGTCAGGGTGACCAGGCCCTGGCGTTCGATCAGCACCTGGCCATCGACGGCGGAGACGGCGCCGATGGTGTCAGCGAAGATCCAGACCGTGGCCGCGTGTTCGCCGAGCAGCCCGGCCGAGGGCGCGCCATTGGCGGCGACCGAGGCCACCGGTGCCGTGAACAGCGGCGCGAGGGTGCCGGCGTCGAAGCCACGCACCTCGAGCCGGTCGCCGCTTGCGGGGGCGCGGGATTCGCTCGCGGGCAGCGTCTCGGTCTCGGCGCGGCGGACGAGGACCATGAGGCGGTCCTGCCCGGCGAGGGTGTAGCGCAGGAAGGGAGGCGACCAGCGCGGCGGGCCGAGGGTGACCGGGAAGCCGTCCTCCTCCTCGTCGTCGAAGATGACGGCCGCAGCGATGCCGCCGCCCACGAGGAGCGCGCCCCCGCCCCAGAGCCAGGTTCGGCGCGAAATGGGCATCAGCCGCGCCGCCCGGTTCGGCGCGGCATGGTCGGGTGGGACGGGGTCATGGCCACTCCGCAGTCGGTGCCCGGCAATCTGGAAGAGGCGCGCGGCTCGCGCAACCTCGGGCGGGGGCGCGGCGCGTCAGCGGCAGGAGCAGAAGCCGCCGACACCGCCGGTGCGGGATTGCGCCTGCGCCTGCGCTTCGGGCAGCGAGGAGAAGCCGCGGCTGAGCGCGCAGGCGGTGCCGCGGTCCGCCCGCAGCACGGCTTCGGAGCGCGCATCGACGGTGACGCGCCCATTGACGCAAAAGACCGTCCAGGCCGCAGCGGCGGGCATCGCCGTAAGCAACAGGGCGGCGAGCGCGAGCCCGGCCCTCACCGGCACGAGCAGGAGCGGCCGGCCCCGCCGAAATTGCGCTGGGCGAAGTTCTGCGCGTCGGAGAGGAAGCCGAAGGTCGGGCCCATCTGGCAGACGCCGGAGCCTCGCGCGATGCGCATCTGGTTAGGGTCGCGGCTTTCGACCTCGATGCGGTCGTTGGCGCAGTAGACGTAGTAGTTGGCCAGCGCCGCGCCAGGCAGAAGCACCGCGGTCGCGACGAGAAGGGCAGGAATGATTCGCACGGACGGTTGCTTTCGAGCGCTTCAGGTTCAACATTCCAACCTTCGTCCCGTCACGTCTGCCGAACAAGAGCAAAGTCCCTGGGATACGAGCAAAGCTGCGGTAGTCCTCTACGCACGCGCAATTGTTACAAATTACGCATCCAAACGCCATCCGTTACAGTATGTTCACCGCATCGCAACAAGCTGACAACATGGCGGAGGTATATCCGGTCGATGGGACGACGACGCATCCCGGACGGAGCGGAGCATCGCCGCACGCCCGCCGTCGACCTGCCGGCCGGGACCCTCGACGTTTCGACGTTCTCGACCCGGCTGCTGCGGCTCGAGACGGCCCTCGAACGCATGTCCCACGGGGTATGCTTCTTCGACGGCGCGCAACGGCTGATCCTGGCCAACCGGCGCTACGCCGAACTCTACGATATCGCGCATGAGAGCATCACGCCGGGCATGCCACTCCGCGACATCATCGCGCTGCGCTTCGCGGCCGGCAGCTGTCCGCGCATGACCCCCGAGGAGTATCTGGTCTGGCGTGACGAAATCGCCGAGAGGAACGAGCCGAGCGAGACCGTGGTCGAAATGGCCAATGGCCGGACGGTGATGATCAAGCACCAGCCGATGCCCGATGGCGGCTGGGTCGCGACCCATGAGGACATCACCGAGCAGCGCCGCGCCGCGGAGCACATCGCCCACATGGCGCATCATGATGCGCTGACCGGCCTCGCCAACCGCCTGCTGTTCCGCAAGACCCTCGACGAGGCGCTTGCCGGCGATGGTGCCGGCATACCGGCAGCCCTGGTCTGGATCGACCTCGACCGGTTCAAGCAGGTGAACGACACGCTCGGGCATCCGCTGGGCGACCTGCTGCTGCGGGCGGTGGCGGGGCGGCTGCGCAACCTGGCCCAGCCGGGTGACCTCGTCGCGCGCCTCGGTGGCGACGAGTTCGCCCTGATCCGCCGGCACGCGAACGCAGGCGACATGGCCGAGCTGGCGCGACGCATCATCGATGCCCTGGGGCGCGTCTACGAACTCGAAGGCCATCGCGCCGACATCAGCGCCAGCGTCGGCGTGGCACTCGCTCCCCATGACGGGTGCGGGCCGGACGAGATGATGCGCAACGCCGATCTCGCGCTCTATCGCGCCAAGAATGCCGGGCGCGGCTGCTACCGCTTCTTCGAACCTGAGGCCACGCTGCGGATGCAGGTTCGCCGCAGCCTCTCGGAGGATCTTCGGCGCGGGCTGGGCAGCGGCGCTTTCGACCTGCACTACCAGCCGCTCATCGAGGTGCCCAGCCGCCGGATCGTGGGGTACGAGGCCCTGCTGCGCTGGCGCCACCCCGAGCGCGGGCTCGTCCCGCCGCAGACCTTCATTCCCGTCGCGGAGGGCGCCGAGCTGATCGTGCCGCTCGGCGACTGGGCGATCCGCCGCGGCTGCGAGCAGACCGTGGCCCTCGCCGGTCGCCCGAAACTCTCCGTCAACGTCTCCCTGCGGCAGCTCACCCCTGACCTTCCGCCCCGCCTCGCCGCTGTCTTGGGCGAGACCGGCCTGGATCCGGCGCGCCTGGAGGTCGAGATCACCGAGCATGCGATGCTGCGCGACACGGAGATGGTGCTCGGCGTGCTCCATGGCCTGCGCAATCTGGGCGTCGGCATCGCCATGGATGGCTTCGGGACGGGCTTTTCCTCGATCAGCGCGCTGCAGCGCTTCCCGTTCACGCGGGTGAAGATCGACCGGATGTTCGTCCGCAGCATCTGGGCATCGGGGGGCGATGCCGCGCTGCTGCGCGCCATCAGCGACCTGTGCAAGGTGCTGAAGATGCGCATCACGGCCGAAGGTGTGGAGACCGAGGAGCAATTTGCCGCCGTGATCGCCAGCGGCTGCGACGAGGCGCAGGGCTTCCTGTTCGGCCGCCCCGGGCCGCTCGCGGCGGCGCCCGCCTGGGCGCCGCCGGAGGTGTATTAGGCCGAGGCCTTCATGATCTCGTCCGCGACGTTGCGCGGCACGGGATCGTAGTGGTGGAACTGCATCGAGAAGCTGGCGCGCCCCTTGGTCATGCCCCGCAGGTTGGAGATGTAGCCGAACATCTCCTTGAGCGGCACATGGGCGCGGACGAGCACGGACGTCCCGGCCATTTCCTGGTTCTGGATCACGCCGCGGCGGCGGTTGAGGTCGCCCACGACGTCGCCGACATGGTCCTGCGGCGTGGTCACTTCCACGTCCATGATCGGCTCGAGGATGACCGGGCCGGCCTTCTTCATGCCTTCGCGGAAGCAGGCCTTGGCGGCGATTTCGAAGGCCAGGGCCGACGAGTCGACGTCATGGTACTTGCCGTCGACCAGGGAGTACTTGAAGTCCACGGTCGGGAAGCCCGCGAGCACGCCTGTATCGGCCTGCACCTTGATGCCCTTCTCGACCGCGGGGATGTATTCGCGCGGCACCGAGCCGCCGGTCGTCGCGTTGACGAACTCGATGCCCGTGGTGCGGTCCTTCGGCTCGAAAGTGATCTTCACCTCGGCGTACTGGCCCGACCCGCCGGTCTGCTTCTTGTGGGTGTAGATCTCGGTGTGGGACTTCGTGATGGTCTCGCGATAGGCCACCTGCGGCGCGCCGATGTGGGCGTCCACGCCGTATTCGCGCTTGAGGCGGTCGATGATGATCTCGAGGTGCAGCTCGCCCATTCCCGAGAGGATGGTCTGGCCCGTCTCCTGGTCGGTCTTCAGGCGCAGCGAGGGGTCCTCGCCGGCCAGCTTCTGCAGGCCGAGGGTCATCTTCTCGACGCCCTCCTTGGTCTTCGGCTCGACGGAGATGTCGATGACCGGGACCGGGAAAGCCATGCGCTCGAGCACGACGGGGTCGGACTGGTCGGCCAGCGTGTCGCCGGTGCCGGTGTCCTTCAGCCCCACGAAGGCGGCGATGTCGCCGGCGGAGACTTCCTTGATTTCCTCACGCTTGTCGGCGTGCATCTGGAACATGCGGCCGACGCGTTCCTTGTGGCCCTTGGTCGTGTTCATGACCATGTCGCCGGTCTTGAGCACACCGGCATAGACGCGCACGAAGGTGAGGTTGCCGTACTTGTCGTTGATGATCTTGAAGGCGAGCCCGGCGAAGGGCGAGTCCTCGTTCGCGGGGATGACGCGACGGTCAGGATTCTGGCCCTCCTCCTCGCCTTCTTCGAGTGCGACGCGGATGCCGGGAATGTCGATCGGGCTCGGCAGGTAGTCGACCACGCCATCGAGCAGCGGCTGCACACCCTTGTTCTTGAATGCGGAGCCGCAAAAGACCGGGCGGAAGCTGCCGTCGATGGTGCCCCGCTTGATGCAGCGCTTCAGCGTCTCGACCGAGACATCGCCCTTGTCGAAGTATTCTTCCATCGCGGCGTTGTCGACCGACAGCGCGTTGTCGAGCAGGATCTGGCGGTATTCGGCCGCCTTCTCCTTCAGGTCGTCGGGGATCTCTTCCTCATGGTACTGGGCGCCCAGGTCGTCGCCTTCCCAGATCAGCGCCTTCATGGTGACGAGGTCGACGATGCCCTTGAGGGTGTCCTCGATGCCGATGGGCAGCTGCAGCGCGATCCAGTTGATGCCGAGCTTCTCGGTCAGCGTCGCGGCGGCGCGGTAGAAATCGGCACCCGTCCGGTCGAGCTTGTTGATGAAGATGATGCGCGGGACGTTGTAGCGGTCGGCCAGGCGCCAGTTCGTCTCGGACTGCGGCTGCACGCCGGCCACGCCCTCGATGATGAAGATCGCGCCGTCGAGCACTCGGAGGGAACGGTTCACCTCGATGTTGAAGTCGATATGGCCGGGCGTGTCGATGACGTTGATGCGCACATCATTCCACACGGCCGTGACGGCGGCGGAGGTGATGGTGATGCCGCGCTCGCGCTCCTGCTCCATGTAGTCGGTGGTGGTGTTGCCGTCATGGACTTCGCCGATGCGGTGCGACTTGCCGGTGTAGTAGAGGATGCGCTCGGTGGTCGTGGTCTTGCCGGCATCGATATGCGCGGTGATGCCGATATTGCGAATGCGGTCGAGTGGGGTGCGCGCCACGGTGGGCCTCCATAGACATGAACGGGCCCGGGCCCGAGGCTGCGCCCCGAGCCGCCCGCGGACGGAATCATCTGATCGGGCGCTAGATGCTCCGAACCGCTCCGATTTGCAAGCCGTTCATAATGCTCATGCCCTCAAACGGCGGACGAGCGGCGGCGCTCGGCACGAGGCAGAACGCGTGCCGATACTCACATGTACCAGAGCAGTTCGATCCGCTCGCCCGGCGGCTCGTCGGGCCGCCACAGGCGCAGGCGCAGCCGGTCGAGACCGGCGAGGCGCGCGCGGACATGCTCGCCCGCAGCGCGGTGCGAGGGAGCGATGACCAACCAAAGATCGGCGCGCTCGCCTTCGCGCGCGCAATGCCAGAGCACCTCGCAGGCGTAGCGCCGCGCGGCGGGCGGGGCGGGCCTGTGGCGGGACGCGCGTCGTGCGGCCGGAAGCGAGGCGGGCTCGAGCATGCTTTCTGTCACTCCTTGCCGGCGTTTTCGCCGCGCACCCCGAGCCTGCCCGAGCGGGCGTGAACGGTTCGTTACCGGCGCTACGGATTGTTTCGGCACGCGACGCGGCGCGCATCCTTGTTCTAGGTTGACGCCATGACGCAGCGCGCCGCCATCGCCGCCATCCGCTTCGGCCTGGGTCGCCGCCCGGACGAGCCCCTGGCTGCCGATCCGGAGGCCTGGCTCGCTGGCCAGCTCCGCCCGGACGTGCCCGCCCCTGCCCTGCCCGCCGGCCTGCCCGGCTACGGCGAGATCGCCGAGGCCCTGCTGCGCGACCGCACCGAGCGCGAGCAGGCGCGCACCGCCGCCGCTGCGGCACCGCCGGCCATGCCCCTCGCGCCCGTGCTGCCGCGCCAGCTCCGCCTGATCGGGGAGGCCGAGACGCGCGCCCATACCGGCGTGCTGCTGGCCACGGCGACCCCCTTCCGCGAACGCCTGGTTGCGTTCTGGGCGAACCACTTCGCCTTCAACATCCGCCGCAGCCCGGTCGTCGCCGCCCATGCCGGGCACTACGTGCGCGAGGCGATCCGGCCCAACGTCACAGGTCCCTTCGCGAAGCTGCTGGAAGCCGCGGTGCTGCACCCGGTCATGCTCGGCTACCTCGACAACAACCAGTCCACGGGGCCGAACAGCCCGATCGGCTGGCGGCGCAACCTCGGCCTCAACGAGAACCTGGCGCGCGAGGTGCTGGAACTGCACAGCGTCTCGCCCGCGGCCGGCTACAGCCAGGCGGACGTGACGGCCTTCGCGCGCATCCTCACCGGCTGGCAGATGCGGCCCTTCACGCAGCCGGGTGGTGGGGTCTGGTTCAACGTGAACCGGCACGAGCCGGGGACGAAGACGCTGATGGGGCGGACCTTCGGCGAAGGCGAGCGCAGCGCGCCCGAAGCGCTGGCGTTCCTGGCCAACCACCCCGCGACGCACCGGCACCTCGCCGAAAAGCTGGTGCGCCATTTCGTGGCGGACACGCCGCCCCCCGCCGCCATCCGCCGCGTCGAGGGCGCGCTGCGCGACACGCGCGGCGATCTGGGCGCGGCCTCCGCCGCCCTGATCGGCATCCCCGAAGCCTGGGACCGGCCGCTGACGAAACTGCGCTGCCCGCAGGACTACATCGTCGCCGTTCTGCGGGCTGTGGGCTTCCCCGCCCCCGAGGGCCTGGGCGTCGTCGCCACCATGGCCCGGCTCGGCCAGCCCCTGTGGCAGGTGCCGGCCCCCGATGGCTGGCCGGACACGGCCCCCGCCTGGACCGGGCCGGAGGCGATGCTGCGCCGCGTCGAATGGGCGCATGCCGTGGCCGGCCGCTCCGCCGGCGGCGCCGACCCCGCCGCGCTGGCCGAGCAGGTGATGGGCCCGCTCGCCAACCCCACCACGCTGCGCGAGATGAGCCGTGCGGGGTCGCGACGCGACGCGCTCACCCTGCTGTTCACCAGCCCGGAGTTCCAGCGCCGATGAACGAACATCTGCCCCGCCGCACCCTGCTCCTCGGCCTCGGCGCAGCCGCCACGCTGGGGTCCACGCGCCTCGCTTTTGCCCGGGCGCCGGGCGATGCGCGCCTGGTCGTGGTGCTGCTGCGCGGGGCGCTCGATGGGCTGGCCGCGGTGCCGCCCTATGGCGATCCCGGCTTCGCGGCGCTGCGCCCCGGCGAGGCGCGTGATCCCGGCGCGCCGGGCGGGCCGCTCGACCTCGGCGGGCGCTTCGGGCTGCATCCGCGGCTGACCAACATCCACGCGATGTTCCAGTCCAACGAAGCGTTGGTGGTCCACGCCATCGCCGGCCCCTACCGCACGCGCAGCCATTTCGACGCACAGGCGCTGCTCGAATCGGGCGAGGCGCGGATCGGCACCTCCGGCTGGCTCAACCGCGCGCTGGCGGGGCTGCCGGAGCCCTCGCGCGGCGCGCGCAACGGCATGGCACTCGGCACCGACATTCCGCTTCTGATGCGCGGGCCGACGATCGTGGCCAATTACGCCCCGCTCACCGCGGCGCGGCCGGAGGACGACCTCATGGCCCGCATCGCCGCCCTGAACGCGCCCGACCCGCTGCTGGGTCCCGCGATGCGCGAGGGCCTGGCCCAGCGCGCCTTCACCGCCGGCGCGCTGGGTCCGCAGCCCCAGGGGACGCAAGCGGGAGGGCCGCGGCCGCAAAACCCCACGGCCGAGCTCGCGCGCACCGCCGGGCGGTTGCTGGCGGAGGCAGATGGACCGCGCGTGGCGGCGCTGGACATGGGCGGCTGGGACACGCATGCGAACCAGGCGCAGCGGCTGCCCAACACGCTGGGTGCGCTGGACGAGGCGCTGGGCGCGCTGCGCGAAGCGCTGGGCCCGGTGTGGCGGCGCACGGCGGTGCTGGTGATGACGGAATTCGGCCGCACCGCCGCGCTGAACGGCTCCGCCGGCACGGATCACGGCACCGGCGGCGCAGCCTTCCTGCTGGGCGGCGCGGTCGCCGGCGGGCGCGTCATCGCGGATTGGCCGGGCCTCGCACCCGACCAGCTATTCGAACGCCGCGACCTCGCCCCCACCACCGACTTGCGCGGCCTGATCCTGCCCCTGCTGCGCGAGCATCTGCGACTGCCCGAGCGGACCATCGCCGCAACCTTCCCCGAGGCCGGCGGGTTCTCCCCCATGCGCGGATTGCTGCGTGGCTGAGGAGGACGCGATGGTCGAAGGTGGATGCCTGTGCGGGGCGGTGCGCTACGAAGCGGGCGGGACGCCCTTCCACGCCACCTTCTGTCATTGCCGCACCTGCCAGATGGCGGCCGGCGCACCGCTGGTGGCGTGGGTCACCTTCGCCGCCGAACGCTTTCGCTGGACCAAGGGCTCGCCGACCAATTTCGCCTCAAGCGAGAATGTCGCGCGCGGATTCTGCGGCAGTTGCGGCACCACGCTCACCTATGATTCTTCCGAACACCCCGACGAGATCGACATCGCTGCCGCCACGCTCGACAACCCCGCCGCATCGCCACCGGGCGACCATATCTGGGTGCGCAGCCGCCAGCCCTGGATGCGCTGCGATGACGGCCTGCCGGAATACCAGACCCGCCGGGAATAGCGCCCGCTACTCCGCGGGCCTGATCGTCCGCAGCAGCGCCGCCTTCTCCGCGATGTCGCGCGCGAGGCGTTCGCCGAACACGGCGGCATCCGCAAAATACGCCGCCGGCTGCAGGGCGCGCCGCGCGGCGGCGCGATAGCTCTCGGACCGCGCTGCGGCCATGCAGGCCGCCTCCAACACCGCTACCCGTGCGTCGGACACCGCGCGCGGCGCGAAGACGCCGCCGAAGCTGGTGGGTGCGACGTCGAACCCCTGTTCGATCGCGGTCGGCACGTCGGGGAAGCCCGGGTTGCGCGCCGTGTCGAACACCGCGAGCAGGCGCACATCGGTGCGTCCCGATGCCGAGGCCAGCACCACCGCGCCCGCCGGAATGCGCCCGGCCAGAACCTCGGTGATCACCGGGCCGTCGCCGCGATAGGGGATATGCGGCATCGCCGCCCCGGACGCGGCCAGCCATTGCAGCATGGCCATATGCGGGATCGAGGCGATGCCCAGCGTGCAATAGGCCAGCCCGCCCGGCGTCGCGTGGCTGGCGGAGACCAGGTCGGACAATGAGCGCAGCGGGCTGTCGGCGCGTACCAGGATCGCCTGCGCGTTGGAGAAGGCCTGACACACCGGGCGCAGCGCATCCGGCCCATAGCCCGCGCCCGCCTGCGTCACCGGCAGCACCGAGAGCACGAGCGCCGGCGCGAAGACCAGCGTGTGCCCATCCGGTGCGGCGCGCGCGCCCTGCGCGGTGCCGACCGCCCCGGCCGCGCCGTCGCGGTTGATCACCACCATCGGCTGTCCGAGCCGCTCCGCCATCGCCGCGGCGAGCACGCGGGTGAGCGTGTCTGTGGCTCCCCCGGCCTGGTAGGGGTTGATGATCTGGATCGGGCGGCTCGGGAACGCCTCCTGCGCGATGGCCGGCACGGCGAGCAGCGCGAAGGCAAGGGCGAGCGCCCTCATGCGCGGGGCAGCGCGTCGGCCCAGGCGCAGCCCGAGTATGGCCCCGGGTTCGGGTCCGGCGCGCGGATGCCCTCGGCGGCCGCCCGCAGCGCCATCGCGCGCATCCGGTCGCGCTGCGTCTCGGGCATGTGGAAGCGCTCATGGCCCCAGAGGCTCGGGCCGTTGTGCATCTCCTCGGGCTGCCAGGTCGCGGGGTCGATGGTCCGCGCCCCCCAGCCCATCTCCACGAAGAAGCCCGAGGGCGTGTGCGCGTAGAAGGAGGTCATGTGGTCGTTGGTGTGCCGCCCCAGCCCATAGGCGAGGCGTCCCGCCTCGGTGCGCGCGATGTCGTGCCCCTGCCCCACATCGTCGAGGCTGCCGAGTTCCACCATGAAATGGTGCAGCCCGGACTGGCCGGAGCCCACCATCGCGAAACTGTGGTGGCGGCCATTCACGTGGAAGAAATACAGCGGGTAGGGCGTGCGCGCGAAGTCCGTCACGCCGAAGCCGAGCACGTCGCGGTAGAACGGCACCAGGGCCTCGGCATCGGCCACGTGCAGCACCGCGTGCCCCATCCCCAGCGCGCCGGTGCGGAAGCCACTGATCGGTCGCCCCGGTCGGAACGCAGCATCAGCGCGCACCGCGCCGTGGAAGGCCTCGAGCTGGGTGCCCTGCGGATCGAGGAAGCGGATCAGCCCCGCGACCTGGCGCTCCTCCGCCAGGCGCCCCGCGCCGTGCTCGACCCGGGCGCCCGCCGCATCGAGGCGCGCGCCGAGCGCGTCCAATGCGGCGCCATCCTCGACCTCCCAGCCGATGACGTTGCCCGCGATCTGGTCGGAGACGATCAGTCTCTGGCTTCGGTCATCCATGCGGAAGGCCTGCACGCCCGCCCCGCGATCGACACGCTGCATGCCGATAAGGCTGGTCGCGAAGGCGGCCCAGTCGGCGGCCTTGTCGGACCCGATCGCCATGTAGCCGAGGCCGGTGATGGCCATCCTCGCCTCCCTTGCTTGGAGGCGGAGCGTGACCGTTCGCGCCTTGCTGTCAAGGCGGGGTGGGTGCCGCCGGGTTGCCGCCGCTGGCACCCTGCTCGGCCAGGCCGAAGATGCCGCGCAGGAAGCCCGGCGTCAGCGCGGCGAGCGGATTGACGCCCACCGAAGGATCGGCGATCGGACCGCGGATGCGGTAGGTGGCGGCGAACAGCCCGCCGCCCGCCTCGGGCGAGAAGATCCGACCGACCAGCGGGATGTTGCCGAGCAGCGAGTTGAAGAAATAGGCCGGCACGATGGTGCCCTGAATATCCACGGTCTCGCCGCGCCGGTCGATCCGCCCGCGCGCGGTCAGGCCCAGGGAGGCCGAGAAGGCGCGCGCATCCTCCAGCTCCAGCACGCCGGGTGAGAGGCGGAACGGCGCGGTCAGGCGCGTGAAGGCGAGGCCCGGACCCGAGGCCGCATCGAACAGCCCATACAGCGTCATCGCCTGCAGCAGCTTGCCCAGCGCGGTCGGGTCGCGAATGGCGAAATCGGTGATCTCGGCGGTGCCGGCCAGCATCGCGCCAGGCCGGTTGCTGTCATAGCGCCCGGTGACGTTGAGGCGGCCGCCATACAGCGTGCGCAGCACGTCGAAATCGCGCAGCAGCGCGCCGGCATCCACGGCGGTGATGCTGAGGTCGCGCTGTCCGCCCCGCGGTGTGATGACGATCTCGAAGGCACCGGACCCCGCCCCGCCATTCGCCCGCGCCTCCCGCACCACCCCGAGCTGATCGACCCGCGCGCGCGCGACCAGGCCTGCCATCTCGCGTCCCTGGCCAAGCAGCACCCGCTCGAACCGCAGATCCGCGTCGAAGGCGGGCCCGGGCGCCTCGGGCGCCGGGTTGGGCTCGGGCGGCGCGTCGGGCGTCGAACGCGAGAGCACGCCGCCGAGGTCGAGCACCGGGCCGGCGAGCGTGATGCCCCAGGGGCCGTCCGCCCGCGTCGGCCCGCGCACCTCGCCGGTGAAGCGGCTCTGCCCCATCCGGCCTTCGAGAATCTCCAGACGCTCGGGCATGTTCTCCCGGAATGCGGCGGCACGGGTGCGCAGCACCGCCCCCGCCGCCTCGGCGCGCAGGCTTTCGATCGCCTGCAGCCGGCCGGCCTGGAAGCGCAGCACGGCGTCCAGGCTGCCCGGCGTGCCGCGCGCCTTGGTCCAGCCGAAGGTCTCGGCCAGCAGCCCGGTCTCGCGCAAATCCGCGCGGAGTGTGAGCCGCGCCTGACCGCTGCGCCGCGTCTCCTGCCGCGCCTCGATGGCGATCGCCCCCTCGACGATGCCGGCGACGTCGACACCGAAGCCCGCGAGGCGGCTCGCCTCCACCCGCGCGGTGAGGCTCTCGCGCGTCATCACCTGCTGGGCGTTGCCGCGGCGGAAATCCATCTCCACGGCGAGGCGCGCGGGCACTTCGGCGACCACGGCATTGCCCGAGACGCGCAGCCCGTCGGTGTTGGCGGTGAGGTCGAAGACGCCGCGCTCGATGTCGCGCCCGAGCAGCGCCGCGGGGATGCGCGCCTGTTCGATCCGCGCGGTAACGCCGATGCGCAGGTCGTCGATCGGCAGCGCGTCGATCAGCGGCAGGCCGACGCTGAGGCGGCTGTCGGTGATCTGCCCGAACAGCTCGGGGATGGGTGTCGCCTGGCGCTCGAACAGGCGCAGGCGCGGATGCTTCAGCACGCCCATGACGTCGGCTACGGGTCCGGTCAGGCGGAACTCCATCGCCGCCTCCTCATTGCCGGCGGCGAAGCCCGTGAAGCGCAGCGTGCCCTCGCGCACCTGCAACGCGGTGCCCGACTGCTGGCCGCCATTGATGCGCACATCGACGGCGTCGAGGCTGAAGGTCGCGACCCCGCTCGCGCCCTCCGCGGGCGGCACCGGGCGCAGCCAGTGCACCGTGACGCCATCGGCGGCGACGGTGCCGGTGAGGCCGGTGATGCGCACATCGTCGAAGCTCTGCGGGATCTCGCCGCTGATCCGCCATCGCCCGTCGCGCGCCTGACCGGCAGTGATGTTCTCGCCCATCCAGCGCCGCGCGCCGGGTGCGATACCGTCGGGCCAGTGCCGCGCGAGGTCGGCGAAGGCCACCCTGTCGAGCGTGACATCGAGGGCGCCGCGCCAGGTGCCATCGGTGCGGCGCGCCTGTCCCGCGATCCCGATCACCGGGCCCGTCGCGGGTGGCGCGGGCGCGCGGCTGGCAGCCGGCGCGGCCTGCCGGTTGGCGGTGGCCGCGCG
>NZ_JAAEDH010000015.1 GCF_018128965.1 Plastoroseomonas arctica
TGATCGCCGGCTGGATGCCGCGCGCCCTGGCCGAGGCCGCGCGCGGACGCGCGCAGGTCGCCCATGCGGCGATGGCGCGGGACGCCGCGCAGGCGGCACTCGCCCAGGCGCGGCGGCAGGAACAGGTTCTGGAGAGCCTCGCTGGAGCCCGCGCGGCGGCCCGCGCGCTCGAAGCTGCGCGGCGGGAGCAGGCGCGGCTGGATGATCGCGCGCAGGCGGGGCACGGCCATCACGGCGAACTGGGGAGCATCCGATGAGCGACACGCTGCTGGCGGCCGGCGAGGCGCTGGCCGCCACGCTGATGGCCGAGACCGCCGCCCTCAAGGTGCCCGGCCATCCGCAGGCGGGCGCCCTCGGCGCGGCGAAGACGGCCGCGCTGGAGACCTTCGCGACCCTGCTCGCCGCCGACCCGCCGCCGCCGCGGCAGATGCGTGCGATGCTGCTGCTGGCGAGGCTGCGCCACCTCGCCGACGCCAACCAGGCGGCGTTGGAATCCGCGCTTCGGGTGCAGGCGGCGGTGCTCGAGGTGCTGCACGACGCGATGCAGCGCGGCGAGGCAGCCGGCGGCCAGGCGGCGGTCTCCTTCCGGGTCTGACCGGGCGCGGTTCTCAAGCCGCGCCGGCGGTGGCAGGCTGGCGCGGAAGGGGCGCGCACTGCCCCAAGGGAGCGACCGCGCCATGGCTATCACCAAGCGAGCCCTGCTGGCCGCCCCCCTGCTGCTGTCAGGCGTCGCCCGGGCGCAGGTTTGGCCCAGCCGCGCCATCACCATCATGGTGCCCAACCCGCCCGGCGGCGGCAGCGATTTCGCCGCGCGCCTGTTCACCGAGGGTTTGTCGCAGGCGCTCGGCCAGCCGGTGGTGATCGACAACCGGCCGGGTGCGAACGGCAATATCGGCATCATGGCGGCGGTGCGCGCCGTGCCCGACGGGCACACCCTGCTGATGCAGTATTCCGGCTACCACGCCGGCAACCCCGCGATGATGCGCAACCTCGCCTGGGACCCCGTGCGCGATCTGGCGCCCGTGGGCATGGCGACCATGGCGCCGCACGTGGTCCTCGCGGCACCCAACCTGCCGGCGAATACGCTGGCCGAGTTCATCGCCTATGCGCGGGCCAATCCGGGCCGGGTGAACTTCGCCTCCTCCGGCAATGGCTCGATCCAGCACATCGCGGGCGAGGTGCTGTCGCGCGCGATCGGCGCGCCCATGGTCCACGTGCCCTATCGCGGCGCAGCACCCGCGCTCCAGGATGTCGCCGGCGGGCGCGTCGAGATCTTTATCACCACGCCCTCCTCGGGCATCGCGCTGGTCCAGGCCGGCCGGATCAAGGCGCTGGCCACGGCAAGTGCCGAGCGCAGCCCCGCGCTGCCCGACGTACCCACCACGGCCGAGGCTGGGCTGCCCGGCTACACCATGGATGCCTGGTTCGCCTTCTTCGCCCCCGCCGGCGTGCCCGAGCCGGTGCTGGAGCGGCTGAACGCCACGCTTCGCAGCCTCGCCGCGGACCCGGTCATCCGCCGTCGCGCCGAGGAGGGCGGCACCCGCCTCGCGGCGATGACGCGGGCCGAGCTCGACACGCTGGCGCGGGCGGAGATCGAGAGCCTGGGCGCGGTGATCCGCGGCGCCGGCATCGTGCTCGAATGACCGGAGTGCTGGCGTCTTAATAATGGTGAAATAACGCCCGATTCCGGGAGAAAGCGCTAGGGTTCTCGCCTGAGTGTTGGTTCGGAGGCGCTCCATGGCTCGGGACTTCGTCGCACGCAACCCTGCCCCCGCCTACAGCGTGGAAGGGCTATCGCACCTGGTACAGGAAATCGACGCGCTGCTCGGGCATCTTGCCCGCGCCGAGCCTGGCGCGCTCGAGGCCTGCTTCATGGACAGCCGCGGCGCCGGCACCGCGGCCCCCAAGGTGCAGCCGCCGCGCGCCATGGACACCGCGCCGGAAACCCTGCGCGGCTTCGTCGAGCGCGTGGCCGCGATCACCGTCGCCTTTTCCTCCCGCGCCGGGCACATCGCCGACGCCAAGGAGCTGATGCCGCCCAACGACTACTCCTTCCTGCTGGAGGTGCGCAGCTTCCTCGCGCAGCTGGTGCTGCCGGCTTCGGTCGACACCATCCTGGTGACCCAGGGCTACCATGACGGTCTCGCCTGCCTGGCGCGCGTGCCGGGCTGGTTCGCGCGGATCGGGGCGACGCTGGGCGCGGTGATGCCGGACCTCCGTCGCGACCGGCGCGGCGGGCCTGCGCTCGCGCCCTGCCTGGCGGCGCCGCCGCACACGACCGGGGCGCCCGAGCCCGTGCGCCTGCATCCGGCCACGGAATCCGGCTGGCGCTTCGCCGGGCTCGCGCGACGGCTGCGGCAGACCGCCGTGTTCATGGTGTTCGTGACGCTCACCTTCGCGCTGTATGTGTTTTCGGGGAAGACGCTGCAGGAGGAGGCGCAGCGCCTGCAAACGTCGCTGGGCGGCATCCAGCAGCAGATCGACAGCGATTTCGATCGCAATGCGCCACGCGCCCCGGGGGCGATCGACCGCTCGCCGGTGCTCACCGACCGGATGGGTCAGCTGCGCGAGGCGGGCTTCGTGTTCGACCCGACGCTGTCCTATTGCGACCAGCCCTTCCTCGACGACACCGGCATCATCCGCTACGCGCGCCCGTCGCAGGAGCTGAACTGCAATCGGCTGTGGGGCGTGAACCGGGCCGTCAACCAGAACAACCGCCAGATGCAGGCGTGGATCGCGCCGGCCCTGTGGCCCGGCTTCAGCTGGCTGTTCGGCCTGTTCGACGTGGTGGCAAGCGATACCGATGCGCAGGTGC
Source organism: Plastoroseomonas arctica (assembly GCF_018128965.1). Taxonomy (GTDB): domain Bacteria; phylum Pseudomonadota; class Alphaproteobacteria; order Acetobacterales; family Acetobacteraceae; genus Plastoroseomonas; species Plastoroseomonas arctica. The sequence continues at coordinate 2,816 of NZ_JAAEDH010000015.1, forward strand.
AGGAGGATGGCCGCCCCATGCGCGCCGAGCGGCTGCGGCTGCGCAATCGCGTCGGACTGCTGCGCGTCTTTCCCGAAAATGCCCGGTTGATCAGCGCGCCGGAAGCCGAGGCGCTGGCGCTCCGCCGGGCCTGCGAAACCTCGGAGCGCACCAAGGGCGACGCCCCGAGCCTGCGCGCCGGCGCCAATCCGCCCGAGCCCGTCCAGGCGGTCCAGTCGCCCGATCCGTCGCAGCCCCCGCAGGACGCACCGCCCCCGGCCGCACCCACTCCACCTGCCGCCCCCGCGCCGCGGGCGATTAGCTGCGGGTCGGGCCTGCAGCCGGCTATGTTCACCACCATGGTCGTCGAGCGGGACCGCATCCTGCAGAACGCCACCGACCAGTTCCTGCAGATGCGCCTGGCACTGCCGATCAACGCCCAGACCGAGCGGGCCAGCCCGATCCGGGTGCGCGTGGTGATCGAGGGCCTCACGCTCTATGTGCTGCCGGTGCTGTTCGCGGTGCTCGGCGCCTTCGTCTCGGTGCTGCGGGAGATCAGGCGGCGCGCGGACGCCGCGCTGCTTACGCTCACCGAGCAGTCGCGCATGCTGACCACATTGGTGTTGGGCGCCTCATTCGGCGCCGTGGTGTCGCTGCTGGCCGAGATCTTGCGCGGCGGCAGCACCGCCTCGCCGACCGCGGCGGCGATCTCGCTCGGCCTGTGGCCGCTCGCCTTCCTCGCTGGCTATGCGGTGAGCCATGTGTTCCGCATGCTGGATGCGGCGGTCGATCGCATCTTCGGCCAGCGCCAGCCGCCGGACCGGCCGGCGGTGCGGGAGGCTTGATTGCAGCGGTCATGAAGAATGGCCGCCGCAATCACGGCTTTTCATGCCCTCAGGCGGCGGGCACCGCCTTCGGCGGCTTGCATCGTCGGACAACCGGCGTTCGCCCATTCGAGCTCGCGGCCCGCATGGCGGGCCGAAGGCTGAGGACCCAAGGCGCCAGGTCGTCGCCTACTCCGCCGCGATCAGCTTGATCCGCTTGCCCTCGACGCCGAGTGCCAGCCGTCCAGCCTTCAGGTTCAGCGCCGCCTCGCCGAACACCGTCCGGCGCCAGCCATGCAGGGCGGGGACATCGCCTTCCCCGGTCGCGAGCTTGTCGAGCTCCTCGCTGTTGGCGAGCAGCTTGGGCGCCACGTCATGCTCCTCACTCTTCGCCGCCAGCAACACCTTGAGCAGCGCGATCAGCGCGGGCGAGGGGGCGGGGCCAGTGCGTTCGCGCGCCGCCTCGGGCAGTGCCGCGTCGGGCAGGTTGGCGCCGGCCTGGATGGCGGCCAGCAGCGTCACGCCCGACTTGCCGCGCGCGAAACCCTCGCTGATGCCGCGCGCGCGGGATAGCGCATTGGCATCCGCCGGCACGGTTGCGGCGATTTCGAGCAGCGTCTCGTCCTTCACCAGGCGCTGGCGGGGGATGTTGATGCGCTGCGCCTCGATCTCGCGCCAGGCGGTGATGGCCTGCAGCACGCCGAGGAAGCGACGGTTCTGGGTGCGCGGCTTGAGGCGCTCCCACGCGGTTTCGGGGTCCTGGCGGTAGGTGGCGGGCTCGTGCAGGGCGGCCATCTCCTCGGCGACCCAGCTGTCGCGGCCGTCTCGAGCGAGCTTGTCGCGGAGCGCCGTGTAGATGCGCCGCAGATGGGTCACGTCGGCCGCCGCATAAGCGATCTGCGAGGCGGAGAGCGGACGGGCCGACCAGTCCGAGAAGCGGTGCGCCTTGTCGATCTGGGCGCCGGCGAGCGCCCGGGCCAGCGCGTCGTAGCTCACCTGGTCGCCGAAGCCCGCGACCATCGCGGCCACCTGGGTGTCGAACATCGGGGTCGGCACGGCGCCGTATTTGAGCAGGAAGATCTCGATGTCCTGCCGCGCGGCATGGAACACCTTGGTCACCGCCGTGTTCGCCAGCAGCACGCCGAGCGGGGCCAGGTCGAGGCCGGGTGCTAGGGCATCCACCACGGCGACGTCGTGCGTGCCCGCGAGCTGGATGACGCAGAGCTCCGGCCAATAGGTGCGCTCGCGCATGAATTCGGTGTCGACGGTCACGAAATCCTCGCCGCCAAGGCGTTCGCATAGCGCGGCGAGGTCTGCGGATTCGGTGATCAGGACGGTGTCGGGATCGGGTTCGGGGAGGCGACGGCTCATGGGGAAAACTTCTAGCGCCCGGGCGAGCCGCCGGATAGCCGCCCGGGTTTGGGGTGGTTTCGGGCCTGATCGCCGCGCTAGCCTCGGACCATGCGAAGCCAGGAGGCGAGGATGCGGCGGCGGCGTGTTCTGGGTGGATTGGGGATGGCGACGCTCGCCGGCACGGCGGGCGCGCAGCCGGCGCCGCGCCCGCTGGCGGTCTATCCCAATGGCACCTTCCTCGAAAACCTGATCCTGCGGAATGACGGCTCGGTGCTGTTCACCAGCTACTTCGCGCGGCGCATCGAATCGCACTTGCCGGGGATCGGCGCGGCGGCCTTCGCGGAGGTCGATGGGCACCCGGTGAGCCTCGCCGCGCTACCGCAGGGGGGGTACGCACTCGCGATCCATGGTGCGCCCTTCACCGGTGGTCCCGCGGCGTTGCGCGGTGGCTGCGCGGTGCTGATCCTCGACCCGGCGGGGCGCGAGGAGCGGCGCATCGCGCTGCCCGAGGCGATCTTCCTCAATGGCTGCCTGCTGCGCGCCGATGGCTCGCTGCTGGTGGTGGATGCGGCGCTGGGCCGCATCTGGGCGGTCGAGCTCGGCGGCGGCACGGTGCGCGTGTGGCTCGAGGATGCGGCTTTCGCGCCTGATCCGGCGCGGCCCGGACTGCCCGGCGTGAACGGCATCAAGCCATCGCTCGATGGCGCGTCGCTGCTGGTCTCCAACTCGGCGAGCCAATCCCTGATGAGCGTGCCACTCGGACGCGCCGGTGCGCCGGGCGGTCCGCCCGTGCCGGTCGCGCGCTTCCCGGGCATCGATGATTTCTGGGTCATGCCCGATGGGGTGATCTGGGCCGCGACGCATGGCCCCGCGATTGCGCGGCTGCGCCCGGGTGCCGCGACGCCGGAGGTGTTTCCCGCGCTCGGCCTCGAGGGCAACACTGCGCTCATCCCCGCGCCGGATGGCAGCGGGCTCTATGTGCTGGGCACCGGCGGGCTCGCCGAGGGTGGGCGCGGGGAGGCGATGCTGGCGCTGTTCCCCTGGCCTGCATGAGCCGCCGGAAGGGTTGACAGTCACGCGGGGCAAGCCCCTTTTGCCGCCCTCCCGCAACTGAACTTCCAGGTTGATCCATGCACGCCTATCGCACCCACACCTGCGCCGGCCTCCGTGCCTCCGATGCCGGGGCTGTCGCGCGCCTGTCGGGCTGGGTGCATCGCAAGCGCGACCATGGCGGGCTTCTGTTCCTCGATCTGCGTGACCATCACGGGCTGACGCAATGCGTGGTGGCGCAGGGATCCGCGATGCTCGCGACGCTGGAGGCGCTGCGGCCAGAGAGCGTGGTGACCGTCACGGGCGAGGTGGTGCTGCGCGCGCCGGGCACGGTGAACGCGAAGCTGCCGACCGGCGAGATCGAGCTGCGGGTGCGCGAGGTGACGGTGCAATCCGCCGCCGAGCAGCTGCCCATCCAGGTCGCGGGCGAGCAGGAGTTCCCCGAGGATCTGCGGCTGCGCTACCGCTTCCTCGACCTGCGCCGCGAGAAGCCGCATCGCAACCTGATGCTGCGCTCATCGGTGATCGCCTCGATCCGCCGGCGCATGATCGAGCAGGGTTTTACGGAGTTCCAGACGCCGATCCTGACAGCGAGCAGCCCCGAGGGCGCACGCGACTTCCTGGTGCCGGCACGGCTGCATCCGGGGAAATTCTACGCGCTGCCGCAGGCGCCGCAGCAGTTCAAGCAGCTCGCGATGGTGGCGGGCTTCGACCGCTACTTCCAGATCGCGCCCTGCTTCCGCGATGAGGCGTCGCGCGCCGACCGCTCGCCCGGCGAATTCTACCAGCTTGATTTCGAGATGAGCTTCGTCACGCAGGAAGACGTCTTCGCCGCGATCGAGCCGGTGCTGGCCGGCGTCTTCGAGGAGTTCTGCGACTGGACCGGCACGCGGCGCGCGGTCACGCCCGCGCCGTTTCCGCGCATCCCCTTCGACCAGGCGATGCTGGAATTCGGCTCCGACAAGCCGGACCTGCGCAACCCCATCCGTATCCGCGATGTCTCCGACCACTTCGCCGGCGGCGGCTTCGGCCTGTTCGAGAAGGTGACGGCCGGCGGCGGCGTGGTCCGCGCCATCCCCGCACCGGGGGCCGCGTCTCAGCCGCGGCGCTTCTTCGACACCATGAACGAGTGGGCGCGGGGCGAGGGCGCCGGCGGCCTGGGCTACATCGCCTTCGAGGCCGGTGAGGCCAAGGGTCCCATCGCGAAGAACCTGCAGCCCGAGCGCGTCGCGGCCATCAAGGACGCCTGCGGCCTCGCCGATGGCGACGCGGTGTTCTTCGCCGCCGGCAAACCCGCCGATGTCGCAAAGATCGCCGGCAAGGCGCGCGCCCGCCTCGGCAACGAGCTCGGCCTGGTCGAGAAGGACGCCTACCGCTTCTGCTGGGTCACCGACTTCCCGATGTACGAGATGAACGAGGAGACCGGGCAGATCGACTTCAGCCACAACCCCTTCTCCATGCCGCAAGGGGAGCTGGAGGCCTTGAACACGCAGGACCCGCTGACCATCAAGGCTTTTCAGTATGACATCGTGTGCAACGGCATCGAGCTTTCCAGCGGTGCCATCCGCAACCACCGCCCCGACATCATGCTCCGCGCCTTCGAGATCGCGGGCTATGGCGCCGATGTGGTCGAGGCGCGGTTCGGCGGCATGCTCAACGCCTTCCGCTACGGCGCGCCGCCGCATGGTGGCTCGGCGCCGGGCATCGACCGCATCGTGATGCTGCTGGCCGACGAGCCCAACATCCGCGAGGTGATCCTGTTCCCGATGAACCAGCAGGCGGAAGATCTGATGATGGGCGCGCCGGCCGAGGTGGAGCCCGCACGCCTGAAGGAATTGTCGATCAGGCTGGATATCGCGCCGCCCAAGGGTGCGGCGGCGGGCAAGGCTCCCTAAGTGCAGGGTTGCGGCGAAGGATGATGGCGATGCGGCGTGGTCTGGCCCTGGTTCTCGGGATGGCGTGTCTGGTGGGGGGAGCCGCGGCGCAGGTGCCGCTCGGCACGCCCATCGATGCGCGGCAGATGGTCGGCCATCGCGCCGCCTATCGCCTGGTGCTCGACCGCGCGCGCGACAACTCCGACATCGCCCAGGCCTCGGGCGCGATGCTGTTCGAGGTGCTGGACGCCTGCGACGGCTGGACCGTGCGCCAGCGCCTGACGCTGAAGCTCACCGACCGCGACGGCAACGAGACCGAGACCGTCTCCGACTACTCCACCTATGAGACGCGCGACGGCACGCGGCTGCGCTTCGCGCTCACCCAGTCGAGCCAGGGTGCGGTCAGCAGCCAGGTCCAGGGCGAGGCGGAGGTGACGGCCACCGGCGGCACCGTGCGCTTCGCCCAGCCCAATGCGCGCGAGATCGCGCTACCGGCCGGCACGCTGCTGCCGATGGCGCACACCATCGCCACGCTGAACGCGGCGCGCGCCGGAACCCGCATCCTCGCCGTGCCGCTGCTCGACGGCACCACCGCGAGCGGTCCGCAGGACACCACGACGGTGATGTCCGCCTGGCAGGCGGCGGCGATGACCGACCCGCGCTTCCCCGCGCTGATCCCGCTCGGCTCCTCGCGCATGCGCATCGCCTTCTTCGACCGAGACCAGACGAGCCAGAGCGGCGGCGCCGGCACGCCGGACTACGAGGTGAGCCTGCGCTACTACGAGAACGGCGTGGCCGACGAGCTGAAGATGGATTTCGGCGAGTTCGTGGTCGATGGCCGCATGGTCGAGCTCGCGGTGCTTCCCTCGCCCTGCTGAGATCGGCTTCGCGCCGGGTCGCGCCAGCGGATCAGGCCGCGAGCTCGGTATTCGCGCCGCACAGCAGCACGCCCACCCGCGCCCCCTGTGGCGGCACCCAGGCGCCGGAGCGCAGTGCGGCGAGGGCCGCCGCACCGCCGGGCTCCACCAGCAGGCGGCACGCCTCCCAGATCGCGCCGCGCGCCTCGGCGATAGCGGCGTCGTTGACCAGCACACTTGTCACGCCATGGGCGGCGATGGCAGCGAAGCCGAGCGCGCCGACCTGCCGCGCGCCGAGGCTGTCGGCGGCGAGGCCGCCGACCGGCGCCGGCACGGGACGCCCGGCGGCCAGCGCATCATGCAGGCTGGGGCATCCCTGTGGCTCCACGGCGACCAGGTGCTGCGCGGCATCCGCGCCCCAGTGCTGCGCCATCCCGCCGATGAGCCCGCCGCCACCGACCGCCACGAGCCAGTGCGTGCACGCCGGCGCATCCTCGGTGCATTCGAGTGCGACTGTGCCCTGGCCGGCGAGCACCTCGGGCTGGTCATAGGCGTGGATGATGCGCGCGCCGGTCTCGGCGGCGCGTGCCTCCGAGGCGAGGCGGGCCTCGTCGTAGTTGGCACCCCCGATGACCAGCCGCGCGCCGAACGCCCGGATGCGCGCGCGCTTTGCCTCGCCGCTGATCTCGGGGACGAAGATCTCGGCCGCGACGCCCAGCGCCTGCGCCGCGGCCGCGACCGCCGCGCCATGGTTGCCGCCCGAGGCGGCGATGACGCCGGCGGCGGGCACCGGCAGCGCGAGGATACTGTTGAAGGCACCGCGCGCCTTGAAGCTGCCCGAGAGCTGCAGGCATTCGAGCTTCAGCGTGAGCGGCACGGAGGCGAGCACCCCCGCGGGCAAGCGCAGCATGGGCGTGCGCCGGATATAGGGGGCGATGCGGGCGGCGGCGGCACGGATCATGGCGAGGGTCCCTGGATCACAGCGAGGCGTCGGCATCGAGGCGCAGGATATAGCCGCGCCACGCGGCGCGCGATGCGACGCGCTCATACAGCGCGACGGCCGCTGCATCGGCTTCGGGCACGAACCAGCGTAGATGGGAATGGCCGCGCGTTCGGGCTTCGGCCTCGGCGGCGGCGAGAAGGACGCGCGCGGCGCCGCGGCGGCGATGCGCGGGCAGGATGAAGAGGTCCTCGATCTGCCCGCAGCGTCGCGCGAAGACGATCTCGGGCAGTTCGACCATCACCAGGAACCCGACCGGCACGCCGTCGGCGAAGGCGCCGAGCAGCAGCGTGCCGTCGAGCAGGGCGGCGGCATCCTCGGCGCGCGCGTGGGTTGTGCCGTGCAGCAGCCCGCGCATCTCGGCGCCATAGGCAGCGATCAGCGGGATGGCGTCGGCGGGGTCGAGGTGCGCGGCGGTGATCATGGTCATCGTGCCCCCACATGCGAAGAGGGCGCCGCCCGCCTGCGCGGACGACGCCCTCTCGCCGGGATCGCTGGTCGCGTCAGGTCGTCGGCGCGTCGGAGGCGGGCGCCTCGGGCGGCGCGGCATCGACCATCGGCGCCGGCGTCTTCTTCACGCGCGGCTTGCGCGGCGCGGTCGTCTTCTTCGGAGCGGGCGGAGCCGCCTTCTTGGCTGCGGTCTTCTTCGGCGCAGTCTTCTTGGCGGCGGGCTTGGCAGCCGTCGCACGCTTGGCCGGAGCCTTCTTGGCAGCGGCCTTCTTCGGCGCGGCCTTCTTGGCTGCCGGCTTCTTGGCGGCGGCCTTCTTCGGCGCAGCCTTCTTGGCGGTGGTCTTCTTGGCGGCAGCCTTCTTCGGCGCAACCTTCTTGGCGGTGGTCTTCTTCGCGGCGGTCTTCTTCGGCGCGGCCTTCTTGGCGGCCGGCTTCTTCACGGCGGCCTTCTTGGCAGCCTTCTTCGGCGCGGCCTTCTTGGCGGCGGGCTTCTTCGCAGCCGCCTTCTTGGCAGCGGGCTTCTTCGCCGCCGGCTTCTTGGCCGCCGGCTTCTTCGCGGTCTTCTTCGCCGCGGCCATCGCCATGGCCTGAGCGCGCGGGGCGCTGTCCTCGGCGTCGTTGGTCTCGATGATGTCAGTCATAAGGTCAGGATCTCCGAACTGCGTTCCGATGTGGAGCGGCAACGCGCTGGCGGTTCGCCAGGTTGCGCCGCATGGGCGGGACAGCAGGGCAAGCCGCGCGGTGCCGATGCTGCGCGGATCCCGTTGCGCAGCCTCCGATCCCGAACGCGATCCCGGTGACACAGGCGCGGGGGGGATGGCGCCTCGCGGCGAGCCCTCCTGCTTCTCGGCCGCCGCGATGCCGCGCGATGTGCGTGGCCTTCGGCAGTGTGGGAGTCGCGTGGTTGGTCTTCACGCGCGCCCCCTGAGCCTGCGGTCCATGGACCGTCCTTCCCTGCTGCGGCGCGTCATGCTGGCGATGCTCGATCTTCGGTCAGCGTCACGGCGGAAAAATTTTCGCCTTGACGAATCGCTCGGTCGAATCGCGTCGAATGATGCGCGCGCGAATCACGCTATCTGCACGCGCATATTGTGTGTCAACAAATTCCGCATCGCGTCGCGCATTTTTCTGCGCGCGATGTCTGCGATGCGGTGTGCGAGCGCGCGCGACAACCGCGCTCGCAGTGGTGTCGCGACGGCGCGCGCCGTCGCGACACGTGCGTCAGCCGCGCGTGCTCATCGGCGGAACCGCGCGCTGCTCGGGACCAACATAGAAGGAGAGCGGGCGGATCAGCCGGTTGTCCGCGCCCTGCTCGAACACATGCGCGGCCCAGCCGGTGATGCGCGAGCAGACGAAGATCGGCGTGAACAGCGGGATGTCGAAGCCCATCAGGAAGTAGGCGGGGCCGGCAGGGAAATCGAGGTTGGGATGGATCTTCTTCTCCTCGAGCATCACCCGCGCGAGCACGGCGGAGGTGTTCATCCAGCGCGTGTCGCCCACGACCTCGGCCATGATCTCGGCGTATTTCTTCATCGTGGGGACGCGGCTGTCGCCGGATTTGTAGACGCGGTGGCCGAAGCCCATCACCAGCGCCTTGTGGTCGAAGCGCTCGCGCAGCCAGGCTTCCGCGGCCTCGGGCGAGGGGATCTCGCTCAGCATGTGCATCACGGCTTCGTTGGCGCCGCCGTGCAGCGGGCCCTTGAGGCTGCCGATGCCCGCCGTGATCGCGGAGTGGATGTCCGACATCGAGGAGGTGACCAGGCGCGTGGTGTAGGTGGACGCGTTGAAGGTGTGCTCGGCGTAGAGGATCATCGAGACGTCGAAGCTCTTGATGACCTCCTTCTGCGGCACCTTGCCGAAGACCATGTGGAAGAAGTTCTCGCAGAAGGGCAGGGACGCGTCGGGCGCGATCGGCTCGAGGCCCTTCGATAGCCGGTTCGCGGCGGCGACGGCGGCGGGGATCTTGGCCAGCAGCCGCAACGCCTTGCGCCGCTGGGCCGCGTCGGAGATGTCCGCCGTCTCGGCATCCTCCATGCCCATGAAGGAGACGGCTGTGCGGATCGCATCCATCGGATGCGCGTCGGCGGGGAACTCGCGCAGTACGCGCAGCAGCGCGGGAGATAGCGCGCGGTTGGCACGCTCCTCGGCCTGGAAGGCCGCGAGCTGGGCCGCGTTGGGCAGCTCGCCATGCCACAGCAGGTAGGCGACCTCCTCGAAGTTGCTCTCCTCGCACAGGTCCTGCACGGCGTAGCCGCGATAGGTGAGGCTGTTGGTCTCCGGCATCACCTTCGAGACCGCGCTCTCATCGGCATAGACGCCGACCAGGCCCTTCCGGATGTCAGGGGTTGCTTCGCTCATGCGTCTTCTCCGATGTCCCGTTGCTGTGTGGGAGCGGCCCTGCCGGCATAGACCAGGTAGGGCTCTCCTTCCTCCGTCCCCGCGCCATCGGCCTCGGCCACAACGCGGAATCCATGCCGCTCATAGAAGGTGCGCGCGGCGGCATTGCGCGCAAGGCAGGCCAGCGAGAGGCGGCCATGCGCCGCCAGCGCGTCGGCCAGAAGCCGCGTGCCGATGCCGCGCCGCCACCAGGCGGGGTGCAGGTAGAGATGGAACACCATCGCCCCGAACTCGCCATCGGTCCCATGCAGGCAATAGCCGGCGAGTGCGTTGGCGCTGGCCGCGACCCGGAGCCGCGCGCCGTCCGTCTGCCGTCGCGCGAGCCATCGCGCGACCGCCTCGACCGGATAGGCCTCGCGCACCCCGGGCAGCGCCGCCTCCCGCGCTGCGCGGTGGATCAGCGCCAGGGATGGCGCCTCCTCCGCCCGCGCGTCGCGCAGTTCGATCACGCTCAGAAGATGCCGGGCTTGGCGTCGAGCAGGGTGCCGGCCGGCAGGGTGACGTTCAGCGCCGCGAGCTCGCCCGCCTTGAGACTTGCGACATTCTGCGCGGCCTCGAGGAAGCGGTTCGACTCGCGCGCCGTGATGAGGCCTTCGGTGATGGTGCGGAACTTGTGGATGTACTCCGCGCGGCCGAACGGGCGGGCGCCATTCGGGTGGGCGTTGGCCACGCCCAGCTCGTCGATGATGGTGCTGCCGTCGTTCATCGTGATCTCGACGCGGCCGCCGAAAGCCAGGGTCTCCGGGTCGCGCGAGTGGTACTTCTCGGTCCAGGCCGGGTCCTCCCGGGTCTCGATCTTGTGCCACAGCCGCACGGTGTCGGCGCGGCCGGCACGCTTGGGTGCGTAGCTGTCCACGTGGTGCCAGCTGCCGTCCTGCAGGGCGACGGCGAAGATGTACATGATGGAGTGGTCCAGCGTTTCGCGGCTGGCCTTGGGGTCCATCTTCTGCGGGTCGTTCGCGCCGGTGCCGATCACGTAGTGCGTGTGGTGCGAGGTGTGGATCGTGATCGACTTGATCGCGTTGATGTCGCCGACCTGCTCGCGCATGCGGAAGGCGAGGTCGATCAGCGCCTGGCTCTGGTACTCGGCCGAGTGCTCCTTGGTGTAGCTGTCGAGGATGGCGCGCTTGCTCTCGCCGGGGCCGGGCAGGGGCACCTCGTAGTAGATCGGCTCGAACACCGTGCCGCGGCCCTTGCTGTCGGCCTGCGTGCGGCCCGAGAGCACCCAGGCGATGATGCTGTCCTCGCCCTCGTAAATCGGCGACGGGGCGCCTTCGCCGCGCATGCAGCGATCCACGGCCTCGACGGCGAGCTTGCCGGCATGGGCGGGGGCGTAGGCCTTCCAGGAGCTGATCTCGCCCTTGCGCGACTGGCGGAAGGTGATCGAGGTGTGCAGCGCCTGCTGGATCGCCTGGAAGATGACCTCCTGCTTGAGGCCCAGCAGCGTGCCGATGCCGGCCGCCTGGGCGGGGCAGAGATGGGCAATGTGGTCGACGCGGTGCTCGTGCAGGCAGATCGCGCGGACCAGGTCGATGTGCAGCTCGTAGCCGGTGGCGAGGCCGCGGATCAGGTCTCGGCCGGACTTCTCCATAGTCTGCGCGACGGCCAGGATCGGCGGGATATTGTCGCCGGGGTGGGAGTAATCGGCGGCGAGGAAGGTGTCGTGCATGTCGAGCTCGCGCACCGCGGTGCCGTTCGCCCAGGCCGCCCATTCGGGGGAGACGGTCACGCCCGGCTTGGCGCCGAACACGGTCGCACCGCCTTTCTTCGCGTGGCCCAGCGCCATGCCGCGGGCCGAGACCACGGGGCGGCGGTTGATGGCGGCGATGGCGACGGAGGCGTTGTCGATGATGCGGTTGATGATCATCTCCTGTACGTCGCGGTCCACCTTGATCTTGTCGGTGGCGACGGCGGCCATCTTCCAGGCGAGCTGGTCCTCGCGCTTGAGCAGCGCCTTGGATGGGTGGACCTTGACGGGATGCTTGATCATGGACGCGGTTTCCTCCTGCGGTGCGGGTGTTGTCGCGCCGCGGCGAAGCCGCGTCCATTCGGTTTGATGATAGGGGAGGACAGAATTTTTGTGGCGGTCGCCGGTGGGCCGATCATTCCCGAGCCCTCGCAACCATCACCGGTTCGCCGCCAGCAGCCCACGGCGGGATTTAGCCGCGCCAGCCCGCGACGGCGTGGCCGCCGAACACCATGCGGTTCACCGCCGGCACGGCGATGCTCGCGGGATAGCCGGGCGCGGGCGCGCTCACCGCATCAAGCCGCGCGCGCTGCTCGGGCGAGAGGGTGATCTCGAGGGCGGCGAGATTGTCGCGCAGCTGCTCGACGCGGCTCGCCCCCATGACGAGGCCTGTGATGCCTGGCCGCGCGAGCGACCATGCCAGCGCCACGGCGGCGGGCGACTGGTTCAGTTCCCCGGCGACCGCCGTGAGAACGTCGAGCACCGCCCAGTTGTGCGGGGTGAACTTCGAATCGCCGAACGGATTGGCGCCGCCGAGTCGGCCATGGCCGTCGCCGGCCTCCTCGCCGGGTCGGGCGGCCGCGCTCGGCAGGCCGCGCTCCGTGGGCGCGCGCCCCTCCACATCGGCGCGCCGGTACTTGCCGGTCAGCATGCCGCCGCCAAGCGGGCTCCAGCCGAGCGTGCCCAGGCCGAACTCCCGCGCGGCGTCCACATGCTCGGCCTCGATGCCGCGCTCGACGAGCGAGTATTCGAACTGCAGCGCGATCGGCGCCGGCAATGCATGGGCCGAGGCGAGTGTCGCGAGCTTCGCGATGTACCAGGCGGGCGCGTTTGAAATGCCGTAGTGCCGGATCTTGCCGGCGCGGACCAGCGTGGTCAGCGTCTGCAGCACCTCCTCGGCGGGGGTGACCATGTCCCAGACGTGCAGCCAGAAAAGATCGACGCAATCGGTACGCAGGCGCCGGAGCGAGCCTTCGAGCGCCGTTGTGATGTTCTTCGCACCATTGCCCCCCGCATGGGGATAGCCCGTCTCGCGTGCGAAGCCCGCCTTGGTGGCGAGCACCAGGCGGTGGCGGGCCTGATGGTCGTGGATGAAATTGCCCACCATCTCCTCGCTGCGTCCGGCGGAATACACGTCGGCGGTGTCGATGACGTTCCCCCCCGCCTCGACATAGGCGTCGAACACGGCGCGCGAGCTAGCCTCGCCCGAGCCCCAGCGCTTGGCACCGAAAGTCATGGTGCCCAGCGCGAAGGGGCTGACGACGAGGCCGGAGCGGCCGAGCGTGCGGAATGGCGTCGGGGTCATGGGTCACTTCCATATCGTTCGATAGGAAATCACTGGACCGCTTGCTTCGGCGCGTCAAGCGTTTCATAGTGATCATTATGAATGTGATTTCCGAACGCCGCCGCACCGGGCGCCCCCTGTCCTTCGATCGCGATGCCGCCCTGACCCAGGCGATGATGGTGTTCTGGCGCCATGGGTACGAGGCGACGTCGCTGGCCGACCTGACCACCGCAATGGGGGTGACCGCACCGAGCATCTACACGGCCTATGGCGACAAGAAGCGGCTGTTTCTGGAAGCCGTGCGGCGCTACCTCTCAGGGCCGGTCACCTCGGACAGCATCATCGACGAGGCGCCGGATGGGCGGGCGGCGGCCGCGCGGCTGCTGGAGACGGCGGCACTCGGCTTCACCGGCGACACGACGCCGCCGGGATGCCTGCTTGCCAGTGCGGCGATCAGCTGTTCCGCGGAAGCGGCCGACGTGCAGGCCGAACTCGCGGCCATCCGGCGCGGCATCGAGGATCGCCTGCGACGAAAGATCGCGGCCGATCGCGGGACCGACGCCGAGGCCCTGGCTGCCCATTGCATGGCGGTGGTCCAGGGCATGTCCACCCTGGCGCGGGATGGCGCGTCGCGCGGAAAGCTGCTGGAGATAGCGTCCATCGCCATGCGCGCTTGGCCGAACGCCTGATCGGCACAGCCCTGCGACGTGCTGCCCGGGAGTGGCGTCGCGCGGCGCGACGTGGTGGCTTGGCGCCCAGCCTTTCGCCCGGAGCCGCCTGATGAACGCCCGCCCGCCGCGCCACTGGATCAAGCGTCCGCCGCGGCCATCGCGCCCTGCCGTGGTCGCGACGCCGCCGACCATGCCACGGTCGCGGCGCGTGCTGATCGCGGCGGTGGCCGGCGTGGCCGTGGGCTTCTGCGCGGCCTATGTCGCGGCGAACACCCATCCGGACCCGGCGCTCACCTGGGCGGGTCTCGGCTTCGGCGGCGCGCTGGGCGCGGCCTTCGCCTGGCGTTTCAGCGGGTAGGCCGATCCCGTGGCGTGGTGCAGCATGGCCACCGACCCTTCCGCCGGAGTTCGATCATGCCGCGCATCCTCCACCTCGCCGGCGCCCAGATGGGCGCCAACCAGCGCGACGGCAGCCGCGCGCAGATCCTGGAGCGGATGATCGCGCTGCTCGACCAGGCCGCCGCCGCCGGCGCGCAGCTGGTCGTCTTCCCCGAGCTGCCCTTCACCACCTTCTTCCCGCGCTGGCTGCTGGAGCGCCAGGAGCTCGACAGCTATTTTGAGCGGGAATTCCCCGGCCCGCAGACCCAGGCGATCTTCGATCGCGCGCGGGAGAAGGGCGTGGGCCTGTACCTCGGCTATGCCGAGCTCACCGAGGGCGGACAGCGCTTCAACACGTCGGTCACCGTCGCCCCCGATGGTTCCATCATCGGCAAGTACCGCAAGGTGCACCTGCCAGGGACGGAGCAGCCGCGCGACGGCGCGCGTTTCCAGCAGCTCGAGAAGCGCTACTTCGAATATGGCGACCTCGGCTTCCCGGCCTTCCGCGGCCCGGCGAGTTGGGGCGGGCCGATCCTGGGCATGCTGGTTTGCAACGACCGCCGCTGGCCGGAGGCCTGGCGCTGCTATGGGCTGCAGGCGGTCGAGCTGATGCTGATGGGCTACAACTCCGCGGCTTACGACCCGCTCGGCGGCGAGAGCGAGGACCAGGCGCTGCGCACCTTCCACTCCACGCTCGCGGTGCAGGCGAACGCCTACATGAACGCGACCTGGGCCGTGAGCGTGGCCAAGGCCGGCGTCGAGGATGGCGCCGGGCTGATCGGCGGGTCGGTCATCATCGACCCGAACGGGCGCATCGTCGCGGAGGCGAAGACGCTCGGCGACGAGATCATCCTCGCCGAGGCGGACCTCGATGCCTGCCGCCAGGGCAAGGAGAAGATGTTCAACTTCGCCGCCCACCGCCGGCCCGACCAGTACCGGCGCATCGTGGAGCAGGTCGGCGCCATCCCGCCGGGGTGACCTTCACATGCCGTTGACGAAGCCCTGGCCGGCGGCGAAGCCGAACTCGCCGGGCAGCGCGCCGGGGAAGTAGAAGCACGGGCTCGGCGGCTTGGCACCGGCCATCTCGGCCGCGTCGAGGAAGGGCGTCGGGTCCAGCAGGTCCTTTCGCCGCTGGTATTTGGTGCCCTTCTGGGTGAGCGGACCGGTTTCCTTTCCCGAATACATCTCGAAATGCACCATGCTCATCTTGAGGCCCTTGAGCTGTCCGACCTCGCCGAGCAGCTGGCCCGCCTCCACCCGCGCGCCGGCCTTGATGCCGGCCGCGAGCTTGGGCTTCACCTCGCCGTAGCGCACGGTGAAGATGCCGTGGTCGACGGTGATGGCCCAGGTGCCGAGATAAAAGGGGCCGGCACTCACCACGGTGCCATCCGCGACCGCGTAGACCGGCGTGCCGATTGGTGCGTAAAGGTCGCAGCCGGCATGCAGCCGGTGGCCATGGTCGCGATTGGCGCCGAAGCGCCGCATGCCCTCCTTGTAGGATTCCTTGGGCATGAACTTGAGTGGAAAGCGCATGGCGAGGTCCCCCGTTCGATACGCCGGGCGATCTACATCCTGATACGACAGCGATCCAATCACGCCCCCGTGAGCAAAGCGCGTCGCCTCATTCCACCTGGATGTTGGCCGCCCGCAGCACCGGCTCCCACCGCCGCGTATCTTCCTCGATCACGCGGGCCAGCGTCGCGGCATCGCCGAAATCCGCCTCGATCCCGCGCTGGGCCAGCGCGGTGCGGCCCTCGGCGGTGTCGATCGCGACGCGCAGCGCGTTCTGCAACCGCACCACGATCGGCGCCGGCGTCCCGGCCGGCGCCAGCACCGCGCCCCAATTGTCGACCGCATAGCCCGGCAGCCCCGCAGCCTCGGCAACCGTGGGCACGCCGGGCATCAGCGGTGAAAGGCGCGCGGAGAGGCTGCCCAGTGCCCGAAGCTGGCCGCCGCGCACCAGCCCCTCCACCGCCGACCAGGGTGCCGAGACCAGCTCCACCTCGCCGGCGACCGCGGCGGTCACGGCGGGTGCGGTGCCGCGGTAGTGCACATGGGTCAGCTTGCCGCCGGACATCGCGTCCATCAGCTCGGCCGAGACGTGGGTGATGGTGCCGAGCCCGGGCGTGCCGTGGTTGAGCTGGCCGGGGCGGGCGCGCGAGATGGCGATGACTTCGGCGAGCGTGTTGACCAGCAGCTTCGGCCCTGCCGCGATGACCGTGGGCGCGAGTGCCACGCGCGCCACCGGGGCGAGATCGCGCCGCAGGTCGAAGGGCATGGTGCGGAAGACGAACTGGTTGACCACGATGGTGTTGAACACCGTGACCAGGGTGTAGCCATCGGGCACCGCCTTGGCGACGACGTCGGTGCCGATATTGCCGCCCGCGCCGGAGCGGTTTTCCGGTACCACGGGCTGGCCGAGCTGGTCGCCGAGGCGCTGGGCCAGCACGCGACCGAGGATGTCGCTTCCCCCACCGGGCGGGAAGGGGATCACCATGCGCAGCGGACGGTTGGGGTATTCGCCACTTTGGGCGTGGGCGGGCAGAGCAGCGAAGGCCGCCAACGCCAGGCTGCCGCGGCGGCCGATTCTCGTGTTGCTCATGGCGGGTCCTCCTGCATCGGCATTGCCCCAAACCCCGGCGATTGTCATCCGGCGCCGAGGCCGCGCACCATCCTTTGCAGCACCGCTTCGAGCGGCGTCGACCAGTCCTCGGGCGCGCCGAAGGCCGGGTCGTGCTGCAACCCGCCCTCGATGCACAGCACCGCGAAGCCATGCACGACGCACCAGGCGAGGGCCGTGTCGGCATAGGCGCGCGGCGTGGCGGCGGGGAGCGCGGCCAGCGCGCCGCGCAGAGCGCCATAGGCTTCGGCGGAGGCCGCCAGCAGCCGCGGCGAGGCGAGGTGCACGCGCTTGGAATGGAACATCAGCCGGAAGATCGCCGGCCGCGCGATGGCGGTGGCGACATAGGCACGCCCGATCGCGACCAGCCGCGCGACCGGGTCGGCGCAAGGTGCGGCCGCCGTGGCCATCGCCTGGGTGAGGCGCTCGAACCCGTTGGCGGCGAGTTCCGTGAGCAGCGCCGCGACGTCGGGGAAGTGATGCGCGGGCGCGGCGTTGGAGACACCCACGCGGCGGGCGAGTTCGCGTAGCGTGAAGCCCTCCAGCCCGCGTTCGGCGAGCAGGGCTTCGCCGGCGTCCAGGAGCGCCGTTCTCAGGTCGCCATGATGGTAGGCGGGCTTGGACAAGGACGGCTCCGGTGTTCTTCAACATATCTTGACGGCGTCAAAATCGCTTGTCATCTTGTCATCGTCAAGATCAGGAGCGGGCAATGAATCTGGAAACCATCTTCAGTGCCGCCAGCAGTCTCGCGCTGCTCGGCTGGCTGGGCCTGGCCGCCGGTGCGGCGTGGCGGCTGGACCGCCTCACCAGCGCCGTGGGCCTGCTGATCCCCGGCGTGCTGGCGCTGGGATACGCGGTGCTGCTGGCGATGACCCTGCCGGCCAGCGATGGCGGTTTCGACAGCCTCGACGCCGTGCGACGCCTGTTCGCGAACCCCTGGGTGCTGCTCGCGGGTTGGATCCATTACCTCTGCTTCGACCTGCTCACCGGGCACTGGATCGCGACGGAGACGCGCCGCCTGGGCCTGCCGCGCTGGCTGCTCATCCCGGCGCTGCCGCTGACCTTCCTGTTCGGCCCGCTCGGGCTGCTGGTGTTCTTCGCGGGTGCGGCGAGCCTGCCGCGCCGCGCGGCCCTGGCCTGAGGAGGGCGCGATGAGCATCACCCTTCGCGCCGTGCCGCGCTTTGTCGTCACCGGCCTGCTCCGCCACGAGCCGGCGTTGTCGCCGCTGGGCCTCATCCTTCTCGCCGCCACCCTGCCCACGCTGTTCGCCATGGCGATCGACGTGCGGCAATTCGGCGCCGCCTCGGTGTGGCTGAAGCCGTTCAAGTTCCAGCTGTCGCTCGGCGTGCACGTGCTGACCGTCGCCCTGGCGCTCGCGGCGCTGGACCCGGCGGCGCGCCAGGGACGGACCGCGCGCATCGCGATCACGGCCATGATCGCCGCGGTGGTCTTCGAGGCCGGCTACATCACGCTGCAGGGTGCGCTCGGCCTGCCCTCGCATTTCGCGCCGGGCCTGGTCGGCGGCATCCTCTATGGGCTGATGGGCCTGGGTGCGACCGCCATCGTGCTCGCGACCGCCACCCTCGGCGGGCTGATCCTGCGACGACCCGCGGCGGGCGTACCGGGCACGCTGCGCCTGGCAGCCGGTTCGGGCCTGCTCGTGAGCGGCGCCCTTGGCCTGGTGACCGGCTTTGCGATCTCGTTGTCGCAGGGGCCGATCGTGGGCGAGGCGGGTGGTGCCGGCGTGGCGCTGTTCGGCTGGTCGCGCAGCGCGGGCGACCTCCGCGTCGCCCATTTCATCGCGCTGCACGCCGCGCAGGGCCTGCCGTTGCTCGGCTTGCTCCTGCGCGAGACGGACCCGCGCATCGCGCGCGGCCCGCTGATCCTGGCCGCCTGCCTCTGGTCGGCGCTCGCGCTCGGCGCCATGCTGCAGGCCCTGGCCGGCATCCCGGCCTTCCCCATGCCCTGACCCGGAGCCCCCGCCCATGCCGCGCATCGTGACCCTCGCCGCCGCCCAGCTGGGGCCGATCCAGAAGGCCGAGGGCCGCGATGTCGTCGTCGCTCGCCTGGTGCGGCTGATGGAGCGCGCGCATCAGCGCGGCGTCGAGGTGGTGGTCTTCCCCGAACTCGCCCTGACCACCTTCTTCCCGCGCTGGTACGAGGAGGACATCGCCAAGGCGGACCACTATTTCGAACACGCCATGCCCTCGAACGAGACGTCGCCGCTGTTCGAGGCGGCGCGGAGATACGGCATCGGCTTTCATCTCGGCTATGCCGAGAAGACGCAGGACGGGCACCGCTACAACACCTCCATCTACGTCCACCCCTCGGGCGAGGTCGTGCTGAAATACCGCAAGGTCCACCTGCCCGGGCATCGCGAGTTCGATCCGGTGCGCAAGGTGCAGCATCTGGAGAAGCGCTATTTCGAGGTAGGCGACCTGGGCTTCCCCGTCATACGCGCGCCGGTCGGCGGCACCGAGGCGAATATCGGCATGATGATCTGCAACGATCGCCGCTGGCCCGAGGCGTGGCGCGTGATGGGCCTGCAGCAAGTCGAGATCGTGATGCTCGGCTACAACACGCCCTCGCTCAACATGGACAATCGCGGCTTCGAGGCGCACCACCTGCGCGTCGAGCATTCGCATCTTTCGGTGCGGGCCGGGTGCTACCAGAACGCATGCTTCGGCGTCGCGACCGCCAAGGGCGGCACCGAGGACGGGCACGAGCTGTTCGGCCACTCCATCATCGTGAACCCGCAGGGCGAGATCATGGCCCAGGCGACCAGCTGGTCCGACGAGCTGATCACCGCCGACTGCAACCTCGACGACTGCAATCTCGGGCGGACGACGATCTTCAACTTCGCCGCCCACAGGCGCCCGGAAGCCTATGGCCGCATCCTGGCCCAGACCGGCAGCGAGGCGCCGCCGGCATGGTCCCCCACGGCGCGCTAGACCCGCGCTAGCGGACCGAGGAGAACGCCGTCGGCGCCAGGATCAGGTTGGTGATCTTGGCCACGATCGGCCCGTCCTTCTCGGACTCCGCGCGCTTGGCGATCCATTCGGGGTCGGCCTGGAACGCCGCCCATTTCGCCTCCCGCTCGGCGAGCGATTCCCATTCGACCATGTAGTAGAGGTCTTGGTTAGAATCGCCGATCGCGACCGTCCAGAAGCCGGCCTGGCGGATGCCGTGGCGCTCCCAGAGGCCCAGCGTGACGCCCTCGAACCGCTTGAGCAGGTTCGGCAGCCGGCCCGGGATGCAGTGATAGATGCGCAGCTCGTGGATCATGGGGTTTGCTCCTCCGCACGGCGCCGTTGCGCCGTCCCGTGTCGATCATGGTCCGGATGCGGCAGCGAGGACAGGCCGCCTCGCCGCGCCTATTCCCCGGCCCGCGCCATCGCGCGCGCGAGGTCCTCGCGCTCCGGGCAGCCGTCGCGGCACAGCGCGATGAGCCGGTTCATGTTGGCCTCTGCGCGCCCGCGCTGGCCGGTCTGGAGGAACAGGACGCCCTGGTAGGCGAGTGCGGGCAGGTAGGCGGCATCGATCGCGAGCGCCTGGTCGTAGCGCGCGGCTGCCTCGGCATGGCGACCCTCGAGGCGCAGCGCGAGCGCCAGGTAGGTGATGAGATCGGGGTTGCCCGGCAGCCGCGCGAGCACGGATTCGAGCATGGGGACGGAGAGTGCGGGCCGGCCCTGGTCGATGTGGCGGATCGCCTCCGCGGCGATCGGGTCGGTGGTGGTCTGCGGCGGCGGCGCCGCGCCGGCCGCGCCAGCCAGCAGCACAAGCATGATCGTCCAGGCACGCATGGCTGCCCAACTCCCGTTCGCACGCGGGCCATGGTAGCGGAGGCCATGCCCTCTGACAGTGTCATCTTCGCGCGCCCGCAACGGCGCCGCTCCGCGCCGATCTGGGCCAGGGCGTCCTGGATCGTCGCAGCGGCGATTGCGGCGCCCATCGTCGCGGTGCTGGTCACGGCCGCGGTGCCGGGCGGGGCGGTGTGGCGGCACATCTGGGCCACGACCCTGCCGGAGATGCTGGGCAATTCGCTCGCGCTGATGGTGCTGGTCGCGATGATGGCGGGCTCCGCGGGGGCGGTCAGCGCCTGGCTGGTCTCGACCTGCGCCTTCCGGGGACGCGTGGTGCTGGAGGTTGCATTGCTCCTGCCGCTCGCGATGCCGGCCTATGTCTGCGGCTATGCCTATGTGTGGCTGCTGGAGATCTCCGGGCCGGTGCAGGCCACGCTGCGCGAGACGACGGGGCTGCGCTTCGGGCAGTACTGGTTCCCCGAGATCCGGTCGCTGCCCGGTGCCGCGCTGATGCTGGCGATGGTGCTCTACCCCTATGTCTACCTGCTGTGTCGCGGCGCCTTCCTGCAGCAGAGCGTATGCCTGGTGGAGGCCTCGCGCACGCTCGGGCACGGGCTGTCGCGCACCTTCTTCCATGTCGCACTGCCGCTGGCGCGGCCGGCCCTCGCTGCGGGGGTGGCGCTTGCGCTGATGGAGACGCTCGCCGATTTCGGCACCGTGCAGCATTTCGCGGTGCGCACCTTCACGACCGGCATCTACGAGGCCTGGTTCGGCCTGGGCGACCGCGGCGCCGCGGCGCAGCTGGCCGCGGCGCTCATCGGCTGCGTGACGCTGCTGTTGCTGGCCGAGCGCGCCTCACGCGGCGACCGCCGCTTCTACCCCACGACGACGCGCCACCCGCCGCTGCGCGCGGTGGAACTGCGCGGCTGGCGCGAGGCGCTGGCCATCCTCGCCTGCGGCAGCCCGATCCTGCTGGGCTTCGTCATCCCCGGCGGCGTGCTGCTCTGGCTGATGGTGACAGTGGGCGACCCGCTCTCGCCATCGCGCTTCCTGCCCTTTGCGACCAACTCGCTTCTTCTGGCGGCAGTGACGGCGGTGTTGGCGGTGCTCGTCGCGGCGATGCTCGGCTGGGCCGTGCGGCTGCATCCCTCGCGGGTGCAGCGCGCGGCCAACCGCATTGCCGGTCTCGGCTATGCGGTGCCGGGATCGGTGATCGCGGTGGGCACGCTGGTGCCGTTCGGGTTGTTCGACAATGCGCTCGATGCCTGGATGCGGGCCAATGTCGGGGTCTCCACCGGCCTGCTGCTGTCGGGCACGATGGTCGCGCTAATCTTCGCCTATCTCGTGCGCTTTCTGGGCGTGGCGCTGGGCGCCGTCGAATCCGGTCTCGCGCGGATCAAGCCGTCGCTGTCAGACGCCGCGCGCGTGCTCGGGCGGCGGCCAGGCCAGGCGGCGCGCGAGGTGGAGCTGCCGCTCGCGCGCGGGGCGCTGGCCACGGCCGCGATCCTGGTCTTCGTGGACACCATGAAGGAGCTGCCGGCGACGCTCATCGTGCGGCCCTTCGACCTCGATACGCTGGCCGTGCGGGTACATTCGCTCGCCGCCGATGAGCGCCTCGCCGAGGCGAGCACGGCGGCGCTGCTGATCGTCGCCGTCGGGCTGGTGCCGCTCGCGCTGCTGACGCGCGGGATACGCGGGCGCCACCGGTCGCCGGGGTGAGGCGCTAGGCCGGCGGGGTGAAGCGGCCGACGAGGTTGCGGGCGCCCTGCGGTCCGAACAGCTCGGCATGGGGCCGGCCGGCTTCCATGGTGAAGACCTCGCCGGGACGATAGGTGCGGCTGCCCTCGACGGTGGTAAGCGTGATGTCACCCTCGAGCACCAGGCCGCGGACGTCGTAGGGATGGCTGTGCTCGGGGTTGGACGTGTTGGGCTCGACCACGCGGATATCGGCGCTGAAACCATCGCGCAGCAGCGCGGCCTCGAATTCCTTGGCGTCCATGACGGGTCTCCTGTCGCGGCGTGGAGACTGACACTAGGGCGCACGCGGCGCGGCGTGCAACGGCCGGCGCGATTGCCGGCGCCGGGCGCTGCGGGCAGTCTGCACCCGGCAACAAAGGGGGGCAGCGATGGCCGAGACACTGGTCTTTCCGGGCGAGGTCGAATGGACGGGCGAGAACCCCGGCATATCGCTGAAGCAGGACCCGGCGGGGCCTTTCACCACCCTCGCCTCTTTCTTCCGCGTGATGCTGTCGCCCCACGGGCGCGGGCACGCGCTGGTGCTGGCGCTCTCGCCGCAGGATGCGGCGCCGCCCGAGGAACGCGCGAACCTGTGCCTCACCGACAACGAGCCGCTCGCGCGCTGGCTGGTGGCGAACTACGTCAGTCATTTCGGCGCCTGGCGCGGGCTGCCGGCGCTGGTGGGCCTGCAATACCGCGCGCTCGAAAGGGTGGAGTCGCGCGGCGACGCCATCACCGCCTATGGCGAGACGGTGCGCGCCGGCGCGCTGAACGTGGCGCTCGACTGGACCGGGTTGGGCAAGCCGTTCTGCTTCGCGCTGTCGCCGACACAATCGGCGACGGGGGCGCACCACATGCCGAGCCTGTTCGTGGGCTGCGACAATGCCACCGTGACGGTAAACGACGTGGCACTGTCCGGCGCGCCGATCCCGCGCGAGGTCGCGGGGCAGCGAATCACGACGGCCATGCTGGCGTTTTCGGAGACGTGGATCCGCGCCGAGTAGGCCCGGCGATCAATGCCGCCAACGGCCAAGCCTTGCATCCGGAACCCTGCCTCGCGCGTTCCCAGCCTCGACAACCAATCGGAGGCGTGGACATGGCGACGGATCTCAAGCGGATCATGGAACAGCTGCTGGGCGGCACGGGTGGGCTGGGCGGCCTGCTCCGCGGCGGCCAGGCCGCGCCACCTCCCGGCGCGCCGCCTTCCTCCGTGGCCCAGCCGGGCAGCGGCGGCCTGGGCGGCATGCTGGGTTCGGGCGGACTGGGCGGGTTGCTCGGCGGCGGCGGCCTGAGCGGCGGGCTCGGCGATATCCTGGGGCGGCTGCGCGGCCCGATGGGCGGCGCCGGGCAGGCGGCGGCCGCGGGCGGGCTGCTCGGTTCGGTCCTGGGCGGGCGTGGTGGTGGTGGGCTGTTGCGCGTGGGCGGCATGGCGCTGCTCGGCCTGCTCGCGCATCGCGCCTATGGCCAGTGGAAGGCGCAGCAGGACACCGGCGCCGCCGTTCCGCCGGCCGACGCCTTCGCCCAGCCTGGCGCCGCCGACAGCGAGGGCAAGCCGTTCGGCCTGTCGGTGATCCGCGCGATGGTCGCCGCCGCCCGCGCCGATGGCCAGCTCGACGCGCAGGAGCACGAGCGCATCTTCGCCGAGGCCGAGCGCATGGCGCTGTCGGAGGAGGAGAAGGGCGAGATCTTCGGCGTGCTGGAAACCCCGGCCGATCCGCTCGCGATCGCGCGCCTGGCCGCGAGCGATGCGCAGAAGGCGGAGCTGTACCTGGCATCGTCGATGGCGATGGGAGGTGCGGACAGCGCCTCGGAGCGCGCCTATCTGAGCGCGCTCGCCGGTGCGCTGAAGCTCACGCCCGAGCTGCGCGCGCAGCTCGATGCGCAGCTCGCCGAGGCAAAGGCCGCGCAGCCGCCTGCCTGATCGCGGCGCCGACCCGCGCCCCCGGCGCGACGATCAGCGCCGAGGGGCAAGCAGGCTGGCGGCAAAGAAGCCCGCGACATCGGTCGCGGAGAGAGCGGCAAGGTCGCGGCGCGGCTCCACCCTGACGCGGCGCGACCCATCGGCGAGGGGCAACCGGAACACGCCCTCGACACCATAGGCCGGGTAGTCCCAGGCATAACCCGCGCCGGGATAGGTCTTGGTGCGGATGTCCGCACCGGCGCCGCGCAGGCCCTCGACCAGCCTGGCGCACTCCGGGGCGGTGTCGGGCGGCAGGCCGGCGGAGGGGTTCACCAGCAGCACCGGCTCGCGCGGCATCGGTGCGAAGGGCAGCGCGGCGCAGCCGGGATAGAGCAGCGCGCGGGCGGCGAGCGTGGCGCGCAGCGTCGCGGCGCGCCTGGCGCCGGCGCCGAAGCCGAGCACGCCCAGTGGCTGGCGCGCGATGCGGGGATGCGCTGCGAGCGCCGCCACCACCTCGGCGGCCTCGTCGAGCGGATCCTCCACCAGGTCGAGCACGGCGATGCCGGCGCCGATAAGCTGATCGATGTAGGCGGCTGACCGGCCATCGGCGCCGAGGCTGTCGTGCAGGATGATCACCGCCGGCAAGCGCCTGTCGGCGGGACCGGGTGGGAGCGAGAGCAGGCCTGCGGCGCTGCCGGCGGTGAAGGCCTCGACGGTGCCGTCGGGGTCTGCAGGCACTTCGGCGGATTCGGCGATGCTGGAGGTGCGGCGTTCGTGTTCGTGCGCGTCGGCCTCGGCGCCGACGAGGGTGGCGACCAGCATGGCCGCGACGAGGCTTGCGCACCACGGGCTGTGGGGTCGCATCAGGTTGTGAGGCCGGGATCGGATCACGGGCATCGCAGGCCCCAATTCGGTGAGGAGGATTGACCCATAGCAGCCGGAATGGTGTGGAATAAATGATCGTGTGAATGCAGTGCGGCGCAGGCACTGAACTCTGCGGGAGTTCGTATGGTATACCTCGCGGCGCAGGCAAAACGGCGGAGGAACGCCATGGCCTTCGCGATCAAGGCCGACATCGACGATCCGCGTGCGAAGACATTCTCCTTCGCGGCGCACAAGACGATGTATGGCGGCAAGCGCATCGCCACGGGCGAGACGGTGTTCGTCTTCGCGAGCGAGAGCGCGGGCGGCGAGGGGCTTCGCGCGCGCGGCGTGGTGACAGCGGCCGAGGCGATCGCGAAGACGCCCGGCGTGGATCGGCAGATGCCGCGCGTGAATTTATCCATCCGTTGCACCGGCATCGCGAAGCGGCGGCTGGGGCGGCGCGAGGTGAAAGTGTTCGACCAGTGGCAGGACGGAAAGCCGGAGACGGAGATCAACTTCAAGCTTTTCCGGCAGGCGACGAACAAGGTCGTGGGCATCTCGGAGGCGGCGGCGGCGTATCTAGAGGACCACTTCTGATGCGCGCGCATTGGCGTGGTGCCGCAATGTGCTTGGCTCCGCGGCCATCGGCGTGTTTCGTCGTTTGGCCCGATGCCCGGCAAAAGGTGCAAGGCGCGCCTAGCGTGCAATCACTTCGACGCGCCGATTTTGTGGCTCGACAGCACCATCCGGCGTGGGAACGAGAGGGCGCATTTCACCGAATGCACCCGTGACGATCGCCGCAGGGTCGATACCCAGTCGAACGAGTTCGGCCGCGACCGCACGGGCGCGTTGTTCACTCAGGCGCTGATTGTAGCGCGGCGTACCCGATCGATCGGTATGGCCGATGACGTCGATCCGGGTTTGGCGCAGCGCGTAGCTTGAATAATCCTTCAATGCCCGGGCTGTGCGTTCGTCGACCTGCGCACTGTCCCACTCGAAGAAGACGATCGGAGGGAAATTCTCGACGATGAATTGTGACCGCTGCGGCGGTGCGCTCATCGCGCACGCGGTCGTCAGCCCTACGCTCATCAGCATGGCCATTCTGGCGATGCGTCTCAACGGATCGAACCTCTGCCGACGTGCCGGCCGGCGGCGAGGGGAAGGAAGGATCGGGTCGGACCAGACCCGGCGACGAGACCATTCTCGGACTGGCAGCGGTTTCACAGCCGTCGCAGCGCCCGTCGCATCAGCCAGCCGGCCGGTCCCGGCGCCTTCTCGATGGCGTCGCGCAACGCGCGAAGCTCGCCCTGCGCCTTCGTCCGCTCGAGCGCCGCGTCCAGGGCCTGGCCGCGGGCGATCTGAGCAGCCTCGATCAGCGTCTCGATCTTCTTCGCGGTGAAGGCATCTAGCCCCTGTTCCTCGACCTGCCGCAGCTTGGCCCGGGTCTCCTCGACCTCGCGGGAGAGACGCTCCAGGGTCGCTGCAGCTGCGTCAGGCTTTGGCTGGCCGGGCTTGCCGGCGGGTTTGGCCTTGCTCGGGCGAGGACCGCGCGCCATGCCTCAATCCGCGCTCGCGCAATGGGCCAAGACCCGAGCCGACGAGGGATACAAACGGTTCAGCGCCGTGACTAAGGGATGGCAGGGGTGCTGCACGGAAATACCCGATCGCGATGAGAACTGGCGGAGGGGATGGGATTCGAACCCACGAAAGGGGTTATCCCCCTTTAACGGTTTAGCAAACCGCCGCCTTCGGCCACTCGGCCACCCCTCCGCAGGAGTGGAAAATAACACGGCGTTGCAGGCTCCGCTTCTAGACGGCGCCCACCACCCCGTCAAACGACATCAGCCGCCCAGATGCACCTCGAAGCCGCGCGCCACGCCGGGTCGCGCCATCATCCGCTCGTACCAGGCCGCGACGTTGGGCAGGTCGTCGAACGGCACCAGGTGCCGCTCGTGGCGCCAGGCCCAGCCGATGATCGCGAAATCGGCGACGCTCGGCTCACCTTCGCTCGCGACGTAGTCGCGCCCGGCGAGCCGACGGTCGAGCACGCCGTACAGGCGCTTGGTCTCGTCGCCGTAGCGCTTCACGCCGTAGTCGCGTGCCGGGCCCTCGGGCTGCTGCAGGAAGTGATGCACCTGGCCGGGCATCGGGCCGAAGCCGCCCATCTGCCACATGAGCCACTCCAGCACCAGCACGCGGGCGCGGAGATCGGCGGGCAGGAACTTGCCGGTCTTCTCGCCGAGATAGAGCAGGATCGCACCCGATTCGAACACCGAGATCGGCGCGCCGCCGGGCCCCTCGCTGTCGATGATGGCGGGTATGCGGTTGTTCGGGCTGATGGCGAGGAAGCTTGGCTCGAACTGCTCCTTTTTGGAGATGTTCACGATCTTCACCGTGTAGGGTAGGTCCATCTCCTCGAGTGCCACGCTGATCTTGCGGCCGTTGGGCGTGTTCCAGGTGTGCAGCTCGATCATCGGGGGCGTTCCTTGCGTGGCGTGGTTGGCGGCACGGTAGCGCCTCGCGGGCGGTCCGCAAGCGCGCGACCAAGACCTTGTCGCCTGGACCCGGGCACCAAAACGGCGCGGCAGGACCTGCCGCGCCGTCTCGAAGGCGATCAGGCGCGCGGCTACTGGGCGGACAGGCCACCATTGGTAAGGGTGACGTTGGTGATCTGGCAGATGTTCACCTGGCGCAGCTCGACCGCGCGTCCGCCCTGCAGCACGGCGCGGAAGTCATACATGCCGCTGTAGGCGGCCGCGAAGCGACGGCTCTGGCCTGGCGGGAGCACGCCGCTGCCCAGTTCATCGCGGGTCCAGCGCGGGTTGCGCGAGCTGTCGAAGTAGAACTCCATGACCGTGACACTGGAGCGGTTGTTGAACACGAAACGCGTATCGCAGCTCTGCGCCTGGGCGGTGGAGACGCCGGCGGAGGCCAGCAGTGGAAGGGCAAGCATGAAACGACGAAGCATTGGCGGATCCCTGGATCGTTGATATCGGCGAACATATCCGGGTGCTGACGGGAATGTGAAGTGCGGATTGATGATGCTGGCCGACCGAGTTGTTGATCCGCCAGGCGAGCGCACTCCGCGGAGCCCTGGCGCAGGCACCGCGTGCCTATCGCCGCCGCCGCCACGCCGCTAGGGTCCCGGCCCGGAGGCCACAATGAACAAGACATTCGCAGCCCTCGCGGCGGCATCCTGGCTGGCCCTCGCGCCGCAAGCCGGCGCACAGGTCACCCGGTTCGAGCTCACCGGCCGGCCCGAGTCGGCCTTCGGAGGCCAGGAATTCGGCGCCGCCGGTCGCTATGAACGGCTCGCCGGCCGCGCGACCATCGCGCTCGACCCCGCCGACCCCCGCAACGCCGTCATCGCTGACATCGCGGCCGCACCGCGCAACGCCCAGGGCCGCGTCGAGGCCAGCGCCGATGTGGTGATCCTCCGCCCCGTCGAGGCCGCGCGCGGCAACGGCACCATGTTGCTGGAAGTGCCCAATCGCGGCCGCATGCTCGCGCTGCCGCTTTTCAACGAAAGCCCCACCGCCGCGCAAGGGCGCGAACCGGGCAATGGCTTCCTGTTCCGACAGGGTTTTACGCTCGTCTGGGTCGGCTGGCAGGCGGATTTCGCGCCCGCCGCCGGTGAACTCGCGATCCGTCTCCCGATGCTCGAAGGTGTCACTGGCCCGATGCGGGAGGAGGTGGTCTTCGACCACTTGCGCAACCCCGCGCCCATTCCGCTTGCCTTCCCGATCGCCGATAACGCCTCCGCGCGCATCACCGTGCGCGCTCGCTGGGACCTGCCGCGTGAGACGCCCGCGGACCTCGCTGTCGCCGTCGCGAACCCGCGCGAAATCACGGTCACCCGGCCCGCCGGCTACGACGCCGGCGCGGTCTATGAGCTGACCTACACGGCGCGTGACCCGGTCGTCTCCGGCGTGGGCTTCGCCGCGGTGCGCGACGTGGCCGCCTTCCTCCGCCGTGAAGCTGGCGACGCCAATCCCCTCGCGGGCCGCACGCGACGCACGATGGCCTTCGGCGTCTCCCAGTCCGGCCGCTTCCTGCGCGACTTCCTCTATCTCGGCTTCAACGAGGACACGGCGGGGCAGCCGGTGTTCGACGGGCTGATGCCCCACGTCGCCGGCACCCGGCGCATGTTCATGAACTCGCGCTTCGCGCGGCCCGACAAGGCGCCCCGCAGCCTGCAGGACCCCGCCTGGTCCGCCGACGCCTTCCCCTTCACCTATGCCGAAACGCAAAACCCCTTCACCGAGGCGCGCGACGGCCTGTTGCGCCGCTGCACCGCGTCCAACACCTGCCCGCGCGTGATGCAAACGGACACCGAGTATGAATGGTGGGGTGCCCGCGCCTCGCTGCTGGTCATGGACCCGGGCGGCGGGGCGATTGGTCTGCCGGATTTCGTGCGCGCCTACATGATCGCAGGCACGCCGCATTTTTCCCAACCCGGCGCCACCGTGGCAGCGAACCCGGTCTGTGCCCTTCCCACCAACCCCAACCACGCCGGCGGCCCGATGCGCGCGCTGCTGAGCCACCTGGACGCCTGGGTGCATGACCGCCGCGTGCCGCCGCCCAGCCAGGTGCCGACGCTGGCCGCCGGCACGCTGGTGGAAGCCGCGCGCGCCCTGCCGGCCCCGGTCCCTGGGCTGAACTACACCGGCATCCACGTGCCCGCCGCCCAATCCGACCACACCGTCATCCCACCCCGCGAGCTCGGACGCTTCCCCGTCTTCGTGCCGAGGATGGATGGCGACGGCGTGGCGGTCGCCGGCATCCGCATGCCGATCCTGGAAGCGCCGCTTGAAAGCCGCACCGCCTGGAACCCGCGCGCCGAAGGCTACGGGCCGGGCGTTCTGTGCCCGCTGATGGGCGGCGTGCTGCCCCTGGCCGCGACGCGCGCGGCGCGCGAGGCCGCTCGCGATCCGCGGTTGTCGCTGGAGGAACGGCCGGCGCGTGGCCCCGCGCTGCGGGCGGCGGCGGAGCGGCTCGCGGCTGCGGGGTTCCTGCTTCCGGAAGATGTGGAGCGGTTTCCGAGGGAGTGAAAAAGGCAGGGGAAATGAATTTCCCCTGACCACATCCTTTTATTTTTGGCTAGTGGTGCCTGTTGTGGAGTTAGCCCTTGCTCGACCATGTGTTCTTGACGGTCAGCGATTTAAATCGATCGATAGCCTTCTACACGGCGGCTTTGGCACCGCTCGGGATCACGACGCGCGTTGACTATAATGGCAAGGATGGGCCGCCGGGGCATCCGGACCTGAAGGGGTTCGGCTGCAACGGGCGCATCTTCTTTTGGCTGCGGGCGGGAGTGGCCGATGCGCGGTCTGCGCATGTCGGTTTCGTCGCGAACTCTACGGCGGAGGTCGATGCGGCCTATGCCGGAGCGATGGCGGCGGGTGCTGTCGACAATGGCGCGTCGGGCATCCGGGCCTACTACGACCCTCGTTATTACGCTGCCAGCGTCTTCGACCCAGACGGCTACAGCCTCGAATTCGTCTATAAAAGCTGGCAGCACGCAACCGCAGCGACGGTTGTCCCCCGTCGCCAAAAGTAAAAGAATGGGGTCCGGGGAAATTCCTTTCCCCGGCCTTTTTTATTACCGCACCCGGAAATTTTCAAACTGCCACGGATCCGTGCGATCCACATTCTCCGGAAACAGGTGTTCCCGGTTCTCCAGCGGCGTCCAGTCCGAGTATTCCCCGACCACATCCCCAAGGTAGGGCGCGCAGATCTCCAGGATCCGCTCATGGTCGAGCGCGTCGGCCTCGACCGGCCCGCGATTGGGGTTCTCGATCGCCCAGATGACACCGGCGAGCACGGCAGCCGTGACCTGCAGCGAGGTGGCGTTGTTGTGCGGTGCGACGCGGCGGGCTTCCTCGATGGTCAGGCGCGAGCCGTACCAGTAAGCACCCTTCGCGTGGCCCATGAGCAGCACGCCGAGCTCATCCATGCCGGTGGTGATCTCGTCGACCATCAGGCGCTTGTTGGTCTGCATCACCCAGTTCTTGCCGGCGAGTTCGTGGATGGAGAGCACGGCGCCGTCGCAGGGGTGGTAGGCGTAGTGGCAGGTGGGGCGGTAGGTGGCCGCGCCGGTTGCGTCGTTCACGGTGTAATAATCGGCGATGGAGATGGCCTCGTTGTGGGTGACGAGGAAGCCGTGGAAGGGGCCTTCGAGCGGGGTCCAGGTGCGCACGCGGGTGCCGGCGCCGGGGCGGAGGAGGTAGATGGCGGCGTCGCAGCCGAATTCGTGGCGGCGGCCGTCCTCGGGGAGGGTCTTTTCGTGGGTGCCCCAGCCGAGTTCGGCGGGCTGGTTGCCCTCGCCGACGAAGCCGTCGATGGACCAGGTGTTGACGAATTCGCCGGGGCGCTTGGGGATGGTGCCGGCCTGGGTGTCGCGCTCGGCGATGTGGATGACCTTTATCCCGAGGGTCTGCGCCAGCGCGGCCCAGCCGGCGCGGTCGACGGGTGCGGTGGCGGGCACACCGGTCTCGGCCGCGATGTTGAGCAGCGCCTGCTTCACGAAGTGGGAGACCAGGCCGGGGTTCGCACCATGGGTGAGGACCGCCGTGGGGCCGTCCTTGGGCAAAGCGAGGACGCTCTCACGCAGGGCGTAGTTCGAGCGTTCGGAGGGGGTGAGCGAGGGGTCGGTGTAGAGGCCGCCCCAAGGCTCGACAACGGTGTCGAGATAGAGCGCGCCAAGTTCGCGGCACAGCGTGATGAGCGCGACGGAGGAGACGTCGACCGAGACGTTGAGCAGAAAGTCGCCCGCGCCCAGCAGCGGGGTGAGCAGGTCGGCGTAGTTCTCGCGCGTGGCGGCGGTCTCGATAAAGGTGATGCCGTATTCGGCTGCGACCTCATGGCCGCGGGGCTCGGCGGTGACGATGGTGATGCGCTCGCGCGGCATGGCGACGTGGCGGAGGAGTAGGGGGAGGACGCCCTGGCCGATGGAGCCGAAGCCGAGGATGACCAGGCGGCCTTCAAAGCGCGCATGGATGGCGTCGATTGGGGCCAGCGTCGCTTCGGTCACGGTGGTGGCGGGGGGGACGGCTTCGAGGGACATCGGCGAGCACTCCTGGGATCGAGGCGACAGCATAGGGGCGGGGCGGCCGGCTGGCCGTCCCGTTCTTGTGACAATCCGGGTGAGATCAGGCCGCGCGGATGCGGCGGGTGGTCAGGCCTGCGGTTTCCAGCAGCGGGCGGTCGCGCACGGCCTCGATGCGGGGCGCCTCGAAGCCGTTGAAGTTCGAGCCCAGGCAGGCGCCATAGGCACCGAGTTGGCCGATCTCGATCCAGTCGCCCTCCGCCATGTCGGCGGGCAGCGGGAAGGGGCCGTGCATCACGTCCGCGCTGTCGCAGGTGGGGCCGAAGAAGGCGAAGTCGCGCAGCGGGGCGTCGGAGGCACGCAGCGCGCGGACCGGGAAGCGGAAGGCGGGGGTGCCGGCGTCGGAGAGCGAGCCGTAGACGCCGTCATTGATGAACAGCATGCCGTCGCGCCGCGCCTGGACCTGCACGACGAGGGAGGCGCCGCCCGCGACCAGGGCGCGGCCGGGCTCGGCCCAGAGGCGCGTGCCGGCGGCGAGGCCAGCCTGCGCGTAGCCGCGCGCGATCGCCGCCATGAAGGCGGAGAGCGGCGGGGGCGAGAGGTCCGGGTAGGCCACGGGGAAGCCGCCGCCGACATCGACGATCTCGACCGCGACGCCCGAGGCGCGGATGGTGTCGCCGGCCATGATCATGGCGCGGGTGTAGCTCTCGGGCTCCATGCACTGGCTGCCGACATGGAAGGACAGGCCGAGGGTGACGGCGTGCGGGCGCGCGGCGGCGAGCAATGCGGCGGCCACATCGGGCGCCGCGCCGAACTTGCCGGAGAGGTCGTAGCGCGCGCTGCCCTTGGGCAGGCCCAGGCGCACGAAGAGACCGAGATCGGTGGCGTCGTTCGTCTCGGCCAGGATCTTCGCCAGCTCCTCGGCGGAGTCGAAGACAAAGTCGCGCACGCCATGGACCGCATAGGACTCGAGGATGGCCGAGCGCGCCTTGATCGGGTGCATGAAGTGGATGATGGCCAAGGGGAACAGGCCGCGCACCAGGCGCACCTCACCGAGCGAGGCGCAGTCGAAATGGCGCACGCCGCCATCCCACAGCGCGCGCAGGACCTGCGGCTCGGGGTTGCACTTCACGGCATAGAGGGTGTCGCCGGGGAAGGCGCGGCGGAAGGCCCGCGCGGTCTCGGCCAGCACGGCGGGGCGCAGGCAGAGGACGGGGTCCTCCGGGCGGGCGGCGAAGATGAGGTCGTCAACACGGGGCAGGGCGCGGAGCGCGCCGTGCGGAATGAAAGCAGACATGGGCACTTCCCTGTCAGAGCGCCGACCCACATGGCCGGCTCCACCGATAAGGACGCGTCCCGTCGTTGCCTTCCGGCACGTGCGATAGCGCCAGTGATGGGGGATATGGTCGCTTGTTCCGGAAAATGCAAGGGCATTTGCGGGGTTGGCCTGGGTTTTTCCGGGAGTCTGCTGGGGAGGCGGGGGATTTCGGTGGAATTTAAGCAAGGTCGGGGGAAAGAATTCCCCCGCGCCCCGATCTTTTATTTTCATCTATTGGTGCCGGTTGCCCGGCCAGCACCAAAATTCAAAAGTTAAAGAATGGGGGTCTGGGGGAAATTCATTTCCCCCAGTCTTTGCCAACCATGCAGATATATTCCCACGCCAAAGTCGCGCCCGCCAGCGCCGTGATCTCCGACACGTCATAGGCGGGGGCGACTTCCACAAGGTCCATCCCGCGCCAATCCAGGCCCGCCATCCCCCGGATGAGCGCTTGCGCCTGCCAGGAGGCGAGGCCGCCGATTTCCGGGGTGCCGGTGCCCGGCGCGAAGGCCGGGTCGAGCGCGTCGATGTCGAAGGAGAGATAGGCGGGGCCGGTGCCGAGCACGGCGCGGGCGCGGGCGATGGTCGCCGCGATGCCCTCCGCGTGGACGTCCTGTGCGGAGAGCACGGTGACACCGCGCGCCGGCGCCCAGGCGGCGACCTCGGTCTGGACGGTGGCGCGGATACCGATCTGGATGGTGCGGTGGGGGT
Source organism: Plastoroseomonas arctica (assembly GCF_018128965.1). GTDB lineage: Bacteria > Pseudomonadota > Alphaproteobacteria > Acetobacterales > Acetobacteraceae > Plastoroseomonas > Plastoroseomonas arctica. The sequence goes on from NZ_JAAEDH010000015.1 coordinate 36,902, forward strand.
CGATCAGGCCCTCGTTGATGGCGTGGAAGAAGACGGAGCCGTGGCCGTATTCCTGGCCGAAGCTTTCCGACCAGGTGTCGCAATGGGCGTCGACGTGGAGCAGGGCCAGGGATTGGCCGACGCGACGGGCGAGGGCGCGGAGCAGTGGGAGGGTGACGCCGTGTTCCCCGCCCAGGGCGAGCAGGTGAGGGATGAGCGCGGCCTGCTGCTCGATGAGCGCGAGGCTGGCCTGGATGTCGCCGAGCGCGATGGCGAATTCGCCGAGATCGGCGAGCGAGAGGGTCGCGGGGTCGACGCCGCTGACCGGGTGGGCGCCGTCGACCAGCATGCGCGAGGCGGCGCGGATGGCCTGCGGACCGGCGCGGGTGCCGGCGCGGTTGGTGGTGCCGATGTCGAGCGGGATCCCGGCGACCGAAAGGGCGGCCGGGGTGGTGGTGAAGGGCAGGCCGAGGAAGCCGGGGGGTGTGGCGAAGGTCGGGACGCCGACCATGGCCTCAGGCCGCGACCGGGCGGGCCAGCTTTAGCGTTTCCCGCAGCCGCGCGAGCATGGCGAGGACGGCTTCGGGCTGGTCGGTCTCGGGGCCGGCGACGTCGGCCACCGTCTGCAGCGCGCGGCGGCGGTCCGGTGCGCCGGGCAGCAGTTGCGGCAGGGTCGCGAGAGCCTGCTCAGCATCGACGGCGACGATCAGCGTCTGCTCGCGGATCATCGACTGGCGCGCGTCGGCGGACATTTCGGCGAAGGGGCTTTCGGTAGTGAGCAGGGCGTTGGAGCGGGCCAGGCGATCGCGGCGCACGCCGCCGCGGGCGCGGGCGAGCAGGATCATCATGCGCACCACCGCCTCGGCATAGCCGCCGGTGGCGATGCGGGTCATGGCGACCTGCACCTCGGGGGTCTGGGCGAGGGCCGCCTGGGCGGGAGCCTCGATCGGCACATCGTCGGTGATGCCGATGGCGGCGAGCGCGCCGTAGACGATGTGGAAAGCGATCTCCTGGCGGGCATCGCGGGTGTCGCGGTAGCGGTCGATGGATGCTTCGATGCGGTCCGCCATGGCGCGTTCGGCGGCGATGAAGGCGTTGTCGGGCGCGGCCTGCTGGCGGTGGGCGCGGACGTGCTCGGCCATGGTCGCGAAGCCGGCCATGAAGGGGTTGATCTTGTCGGACATCAGGGAGCGCTTGGCGCGGAGGGGGTGGAGCTGGCGGCGGAGTTCGGCCGTCTGCTCGGTGGCGAATTGGCGGATGATGGGGCGCAGCGTGAGGTCGTACAGGGTCTCGTTCAGGGCGCTGACCTTGGCGACGGCGGGGAAGGCTTCGTTCTCGGCCTCGCCGGACAGGGCGCGGATGTCGGCGATGGAGCGTTCCACCAGCTCGACCTGGAAGCCGGTGTTCAGGCCCGTGCCCTCGGTGCCGGTGATGCGCATTTCGTACAGGCCGGGGGCCACGGCCTCGATGGTGTCGAGGGTGGTGGCGATTTCGGCGTGTTCCTTCAGCGCCACCTTGCCGGAGACGAAGATGCCGAGGTGGCCGATATCGGCGTGCATCAGGTAGATGATGGTCTGGCCGAGCGTCTTTATTTGCTGTTCGTCGTCGTAGACGTCGGCGATCCACCGCAAGGCTTGCCCTGGCGGGGTGATGTTGTCGCCGGCGGAGGCGAAGACGATGATGGGAGAGCGGACGGCGCGCATGTCGAAGGCCGCACCCGGGCCGGCGGAGAGGGTGCCGCGGGAGAAGCGGTTGCCGATGAACAGGTTCTCGACGATCCAGTTGATCTCGTCGGCGTTCATCAGGAAGAAGCCGCCCCACCAGCGTTCGAATTCCAGGAAGCGTTCGGATTCCGTGTCCACGTTCTGGAAGAGGTTGGCGTATTTGCGGAACTTCGCGTTGCCGGGGCTGAGGTTTTCGAAATTCTGGACCAGGTTGGCGCCGTCGAAGCGGCCATTGCCGAGGTCGGACAGCATGGCGGCGGGCCAGGCGCCGCCGGCGAGGCCCCCGGCGTAGCGCATGGGGTTCTTGCCGGTCTCGCCGGCCCAGTAGGAGAGGGGGGCGCCGTTGAGAACCAGCGGGCCGGTGAGCTCGGGGGCGGTCGCACCCAGCATCATCACCGCCCAGCCGCCCTGGCAATTACCGATGACGACGGGCTTGGGCGCGTCCGGGTGGCGGGTGGCGATGGTGCGGAGGAATTCCTCCTCGGCGGCGGTGATGTCGAGGATGGTCTGGGAGGGCTCGGGCTCGCGGAAGAAGATGACGAAGTAGACGGGGTGGCCGCGGCGCAGCGCGACGCCGACCTGGCTGTCCGACTTGAAGCCGCCGATGCCGGCGCCGTGGCCGGCGCGGGGGTCGATGATGACGAAGGGGCGGAGGGCGGGGTTTTGGGCGGGCCAGCCCTCGGGGGGGGTGATGGAGACGAGGGCGTAGTTGCAGGGGCGGGGGAGAGAGCGGCCGTCGACGACCATCTCATAGGCGAAGTGCAGGACGGGGGGGCAGCCGGCGGCTTCATGGGAGACGAAGGTGTTGCCGGCCTGGCGCATGGTGTCCCAGAAGAGGATGCCGCGCTGGGTGGCGTCGATGGCGTAGGCCATGGCGTCCTGGGCGAGGGCGAAGGGGGATTTTTGGAAGGGGCTGAGGTCGGGGAAGGTGGGGAGGCGCGGGGCGAAGGTGGGGGCGGCGCGCTGGATGACGCCGGTGATGCGCTGGGCCTGTTCGAGGGCGCGGGCGGCGGATTCGGAAGTGCGGGCGAGGAGCTCGGTGACGGGAGCGGAAGTGGTGGGGGTCATGGCGAGGGCTCCTGGAGGTGGGCGCGAGATAGGTGGCATGTGGGGACGGAAGGTGGAAGGGGCGTCTGAGTTGTGAAGCAATAGAGGCGTAAGAAGGACGTTCCGCAGGCCACCGTTCTTTTCACTTCTAATGCCTTCGATACGGCTGCCGCGTCGAAACAGGCCTTAGCGCGGAGGCCAAATTGCCTGGACTACCGTGGGGGACTGCGAATAGCCTGCGTGATGTGGAGATCGCGTGATGGCAACATCCCGGGAAGAGCGTTCGAAACGGCTGGAGGCGCGCATCGCCGATTTGCTTGCTCGCGTGCCACATGATGGCCTCATGCAGCTGCACGAGACCTACCGACGCGGCGACCTGATCTTCACTTGCGACAAGGGCGTTCTGTCGAAGGCGCTGCTTGTCGGGCAGACCTTGGCCGATGGCAAACCCGCACGGTTTGCGCACGTGGCGCTTTGTGTCGCGCCGGGGCTGCTGGTGGAATCCATCCCGCCTACGGGCGAACATCCGGCGGGCGGCGTACGCATTGTCCGCGTCGAGGATGATGCCGATTGCCGGTTTCACGTCATGCCGAAGCGCCGCTTCAGAGCGCTCCGCCTGCCGAAGATGGACAGCGACAGGGTCCTCGGCGCCATCCAGTACTATCTGGACCAGACCTATAGTTATCGCTTCCTGGTGCGGCCTGACCACGCAGGTTCCGTGTTCTGCTCGCAATTCGCGATGCAGGTTCTGGCGCGCGCCGGCGTCACGCCACCGGGGCTGCCGGAGGGGCATCTGGTCACGCCAAGTACGCTCTTCCGCGCCGCCGCGAAGGCGGGTGCCAGAGACTTGAGCGAAGACTACCGCGCGATCGCCGAGCGGATCGAAGGCGAGGCCGATTTACGGGCGGCCATGGCCACGGACCCCATGCGGACAGGGGGCCTGCGGATCTTTGATGCCTCCGTTGCCCTGCAGCGGGCAATCGAAGGCACTCATGCCTCCGCGGCGATGTTGACTGAGTTTATCGACACGAGATCCAAGATACAGGCTCTTCAGATTGATGCCGAGCTTAGCAAGGTGCGTGCGGCGTCGCCGCGTCCAAAGGGCGGGAAGCCGGTTGCCGACCTGTGGAACGAAATTGAAGGGCTTGTTCCGGCCATACACAGCGCGTTGACCGGGGCTGCTGTTTCGCGTCCCGCGATGATCGAATGGAAAGCGGGCGGCTGGCGGTCCGAGCTGATGGAGCCGACGCGCCTGCCCGATCCCGCCCGTTCGCTGCTTAACCTGGATCGCCTCGCGGCCGCCTCGCTCCAGATGGCGGAGGAACGTCGCGAGATGCTGAGGGAAAGTGCAATATTGGTGGCCGAGCTCGCCGCCGCGGCCGCGACCGGGCGGCCCGACGCGCTGCCTCTCATCCAAGCGGCCGTGACCCGGGATTTCGAGACCTTGAGCCCCTTCTTCCGCTCGCTCGGGCACCTTACAGGGCGCCTTGTTTCGCCATGGGCGGAAAGACCGCCAAGCTATCCGCCGGAGATCGAGCCGATGGCGCGGGCGCTCGAGACGACGCTTGTGCGGCTTGAGGCGACGACGCTCGAGACCTGGGAGGCACTCTGCGCCTGGCTCGCTGCCCACAAGGGTGCCAATGCCGCGATCGCCGCGCGGATCGAGAAGGAACGCTCCAAATGAACAAGACACTGGCAGCGCTGCGTCGCGGCGACATGACCGATGTGACCATAGCTTGCTTCGTTGCCGTGCTTCTTTACGGGCTGATGCTGCTCTTCGCGCTGATCCATCAGGGTGGCGCATTGTTCTCGGCGGCGCTGCTCGCCGGCATCCTCGGTGCCGCGCTAGGCTGGGTGATCGGCATCGGGCTCTCGCCCTACGAGGCGAAGGAGCGGAAATCCTTTTCCGATCTCGGCAAGCTGGTCGCTGGCTTCCTTGGCGGCTACGGCCTTAGCAAGCTCGATCCGGCGTTGAGTCGCCTCGGCTCGGCTGGCCATGGCTTAGCTGACGCGGTGGTGAAGGATGCTCTCGCCCTCGCGGGCGTAGGAAGCGCTTCGATGCTGATCGCCGCGGTGCTGACCTACATCACCCGGCACTACTGGGATGACGCGCAGAACCAGGGGCGATCCGCGCCGGGCGCGTAGAGGCCCTTATGGCGCCCCCCTAACCACCCCATCCCTAACAAACACCCGAAACGGCGTCGTCCCGTTCCCGTCATTCTCCAACGACCGCCACCGCCCGTTCTGGCACAACATCCCCCCGTTCAGCGGCACCGCGTCGAACACCACCGTGTTCCGGTGCCGCGTCCCGTCCGGCCCGATCGCCTCAAAATCGGTGGTGCACACCGCGCCCGTCACCACCGGCCGGTAGCCATCGATCATCCACCCGCCGCCGCCGGTGCTCGGGAAGGGGTTTTGCAGCACGGGCCAGGCGGCGGGGTCCTCGGCCGTGGTCTGGGCGAAGGCCGCCACGGAGGCGAGCAGGGCAAGGGCGATGGCAGGGCGGATCATGGCGAGGTCTCCTAAGGCGATGCCCCGTTACGCCCTGCCCTCGGCCGCGGATGCATCCGCGCCTCTCAGCGCCGCATCAGCACCTCCCACCGGGTGACCTCGGCGGCCAGGTAGGCATCGGTGGCGTCCAGGCCCAGAGCCGGGATGCGGTCCGCGCCCAAGCCGGCGAGGCGCGCCCGCAGCCCCTCGCCCGCCAGCGCCCGGGCGATCGCCACCGACAGCGCCTCGCGCACCGGGCGCGGCGTGGCGGCGGGGGCGAAGACCGCCTGCCAGACCGCCATCTCGGCATCCACGCCCATCTCGCGCAGCGTGGGCACGTCGGGCGCGGTGCTGTTCCGCTCCGCCGTCGTCACGGCAAAGGCGCGGGCCTGGCCGCCGCGCGCGGTCTGGAACGCCGTGGCCCCTGCGTCGAACACCACCGCGATCCGCCCGGCCGCGAGGTCCAGCGTCGCCGCCGCCCCACCCCGATACGGGATCTCGTTCATCTGAACCCCCGCCGCGCGCTGGAACAGGATGGCCGCCATCTGCAGCGTCCCGCCGCCGCCGGTACTGCCATAGTCGAACCGGCCAGGTGCGGCGCGGGCGAGTGCGACGAACTCACGCAGGTCGCGGGCGGGCAGGGTGTTCGCCACCAGCATCACCATGGGTGATTCCGCCAGGATGGTGATGCCGGTGAGGGAGGTGTGCGGGTCCACCGGCGGGCGCTCCACCACCACGCGCAGCACGGCGTGGCCTGTGTTGTTGAGCAGCAGCGTGTGGCCATCGGCAGTGGCGCGCGCCACGGCCTCCGCACCCACCATGCCGCCGCCGCCGGCGCGGTTCTCCACCACCACCGGCTGCGGCAGGATGGGCCCCAGCGCCTCGGCCAGCACGCGGGCAATCACGTCGGTCGCCCCGCCGGCGGCATAGGGCACCACCAGGCGGATCGGGCGGTCCGGGAAGGCCTGCGCGGCCACCGGCAGCAGGACGAGGCAGGCCGCAAGCGCGCGGCGGGCAAGGCGGGACATGGGCGTCATCCTCGGTCGGGGCGCTCTGGGGCGCCGTTTCCCGGGCATCATGTCGCCGCCGCTCCGTCGCGACCAGCCCGCGCGCGCCTGGGCGAATTGTTGCAATTCTGTGCACCGCCCCGCGGCGGGTTCTGCCTGAAAAACAGGCATTCATCGGCAAGTCTGGCGTTCGCCCGCCGCGTCAGGGCGGCGTTGGGGATGCGGCGCCTGCCCGTAAGGCCAGCGCAAACAGGGCGGCATCCTTCTTGCTGTCCCACAATCCACCCTGCATAGCGTCGCCTGCAACGGCGCGCGCCGGGCCGGGAGAAATGATCATGGCGCCACCAGAAGACAGGAAGACAAGAATGACCCTCGCTGCCCCGATCGCCTTGCGGCTGCGCCGGCGATTGACGCGCCTTCGCCTGACCACACTCGCCGCCGCGATCGTCGCCGGCCTCGGATTCGGCGTGGCCGCCCCGGCGCGCGCGCAGGTCGATCTCGGTGCCGGCCTCTCGCTCACCGGCACCGTCGCCGGCACGACCGACTACCTGTTCCGCGGCATCAGCCAGACCCGCAACCGCCCCACCGTCCAGGGCACGCTCGAGCTCAGCCATGAGAGCGGCGTCTACATCGGCGCCTTCCTCAGCGGCGTCGCCTTCCAGGGCGGCTATGATGCCCGCCAGGAGCTCGACCTCACCGCCGGCTATCGCTTCGAGATCGGCCCGGTGAAGTTCGACACCTACGTGATCGGCTACACCTACCCGGGCTACACCGCCCAGCCCGGCTTCCAGGAGCTCGCCTACCTCGAAGTCGGCGCCCGCGGCACCATCGAGCTCGGCGACTTCACGCTGACCGCGGCGGCCAACTATTCGCCCAACTATTTCGGTCGCTCGGGGTCGGGCGTCTACATCGAGGGCGGGGTGGACTACAAGGTGCCGGTGCTGGAGCTGGTGCTCAGCGGCCGCCTTGGCTACCAGTTCATCGAGCGTCCTGCCCGCTTCGGCATCACGCCCGACAGCTACCTCTACTACGGCGTGTCGGTGTCGCGTGAGATCGCCTACGGCATCACCGCCTCCGTCGGCTACTACGGCACCGACCTGAGCGAGCGGGAATGCGGCGGGCTGAAGATCTGCAACTCGCGCTTCCTGGCCAGCCTGACGCTGAAGTTCTGATGGCGCACCTGGCGTGACGGTGCTGGCCTTGCCGCGCGGCTCCCGCCGCCCAAGGTAGATGAGCCGGCGAGGCACAGCTTCGCCGGCTTTTTCGTATGGGGGTTTGCAGGACCCGGAGGGCTTGCCATCCTCCTCCGCCGAGGAGAGGGCCGCCACATGGCCAAGGATGATTGGGAAATACCGGAATCGCTGCAGCCGGACCCGGCGCGGCTGGGGTTCGACCTGAACCGCGCGCTCGGGGCCGTGGTGTCGCTGCGCGCGCAGGTGCCCGAGGACGCCTTCACCGCCTCGGTGCTCGGCACCGACCGGGAGGGGAGTGGTGTGCTGATCGGCGCGGATGGCCTGGTGCTCACCATCGGCTATCTGGTGACCGAGGCTGAGAGCGTATGGCTGCGCTTCGGCGATGGCCGCGTGTTGCCGGGGACGGTCATGGGCATCGACCAGGAGACCGGCTTCGGCTTGGTGCAGTGCCTGGGGCGCCCGCATGTGGCGCCACTTCCGCTGGGCGACAGTGAGGGTCTGCAGGTGGGGGGTGCCGCGGTGCTCGCCGGCGCCGGCGGGCGCACCCATGCGCTGGCCTGCAAGCTGGTCGCGCGTCAGGTCTTCGCGGGGTACTGGGAATATCTGCTGGAGGATGCGCTGTTCACGGCGCCCGCCCACCCCGCCTGGGGCGGGGCGGCGCTGATCGGGCCTGACGGGTCGCTGATCGGGATCGGGTCCCTCATCCTGCAGGAAGGCGATGAGAGCCGGCGCAAGGACCTCAACATGGTGGTGCCCATCCACCGCCTGCGGCCGGTGCTGGACGCGATCATGACGCGCGGCCGCCCGGATCGGCCGGTGCGCCCCTGGCTCGGCCTCTACGCGACCGAGGACGAGGATGGCGTCACCATCGCTTCGCTCGCCCCCGGTGGCCCGGCCGAGAAGGCCGGTATCCGTGCGGGCGACCGCGTTGTCTCCGTGGCCGGTGCGCCGGTGGGTGACCTGGCCGAGCTGTGGCGCGCGGTGTGGTCGGTGGGCGATGCCGGTGTGAGCGTGACGCTGAAGCTCGCGCGGCGGAGTGCGACGCGCGAAATCACGGTGGAATCATCCGATCGGCAGCGTTTCCTGAAGGCCCCGCGGCTGCATTGAGCGCCGCGGCGGAACCGGAAAACTGAACAGCCGCTCCGCGCCCAGCAGGAAGGCGCGTCCGCCGCGCGGGAACAGCGTCGCGATTGCCGGGTCTGCGATCTCCAACCCGCCCGTGTAGGCGCCGAACGCCGGCAGCAGCACGCGGTTCGCACTGGTCACGAAGCAGGGCCGCGTCACCGAACCCGCGCGCGTCGCCATCGCGGCCTTGGGGTGCAGGTGGCCGGCGACCTCGTGTCCCTGCATCAGCCGGGCCGTGGGGATGTGCCGGAACGTCATCGGCCCTTCCTCCAGCACATCGACCGCATCGCCGGGCAGGTCAGGTGGCAGCGCCGGATCATGGTTGCCGAGCAGCCAGGTGATGCTCAGCCCCTGCGCCAGCACCGCCAGCGCCTGGGCATCCGCCACCGTCAGCCGCGACGTCGCGCGATGGAAACTGTCGCCGAGGAACACCAGCCGCTGCGGCCGGTGCCGGCGAAGCAGCCGGCGCAGCCGGTCCAGGGTTTCGGCGCTGTCGTAGGGCGGTACGAACTGGCCACGGGTGGCGAAGGAACTGCCCTTCTCGAGGTGCAGATCGGCGACGGCCATCAGCTTGCGAGCGGGCCAGAGGAGGGCGCCGCCAGGGTCGAGCATGAACCGCTCGCCGGCGATGTGCAGCGGGGCGAGGGCGCTCATGGCGACAGCATGGGGGAAATGAATTTCCCCCAAACCCCCATTCTTTTGTTTTTATCTATTGGTGCTTGCGGCACGGCCATATCGCGTGCCGCGAACTCGGTGCGACCTACCAACCCGAACCAATCATTCAAAAATAAAAGAAAGGGGGTTTGGGGGAAATTCATTTCCCCCATGCTGTCGTCCAAACCCACTCTCATCTCCCCAAAGCCTTCTTCCCCACCCGCCGCGTAAACCGCCCCTGATGCTTCGGCCGATCCATGTTTGCCGGCCGGATCGTCACGCCTTCCAGGACCTCCGCCAGTGTCTCCGAGAACACCTCGGCGCCTTCCGTGACATCCGCGACCAGGGAAGCGGCCTCTGCCAGCAGCGCGTCTTCGGCGCCGCCGGCCACCCATTCGTGGCCTTCCTCGATCAGCGCCGGGACGGCCAGAGGCGAGACCCGGTCGAGGCGCATGTGCCGGATTCCCACCTTCGCGCGCGCCAGGATCATGGCGATGCGCCGCACGTCGGTGAGGCCGCCAGCGGCTTCGGCACGGGTGGCGCGGAGCAGGATGTGGTCCGGTTCATGGCGGCGGAGCACGTCGTAGATCAGGTCTGCGTTCACGGACATGGCGCGCCCGGATTTTTCCTGGCCCGGCTGGTTGCGGGCGATGAGGCCGGCGATGGTGGCGATGTTGCGGAAGGACCTCCGCAGAACGGAGGATTCTGCGATCCATTCCTCCAGCGGTTCGCCGAGCAGGTCTTCCTCGAACAGGGGCGCAACGTCATCGGGCTCGAAGGCCGACCAGATGGCGATGACGTAGTCGGTCGCGACGTAGCCGAGCGGGCCGTAGCCCAGGGTTTCCATGCGCTTGGTGACGAGCATGCCCAGCGTCTGGTGCGCGAGGCGGCCCTCGAAGCCATAAGCGATGAGGAACCAGCGGCCCCCACGCGGGAAGGTCTCGACCAGCAGCCCGTCGCGTTCGGGGAGCGCGCTGCGGAGCTGTTGCAGGCGCAGCCATTCGCGGACGGGCTCCGGCAGGGCGCCCCAGCGGGATGGGTCAGACAGGATGTCGCGCACGCGGGCAGCCAGGTAGGTGGAGAGTGGCATGCGCGCACCGGCGTAGACAGGGACACGGGGCTCGCCTTCGCCGCCGCGGGTAACCAGGCAGGACATGCCGTCGATGCCCTCGTAGCGGAGCAGTTGGCCGCCGAAGAGGAAGCAGTCGCCGCGGGTCAGCGTGGCGGCGAAGTATTCCTCCACCTCGCCCAGAATCCCGCCGCCGCGGAGCCGTACCTTCAGCATCGGCGCCTCGACGATGGTGCCGAGGTTGAGCTTCAGCAGCAGTGCGGAACGTGCGTCGCGCAGGTGGACCATGCCCTCGGAATCACGGAACAGGCGGCGGAAGCGCTCATAGGCCTGCAGAGCATAGCCGCCGTCTTCGACGAAGCGCAGCGTGTCGTCGAAATCGCGCCGGCTCAGCGCCGCGTAGGGGCCGCAGGCCGACACCTCGGCGAAGAGTGCGTCGGGGTGGAAGGGCCCCGAGCACGCCATGGCCAGGATGTGCTGCGCGAGCACGTCGAGTCCCCCCGGCCGCGGCGCCTCGCCGTCGAGGTCGTGCGCGGCGACGGCCTCGGTGGCGGCGGCGCATTCGATGACCTCGAAGCGGTTGGCGGGGACGAGGATGGCGGCGGAGGCCTCGTCCATGCGGTGGTTGGCGCGCCCTACGCGCTGGAGCAGGCGGGACACGCCCTTCGGCGCGCCGACCTGGATGACCTGGTCGACGGCGCCCCAGTCGATCCCGAGGTCGAGCGAGGCGGTCGCGACCACAGCGCGCAGCTTGCCCTCCGCCATGGCGGCCTCGACCTTGCGGCGGGTTTCGATCTGCAGGCTGCCATGGTGCATGGCGATCGGCAGGGTTTTTTCGTTCAGCCGCCACAGCGCCTGGAAACACAGCTCCGCCTGGGCGCGGGTGTTGACGAAGACGATGGTGACGCCCGCGGCCTCGATGCGCCGATAGACCTCGGGCATGGAGGCAAGGCCCATATGGCCTCCCCAGGGGAGGTGGCCCTCGGGGAGGAGCATGCCCAGGATGGGCGCCGCGCCGGGGTGGGCGGTGACAAGGCGCACGTCGTCCGGCCGCGCGGTGGGGGAGAGCCAGGCGCGCAGCGGCTCGGGGTGGGCGACGGTCGCGGAGAGGCCGACGCGGCGTGCCTTGGGCGCCAGCGTGGCGAGGCGCGAGAGGCACAGCGCCAATTGGTCGCCGCGCTTGGTGCCGGCCAGCGCGTGGATCTCATCGACCACGATGGCGTCCAGCCCCGCGAAGAATTGAGCGGCCTCGGGCTGCATCAGCAGCAGCACCAGGCTTTCGGGCGTGGTGAGCAGGAATTCGGGCGGTGCCACGCGCTGTCGGGCACGGCGATTGGCCGGCGTGTCGCCGGTGCGCGTCTCGATGCGGATGGGCAGCCCCATGGCCTCGACCGGTGCGGTGAGGTTGCGCGCGATGTCGACGGCGAGTGCCTTGAGTGGCGAGATATACAGCGTGTGCAGGCCCGGGCGGGGCCGTGCATGCAGGTCAAGCAGCGAGGGCAGGAAGCCCGCCAGCGTCTTGCCGCCGCCGGTGGGTGCAACCAGCAGGGCGCTCTCCCCGGCCTCCGCAGCCTCGACCAGCGCCGCCTGGTGCGGGCGCAGCGTCCAGCCGCGATCCGCGAACCAGCGGGCGAAAAGTTCTGGCAATGTTCCCATCTTGGGCGAATATGGCGGCTTGAGCCGAACCCGGGAAGGGCCAGTTTCACACCCCATGCCGCCACACCCCGAAACCTGGCTCTGCGTCCGCCCCGAAGGCCTGTGGTGCCGGCCGGGCGAATTCTACATCGACCCGGTGCGCGCGGTGCCGCGGGCGGTGATCACCCACGGCCATTCCGACCATGCGCGTCCCGGCCATGGCGCGGTGCTGGGGACCTCGGAGACGCTCGCCATCATGCGCGCGCGCATGGGAGAGGGCCGCGCCGGGGATAGCCAGCAGGCGCTGGGGTATGGGGAAGCGCTGGCGGTCAACGGGGTGACGGTGTCGCTCGCGCCGGCGGGCCACGTGCTCGGCTCGGCGCAGGTGGTGATGGAGTGGCAGGGCAGCCGTGCCGTGGTCTCGGGCGACTACAAGCGGCGCGCGGACCCGACCTGCACGGCGTTCGAGCCCGTGGTGTGCGACGTCTTCGTGACCGAGGCGACCTTCGCGCTGCCGGTCTTCCGCCACCCGCCGGTGGAGGATGAAATCGCCAAGCTGCTCGCGAGCCTCGCGCTGTTTCCCGAGCGCGCACATGTGGTGGGCGTCTATGCCCTCGGAAAATGCCAGCGGCTGATCGCGCTGCTGCGGCGCGCCGGGTGGGACCGGCCGATCTACATCCATGGCGGGCTGGTCGCGCTGTGCGGGCTGTATGAGGCGCTGGGCGTCCCGCTCGGCCCGCTGCTGCCGGTGCCGCTCGTCAAGCGCGGTGGCCCGGCCATCCTGGCGGGCGAGATCGTGCTGGCTCCGCCGTCCGCCGAGGCCACGCCTTGGGCACGGCGCCTCGCGGAGCCCGTGACCTGCGCCGCCTCCGGCTGGATGCGGGTGCGGCAGCGCGCGAAGGCGCGCGGCATCGAACTGCCGATGATCATCTCCGACCACGCCGACTGGGACGAACTCCTCGACACATGCGCGGAGGTCCAGGCGCCGGAGGTGTGGGTGACGCATGGGCGGGAGGATGCGCTGATCCATGCGCTGTCGCTCCGCGGCGTGCGCGGCCGCGCGCTGCACCTGGTGGGGTTTTCCGAAGACGACGAGGAGGCCGCTCCCGTTGAGGCAGCCTAGTCTAACGACGCAGCCAGTTCCGCTTCAGGCGCAGCCGCGCGCAGGTGGTGCGGATGCGCCAGTCGCGCGCGAACAGCGCCCGGTACTTGCCTTCGAAGCGCTTCTGGGCCGCCTTGAAGCCGGCATCCTTGGTGCCTGGGCTGAGGTGACGCAGGTGGAAATCGATCACCCAGGCGCTGCGCCCGGCCAGGCGCGCGTGCAGGCACAGATCGGCGCCGTAGAAATGGAACCCGGTGAGGTCGGCGGAAAGTCCCAGCGGCGCGTCGCGATTCAGCACGATGAAGTTCTCATCGAGGCTCGCGGCGCGGGCGGGCAGGGCGCCACGATGCTGGTCCTCGCCATGAGGGTCGGAGATGCGAATGGCGAGGTCGCCGGCATCGGTCCCCCCCGCGTTCCCGGCGAGCGCCCAGTCCGGATCCAGCGCATCGAGTTCGGCGAGGCGCACGGCGAGGACCTCGGCGCCGTCATCGAGCAGCCGCACATCCTGGTGGCAGAGGATGATGAAGGGCGCCTGGCTCATCGTCATCAGGCGGGAGATGCCGCGATAGGCGTCCCAGGCGGGGCCCTCGGAATTGTCGAGGTAGAGGAATTCGCAAGTGTCGCGCGCGAAGCCGTTGGCGGAAAAACTCGCGACCATGGCGCGATACTGGGCGTGGTCCGTGACCAGCGTGCAGATGGAAAAGCGCGGCGCTGCGCGGGCCAGGCCCGCGTCGATGGGAAGTGCGCCAGTGTGACCGTCGGCCGCCATGGCGGCGCTTATACAGTCTTTGCGGCGGGCGCGCGATGAGCCTGCCCGCCTTCGCGACGCTGCTCGAACGGCTGCTGTTCACGCCGGGGCGCCTGGCGAAGCTCGCCCTGCTGCGGCAATGGTTCGCCTCGCAGCCGGATCCGGAGCGCGGCATCGGGCTCGCGGCACTCACCGACGAGCTGGTGCTGCGGGTGGCCAAGCCCGCTTTGCTGCGCGAGATCGTCGCGGCGCGGACAGACCCGGAGCTGCTGCGGATGAGCCGCGACTACGTCGGTGATTTCGCGGAGACCGCCGCGCTGATCTGGCCGACGCGCCCCGGTGTGAACGCGCCGCCGCCGGGCCTGACCGAGGTGGTCGATGCGATGGAGGCCGCACCCAAGGCGGAGCTGCCTGCGCTGATCGCGGATTGGATGGACAGGCTTGATGCCAGCGGCCGCATCGCGCTCGCCAAGCTCGTGACGGGGGGCTTGCGGGTCGGTGTTTCGGGCCGGCTCGCGCGGGTGGCGCTGGCGGAGTGGTCGAGCGTCGATGTCGGCGAGATCGAGGAGGTTTGGCACGGCGTCACGCCACCCTATGCGAGCCTGTTCGCCTGGCTGGAGGGTCGCGCGCCGCGGCCGGATGCCGCCGGCCAGCCGGTGTTCCGGCCGTTGATGCTCGCCCATCCGCTGGAGGCGAACGACCTCGCGGCGCTGCAGCACGAGGCGTGGCGCGCGGAGTGGAAATGGGACGGCATCCGCGTGCAGGTGGTCGCCGGGCCGGGCGGTGCGCGCCTGTTCAGCCGCGGCGGCGAGGATGTCTCGGGCGCGTTCCCGGAGATCGTCGCGGGGCTGGGCTTCAACGCCGTGCTGGATGGCGAACTGCTCGTCGTGCGGGATGGCGAGGTCGCGCCATTCGGCGATCTGCAGCAGCGGCTGAACCGGAAGACCGTGACGCCGAAGATGCTGCGCGAGAGCCCGGCGGAGGTGCGGCTATACGACCTGCTGATCGAGGGTGAGGAGGATCTGCGCATGCTGTCCTTCGATGCGCGGCGGGCGCGGCTGGAGGCGTTTTTCGCGCGCGAGGCGCCAGCGCGCATGGCGCTGTCGCCGTTGATCGCGTTCGGGTCCATCGCGCAGCTTGCGGCCGTGCGGGATGGGGCGCGAGCGGCATCGATCGAGGGGCTGATGCTCAAGCGGGGTGACAGCGCCTATGTCGCGGGCCGGCAGAAGGGTCTGTGGTGGAAGTGGAAGCGCGATCCACTCTCGATCGACGCGGTCTTGATGTATGCGCAGCGCGGCAGCGGGAAGCGGTCCAGCTTCTACTCGGACTACACCTTCGGGGTTTGGCGGGGGGAGGAGCTGGTGCCGGTGGGGAAGGCGTATTCGGGGTTCACCGATGCGGAGCTGGTGTTTCTGGATCGGTGGGTGCGGAACCACACGACGGCGCGGTTCGGGCCTGTGCGGGAGGTGGAGAAGGGCCTTGTCCTGGAGGTGGCGTTCGATGCCGCGCAGCGCAGCAGCCGCCATCGCTCCGGCGTGGCGCTGCGCTTCCCGCGGATCGCGCGCATCCGTTCCGACAAGCCCGTGGAAGAGGCGGACCGTCTGGAGTCCGTTGAGGCCTTGATCGCCGAATGACCGGCGCTGCGTTCGCGGCTGGTATCGGTGATAAACATAAAAGATGGGGGTCTGGGGGAAATTCATTTCCCCCAGTCTTGTTGACCCGGTGTGGTCGGCGTGGTGCGCTCGCGCGAAATCTTGGAAGGATCGTCCATGTCACTTATGAAAAACCACGCCCGCGCGCGTCTGGATGCCGGCGAACTCGCCCTGGGTTTCGGTGTGCATCACATGCGCGGCTCCGCCGTCGGCATGATCGCCAAGGCGACTGGTTTCGACTGGCTGTTCATCGACATGGAACATGGCGCGATGAGCGTCCACGAGGCGACGCAGATCGCGATCGCA
This sequence comes from Plastoroseomonas arctica, assembly GCF_018128965.1. GTDB lineage: Bacteria > Pseudomonadota > Alphaproteobacteria > Acetobacterales > Acetobacteraceae > Plastoroseomonas > Plastoroseomonas arctica. The sequence continues at coordinate 52,633 of NZ_JAAEDH010000015.1, forward strand.
GCACTCGGCCAGGGTGTCACGCCGATCGTGCGGTGCTGCAAGGATGCGTTGTTCGAGGGCACGCGCGCGCTCGACAATGGCGCGATGGGCGTGGTGGTCCCGCATGTGGACACGGTTGAGGAGGCGCGCATGGCCGCGGCCGCCTATCGTTTCCCGCCGGTGGGGACGCGCAGCTGGGGCGGCCCTCCCTTTGCGTATGGAATGGTGCCGCCGGACACCGCCAAGGCGCAAGAGGAGCTCAACCGCGAGATCCTGATCTGCGCGATGATTGAGACCCCCGAGGCGGTGGCCAATGCGCATGACATCGCGGCTGTGCCGGGGATCGACAGCCTGATGATCGGGACGTCGGACCTCACCGCCTCGATGGGCATCGCGGGGCAGATCGGGCACCCGGATGTGCGTGCGGCCTATGCCAAGGTGGCCGATGCCTGCAAGGCCTCGGGCAAGGTGCTGGGCATGGGCGGCGTCTATGACGAGGTGGTGGCGAAGGACTACATCGCGCTCGGCGCACGGTTCCTGTTGTCGGGGTCCGACCATGCCTTCCTGATGGCGGGTGCGGGATCGCGGGCGAAGTTCCTGCGGTCGCTCGGGTAGCAGATGAGAATCCCTCGCAAATCAGTTGCGAGGGATTCGCAAACCGGTTATGGCTTTGGGGCCGCATTGAAAGGGTTCCCCATGCGCCGTCGCCTGCTGCTTGCCGCACCCGTCCTGCTCGCCGCCCCCGCGGTGGTGCGAGCGCAGGAGAGGGTGCTGAACCTGTATTCCTCGCGGCACTACGACACCGACCGGGTGCTCTATGAGGGGTTCACGGCCGCGACGGGCAACCGCGTGCGGCTGATCGAGGGTGACGCGGACCAGCTGCTGGCGCGCATCCAGGCCGAAGGTGCCAATAGCCCCGCCGACGTGCTGATGGCCGTCGATGCGGCGCCGCTGCAGCGCGCGGTGGATGCCGGCGTGCTGGCGCCGACGGAGAGCGCGGTGCTCGCCGCGCGGGTGCCGGCCGGGCTGCGGGCGCCGGGGGGCGAGTGGTTCGCCGTCTCGCGCCGCGCGCGGGTGCTGATGTACGACAAGCGGCGCGGCGTGCCGGCGGGCCTCGCGCGTTACGAGGACCTCGCCAAGCCCGACTATCGCGGCCAGATCCTGGTGCGCGCCGCGGCGCACCCCTACAACACCTCGCTGATGAGCGGCATCATCGCGGCCAATGGCACGGAGGCCGCCGAGGCCTGGGCGCGCGGCGTGGCCGCCAACCTCGCCCGCCCACCGCAGGGCGGCGACCGCCCGCAATTCGAAGCGGTGGCGGCCGGGCAGGGCAGCATCGCGATCGCCAACACCTATTACCTCGCGCGCTATGGCGCCTCGGGCATCGCATCCGAGCAGGCGGTCTACGACAAGCTCGGCGTGCTGTTCCCCAACCAGGCCGATCGTGGAGCGCATGTCAGCGTCTGTGGCGCGGGCGTGGTGAAGTCCGGCCAGCACCGCGAGGCCGGGCGTGCCTTCCTCGAATACCTGGTCAGCCGCCCGGCGCAGGAATTGTTCACCAACGGGAATTTCGAATACCCCGTGGCCCCCGACGTGGAACCCCACCCGGCACTCGCCGCCTTCGGCAGCTTCCGCGCCGATGATCGCGGCGCCCAGGTGCAGGGTGCGCTCTCGGCGCAAGCGCTGCAGATCATGCAGCGCGCCGGCTGGCGGTGAGCGAGGCCGTGTACATCTGCCTGTGCAATGGTCTGACCGACCGCGTCGTCGGCCAGGCGGTCGAGGGCGGCGCCGCGCGCCCCGGCGAAGTCTATGCCGCGTGCCAGTGCAAGGCGCAGTGCGGCAGCTGCGTCCGGCTGATCCTGGGGATCATCAAGGACCTGGCCTCCGGCCAGCCGGCCGTTCAGCGGTAATCCGGTATCCCGGGGGCGGTCGAACGCCCTCGCTTGCCCTGGCCGACGGGCACGCAGCCCGGTAGCGTTGCCTCTCTTCAATCAGGATCTTTCCATGCCGCGCGACCCCAAGGTCATCGAACACCTCAACATCCAGCTCACCAACGAGCTGACCGCGATCAACCAGTATTTTCTGCACGCACGCACGCTGCGGCACTGGGGTGTGACGCTGCTGGGCAAGAAGGAATACAAGGAATCGATCGAGGAGATGGTCCATGCGGACTGGCTCATCGAGCGCATCCTGTTCCTCGGCGGGCTGCCCAACGTGCAGCGGCTGAACAACGTCATGGTGGGCCAGAACGTCCAGGAAATCCTGGAATGCGACCTCAAGCTCGAGGAGAAGGCGCTGGTCGACCTGCGCGAGGGCATCGCCTATTGCGAGACGGTGCGCGACTACGCATCACGCGACCTGCTCGCCAAGATCCTAACCGCCGAGGAAGAGCATGAAGACTTCCTCGACGCGCAGTTCGAGCTGATCCGCCAGATCGGGATAGAGCGCTACACGCTGCTCAACAGCGGCCCTGCCAACGAATACGAGTAGCGGCTCAGGCGCCGACCAGCCGGCCGGTCGCCCAGGAGACGACGGAGACGATGATGGCGCCCATGAAGGCGGCGCCGAAGCTCGCGACCACCATCCCCGGGATCACCGCCGCGGTCAGCGCGAACATCGCCGCATTCACCACCAGGATGAACAGGCCCAGCGTGATGATGGTGAGCGGCAGCGACAGCGCGACCGCGACGGGCCGGATGATCGCATTGACCAGCCCGAACACCGCGGCCGCGATCACCAGCGTCAGCGTCGAGGAGAAGCTGATCCCGGCGATGAGCTGGTCGGCGCACCAGAAGGCGAAGGCCGTGATGAGAAGCGTGACGATGTAGCCCATAGAGCGTCTCCGAGCGGAAGGGATCACAGCCTTTGTCGCTGCGCCCTGGTAACGGCCGCTGATCACGGAGGTTTCAACGGGGGAGGTTTTTCGCGGGGCGGTCTGGCGCAGCGGAACCCTCATCGTCCCGTCACATGAGTGCAACCTAAACCGCCTAGCACGCGAGGCATGTTCACCCTCGCGCAGATCTCCGACACCCATCTGGGCGCCCATACGCCTCTGTTCCGGGCCAATTTCGCCCGGGTCGCCGGGCAAATGGTGGCACGCGTGCCGGACGTGATCGTGGCCACCGGCGATGTCTCGCTCGATGGCGCGGACCGCGAGGCGGATCTCGAATACGCCGCGCGCAGCTTCGCACGGCTGCCGCGGCCGGTCCTCGCCGTGCCGGGCAACCATGATGTCGGCGACCACCCGGACCGCGCACCGCGCCAGCCGTTTTCAACCGAGCGGCTGGAGCGGTTCGAGCGGCATTTCGGCCCGGCGCGGTGGATGGCCGACCGGGAGGGTTGGCGGCTGCTGGGGTTGAATTCGCAGGTCGCCGGCACCGGGCATCCAGAGGAGGCGGCGCAGGCGGGGTTCATTGCAGAAGCGCTGGCGACGCTGGGCGAGCGGCGCCTCGCCGTATTCCTGCACAAGCCGATCTTCACGACCACGCCGGAGGATCCGCTGTTCGACTACTGGTCGGTGCCGCCCTTCGCGCGCGCGCCCTTCCTGCCCTTGCTGGCGCATCCGGCGTTGCGGCTGGTGGCCTCGGGGCATCTTCACCTGCACCATGAGGCGACGCGCGGCGGGGTGCGCCTCGCCTGGGCGCCGGCGGTGTCCTTCGTCGTGGCCGAGGATGAGCAACCGGGGCTGCCGGGCGCGCGCCCCTGCGGCTACCTGCTGCACCGCTTCGGTGCGGACGCCGTCACGACGGAGCTGGTGTGTCCGGACGGGATGGAGCAGCCCTTCATCCACGACGTCCGCGCCGAGGCCTATCCGGACTCCGCGCTGCTGGCGGCCGCCCCCGATGCGGGCTGAGGGCGGACGCGCCATCCTCATCGAGGGCGTTGAGAAGGCGTTCGGCGCGACGCGGGTGCTGAAGGGCGTGAGCCTGACGCTGCGGCAGGGCGAGTTCATGGCCCTCGTCGGCCCCTCGGGGTGCGGCAAGACCACGCTGCTGCGCATCGTCGCGGGGCTGGAGAGTGCCGATGCCGGGCGCGTGGTGATCGGCGGGCGCGATGTGACGCGGGCGCGACCGGCGGATCGGGACATCGCCATGGTGTTCCAGAACTACGCGCTCTACCCGCATCTGACGGTGGCGCAGAACCTCGCCGTGCCGCTGGCGATGCGGCGGCTATCGGCGCTGGAGCGGTTGCCGCTTGTCCATCGCCTGGTTCCCGGCAATGCCGCACGACGGCGCGCGATCGCTGCGCGGGTCGGCGAGGCGGCGGCGATGCTGCGCATCGCCCACCTGCTGGATCGCCGCCCGGGGCAACTTTCGGGCGGGCAGCGGCAGCGGGTCGCGCTCGGACGCGCTCTTGTGCGCGAGCCGGCGGCGTTCCTGATGGATGAGCCGCTGTCCAATCTCGACGCCGAGCTACGCGCGGGCACGCGGCAGGAGATTGTCGACCTGCATCGCCGCGCCGGCGTGACAACGATCTACGTCACCCATGACCAGGTCGAGGCGATGACCATGGCCGACCGCGTGGCGGTGATGATGGAAGGCGAGGTGCTGCAGCTCGGCACCCCGCGCGAGGTCTATGACGACCCCTGCGACATCCGCGTGGCCGGTTTCCTGGGCAGCCCGCGCATCAACGCGCTGCCGGGCATCGCGACGGAGAACGGCGTGTCGCTCGGCACCCTGGCGCTCCCGCTTCGCGCCGCTGCGGCACCGGGTTCGGCGGTGACGATCGGGCTGCGTCCCGAGGCGATCCGCGTTGCGCCACTCGGCCTCGCCTGCCGGGTCGAGCATCTGGAATATCTCGGCGCAGAGACTTTGCTGCATGCGCGGCTGGAGGCGCCCGAGGCGCGCATCGTCGCGCGGCTGCCGGTCGCGGCTGGCGAGGGGCTTTCCCGCGGCGACGCGGTCCGGCTCGGTGCCGATTGGGAACGCGCGCTGGTGTTCGGCGCGGATGGCAAGCGCCTCGCGTTGCACCAGGCGGCGCGCATCGATGCCTGAGGCGCTGGCCCTGTCGGCGCCGCGCCGCGCCACTGCCGTCCTCGGCGAGGCGAGCGCGGCCTGGTTCCTCGTTGCCCCCGCCGGCATCGCGCTGTTCCTGCTGCTGCTCGGGCCGAGTGCCGCGCTGCTGGCGCTGTCCTTCAGCGATTGGGAACTTGGCGCACCGACGCTGGCCTGGATCGGCTTCGAGAACTACGCCGAGCTGGCAACGGACCCCGTGTTCCGCGCGGCACTGTCGAACACGCTGGTCTATGTCCGCGTGGTGATGCCGGCTTCCATCGGGTTGGGCCTGGGCGTCGCGCTGCTGATCGAATCCGGTACCCGCCTGCGGGCCTTCTTCCGCGCGGTGTATTTCCTGCCCGTCGTCTCGCTGCTCGTCGCTATGGCGACGGCCTGGCAGTACCTGCTGCACCCGACCATCGGGCCGGTGAACAAGCTGCTCGCGATGGTCGGCATCGCGCCGGTCAACTGGCTGGGCTCGTCGGACTGGGTGATGGTCTCGCTGTGTATGATCGGGGTCTGGGAGAACCTGGGCTTCGTGGTCGTTCTGTTCCTCGCCGGGCTCACCGCAATCCCCGCGGACCTCTACGCGGCGGCCGAGACCGATGGCGCCCGATCGGGGCTGGACCGGTTCCGCCTGGTGACATGGCCGCTGCTCGGGCCGACGACGCTGTTCGTCGTGACCATCACCGCGATCCGGTGCCTGCGCGTGTTCGACACGGTGGCCGCACTCACGCGCGGCGGTCCCAACAACGCCTCCGAGGTGCTGCTGCACATGATGTACCGGGAGGGTTTCTCGTATTTCCGCATCGGCTATTCGGCGGCGATCACCGTGGTGTTCCTGGTGATCGTGCTGGCGTTGATGCTGGTGCAGACGCGCCTGCTGGACCGTCAGGTGCATTACGGATGAGGACCGCGCGAACACTCGTCGAAGACACCCCTCGCCTGGCGCTGCTCAGCCTCGGCGCCTGCATCATGCTGGCGCCCTACGTGTGGATGTTCTTCGCCTCGCTCAAGCCGGGCAGCGAGGTGTTCCGCGACAGCCTCACCCTATGGCCCGAGACCTTCTATGCGGTCGAGAACTACACCAAGGCGCTGACCGCCGTGCCGCTCGCGCGCTTCCTGCTGAACGGCGTGCTGGTGTGTTCGCTGATCCTGGTGTTCCAGATCGCCTTTGCGGTCCCCGCGGCCTATGCACTTGCAAAACTCCGCTGGCGTGGGCGGGAATGGGCCTTTGGGCTGGTGATGCTCGGACTGCTGATCCCGTATCATGTGCCGGCGCTGCCGCTTTATGTCGGTGCGGCTCGGCTCGGCCTGCTCGACAGCTTTACCGCGCTGGTGGTGCCCTTCTCCATCTCGGTGTTCGGCATCTTCCTGTTCCGCCAGGCCTTCCGCGCGCTGCCCGACGAGCTGATGCAGGCCGCGCGCATCGACGGCATGGGCGAGTTCTCCATCGTCTGGCGCGTGGTGATGCCGAATGCCTGGCCAGCGGCGACGGCCTTCGCCACCTTCTCGATCGTGGCGCATTGGAACGACCTGTTCTGGCCGCTGATCATCGTGCAGTCGCCGCAGATGGCGACGCCGGCGCTCGGCGTGTTGTTCTTCCGCGCCGAGGAGGCCGGCAACGACGTGGGCGCGCTGATGGCCGCGGCCGTGCTGGTCACCGCGCCGATGATCGCCCTGTTCCTGCTCGCCCAGCGCCACTTCATCCGCGGCATCGCCACCGCGGGTCTCAAGGGCTGATGCCCACCCCCATGATGGAGAACACCATGAACTTGCTGTCTCGTCGCGCAGCCCTTGCCGCGCCTCTCGCCCTTGCCATGCCCGCCATCGCCCGCGCGCAGGCGGCCGAGGTGGTGGTCCACTACCCCATGCCGGCCTTCTTCAAGGATGTGATGGAGAAGATCGCCGAGGAGTTCCAGGCGGCCAATCCGGGCATCACCGTGCGCCACCTGGCACCCTCGCCGAGCTACGAGGACGCCGTGCAGCAGGTGCTGCGCCAGGGTGTCGCCGGCGGCCTTCCCGATGTGAGCTTCCAGGGCCTCAACCGCCTGCGCATGCTGGTGGAGCGACGCCTCCCGGTGGACCTCGCGCCGTTCCTCGCCGCGGAGGGCGACCTCGCGGCCAAGGGCTGGACACCCAACCTGCTCGGCCTCGGCCATGCGCAGGGCACGCAGGCGGGGATGGCCTTCGCGTCGTCCAACCCGGTCGTCTACTACAATCTGAACCTGGTCCGCCGCGCCGGCGGCGACGTGGAAAACCTGCCCACCGACTGGAACACGCTGCTGGGCCTCGCGGGACGGATCGCGGCCCTGGGCGATGGCAATTCCTCGATGCACTACCGCTGGGCCGGCGATGACTGGATGTTCTCTGCGCTGCTCTACGGCCATGGCGGCCGCATGCTCACCGAGGATGAGCGCGAGGTCGCATTCAACGGCGCCGAAGGCCGTGCCTCGATGGTGCTGATCGACCGCATGGTGAAGGAAGGGCGGATGCCGGCCTTCACCGTCGATGCCGCGCTGCAGGCCTTCTACGCCGGCAAGATGGGCATCTTCTCCGGCACCACGGCCTATATCGGGTCGATGCTGCGTTCGATCGGGCGCGATGTGGAGCTCCGTACGGCGAAGATGCCGGTGATCGATGCCGAGAAGGGCCGCCTGCCCACCGGCGGCAATGCGGGCGTGATCCTGACGCGGGAAGCGGCGCGCCACGCCGCGGCTTGGAAATACCTCACCTTCGCGACCGGCCCGCGCGGGCAGGAGATCATGACGCGCGGGACCGGCTACGTGCCCTGCAACACCGTCGCGGCGTCGGATGAGCGCTACCTCGGCGGCTTCTACCGGGAGAACCCGCTCTACGCGCCGGCGATGCAGCAGATGCCGATCGCGCAGCCCTGGTACGCCTTTCCCGGCACCAATGGCGTGCGTATCACCGAGACCATCGTCAACAACATCGCCCGCGTGGTCGAAGGCAATGCGACGCCCGACGTGGCGCTGGCGGAGATGGCCACTGGCGTGCGGCGGCTGCTGCCGCGCTGAGGCCGGCGCGCGCCGGACGTCCGTCCGGCGCGCCCGTGTGTCGGGGTGATACATGAATGTGCTGGCGTTGCGCGGGGCGACCTGCGCAGCGTGATGGATTCCACATTCCAAGAAATGAAAACCCGCCATGCCGATGCGCCTGTACAATGCGTCCACCAAGCACGTGACCAGCAATCTCTGGCTCTGGATCGGCATCACCTCCGCCCTGATGCTGGCGATCGGGCTGCTCGACACGCAGATGCCGCGCGGCCAGGGTCTCGGCAACTGGGTGGCGCTCGTCGGCGCGGTCCTGGGCATCCTGCTGATGCTGAAGAGCGAAGCCGAGATGCCGGCGCGGGTGATGGTGGACCCGAGCCAGCTCTAGACGTCTCGGCACAACGGCGCGGCGGGCTTGGCCCGACCGCCGCGTGGTTTTACGCTGCCGAGCCGGCCATCGGCTGCTCGGCAGGCGTGAGATCCGTGCGACCCGGCTTTCGTCCTCATGACGCGGCTTCGGTTGCATGCAAGGGGGTAAGAGGCGTCATGAATGAACGCATCACATTGTTCGGCAGCTTCACCTCCAGCTCCAGTTTCAAGGTCATGCTGTACCTGACGCTCGCGCGGGTGCCGTTTTCCTTCCGAACGGTCAACCTGAAGACGGGTGCGCAGAACACGCCCGAGTACCAGGCGGTCAATCGCTACGGGAAGGTCCCGGCCGTGCAGCACCGCGGGCTCACGATCGTCCAGTCCAATGTCTGCCTCAGCTATCTCGCCAGCACGACCGGCCATTTTGAAGGCAGGACCGAGCAGGATCGCTGGGCCGCGCGCGAATGGCTGGACTGGGAGGCGGACCGGATCAGCAACATCGCCAAGGTTCGGCACTACAGCCGTTTCCGCTCGGTGGACCCGGCCGTGATGGATTACTTCCGCCCGCTGGCGACCGATGCCCTCGACTTCGTCAACAAGGCGCTGGAGGGCCGTGAATGGCTCGTCGGCGACGCGCCGACCATCGCCGATATCGGGTGCTGGGGCCGCATGGTGTTCATGGCCGAGGGCGGGCTGGAGATCGAAAACTGGCCCAACGTCGCCGCCTGGTCGCGCCGCATCCAGGCAATGCCGGGCTATGCCTACCCTTACGACCTGGTGCCGAAGAACGATCGTGAGATCGATCCGGCGGACGCCGCGGTGCCCTGAACATCATGCCGTAGGTCGAATGGGGGGAGGCAAGAAGCATGCAGGATCATCGATTGCCGCGACGCGCGCTCGGCGCACTCGCCGCTTCCCTGATGGCAGCGCCGCGTCCCTCCGCGTCGCAGCAATCGGACTGGCCGCGCCGGCCGATCCGCCTGATCTGTGGCTTTCCCCCCGGCGGTCTCACCGACATCATCGCCCGCTTCACAGCGCAGGGCCTGGGTGCCGCCTGGGGACAGACGGTGGTCGTGGACAATCGCTCCGGCGCCGGCGGCACCATCGCGACCGACGCGGTCGCGCGCGCCGCACCCGATGGCTACACGCTGTTCTTCGCCACGCTGTCCCTCGTCTCCAACCCGCCGATGTTCGTCTCGCTGCCCTATGATGTGGAGCGCAGCTTCACCGCGCTGGGCGGCATCGCGATCTCCCCCAACGTACTGGCCTGCAACGCCGCCATGCCCTGGCGCACGCTGGGCGACTTTGTCACAGCCGCGAAGGCGGCGCCGGGCACGATCGCCTATTCGACGAGCGGCATCGGCAGCAACGGGCATTACGGCGGCGCGCTGCTCAACATGACGGCCGGGATCGAACTGTCGCACGTGCCTTATCGCGGCGCGGCGCCGGCGACCCAGGATGCGATCTCCGGCACGGTGCCGCTGACCTTCAACACGCTGGGCACCGTGCTGGGCGCCATCCGCGCCGGCCAGCTTCGGGCGCTCGCGGTCGCAGGCCCCGGGCGCAACGTGGATCTGCCGGAGATCCCGACCTTCACCGAGGCCGGCTACGACCTGCCCGACACCTCGGTCTGGTACGGGTTGGTGGGCCCCGCCGGCCTGCCCGCGGCACTGGCCCGGCGCATCGAAAGTGATGTCGTGGCGCTGCAGCGCCAACCGGAGATGCGCGAGCGCCTGCAATCCCAGGGTTCCGAAACCCTCGCGCTGGATGCGGCCGGCCTCGCCGCGCGCATCCGCGAGGAGCTGCCGCGCTGGCGACGCGTCGCGCAGGCGGTCGGCATCCGTCCGGAATAGGGGCGCGGGTGGCTCAGCCCTCGCGGGTAACGGCGGGCGCGGCCTGGCCGACCTGGGTCTGGATGATGGTGATGGCGTCCGGGCTCTGCAGGCTGCCATTGTCGGTGCGGATGCCGGCCTGGGCGGGTGCCGCGGCGGCGAGGAGGAGCAGGGCGACGGCGGCGATGGCGATCTGGCGCATGGTCGGTGTCCTTGTGGTGCCGCGAGCGGCGGTGGCTTGCTGATGGAGGCTTTATGCGCCTCGCCGGTCGCGGGATGATCGCGCCGGGCCGCGCGGATGGTCGCGTATGTCGCGCCGCTTCGCTCCATCGACGCCGTGCTTGGCGGCGCTTTCCTGGCGCGATGATGCTGCTGCGCGCTGTCCTGATCCTCCTCTGCGTCTCCAGCCCGGCCTGGTCTCAGGCGATCACCGCCTTCTGCGCCGGTGGCGTCACGGGCGGTGGCGGCGGCATGCGCGCGGAGCGTGACGGGCGCATCGTGCAGTTGCGGCGCGACCGCCTGAAGCCATCGATCGAGACCGAGCTCGGACGCGATGCGGCCGCCGTCGCCGCCTGGAACGCGGCACTCGACCGCGCGGCCTTCGACACCTTGCGGCTGCACGCGCCGGGCAACATCACCTGTTCACTGCGGCGCGGTTCGCGTGCGATCGCGTGGTCGCTGGAACCGCCCGCCAGCCTTGCCGCCGAAATCCGCACGGTGTTTCGAGAGTTGCGGAGCTGGCGCCCGCCCTCGAGGTCGGGCGACAAGACGGGTTCGACGCCGCGGCCTTAGTGACCCGGCAGGGCAGGTCCAGGTCCCGCTCCCGGCGCGGCTTGGGCCTGATGGGCGCGTGTTCCTTCGGCGGATGGCAAGAGCCTGGGGGTCGCGACCCTCTCAGGTCAGCAGCAGCGCCATGCCGGGATCGCCCTTCGCCATGGCGCGCTGGTAGGCCGGGCGGGCGGCCATGCGCTGGATGTAGGCCAGGATGTTCGGATAGGGCGCCAGGTCGACCGGCATGAAGAAGCGCATCGTGGTCAGGCTGAACACGGTCATGATGTCGGCGATGGTGAACTGCGTGCCCGCCAGGTACGCGACTGCTCCGAGCCGCGCCTCGATCAGCCCCAGAGTGCGCCCCAGGCGTTCGCGCATCGCCTGGACCATCGGGTGGGTGTCGCCGAGCTCGAGGCGACGCAGGATCATGTTGCGGCCCATCGAGGGCTGCAGCGATCCATTCGCGAAATGCAGCCAGTACAGGTAGGCGGCGAAATCGGGATTCTCCGGCCCCAGGGTCAGCCGGCCACTGCCATGCTTGGCGACGATGTAGTCGATGATCGCGCCCGATTCCGCCAAGACCAGATCGCCTTCGGTGATGACAGGCGCGGAGCCGATCGGGTGGAGCGCCTTGAGATCGGGCGGCGAGAGCATCGTCACCGGGTCGCGGGTGTAATGCTTGAGCGCGTAGTCGATCCCGAGTTCCTCGCAGAGCCAGACGATCCGCTCGGATTGCGATCGGCCGAGATGGTGGACGGTCAACATGGCGGCGCCTCCTCCGGCCTGGTTCCAGCCCCGATTTTAGCACGGCCGCATCAGGCGCGGCGTGGCACTTCGTGACCCGCCGATGAGCCAGGTAACGACATGGCAGGGGATCGCTTGGCGACCTACCCGACGTGCCGCAACGCCGATACGCTGATGCCCTGAGGTAAGGCACCGCATGCTGAGACAATTCGCCCAATTCTATCGGCCCCATATGCGCCTGGTCTGGCTCGACTTCGGCTGCGCCGCGCTGTCGGGCATGCTCGAGCTCGGCTTTCCCATGGCCGTCAGGGGCTTCATCGACCACCTGCTGCCGCAGCAGGACATGCAGCTCATCACGCTGGCCGTGCTCGGCCTGCTGAGCGTCTATCTGCTCAACGGCGCGCTGATGGCGGTGGTGACGTATTGGGGCCACGTGCTCGGCATCGCGATCGAGACGGAGCTGCGGCGCCAGGCCTTCGACCATCTGATGCGTCTCTCGCACCGCTTCTACGACAATGAGAAAACCGGCCATCTGGTCGGCCGCGTCACCAAGAACCTGGAGGATATCGGCGAGGTCGCGCATCACGGGCCGGAGGACCTGCTGATCGCGGTGCTCACCTTCCTCGGCGCCTTCGCGCTGATGGTGGTTGTGAGCCCGCCGCTGGCCATGCTGACCGCGATCATCGTGCCGTGCATCGGCTGGATCGTGGCCCATTACGGCGGCCGGATGACGCAGAACTGGCAGGCGCAGTTCCGCGGCGTCGGCGCCTTCAATGCGCGCATTGAGGAAGCGGTCGGCGGCATTCGCGTGGTGAAGGCCTTCGCCAACGAGGCGCATGAGAAACGGCTCTTCGCGGCGGACAACGAGAAATATCGCACGACGAAGCTCGACGCCTATCGCATCATGGCGGCGAGCATGACGCTGAACTACCTCGGCATGCGCCTCATGCAGCTGATCGTCATGCTGGCCGGCGCCTGGCTGATCGTGCGGGGCGGGCTCTCGACCGGCGATTTCGTGGCGTTTCTGCTGCTGGTCGGCGTGTTCTACCGGCCGCTGGAGAAGATCAACGCCGTCATCGAGACCTATCCGCGCGGCATCGCCGGCTTCCGCAGCTACCTCACGCTGATCGGCGAGGTGCCCGACATCGCGGACCGGCCCGGTGCCGTGGTCGCGAAGCCCTTCCGCGGCGACCTGCGCTTCGAGGGCGTGAGCTTCGGCTACACGCCGGAGCGCCAGGTGCTGCGCGACATCGACCTGATCGTGCCGGCCGGGCAGACGGTCGCGCTGGTGGGGCCGTCGGGGGCCGGAAAGACGACGCTGTGCGCGCTGCTGCCGCGCTTCTACGACGTGCAGGCGGGCCGCATCACCATCGACGGGATCGACATCCGCGACGTCACGCTCGCCTCCCTGCGCGGGCAGATCGGCATCGTGCAGCAGGACGTGTTCCTGTTCGCCGGTTCCATCCGCGACAACATCGCCTATGGCAGGCTCGGCGCGACCGATGCGGAGATCCTGATCGCCGCTTCGCGCGCCCGGCTTGAGGCGGTGATCGCGGAGCTGCCGAACGGGCTGGACACGCTGATCGGGGAGCGCGGCGTCAAGCTCTCGGGCGGGCAGAAGCAGCGCCTCGCCATCGCGCGCATCTTCCTGATGAACCCGCCGATCCTGATCCTGGACGAGGCGACCTCGGCGCTCGACACCGCGACCGAACAGGCCATCCAGCAATCCCTTGCCGAGCTGGCAGAGGGCCGCACGACCCTGGTCATCGCCCATCGCCTGGCGACGATCCGCAATGCCGACCGCATTCTCGTGGTCACCGACCAGGGCATCATCGAGCAGGGGTCGCATGGCGACCTGCTGGCCGCGCGGGGTACCTACCGGGCCCTTCACGATGCGCAATTCGCCGAGGCACCGACGGCCTGAGCCTTGGGGACCGTGGCGACTCCCTGCGCCGGCTACGCCAGTCGACGATCGAGCCAGTCGCGGAAGCGGTACCAGGTCCCGATCGCCGGCAGGAACCACGGCGTGCCGGAGTAGAACGGCCGGGTCGGAAAATTCCGCCCGTCGAAGGCGGGCACCTTGTTGGCGTTGCCGAGGATCTTCTTGCCGATCTCCGCGCCGAGATAGGACAGGATGGCGACGCCCGATCCGTTGCACCCCAGCGCGTAGTGCAGGCCCTTCTCGGTCTGGCCCATATGCGGAAGATGGTCGAAGGCAAAGGCGACATTGCCCGTCCAGGCGTGGGTGACGCGCACGCCCTTCAGCTGCGGCCAGCGGTCCAGCATCATCGCATGCAGCAGGGGTGCGGACACCTCCGGTGAGACCTGCGTAAAGCGGGCGCGGCCGCCGAAGATCACCCGCGTGCCGTCGGGCGACATCCGGTAGTAGCACAGTACGCGCCGGCTATCGGCGAGTGTTCGCTTCTTGGGGATCAGGCTGGCGGCGAGCGCCGGGTCGAGGACCTCCGTCGCGATGATGTGGGACGCAACCGGGATCAGCCGCCGCTTCAGGTCCGGCGTCAGCCCGCCGGTGTAGCCGTTGGTGGCGATCACCACTTCCCGCGCCTCGATCGGCCCGCGGTTGGTCTCGACCCGCCAGCCGTCGGCGAGCCTGGTGAGCGCCCCGGCACGGGTTTGGCCGAGCAGGGTGGCGCCATGCCGCCGCGCCGCATCCATCAGCCCGCGGTGATACAGCGCCGGGTGAATCTTGCTGGTGCGGTTGATGACCATGCCGCCGTAGTAGTAGTCCGATGCCATCTCCTCCCGCTGCTGATCGCGCGGGACCATGTGGGCATCGGCCTCGGCGACATCATTGAGCATCGCGATGCGGCCGGACATGCCGGCATAATGCTTGGGCGTGAACGCGCCGATGAAGCGGCCGGTGCGCTCGTAGAAGCAGGCGATGTTCTCGCGCGCGACGATGGATTCGATATGCGTCAGGCTCTCGGCGGCATCGCCGATCATCGCCGCAATGATGGCGTCCGCGCCGCCGGCGGAGCGGCCCTTGGCGCCGGACAGGCCCTTGCCGATGCTGTTGCCGCCCGAAACGCCGCCGCCATTGCGTGTCGAGGCGCCGCAGCCCAGCGCCTCCGCCTCCAGCACCACGGCGTGGGCGCCGCCGCGGCCGAGCTCGATGGCGCAGTTCAGGCCGGTGAGGCCGCCGCCGATGATGACGACATCGGCGCGCGCCGGCAGGTCAGCGGGCGCGTCGTTGCTCATGTCGATCGCGTCCCACCAATAGGGGCGAGACTTGAAATCGGGATGGAAGATCGCGGGATCCATGGCAGTCCTCAACGTGACATCGTGGTCGCCAGAACACCGCGGCCGAATAGCGCGGTGAGGCCGAGGCAGGCGCCGACCAGCAGAATCTGCATCACCGACACGGCGGCGATGGTGGGGTCGATTTCCATCATGATGTTGTCGAACATCTTCTTGGGCAGCGTCATCGACGCGCCCGAGAGGAACATCGCGACGACGAGCTCATCGAAGGAGCTGATGAAGGCGAGGAAGGCGGCGGAGACCAGGCTAGGCCGCAGTTGCGGCAGGGTGATGCGCCACACCGCGACGGCCCAGGACGCCCCGAGCCCGGCGGCGGCCTGTTCTTGCGTCTCGTCGAAGCCACGCAGGCCGGCGCCGACCAGGATCACCACGAAAGGCAGCGCGAGGACGGTGTGCGCGATCGCCACGCCGTACCATTCGCCGATCAGTTGCAGCCGCGCGAAGACGCCGTAGATGGCGATCGACAGGATGATGGTCGGCACGATGATGGGTGCGGCCGCCAGCCGGTCCAGCATCCAGATGCCGCGCCGGCGCGAGCGCACCAGCAGGAAGGTCAGCGGCACGCCGAGGCCCATCGACAGCACGGTGCAGACGCTCGCCGCCTGCACGCTGCGCCAGGTTGCATCCATCCACGAGGGATCGTCGAGGAAGCGCTGATACCATTGCCAGGAAAAGCCGGGCGGCGGGAATTGGAGATATGCGGCCGAGGAGACGGAGATCGGGAACACCACCAGCACCGGCAGCATCAGGAACACGAACACCATCGTCGCGAAGGCCGTGAGGATGATGGCGCCGGCCCGGGCGCGCGGGTCACGGCGTCGCAAGACGCGCACTCCTCGAGACGCGGTTGATCACGGCATAGACCGCGAGTGTGACTGTCAGCAGCACCGCGGACAGGGCCGCCGCGAAGGGCCAGTCCAGCAACTCCCGCACCTGCTGCTCGATGAGCATGGAGATCATCACGACGCGGCCCCCGCCGAGCAGCGCCGGGGTGATGAAGAAGCCCAAGGCGAGCACGAAGACCAGCGCGCAGCCTGCACCGACGCCGGCGAGGGACAGGGGCAGCACCACGCGCCGGAACGCACTCCAGCGGGAAGCGCCCAGGCCCTCGGCGGCGCGCGACAGGTCGGGGTCGATCCGCAGCAGCGCGGCGTAGATCGGGAACACCATGTAGGGCAGCAGCACGTGCACCATGCCGATCAGCACGCCGCCCAGATTGTGCAGCAGCGGCAGCGGTTGCTCGATCAGCCCCCAATCCCGAAGCGCGCGATTGACCACGCCGTTGCGCCCGAGCAGCACCATCCAGGCATAGGTGCGCACCAGCACGCTGGTCCAGAACGGCAGCAGCAGCGCGAACATCCCGAGCGCAACCCCGAGCGGCCCGGCCCGCGTCAGCCACAGAGCGACGGGATAGGCGAGCAGCAGGCAGATCACCATCACCAGCCCGGCAATCTGCAGGCTGTCGAACAGCACGGCGACATAGAGCTCGTCCGTCGCCGCCCGTTCCAGCTGAGTGAGGGTGCCGTCCTGCACCGACATCGCGAGAAGCCGCAGCACCGGCCAGGCGAACAGCCCAAGCAGCAGCAGGATGGCCGGCAGGCCGAGCAGCAGCAGATGCCGCTCCCGCTTGCGGGCTGGACCCTCGCGCTCAGCCGCGGGGGACGACATGCACATCCTCGGGCGAAAAGCCGACCAGCACGGAGCTACCCTCGGCCGCTGGGGGCGGGTCGGACGGGCGCAGCGGCAGTCGCGCCAACAGGTCGGGACCCTGCTCCGGCCGCAGGCGTAGCTTTATCGAAAGGCCGAGGAAGATCGCTTCCAGCACGGTGCACTGCGCCTGGCAGTGCGCGGCGCGCGCCTCCGCGCCGACGCGCATCGCCTCGGGGCGCAGCAGCAGCGTCACCGGCCCCGATGCGGGCGCGTCGGGATGCGCCAGCGTGCCGAAGCCGGGCAGCACGACCTGGCCGTTTGCGGCGGTGCCCTCGATCAAGTTGGACTCGCCGATGAAATCCGCGACAAAGCGCGAGACCGGCTTGTCATAGACATCCGCCGGGGTGCCGATCTGCTGAATGCGCCCCTGATCCATGACGGCGATGCGATCGGACATGATCAACGCCTCCTCCTGGTCATGGGTGATGAACAGCGTTGTCAGGCGCAGGCGACGCTGGAGACGACGCACCTCCAACTGCAAGGATTCGCGCAGCTTGCGATCCAGCGCACCGAACGGCTCGTCCAGAAGCAGCAACGCCGGCCCGAAGACGATGGCCCGCGCCAGCGCGACGCGCTGCTGCTGCCCACCCGAGAGCTGGCGCGGCAGCCGCGCGCCATAGGTCTCGAGCTCTACCAGCGCCAGGGTCTCGCCGACGCGCTTGGTGATCTCGGGCTTCGACACCCGACGCATCTCCAGGGGAAAGGCGATATTCTCGGCCACCGTCATGTGCGGGAACAGGGCGTAGTTCTGGAACACCATGCCCACGTTGCGATGCCGCGCCGCCGACAGCGTCACGTCCTGGTCGCCGAGATGCACCTGCCCCTCATCGGGCACTTCGAAGCCCGCGACGGCTTTCAGCAACGTCGTCTTGCCCGACCCCGACGGGCCCAGGATGGTCAGGAACTCCCCTTCCTCGACGGTGAGGTCGATGCCGGCCAGGGCGGTGACGGCGCCAAAGCGCTTGACGATTCCCGTGACGCTCAGGCGCACGCGCGAACGTCTCTCAGCGCCGCAGCATCCAACGATTCCAGCGCTCCTGCGCGGCGGCCGCGTTGGCCGTCCACCAGGGCACGTCGAGCCAGAACTGCCGCTCGACATTGCCGGGCGCGGTGCACAGCAGCGGGTGCAGCTCCGCGGGCACGAAGTCGATGGTGCGGCGGTTCAGGCCGGGATAGCCCAGCTCGGTCGTGTACACCGCCTGCAACTCCGGCTCGGTCATGACCTGCAGGAAGCGCTGGCCCCAATAGGTCTGGCGGGTGCCGCGCGGAATGCCGAAGGAGCCGGATTTCAGGCAGCCGCCGGCGAATTCGGTGGCGATCGGCGCGCCACGCCGGGTAAGCTCATAGAAGCGGCCGTTCCAGCCGGAGGCGAGGACCACCTCGCGATCGGTCAGCAACTGCGCGGGCTGCGCCCCGGTGGACCACCACACCGTGATGTGGGGCCGGATCTCGTCGAGCTTGCGGAATGCGCGGTCCATGTCGATCGGGTAGATCCGGTCCATCGGCACGCCGTCCGCGAGCAGCGCGAATTCCAGATTGTCTGCCGGGTGGTTGCGCAGCGAGCGCGGGCCGGGAAACCGCCGCACATCCCAGAACTCCGCCCAGCCCTTGGGGTGGCTGTTGTTCGGGAACACGTCGGTGCGATAGCCGAGCGCGGTGGTGTAGGCCGAGGCGGCGAGCACGTGGCTGTCGCGGGCGTTCTCGGGGTATTCGGAGCGATCGATGACGGACAGGTCCAGCGGCTCGAGGAGGTTCAGCTCCTTGGCGCGCATCGCGTCCTGGCCGCCGATCTCGGTCACCGTCCATTCCGGATTGCCGCTGTCGACCATCGCGCGGAGCTTGCCGAAATCGACCGGCGAGGTGTCCACGACGCGGATGCCATGGCGGCGTTCGAAGGCGGCGAAGTAGCTGCGGCGGAAGATGTTGTTCATCGCGCCACCGGAGGCGTTCACGACGATGCGGTCGGGCTTCGGCGGCACGGTCTGGGCGCGGAGGATGCCGGGCATGGCCAGGGTCGCCATCGCGGGGGCGGCAAGCAGCAGGGTGCGACGATGGATCGGTGCGGGCATCGATGGGCACTCCCGTTATGGCGCGTTTTGGCCAGTGCAGACGCCGTTGGGCGACGACGCGATCTTGCACAGGCGCGACGGATTGCGCACCAGGCATTCTGCTCGCATCGTCAGAAGCTGACGGTCGGGACATCACCGATGCAGGTGGGGCGCCGGACAGGGCTGGCCGATCGGCGCTCTCGCGCCGATGATCGCCGCACGAGCCCTTGCAACACGGCCTCGCATGAGGTCCGTTGCCCCTTCACCACTGGCAAGAAGCAGAACATCCGACATGGCCTATCAAGCTGCGCTCGATCGATATTCACCCTATGCGCTCGCCGCCCTGCGGATCGTCGCCGCCGTGCTCTTCATGGAACACGGCACACAGAAGCTGTTCGGATTTCCGGCGCCACCGGCAACCGGGTTGCCGCCGGCCTTCTCGCTCCTCTGGGTCGGCGCGATCATGGAACTCGGTGGCGGGCTGCTCATCCTGCTGGGCCTGCTGACGCGTCCCGTCGCATTCGTTATCGCTGGGGAGATGGCCGTCGCGTACTGGATGTTCCACGCGCCGCGGAACCTGTACCCGGTGCTGAATGGCGGCGACGGCGCGATCCTCTACTGCTTCGTCTTCTTCCTGCTGGTCTTCACCGGGCCAGGTGCCTGGAGCATTGACGGGGCGCGTGGCCAGGGCACGTCCGGCGGCCGCACCGCGATTTGACCGGCGGGCAGCGAGCGCAAGGATGAGGGCATGAACAGGCCGACGCTTCTCATCGCGGGCGCCAGCGGTGCCGCGGCGACACGGGTGCTCGAACAGGCGCAGGCCAGCGACGGCTTCAACGTCGTCGGCCTGTCGCGCAACCGACCCGAGCGCGCCGGCGACTGGGTGGAGGCCGACCTGACCGATGCCACCAGCCTCGCCCAGGCGCTGTCGTCCCGGCGCGATGTCACGCACATCGTCTATGCCTCCCGCGCACCGCATGGCGAGACCGGGGTCGAGGATGTCGCGGCGAACGTCGCCATGCTGCGCAACCTGCTCGACGCGGCCGAGGCATCGCTGCCGCACTTCGCGCATCTGCACATGATCCATGGTGGGAAGTGGTACGGGCTGCATCTGGGTCCCTTCCGCACCCCGGCGCGGGAGGATGACCCACGCCACATGCCGCCGAATTTCTACTACGACCAGCAGGACCTCGTCGCCGCGCGCCAGCTCGGCAAATCCTGGAGCTGGACCGCCAGCCGACCGAACTTCGTCCTCGATGTCGCGCCGGGGCGGGCCCGCAACATCGCCTCGACCCTTGGCGCTTATGCCGCGATCTGTCGCGAGCTCCGCGTGCCCTTCGACTTCCCTGGCAAGGAAGGCGCATGGACCGCATTGCACGAGGTCACCGACGCCGCGCTGCTCGCCCAGGGCGTGCTGTGGATGATCCAGGAAGCAGGCTGCGCCAACCGTGCCTTCAACCTGACGAATGGCGACGCCTTCCGCTGGTGCGACCTCTGGCCCTTCCTCGCGCAGCGCTTCGATGTGCCGCCCGGCCGGCCCCGCCCGATGGCGATGCGCGCGCTGATGGCGGACAAGGAGCCGGTCTGGGAGCGTGTGCGCCAACGCCACGGACTCGCGCTGCCGCTGTCCCAGGTCGCATCATGGGAGTTCGCGGATTTCTTCCTCAACATGGACTACGACGTGATCGCCTCGATGACGGCCATGCGGAACGCTGGCTTCACGGGCTTCGTCGACAGCTGGGCGATGTTCGACAGCCAGATCGAGGGGTATCGCGCCGCCCGCGTGCTGCCGCCGGTCGGTGCGTTCGCTACTCCTGGAAATTGAGCCGCAAGCCTGGCTCGGCCCAGGCCATGGTGACGAGTTCTCCCTTGCGAGACAGCGTGATGTAAGCGGTCCGCAGGTCCGGGCCGCCGAAACAGATGTTGGTCGGATGCGTGTCCGGCATCGGCACCGACCGCACGATGCGTCCATCGGGGGAGATCACCGTGATCTCTCCGGTCAGCATGGTCGTCACGGCGACGTTGCCCGAAGCCTCCACGGCGAGGCTGTCGAAGCGGCAGAACCCGCCCATGGTCACGAGGCAGCGGCCGCCATGCGGCGAGGGAAACCCCGCCTTGCGGATCACGCCCGGTGACGCGACGTCGAAAGCCCAGAGCCGCGCCGTCTCGGTATCCGCGACATAGAGCGTCTTCTCGTCGGGCGAGAGACCGATACCGTTGGGCGAGAGCATGGGATAGGCGAGTTCCTTGATCGAGGAGCCGTCGGGCAGGGCGTAGTAGAGCCCGCCATGGTCGCGGTCCCGCTTGCGGCGCTTGCCAAGGTCGGTGAAGTAGAAGCCCCCCTCCTTGTCGAAAACGATGTCGTTGGGCGCGGCGAGTTTGTGCCCGTCGCAGGCCGCATAGAGCGTGGTTCGGGCGCCGGACACGGGATCGACGCGCTCGATCGAGCCGCCAACATAGTCATGCGATGGCCCCTGGCCGGCGAAGTGTCCCGGCTCGTACTGGCTGCCGCCATTGTTGCAGACGTAGAGCATGCCGTCCGGCCCGCGCGCGATGCCGTTCGGCCCGCCCCCGGTCGGGCCAAGCACGCTGTAGGCGCCCTGCGCATCGACGCGGGAAATCTTCCCGCCATTCAACTCCACGAAGATGACGGATCCATCCTTCATGGCGATGGGTCCTTCGGGAAAGCCCAGCCCACTGGCCAGCGTGCGGATCTCGCTCATTGCCCTACATCCTCAGCCCGAGATCGCGCACGATGGCGCGTTGCTCCTCGACGGCCACTGGCATGCTGGCGGCGTAGTCGGCGCTGTTGAGATAGGCGAGCGGCATGTCCATGCGCGCGATCAGCGCCGCGTGCTCGGGGTCGATCAGCGCGCGGTGCAGCGCATCATGCAGCACGCGCACCACGCCTGGGTCCATCCGCTTGGGCCCGACCAGGCCATAGGGCGATACATGGGCGATGTTGATGCCGCACTCGCGCAGCGTCGGCACCTGCGGGAAGCGCCCGATGCGCTCCTCGCCGAAGGAGACCAGCAGGCGCAGCTGCCCTGCCTGCACCATCTCCGCCCACAGGCTGGAGGAGGCCACAGCATCGAGATTGCCCCCCAGCAGCGCCTGGACGTCGTCGCCGCCGCCGCGGAAGGGCACGTGCACCCAGTCGAAGCCCGCGATGCGCGCGGCCTGCTCCATGACGATGTGCTGGGTGGTGCCGACGCCGGCGGTGCCGAAACTGACCTTGCCCGGATTCGCCTTCACGTGCTCGGCGAATTGCTGCCAGGTCTGCCAGGGCGATTCCGGGCGCACGACGACGCCGTAGGAGTAGCCGACCAGACGGATCACGAAGGTGAAGTCGCGCAGCAGGTCGTAGGGCGCGCGCTGCATCATGAAGGGCACGCGCATCGCCGAGTTGTGCATCTGCGTCAGAAGGTAGCCATCGCCCTGGTTCTCATTCGCGAGAAGCTGCGCGCCGAGGATGCCGCTCGCGCCGGCGCGGTTCTCGATGATGACGGGTTGCCCGAGATGGCGCGTGGCGATCTGCGCGAGGCCACGCAGCTGGATATCGGCCGCGGCACTCGCGAGCCAGGGCACGATCAGGCGGATCGGGCGGGAGGGGAATTCGCGCTGCGCGAGGGCAGGGGCAGCGAGCGTCGCGCCGGCGGCACCCGCGAGGAGGCTGCGTCGGGGAAAAGGATGAGGCATCGGGCGGTCTCCTTTGAATGTGGCGAGTCGATGGATTTTGGTCACGGCATCTGCAGCCCGCCATTCACCTCGATCACCTGGCCGGTGATGAAGCCGGCCATCTCGTTCGACGCGAGGAACAGGTAGGCGCCGACGCATTCATCCACGGTTCCGATCCGGCGCATGGGCGTGAGCTTGATCGCACCCTCGAGCTGATGGACGGGCATGGTCTTCAGCCGGTCGGGCTTGCCGATCACACCCGGTGCGACAGCATTGACGCGGATACCGTGGCGCGCGACTTCCTTGGCGAGACCGCGGGTGAAATTGGAGACGAAGGCCTTCGACGCCGCGTAGAGCGTGGACCGGCTGCCGCCGCCATTGCGCGCCGCGAGCGAGGTGGTGGAGATGATGACCCCGCCGCCCCCTGCATCCATGAGCGCGATCGCCGCGCGCGAGCAGGCGAAGACCGAGCGCGCATTGAGATTGACGATGTCGTCGTACAGCGCGTCGTCGATGTCGCGCAGCGGATGGCGCTTCACCACGCCGCCGGCGTTGTTCACGAGCACATCGAGGCCACCGAACGCCGCATGCGCCTCCTCCACCAATCGCGTGCAGGCCTCGACGGAACGCACATCGGCCTGCAGCACGATGGCGTGGCCTGCGGCCGCATTGATCTCTGCGACCACCGCTTCGGCCGCCGCGCGGCTCGCATTGCAGTGCACCGCGACGCGCGCACCTTGGGCCGCGAACCCCTTCGCCACCGCCGCGCCGATGCCGGTCGAGGCTCCGGTGACGAGGACGGCCTTGCCTTCCAGATCGGTGATGCGCATGGCGTTCTTCCTTCCTCCACTCAGGCCGATTGCCAGCCGGGTGGCGGGGCGCCAAGCCATCGGTCTGCCTCGCCTTGCCACAGTGCGGTGCCGTCGAGAGCGACGGCCCAGCCGGCGCCGACGCCTTGCACTTGCAGGCCATCCTCGGCGCGGGCGCGGTAGCAGACGTGGTGGTGTCCATGGATCATGAGGCGCGCCCCCATCGCGCGCGCGAGCTCGTCCAGCATTGCAAAACCCTGCGGATGGCTGGACGGCGCCTCGTGCGTGACCAGCACGTCGGCCCGCACCGCCGCGAGGGTGTCGAAATCCTCCGGCCAGATCGCCATCGCGGCCAGCGCATGCGCCATCGCGTCGCGCTGCTTCTCCGTCCAGTCGGCGCCGAGTGTCGCGACGTCGTCGGCCAGTTCGGCACGGCCTTGCAGGCGCCGCTCGAAGGGTGGCTCCCAGACACGGCGACGGAAGGTGCCGCCGAGACCGGCGATGCGCAGGCCGCCGATCTCGACGACGCGCGCATTCAGCGCGCCATCGCGTGTCTTCGGATTGCGCGCGGGATCGGTGAGGTTGGCCCACATCTCCGGGCCGCCATCGTAGTCATGGTTGCCCCAGATCCAGTGCACCGCGACGCCGGCATCGAGCAGCGGCGCCGCGACCACGTCGAGCGGAGCATGGCACTCCATGTCGCCCAGCAACACGGCCACGGCGGGCGGCCGCGGCAGCCGCGCCAGGCCCGTAACGACGTGGTGCCACTGGCGATGGATGTCGCCGATGAACACGATGTCCGCCGCTTCGGTCGCGGTCATTTCAGATCACGCCTTCCTCCGCGAGGGCAGCGACCTCCGCCGCCGAATACCCCAGCAGCTCACCCAGCAGCCGCGCATTGTCCTCGCCATAGCCCGGCGCGCCGCGGTCGATGATGCCGCCGCTATAGGGCGGCGTGGCGGCGAGCTTCATCGGCAGCTCCGTCACCGGCCAGCGGCCGATTTTGGTGCCGGTCACCTCGGTGAACCAGTTGAGGGCGGCGAGCTGCGGGTCGTGCTCGCAGCGATCCTCCGCGTTCTGGCAGACACCGGCGGCGACGCCCGCGGATTGCAGTGCCTGCATGCAGGCATAGGCATCCTGGCCCAGCGTCCATTCGGAAACCGCTGCGTCGAGTGCATCCTGGTGCGCCAGTCGATTTTCCAACGTCCGGAACCGCGGATCGCTGGCCCAGTCGGGCCGTCCGGCGACGCGCACCAACGCCTGCCACTCGGCCTCGTCGACCACCGCGATCGCGATCCAGCGATCCGTCCCCGCGCAGCGATAGGCACCGTGCGGGGCCGCGGGCTTGTACGGAGAACGGTTGCCAATGCGCGACCACACGCGGCCGTTTGCCGACCAGTCCAGCACCGGCACGCCGCCGAGGAAGATGCCGGACTCGCACTGCGAACTGTCGATCCACTGCCCCTGGCCGGTGCGGTCGCGATGGTACAGCGCACCCATGATGGCGGTCGCGAAGCTGTAGGCGCCCATCCAGTCGAGGAAGGAATAGCCCCACCCCGCGGGCATCGCGGGCTCCGGCATGCCCGACATCTCCGAGGTGCCAGCGAAGGCTGCCGCCACCGGCCCGATGGTGCGGAAGCGTCCATAGGTGCCGACCCCACCCATGCCGGATTGCTGCACGTAGATGATGTCGGGCCGCAGCGCCTGCAGCGCCTCATAGCCCAGGCCGAGCCGTTGCAGCACGCCGGGCGAGAAGCCCTCCGCGACCACGTCGGATTGTGCGATCAGCCGGCGCGCGATCTCCTTGCCCTTGGGGTGGCGGATGTTGAGCGACAGGCCGCTCTTGCCGGAATTCTTGTTGTTGAACTGGCCGCCCATGTCGGAATCATTCACGCCCTTGAGCGGTGCGGTCGCCGCGCGCCGCGCCTCGCGCCCGCCGATCGGCGACATGGCGGCCAGGCGCGTGTCGGGATTGTCCTTCCACTCCACCTTGATGACGTCAGCGCCGAGTGCCGCTGCGAAGCGCGTGCCGCCGGCCGAGGCCAGGAACCACGAGAAATCGAAGATGCGCACGCCCTGCAGCGGGAACGGCTTGTTCCAGCCGGAGAGCTTGGGTGCATCCGCGGCGCGGGGGCGCGCCGGCTGGGTCAGCGCCGCGCGCGGCTTCAGCGAACCCATAACCGCGGCGGTGTCCTCGCCGAGCAGCGGGGCGCGGCGGCCGGTCTGCCAGCTCGTCGCGGTGGAGAGCCAGCGGCTCACTGGATAGTGGAAGCTGCGGTCGTGCTCCGGGTGCTCGATCTCGGCGAAGGTGCCGCGCGTCTGCCAATGTGCGTCGGCGACATTCTCATGCGGCTTGCGCAGCGGCGCCCAGAGCAGCCCGGCATCCTGCGCGTCGCGCCAGGGCATCGTGTCGTAGCGGTGCGCGCGTATGAAGCGCTGCACGATATCCAGCACATGCGCCTTGCTCTCGTCATTCGCACCCGAGCCCGGTACGTTGCGCGCCTTGGTGTCCGCCTCGGGGGGTGGCATCGCGAGGTCAGCCTGCATGCCGTAGCGTGTGAGGAAGGGGATCAGGTTCGTCTGGTCGCGCACGGAGACACCGGTCGCGATGTACCAGCGGCCATCCTTGGTGTGCCCGATGGAGGGCACGTGCGTAGGGTTCTCGATCGCGTGGCGGCAGGTCTGGCGATACAGCGGCGCGTGGCGCATCACCCAGGACATGACGTCGAGCTCGGTGTTCTTCGACACCGCCTCATGGATGGCGATGGAGATATCCTGGCCCTGGTCGGTGTGCAGGCGATGGACCAGAGCGGCGATGATGCCGACCACCGCCTGGTCGCCGGCGATGTGATAGGCGTGCCAGAGCTGCGGCGCGATCGGCGGCATGTCGTAGTGCTTCGCCGGATCGGGATCGTAGCCGCAATTCATCATGATGCCGCCCAGTGCCAGGTGCACCAGGTCCGACCCCTTGTGGTCCTTCCACGGTCCGACATCGCCGAACGGCGTGATGCGCGCGACGATGAGGCCGGGTGCGAGTGCGGCCATCGCTTGTGGTGCGACTCCCATCGCCAGGGCCAGCTTGCCACCGCTGGCGTCCAGCACGATGTCGGCGGAGGCGATCAGCCGGCGCATGTCGGCGACGCCCGCCGCGGTCTCGAGGTCGATCGTGACGGAGCGCTTGCCGCGATTGTAGTTCCAGAAATGCAGCGACCGCTCCGGCCCCGGCACGTCCTCCAGAAACGGCCCGATGTGGCGCGTCGGTGCGCCGCCGGGCGGTTCCATCTTGATGATCTCGGCGCCGAGGCCGGCCAGCGTGAGGCCCACATACTCGCCGGTCTCGTCGGCGACCTCGATGACGCGCAGGCCATCGAGCATGCCCGGAAGATGCCCGGCATCCTGGCGTGGCAGCGGTGTCTTGGCTTCGGTCGCAATCATGGCGATGGGTCCTTGCGGCGATCCGGCGGCGGCGCGGTGGTGCCGCGGATGATCAGTTCGAGGGCGAGTTCCGCGGGCAGGCTGACGGCGCGGTCGTCAATGCGGGCGAGAAGATATTCAGCAGCCAGCGTGCCGATGCTGTGCTTGGGCGTGCGCACCGTGGTGAGGCCCGGCTGCAGGTGCGCCGCGATCTCGAGATCGCCGACGCCCACGACGGAGAGGTCCCGCGGCACCGCGATGCCCTGCGCCTGCGCTTCCAGCAGCAGCCCGATTGCGACGATGTCGTTGTTCGCGACCAGCGCGGTCGGCAGAGGCCCGCGCCCCTGCATCTCGCGGAAGGCGTCGCGCACGGCGCCGAGGCGGTATTCGGTGAAGACCATGCGGCGCTCCTCGAAGGGCAGACTGTGCAGCTGCAAGGTGGCGCGCATGCCGGCGATGCGCGCGCGCACCCGGTCGTTGTGCTCGGTGACGCCGGCCACCATGCCGATGTCGCGGTGGCCGAGGCTGACCAGGTGGTCCACGACCATGCGGGTGAGCGCGGCATTGTCGTAGCCGATGGTGGGATGCGGGCTGGCCTTCGCCGGCGCCCACGTCTGCACGAAGGGCACGCCCGAGGCATCCAGCAGCGCGAACAGGCGCGGGTCATGGGTGACGCCCACGAGCATCAGCCCATCGACGCCGCGCTCGATCATCGTGCGCGCGCTGCGGTACTCGACCTCCGGATCGTAGTCGAAGGCGGCGAGCAGCATGGTGTAGTTCGCGGCCTCCAGCCGGCGCTGGAAGGCGGAGATGGCGTCGGAGAAGATCGTATTCGCGAAGGTCGGCACCAGCGCGCCCAAGGCGCGGGACCGGCGCGAGGCGAGGGCGCGCGCCGCGCCATGCGCGACATAGCCGAGCGCCTGCGCCGCGGTGTCCACCTTCGTGCGCAATGCAAAGCTGACCAGGCCAGGATTGTTGAGAGCGCGCGACACGGTGGCCGCCGATACCTTCGCCGCGCGCGCCACTTCCTCAATGCGCACCTTGGGCCGCGCGGAAGGGGGAGCGCGTGTCATGGTGCTCACGGGCGGCGCGGCTGGACGACCGGCGCCTCCGCCGGCGGGGCATGGAGCGGCGTCGCGAACACGGCGCTGTCCAGCTCAGCCGCTGATGCGGAATTTTGGCAGCGTCAGCTCGTCGTCGACCTTCTCGAACACCGCATCGACATCCGCGCCAATGATGATGTCCTCCGACTCGACGCCGACGAGGTTGCTGACCAGCAGCGGTCCCTCCTCGAGGCCGACCAGGCAGACGAGATAGGGGAGGTCGGCGCGGAAGCTAACCCAATAGGCGCGATGAAAGCGCGCCCAGGACAGAAGCGTGCCGCGGCCCGAAATCTCGACCCAGGACTGGTTCTCCGAGAGGCACCGCGGGCAGACCGGCGATCCCGGGAAGTGGACATCCGCGCAGGCGGCGCACTTCTGCACGGAGAACTTCTGAGCGCGCGCATTGTCCCAGAATCCTCGGTTGACATTGTCGATCTTGGGACGCGGCTTGGCGATGGCGGTTTGCATCGGACGACCCTCAACCTGGCGTGTAGATGATGGAGCGGGAGCACGGCGTGGCGCCGCAGTACTGGACCACCTGCGCGTTCGGAACCTGCCGATCCTCGCACTCGCCGCGGATCTGGCGCACCGCCTCGACGTTGAGCGCCCAGCCCTGCATGTAGGAGTTGGAGAGGTGCCCGCCATCGGTATTGGTCGGCAGCCTGCCGCCGAGCTTCAGCGTGCCGCCCTCGACGAAGCTGCCTGCCTCGCCCTGCTTGCAGAAGCCCAGCCCCTCGAGGCTGAACAGCACGGTCGGGCTGAAATTGTCGTAGCACATGAGCGCATCGACATCGGCGGGACCGACACCCGCCATGCCATAGGCCTGCGCCGCGACGTCCTGCATCTCGTCATGCCAGAAGTTGAGGTCGAAATTGCCGATGGAACCGGTGGTGAAGGCCTCGCGCGCGCCGATGCCGGAGATCATCACCGGCTTCTTCTTCAGGTCGCGCGCGCGCTCCTTCGTGGTCATGATGATGCAGACCGCGCCATCGTTGATGAGGCAGTAGTCGAGCAGGCGCAGCGGCTCGGTGATGAAGCGCGCGGCCTCATGGTCGTCGATCGTGATGGGCTGCTTCATGACCGCGGCCGGGTTCAGGCAGGCGTGGTGGCGGAAGGCGACCGACACCTCAGCGAGCTGGCGCGTGGTGGTGCCGTACAGCGCGCGGTGACGCTGGAACATC
This sequence comes from Plastoroseomonas arctica, assembly GCF_018128965.1. Taxonomy (GTDB): domain Bacteria; phylum Pseudomonadota; class Alphaproteobacteria; order Acetobacterales; family Acetobacteraceae; genus Plastoroseomonas; species Plastoroseomonas arctica. The sequence goes on from NZ_JAAEDH010000015.1 coordinate 81,558, forward strand.
AGCGCATGCGCGGCACCTGGCGAAGTGAAGCCCCACGGATCCCAGACGCCGGGGCTTTCCTCGCCGCCGTAGTTCACGCGGCGCGAGCGGCCGATATTCGCGTAGATCAGCGCTGCATAGTCGCACAGCCCGCCGTCGAGTGCTGCCGCGGCCTCGATGATGGCCATGCCCGACATGCGGCCATGCGGCGGCATCTGGATGGTCCAGCGCGGGTTGAGGCCGATGATCTCGCCCATGCGCGCGTAGTGCGGCACGCGGCAGACCAGCAGGCCATCGATGAGGTTCTTGTCGATGCCGCAATCCTCGACCGCGTTGCGGAAGGCGCGCGCGCCCAGGCCGTAATCGTCGGTGTCGGGGAAGTTGCCGTAAGGCGTATTGCCGACGCCCACGACCGCGATGCGATCCTTCATCTTGTGGAATGCATTCACGGCCGAAATCCGTCACGGCTTGATGCGTGATCATTTTTGTTCACGTCTTCTTCCCCCCACTCGAGGTTGCTTCACGCCGGATCGCATAGCTTGTCGAAACCCTAGCGTGAAAGCGCTTTCAGAAAGCGTAGACATGGATCCTTGCGTCGCCTAGTGCTTTTCTCAGGGCTGTCTCGGATGTGCAGAGATCATCTTGCGGCGCATGTATGCGGCGTCTCCGCCCACCTCGTGCCAATCCGGCACAGATGATCGATGGGGATGGCAGTGGGCCGACGTGGGCACGTCGGCTGCCATCCCCGTATATTGGCCAGCGGAGGAGCGGCGGGGCGTGCAGATCCCTGCGGCTCAGCGCGCCTCTATGCCGCGCGGCGTGGCGGCGATCTCGGATGTGGCGCAGATGTTCACGCGCATCACCTGGGCATTTTGGCCGTTGGCCCAGACGATGCGGAAGTCATGGGCACCAGGCCGACCGGTATCGAACATCACCTGGCGGCCGGCGGGCAGCACGTTCTGGCCCAGGCGATCGACACCCCAGTTGGAGTCGCTGGACGGGCCGAAATAGAACTCGTTCACCTGCACCCCCGAGCGATTGACCAGCATGAAGCGCGTGTCGCATTGCGCCATGGCGGGCAGCGCCAACGCGGCGGAAAAGAAACCAGAAAGTAGGAAGCGTCGCAGCATTGTCGTGCCTTTCAGGGTTGAGAGTCGGCGTTGAGTCGTGCCCGCATGCTGCGGGCACCATCAGCTCAGCCAGCGGTGCCTGTTGCGACCGACTGGTTAGCGTGATCCTCCGAAATTGAGACGGCGTTGGGGTTCTGTAGGCTGCCATTGTCGGTGCGGATCCCAGCCTGGGCGGGCAAGGTGACGGCAAGCAGGATGGCGGCAACGAGGGAATGGGCGATGAGACGCATGGTCGTATTCCTCGTTCTGCTGCAAGCGCAGGTCGCTCGCTGATGGGAGGTTTATGGCCCCCCTTCGTCGCAGGCTGATCGCGCCAAGCAGGGGCGATTGTCTCGTGTGTCGCGAGTTGGACCGATTGCGTGTGCCTCCGTGAGCAGGGCGCAGAGCTGCCCCGAATTTACACCAGCGCAGTGAACTCCCCCGAATGCGCGCGCTGTTCCGCGTGGTGGAGCGAGGGCCGGGCGGCTTACCTCAAGGCGCATTAACCCCGCCCTTTTTGATGACTACCGGGGGCAGATGGCAACCGTGCTGGGTGAGCTGGACGCATCCCTTGTAGCGCTGGCGCGCGAAGCAAAGGACGCTGATTTATGATCGCGGAGTTTACGGGCTACGCTGTGTTTCGTCGTAGCGGATCACCAGAAAGCGGGTGGTGAGCCTACGAGATGGAATTGCGACGTTGCTCATCATAACCATCCCGCTGACGGACTCCGTCGCATCCATCTGAATAGCCGCGTCGCCTCCTGCCGCCTTCACGCGCGACGCTGCTTCGGCGCGTATTACACTCGCCGCGCCAGCGCCCCCGCCGACTTCAATTGTAAGGACGCCGAGAATTTCATAGCGCCGCGGAGGGGTGCCGTTGCTCCATATGTCCACACCATCGACGGTGACTCGGGTGCCCCCTTCGCCATCCCTGAAGGCGTTGCGGCCCTCGTAGGGTTGGTAGTCAACGGTGCATCCAGCGACCACGAGGGGCGAGCACGCTACCAGCGCTCCGAGGAATTGCCTTCTCCGCATGGTATCGCCCCAGCTGTGAGACCGGATCCTTGCATAATCGGGTGCGCCGTCACATCCAGGCGAATTAGGAGTACCTAGCGGCTGACTGATGTGGGGGAATGTGTGGGTACTCTGCCGGGGCCGCTCTGGAAAGATTATTATAACAATAACATAGGATGAAAGTTGGCGTCCCCTAGGGGATTCGAACCCCTGTTACCGCCGTGAGAGGGCGGTGTCCTAGGCCTCTAGACGAAGGGGACCCAGTCATCCCGGCGCGAACCCTGCCGGGGGGCGGACGTCTAGCCGAGCCCGCGCCCCCTGTCCACTCACCGCGAAAGGATTTCGGCGATGGCACAGGCCACCACCTCCGTCGCGGCGTGCAGGTCGGCCAACGGCAGTCGCTCATCGGCGCGGTGGGCGTTGGCTTCCTCGATGCTGCGCGGCCCGGCGCCGTAAAGCACGATCGGGATACCGCGCCCCGAATAGTGCCGCGCATCGGTGTAGAGCGGGACGCCGCTCACCCCCACCTCCGTCCCCAGGATGCGCGTCGCCTGTGTGGCAAGGGCGCTGGCCAGCAGTTCGCTGCCTGGCAGCGGCGTGAGTGGTGCAGCAAGCAGGATGCGCCGCACCGTGTAGCCAATCCCCGCGAAGCCGCCGGCGGCACTCGCGATCAACGCGCGCAGCTCGGCTTCCACCTCGGCCGCGTTCTCCTCGGGCACCATGCGCCGGTCGAGGCGGAACACCACCCGGTCCGGCACCACATTGGTGTTGATGCCGCCCTCGATCAGCCCGACCGTCAGCTGCGGCGCCCCGATCCCCTCCACGCCGGACACGCGCGCGACGAGGCTCTGGCGCCAGGCATAGAGCGCGCCGAGCACGCTGGTCGCGGCCTCCAGCGCATCCGCCCCGGTCCAGGGTTTTGCGGCGTGGGCGGAACGGCCGCGCAGCTCCACCTCCAGGTGCAGGCACCCGTTATGGGCGTTGACGACGGCGTAGGAGAAGCCGGCGCCGATCGCGTAGTCGGGCTTGCTGATGCCCTGCTCGAGCAGCAGCAGCGGGCCGATCTCGCCGCCGGTCTCCTCGTCATAGGTGATGTGCAGCTCGACCGCGCCCTTCAACGCCGCCCCGGACTGGACCAGCGCCAGCAGCGCGAAGGCATAGGTCGCGATATCGGATTTGGAGACGGCGGCACCCCGCCCGACCATCCAGCCATCGACGATCGCCGCTCCATAGGGGTCCTGTGTCCAGCCCTCGCCGGGGGGGACCACATCGCCATGCGCGTTGAGCGCGATGGTCGACCCGGGACCGAAGCGGTGCCTCACCACCAGGTTGGTGCAGGACACCATCCCCACCGCAGCGCAGGCGGCCGCAGGCACCGGGTGGCGCTCCACGATCAGGCCCAGGCCCTCCATGAGCACGGCCGCGGTCTCGGCTGCGGCCGCGAGGTCCCCGGGCGGATTGTCCGAGGGCGTGCGCACCAGCGCGGCCAGGAACGCCACCTGGCGGTCGCGCTGTTCGGCGAGGAAGCTCGGGATGTTGGTCATGGGGGCCTCAGACGCGGTGGAGCAGGAGTAGGCCATCCACCGCGCGCTCCAACTCGTCAAGCGTGCGGCAGGGGCGCAGCTGGCGGCAGAAGGGGGCGTAGCGCGGCATGTCGGAATCGCCCGTGCCCCACAGCGCCGGGTGCTCGGGATTCAGCCACACCACCTGCCGGGCACGGCGCGCGACATCCTCCAACGCGTCGACGCGCGGCGGCGCGCGGTTGCCACGGCCATCGCCGAGGATGACCACGGTGGTGTGCCGGTCGATCGTGGCGTCGCGCGCGAAACCCGCCAGCGCGGTGCCGTAGTTGGAGGAGCCATGACCGTGCTCGGCCAGGATCCGCGCGATGGCGGCCTCGGCGTCGGGCTGCTTGAGGGTCTCGGTCACGTCGATCGCCTCGCCGGTGAAGACGAAGGCGCCGAGGTCGCGCACCACCGCGCCCAGGCTGTGCAGGAACAGCAGCAGGAAGCCCGAGAGGGCGGCGACCGAGCCGCTGATGTCGCAGAACACCACCAGCCGCGGCCGCGCCACCCGCGTCGCGCGGTGGCGCAGGACGAAGGGAATGCCATCCCAGCCCATGTTCCGACGCAGCGTGCCGCGCAGATCGAGGCTGCCGCGCTTTGCCACGCGCCGCCGGCGGCTGTGCCGCGTGGCGAGCTTCTTCGCCATGGCGCGGGTGAGGCTCGCGAGCCGGGCGCGCTCGCGTGGCGAGATGGCGGCCAGGCGCGCACGGCGGAGCATGTATTCGCGTAAGCCCTCGCTCTCCTCGCGGCCGAACAGGCGCAGGTTGCGCTCCGCCTCGGCGCGGGCCTCGGCGCGGAGCATCACCACGCCTTCGGTCAGGCGCGGGTCGGGGCTGGCGGCGATCTCGGCCTCCAGCGCGGCGAGGCCCATGCGGTCAAGCATGCGCCGGGCGAGCGCGTTGGTCTGGGTGAAGAAGCGGATCGCCTGCGCATCCTCGGCGCGCGCGGCCTCGGCCAGCGCCTGGTCCAGCCCCGCACGGTCGCCCTCGACGATCATCCGCGCCAGGCCGGAGCCGCCGCCGCCGCCCTGGGAGTCGCCTCCGACGCCGCGCTCCTCGAACGCGCGCGGTTTCGTGGCCGCCGGCGCCTGGGGGGCGAAGAACAGGGAAAACACCTCGTCGAAGATGCGCTTCTCCTCCGCGCTTTTCGCGCAGACCAGGCCCAGCGTGTCGCGCAGATCGGCGCGGTCGCCGGGCCCGACCAGCGCGGCCGCCCGCAGCGCCTCCAGCGTCTCGGCGGTGGAGATGCGCACCCCCGCACCGCGCGCCGCGCGGAGGAGGGACAACACCGTGCCTTCGCTCACGCGGGCAGCGGCATGCCCGTCTCCGCATCCCGCTTCGCCTGGAAGGCGAGGGGGGCGAGGGCGGGCTGCGCCGCGCTGATATCCGCCTCGTGCTTGAGCAGGATGTTCAGCGTCTCCCGCACCAGGTCGGGCGACAAATGCTCGGTGTGCAACAGCGTCAGCGCGCGCGCCCAGTCGATCGTCTCGCTGATCGAGGGCAGCTTCTTCAAATCCAGCGCGCGCAGCCCGGCGATGAACAGCACGATCTGGCGCAGCAGTAGGGCAGGGATGCCCGGCAGCCTTGCGGCCACGATGCGCGCCTCCATCTCCGGGCTCGGCAGGCCGATGAACAGATGCAGGCAGCGCCGCTTCAACGCATCGCCCAGCTCACGCATCCCGTTCGAAGTCAGCAGCACCATCGGCGGCACAGCGGCGCGGATGGTGCCGAGCTCCGGGATGGTCACGGCGTGGTCGGCCAGCAATTCCAACAGGAAGGCCTCGAAGGCCTCGTCGGCCTTGTCGATCTCGTCGATCAGCAGCACGCAGCCCCGCGGCTCCCGAAGTGCTGCCAGCAGCGGGCGGGGCTCCAGGAACTGCTCCGAGAAGAACAGGTCGGAAAACCCCTCCAGCGCCTTGAGCGCGGGTGCGAGCACGGGCGCGTCGCCAAGCATGGGCGCGATGCGGTCCTTCAGGATCTGCGTGTAGAGCAGCTGCTTGCCGTATTTCCACTCGTACAGCGCCCGGCTCTCATCGAGCCCCTCATGGCATTGCAGCCGGTGCAGCGGCAGCCCCTGCCAGGCGGCGATGGCTCGCGACAGCTCGGTCTTGCCCACGCCCGCGGGGCCCTCCACCAGGATGGGTTTCTGCAGGTGCTGGGCCAGGTGGAGTGCCAGCGCGATGGGGCGCGAGGCGATGTAGCCGGTGCGGCCGAGGCCCTCGGCGACGGCGGCGATGGGGTCGGGTGCGGTGCTCACCGCGGCACTCTCCCCCGAAGTGGACGGGCGGGCCAGGGGGTTCTATGCGGGGGTTTCCGCCCCCTTGAGTGAGTGAATGACATGAGCCCCGAAGAAATCGCGAAGCTGCAGGCCTATCTCCAAAAGCTGTTCGGCAACAAGGAGATCGGCCTGATCGCCCCGAAACGGAAGGGCGAATCGGTGGAATTGCGCGTCGCCGACGAGTTCATCGGCACCGTCCATCGCGACGACGAGGAGGGCGAGGTGTCCTTCGCCGTGCAATTCGTGGTCCTCGCAGAAGACATCGAGTAAGGCCACCTTACTTTCGCACGACAGCCGGCGCGGGCTTCGGACATAATCCGCAGGGCCGCCCATCGACCAAGATGAGCGTAACCCGGAGCGGGTCCGGAGCGTAGCGCTGATCATGCAGACCTCCCTTGCCGAAGCGATCATCGCCGCCGCCATGGGCTATGGCGCCGTGGGCCTGGCCATTGGCGCGGCGTTCCTCGTATTCGGCATCGGCCGCCTCGATGGAGGGGCGCACGGCGCCTATGCCTTCCGGCCGCTGCTACTGCCCGGCCTCGCGCTGCTCTGGCCCTATGTGGTGTGGCGCTGGAGCGGCGGCGCGGCACCCGGCTTCGCAGGACAGCGCCGGCATCGTGCTGCGCACCGCTGGGCCTGGATCGGGCTCGCGGTGTTGCTGCCCGCGCTGTTCCTCACCGCCCTGTCCCTGCGCACGCCGGTCGGCGATGCGCCGGTGCGGATCGCAGCACCATGAGCGTCCGCTACGGCGTGGTCGGCTGGACGCCGGCCAAGCGCTGGTACGACGCGGTGCTGCTGGGTGCCATAGCGCTGTATCTCGTGGGCTATACCGAACTCGCGCCGATGCTGGTGCCGGAGTCGCGTGCGCTCGATGGCCAGAGCCTGCGCATCAAGGCGTTCGGCAGCGCTGCCTTCCTGCTGCTCACCTTCGCATTGGCCATCGGCCCGCTGGCGCGGCTCGACCGGCGCTTCCTGCCGCTGTTGTACAATCGACGGCACCTGGGCGTGATGACCTTCGCGCTTGCCCTGGCCCATGCGCTGGAGGTGCTGGGCTGGCACTTCGCCTTCAGCCCGACGCCGCCGCTGGTCGCGGCCCTGTCCAGCGAGCCGGGACTCGGCACCTGGCCGGGCACGCCCTTCGTGCCCTTCGGCATCCTCGCGCTGCTGATCCTGTTCGCGCTCGCCGCCACCAGCCATGATTTCTGGCTGAATTTCTTGACCCCGCCGGTGTGGAAGGCGCTGCATTTGGGCATCTACCTTGCCTATGCCGCGGCTGTGGCGCATCAGGTTTTCGGGTATTTCCTGGCCGCCGCTAATCCCGGCTTCGTCGGTGTGACGGTCGCGAGCGCGGGCCTGCTGCTGGGCCTGCACCTCGCCGCCGGCTTGCGCGGCCGGCGGGCGCCGATCCTGGGCGCCGAATGGGTCCGCGCCGCCGCCGCCGCCGACATCCCCGAAGGCGGCGCCGTCGTGGTCGAAGTCGCGGCCGGCGAGCCCGTCGCGATCTTCCGCAACGAGGGGCAACTCTCGGCGGTATCGAACCTCTGTGCCCACCAGAACGGGCCGCTGGGGGAGGGCAGGGTGGTGGATGGCTGCATCACCTGCCCCTGGCACGGCTTCCAGTATCGCCTCGCCGATGGCTGCGCGCCCGCCCCCTACACGGAAAAGCTCGCGACCTACCGGTTGCGGGTCGAGGGTGGGGAGGTCTTCCTCGATGTGCGCGCCTGCCCGCCGGGCACCTATCAGCAGCCGGTGCCGGCATGAGTGGCAAAGCCCTGCGGGCGCGCGGATGCGGCCGGCCGCGGCAGGCCGAGTCCGGTGATGCTCTCCGCCAGGGCTTGGGCGAAGCGACCCCAGGCTGCGTCATCCGCCGTGCCGTCGAAGCGGAAGGCGTGGAACACGCGATGGCTCTCGCGCTCCACCATGGTCGCGAAGATGCGCAGCCTTCCCTGGTGGCGCAGCACGCTGCCTTCCAGCACCAGCACGCCCTCCGCACTCAGCCAGGGCAGCAGCGCGGCGCAGACGGCGCGGTGGAGGGGGGCCGGCGACAGCGGCTGGCTGCTGGTGTCATGAATGGCGAAGAGTGTCGCGACGATCAAGAGCGGCGCTTCCGCTGGTGTGGCTTCTACAGGCGCATGCAGACTTCAAACTATCCGTGCGCGGATACTGTGCCAAGCCAAGACCATCGCAATGAATGTAACAAATGGTCAAGATCGTTACGAAGAGCCAATGCGTATATTGAGACGCGGCAAGGCTTTCCTCGCCGTGGCTCGGCGGGCGCGCGGGGAGCGTCGGCATGAGCGGATCGCCGGATTTCTTCATCGGCTGGTCGTCCTCGCCGCCACGGCCGCTGCGCCGCTTCCTGGCCGTTCTGGGGGCGGGCGTGATGGCGGGTGCCATCGCACTCGGCATCGGCCTGGGCTTCGCCGCCGATGACCCGGCCGGGCCCGGCTTCGGGCAGGGCGGTGCTCCGGTGCCGGCGCTGGTCTTCGAGGAGCGGGTGACCGGGACGCTGACCGCCGAGCCCTACCCGGTTCTGCACCTGCCGCCCTCGCCCGGGCTGCCGCGGGGCCGCGCACTGCTGCTGGCCGGAGACGGCAAGGTGGGCGTGGGCGATGTCGCGGCCATGGCCGGGCAGAGCGTGGCGATGGGCGGCTTCGCGCTACGCCGCGGCGATATCGAGATGCTCGCGACCGGCGACGCGCCCGAGGTCGTCGGGCCGGGTGCGCCGGTGCCGGTGGAACGCCTGGGCCGCTGGCGTATCACCGGCGAGATCTGCGACGGCAAATGCGCCAGTGGCGGCATGCGGCCTGGCATCGGCCTCGCGCACCGCGCCTGCGCGACGCTCTGCCTCAGTGGCGACATCCCGGCGATCTTCGTGGCCACGGCGCCCGTCGAGGGCAGCGCCTACCTGCTGCTGGCCGATGCGGAAGGGCGCGCCAACCTCGCCGCCTTCCGCCCGCTGGTCGGCCAGCGCGTGCGGCTGGAGGGCGAGGTGCTGCGCCAGGGTGCGATGCTGGTCTTCCGCGCCGATCCGCGCCCGGTGGCGCCGTGAGCCTGTGGCGGGAGCGCGCCTGGCCGATCCTCGCGCCGCTGCTCGCGGGCCTCGCCGCCTGGCTCGGCTGGATGGCCGGGGGCTGGGGCGCCGAGGCGAGCGGGCTGTCGGTGCTGGAGATGCCGCTGCGCTTCACCGCGGTTGTGGTCGCGCTGGGCCTGTTCGAGCTGCTTCTGGACTGATGCCCGCGCCGTCAGCGGCGACCGGCGCCTGAGATCGCGACCTGCGGGCGATACCGCCGGACTACAGCGGCTCCAGATCCACGCCCACCTTCAGCGTGTGCGCGCCGCCGCCCAGGATGATCCCGTACATCGGGCTCACATCCGCGAAATCCCTCCCCCAGGCGAGGACGATGTGTTCGTCCTGCACGACCAAATCGTTGGTCGGGTCGAAATCCACCCAGCCGAATTCCGCGCCAAGCCAGGCGCCGACCCAGGCGTGGGAGGCGTCGGCACCGATCCGCCGCTTTACCCCCGGCGGCGGCTTGGTGCGCAGATAGCCCGAGACATAGCGCGCCGGCAGCCCCAGCGCGCGCAGCCCCGCGATCATCAGGTGGGAGAAATCCTGGCACACGCCGACCCGGTCCGCGAGCACGCGCGACACCGGCGTGGCGAGATCGGTGACGCCGGAGCGGAACTTGAAGTCGCGCTTGATGCGGCTGGTGAGGTCGATCAGCCCCGCCAGCACCGGCCGCCCCGGCGTGAAGCTCTCCCCGGCATAGGCGCCGACGGCGGCATCGGCCGGCGCCATCGCGCTCGCATAGGTGAATTCGGCGACCTGCCATTCGGTGGCGGCCGAGCGCACCACCGCCTCCCAGGGCGGCGTCAGCGCGGCGGCCGGCGGCGGCGGGAAGCCGACCTCGACGGTGGCCTCGGCCGCGACCTCCAACTCGTCATGCGCGCCTTCGAGGAACAGCCGGGTCACGACATTGCCGAAATGGTCGAGCCCGCTTGACTGCCGCACCGGCTCTGGCTGCGGCTGCAGCGCATGGGCCAGCACCCGCTGGCCAGGCAGGGTCCGCGGCGTGAGATGCAGGATATGCGAGGAGAGATCGACGGGCCGCGAATAGGCGTAGAGCGTGGTGTGGCGCATCCGGTAGATCATGCCGCCGCACCCTCGACTGCCGCGGCATCGGCGGCGAGCCCCCCGCCGACCGCGCGCGCCTCGGGCAGCAGCGCGAACCAGCGCCGCGAGACGGCGTCGGACAGCTCGCCCAGGCTCTCGTGCAGCGCGTCCAGCCGCGGCGGCAGCCGGGTCGCGGCCTCGGATTGGCGCGCGGCCGCCGCCGTGCCGGCCGACATCGCGCGCGCCTCGGCGAGGATGGCCGCGACGGCCGCGAGCAGCGGGCTGCCCTCGGTGTCGCCCAGGCGGGCGAGGCTGTCGCGCATCGCGAGCAGCTGGAAGGCGAGGCCGCGCGGATTGCCCTCCTCCGCCAGCACCAGGTCCAGCACCGGGGCGGCCTGCAGCACGGTCACGTAGCGGGAGCGGTAGGTGATGACGGAATCGCGCAGCTCGAGGGCCAGGCGCAGCGAGGGTTCGAGGCGCGCGGGCTGGGCCGCCGCCTGCGGCTCGTCCAGCAGCGTCGCGAGTTCCGAGGTGATGGAGCGCGCGCGTTCGAGGCGGCGCCCGAGATCGAGGAACAGCCGACCCCCGCCCTGGACCATGTTCTCGGCGGCGAGCCCCGAGACCATGGCGGCGAAGACCAGCACGTCGCCCAGAGCTTCGGAAAATTGCGCCAGCGCGCGCGGGTTCTCGCCCCGCCCGACCGGTACCGCACGCAGTGCGGCCTGCAGGTCGCGGATGGCGTGGCTCGCGGCGCCGTACATCTCGCCGGTGAGGCGGTCGCGCAGCAGCTCGACCATGCGGCCGAGCTGGGCGGCGAGCGTGGGGATGCGCGCCTCGGGGCGCAGCATGCCCAGGATGGCGCGCGGGAAGGCGGGCGTGCCGGCGCCGCGCGCCGCATCCTCATCGATCAGGTGGCTGGCCTTGAGGCAGGCGGCCAGGGTGCGCAGCTCCGCCATCTCGCGCGGCGAGAGGGAGGCGCGTTCCAGCCGCATGATCGTGGTGCGCAGCAGCCGCGCCGCGCCTTCGAGGCGTTCGAGGTAGCGGCCGAACCAGAAGAAATTGTCGGCCGCGCGCGAGGGCAGCTCGCCGGTCGCGCGGCGGATCGGCAGCGCGGCGACCGCGAAGGCGGAGGGCCCCTGGATGTCGCCGGAATCCTCCGACGCGATCCAGACATCCTTGGCGACCGCCTGGCGCGGCAGCCGGCCGGCGAGCGCATCGGCGGGCGCCAGCGCGCGGGCAAGCCCACCCTGCAGCGCCTGCCAGCCCTCGCCGTCGCGCACCAGGAACAGGCGCAGCACGATCGGCCGCGGCTCGAAACCGCCAGGTCCGATGCAGGGTGCGACGGAGGGGGCGATGGCGAGGGAGGCGGCGTATTCGCATGGGTTCGCGGCGGCGCGGGCGAGCGTCACCTCGCGCAGCGCCGGCGCCAGCTCGGCCAGCGGCACGGGCGGTGCGACGCCATCCAGCGCCGGGCGCAGCAGCCATTGCGCGGGATTCTCCATCACCTGCGCGAGCGCGCCGGGGCTGCCGAGCCAGAGCGTCGGCACCGAAGGCAGGGTGAGCGGCCCGACGCCCAGATGCGCCGCGATCTCGGGCAGGAAGGCGGCGAGCGCGGGCGATTCCGCGATGTCGCTGCCCGGCGCGTTCGCGATCACCAGCGCGCCCTGCCGCGCCGCATCGAGCAGGCCGGGAATGCCGGTCGCGAGCCCGTCGCCGCCATCGAGCTCCAGCGGGTCGATGCTGCGCCCGTCGTGCCGGCGCAGCACCACGTCGACCTTGCGCAAGCCGCCCAGGGTCTTGAGGAAGACCTGGCCGTCGCGCGCGGTGAGGTCGCCGCCCTCGACCAGCGTGCAGGACAGCTCGCGGGCGAGGACCACATGCTCGAACCAGAAGGCGCTGCGCGGGCCGGGGCTGAGCAGCACCAGGGAAGGGTTGCCGGTCCCACCCGGCGCGATGCGCTGGAGGTCGGCCTGCCAGGTGTCGAAGAAGGGCCGCATGCGGCGGAGCTGCCGGGCGCGGAAGATCTCCGGGATGGTCTTGGACAGCGCGCGGCGGTTCTCGAGCGCATAGGCCATGCCGTGCGGCGCGTTGGTGCGGTCGGCGAGCACGCGCCACTCGCCGTCCGGGCCACGGATCAGGTCCGCGGCGTAGAGCTGCATCTGGCCCGCCACCGGCAGCGACCGACAGGGGCGGAGGAAGCCGTGATTGGGATAGACCAGCGCCGGCGGGATGATGCCGTGTTCGAGCAGCGTCTGCGGGCCGTAGAGATCGGCGAGCGTGGCGTCGAGCAAGGTGGCGCGCTGGGCGAGGCCGGCCTCGAGCGCTGCGAATTCCGCCGGGCGGATCGGCAGCGGCACCGGGTCGCAGCGCCAGGCGGCGGGGCCAGTCCCCGGCAGCAGGGCGGTCACACCTTCCTCGGCGAAGAACTGGTCGAGCATGGTCGCGCGCTCGATCAGCTGCTCCGAGCCGAGGCCCACCAGCGTGCCCAGCAGCTCCTGCCAGTGCGGGCGGAGGCCGCCACGGCCATCGGCCATTTCGTCGAGGGCGGTGGGGTCCAGCATCATCGGGGGATGTTTCGCCACGCGGGCGGCGGGCGCAACCCCGCGTGATCGCAATTCGCCGCTGTCACCCGTGCCACAAGCGCCGCAGGTCCAGCGTGCGCGGCGTGTCGCGGGCGATGTCCAGCACCGGCTCCGGCGCCGGGCCGGGCGTGTGGCCCTGCGCGGCAAAGCGGATGCGGCGGCGCGCCTCGGCGGCGTTGGCGTTCACGGGGCGATCCTCATGCGCGCGGCCGCCGGGGTGGAAGACGTGGTGGGTGAGGCCGCCGATTCGCCGCCCCGACCAGCGGTCATGGATGTCGAGCACGACGGGCGTCTGCACCGGGACCAGCGGATGCAGGGCAGAGTAGGGCGCCCAGGCCTTGAAGCGGATGCCGGCGACATATTCGCCCTCGCGGTCGGTGCGGCTGAGCGGAACGGCGTGACCATTGGCGGCCAGGATGTAGCGTTCCTCGGAGAAGCCGGTAATGCGGGCCTGCAGGCGCTCGGCGCTGGAGTCCACATAGCGCGCGGTGGCGCCACCTGCGGGTTCCTCGCCGAGCACGTGCCAGGGTTCCAGCGCGTGGCGGAGCTCCAGCTCCATGCCCTGCACAGCGACGTTGCCGATCAGTGGGAAGCGGAATTCGAGGTGCGGGGCGAACCATTCCCGCGCCATCGGGAAGCCCAGCGTGCCGAGCTCGTCGAGCGCGCCGTAGAGGTCCTGCTCGACGAAGTGGGGCAGCATGAAGTCGTCATGGATGCGGGTGCCCCAGCGGATCAGCTTGCGTTCATAGGGCTGGTTCCAGAAGGCGGCGATGGCGGAGCGCAGCAGCAGCGCCTGGGCGGCGGACATGCGCGCGTGCGGCGGCATCTCGAAGGCGCGGTATTCGACCAGGCCCAGTCGGCCCGTCGCGGTCTCGGGGGCGTACATCTTGTCGATGCAGAACTCGGTGCGGTGGGTGTTGCCGGTCATGTCGGCGAGGATGTTGCGGAACAGGCGGTCGACGACCCAGGGGGGCGTTTCCTTGCCCGGCTCGATCTGGGCGAAGGCGGCCTCGAGCTCGGCCAGCATGTCCTGGCGCGCCTCGTCGATGCGCGGGTGCTGGGAAGACGGGCCGATGAACAGGCCGGAGAACAGGTAGCTGAGGCTCGGATGGTTGTGCCAGAAGCCGAGCAGCGATTTCAGCAGGTCCGGGCGGCGGAGGAACGGGCTGTCGGCGGGCTCGGCCGCGCCCATGACCAGGTGGTTGCCACCGCCGGTGCCGACATGGCGCCCGTCGATCATGAATTTCTCCGCCGAGAGGCCGGCCTGGCGGGCTTCCTCATAGAGCGTCTCGGTGCGGGTGACGTGCTCGTTCCAGCTGGCGGAGGGGTGGATGTTCACCTCGATCACGCCGGGGTCGGGGGTGATCGAAAAACTGTTCAGGCGCGGGTCGCGCGGGGGCTGGTAGCCCTCGATGACGATCTGCCGTCCGGCCTCGCGCGCGGTGTCCTCGATGGCGGCGGCGAGGTCCAAGAAGTCTTCCGCGGCGTAGAGCGGGGGCAGGAAGATGTGCAGCTTGCCATCGCGGGACTCGACGGTGAGCGCGGTGCGCACGCGGGCCGGGTCCTGCGGGTTGGCGACGGAGGGCGCGGCTTGCGGCTGCGGGCGGAGGTCGATGGGCAGGCCCTGCGCGCCGTTCGCCTCGCTCACACGGTCATAGGCGCTGCGGGCGGGGAAGGCCTCGCGCGGGGCGAAGGGGTCGCGTTCGTAGTCCGTCTCCATGGCGGCGGGGTCGATCCAGGGCAGGGATTCGAGCGGCAGGCGCAGGCCGATCGGGCTGTCGCCGGGGACCAGGAACAGCACGTCGTCGCGGAAGAACCAGTGTCCGGACTGCCAGCGGCGGACACCGCCGGCGAGCACGCGGCGAAGCGGCAGCACCGCGCCCACACCCGCACCAAGGCCGCCGCCGAATACGCGCGCGAGCCGCGCGCGCTCCAGCGGATCGGCGAGCTTCGCCGCCTCGGCGATGACGTTGGCCGGCAGGCGCTTCTCGCGCCAGAGATAGTAGTGGATGTCCTCGTGGGCGGTGCTGACGAATTCGGGGTCGAGCTGGAGGCGCTCGGCCAGGGTGCGCGCGAAGTCGAGCGCGTCCTCGGCGGTGGCGTCGTCGGTGTCCTCGTCGGCGGCGAACAGCGCGGGGTCGCGCCAGACCGGCTGGCCGTCGCGGCGCCAATGGGCGTGGATGGCCCAGCGCGGCAGCTGCTCGCCGGGGTAGTGCTTGCCCATCGAGTACTGCAGCGCGGCGCCGGGTGCCCAGAGCGGAGCGAGCCGGCGCATCAGCTTGCCGGCATAGGTGCGCTTGGTGGGGCCCATCGCTTCGATGTTCCACTCGGCGGCGTCGAAATCGGTGGCGGCGACGAAGGTGGGTTCGCCACCCATGGTCAGGCGCACCTGGCCGCGTTCGAGTGCGCGGTCCACCGCCTCGCCGCGGCGGAGAATGTCCTGCCAGACCTTGTCCGTGTAGGGCTTGGTGACGCGCGGCGTCTCGGCGATGCGCGTCACGTTCATCGCGAATTCGAAGGTGGTCTCGACGTTCGCCTCGACGCCGCCGGAGATGGCCGCGGCCGATTGCGGCTCCGGGCTGCAGGCCAGGGGGATGTGGCCTTCGCCGGCCATCAGGCCCGAGGTGGCGTCGAAGCCGATCCACCCCGCGCCGGGCAGGTAGACCTCGGCCCAGGCGTGCAGGTCGGTGAAGTCCGTCGTCGGGCCTTCGGGCCCGGTCACCGGCTTCACGTCGGCCACCAGCTGGATCAGGTAGCCCGAGACGAAGCGGGCGGCGAAACCCATCTGGCGGAGGATCTGCACAAGCAGCCAGGCGCTGTCGCGGCAGGAGCCCTTCTGCTCGGTGAGCGTTTCCTCCGGCGTCCAGACGCCGGGTTCCATGCGCACGACATAGGCGATGCGGCTCGCGAGCGTGCGGTTGATGTCGACCAGCATGTCGACGGTGCCGTCGGCCTGGGTCGGCATCTCGGCGAGAAGTGCGGCCAGCAGCGGCCCTGGGATGGGCTTGGCCATGAACGGCGCCAATTCCTGCGCCAGCGCCGGCTCATAGGCGAAGGGATAGGCGGAGGCGCTCTCCTCGACGAAGAACTCGAAAGGGTTGATCGTCGCCATGTCGGCGACCAGGTCGACGGTCACGTCGAAATGGGTCACGCGCTCGGGGAAAATGACGCGGGCGAGATAGTTGCCCTGCGGGTCCTGCTGCCAGTTGAGGAAATGCCCGGCGGGCTCGATCTTGAGCGAATAGGACAGGATGGGGGTGCGGGCATGCGGGGCCGGGCGCAGCCGGATGGTCTGCGGGCCGAGCGTCACGGCGCGCGCGTAGCGGTAGCTTGTGCGATGGGTGAGCGCGGCGTGGATCGACATCAGGGCTGCTCCGGATAGGCAAGCCGGAGAGGCAATATCCGTGCCCGGCCTGTTTGGGCGGGGTTATGACACAAAGCGGCGAGGGACAGCATCCCTGCCAGAAAGACCGCGCCGGTCCCGAGAACCGGCGCGGCGCTGCCCAGGGGCGAGTCGCCCCGGGTGAGCCTCAAACGGCTTCCTTGAGTTCCTTGGCCGGGCGGAAGGCGACCTTCTTGCTGGCCTTGATCTTGATGGCCTCGCCGGTGGCCGGGTTGCGGCCCATGCGCGCGGGGCGGGCGCGAACCTGCAGGATGCCCAGGCCCGTCAGGCGGATCTTGTCACCCTTCTTGAGGCGCTTGGTCACGGTGTCGACCAGGTCGTTCAGGATCGCTTCGGCGGCGCGCTTGGACAGCTCGTGCGTCTCGGCGAGGCCGGCGGCCAGCTGCTTCAGGGTGACGGTGGGGATCGCCTTCGCTGCGGGTGCCTTCGGCGCCGCGGCGGCGGCCGCCGGGGCGGCCGGCTTCTTTGCTGCCATAACTGTCTCGCTCCTCATGGATGATCGCCCGAGGGGCGACCGGGATGGTTGCCGCGCCGCTGACGACGCTGTGCATGGCGTGCGTCCGAAAACGCCGAAAAACAAGAGGTTTTTACGATGCGACGGGCAAAACCCCATGGAAAACGCGCCCTTGTGGCGGCGCGGCCCGATTCGGAGGGCGTTTCAAGCCCGACATGGCTCCACTGCGGCACGCGGATCGTCGCGCCGAATCGCTCATGCAGCAACGTCACCGGCCCGCCGAACGGCAGCAGCCAGGCGATTCGCGCGGTATAGCGCGGGTGCACGCTGCCGCCGGACGCGACCGCGAGTGCTGAGGAGCCATGGCATGGGTCGAAGTCGGCTGTAGCCGTTTGCGGCCTCAAGACCACCCGACATCCACCGTGGCGACCTCGCCGAAGGTGGCCCCGTGGCGGATCGACAGCCAGATGATCTTCCAGGTGGTGACGGGCATGGCCAGCAGCGGCCACGGGTCGCGGGCGGACCAGGTGACGTCGGGCGTGTGCAGCAGCGCGTGCAGTTTTTTCCCGAAGCCGGGTCGGAACATCGCCTTCTGCGTCTCGGTGAGGCAGGAGAAAAATTGCTGGAGCTCACGCGTGTCGCGCAGGCGCGGGGCGAGAGTGGGATCGAGGATGGCGGGAGCGATGTCCTCGGTGCGGAAGAAATGCAGGCCGGAGGTGGTGCGCGGGTTGCACTCTATGCCGTGTGGCGCGCCGTCCCGGTCGAGGATGATGTCGAAGGCGATGAACCCGGTCCATCCGGCGCCGGCCACGAAACGGGCGATCCAGGCTTCTATGGCCGGATTCTCGACACGCTCGAAGGCGATGGCGACGGATCCGGAAAGCTGGGTCGCGCGATAGAGGGCGGTGGCCTGGACCCGGCCCTCATGCGCGAGGGTGCAGGAGGACACGAGCGCGCCGGGGATGAAGCGCTGAATGATGGAGGGCGGTTCGGTCCCGGCGTCGGGCAGCGGCGTGCCGCGCGGCAGCATGCGCACGCCGCGGCCGGAGCAGGAATGCACGGGCTTGAGCACCACGTCGAATGAGGCCGCGAGCGCAGTGGCGGCGTCGCTGCCGAGGAGGTGGGTTTCCGGCACGGCGCAGCCGAAGCTGGTCGCCGCGTCGACGAAGCCGCCCTTGTGGTGGATCGGCAGGATCGTCTCGGGCGGCATGGTGAAGACGCGCACGCTGGGGGGCAGGAGCGGGGGCAGGTGGGCGACATGCATCGTCTCCTCGGAGATCGGGATGACGAGGGAGACGCCTTCGCGCGTGACGATCGCGGCGAGGTCGGCGAGGTAGCGGTGACGATCGATGATGGGTGCCGTAACGCGGAAGGATTTTGCCACCGCACGCGAGACGCCGGCGAGGTGCATCCCGAAGGGCTCCGCGACGAGGACGCGCCAGCCGAGAGCGGAAAAGCTGCGGGCGATGTCGAGCGCCTTTGGCAGGCGGCCGAGGGTGAGCAGGACGGTCTGGGTCATGCCGCGCGGGTGACGCGGCAGGCGATCTGCTCGGTGGGGCGCGTGGTCAGGCGCGCGGCGGGGCGGACCTTGCCGGCGTCCTGCACGTGGAAGTCTAAGCGGCGGAACAGCCGCGCGATCAGCAGCACGGCTTCGGTCGTGGCGAAGGCGGCGCCGGCGCAGACGCGCGGACCCAGGCCAAAGGGTAGGTAGGCGCCGGGTGTCATCTCGGATTCGCGCTCGGGCGTGAAGCGGTCCGGGTCGAAGGCGTGCGGGTCGCGCCAATAGGCCTTGTGGCGATGCACGACCCAGGGGGCGACCATGATCATCGCGCCGCGCTTGACGCGATGCGTGCCGATGGTCGTGGCCTCGAGTGCGACGCGCGGCAGGAAGGTGATGGGCGGGTACAGGCGCAGCGTCTCGCGGAAGACGTTGCGGGTGAAGGTCAGCGCGCGGATATGCTCGAAGGCGATCGGCCCGTCGCCGCAGACCGCCTGCACCTCGGCGCGCAGCCGCGCGACCAGATGGGGTTGCGTCGCCAGGATGTAGAAGACCCAGGTGAGCACGCTGGCCGACGTTTCGTGGCCGGCGAGGAAGAGCACGCCGAGCTGGTCGATCAGCTCCTCGCGCGTGAATGCCTTCTGCTCGGCGCTGTCGCGCGCGGCGATGACGGCAGAGGCGATGTCGTCGAAGGGCGTGTCGGCCAGGTGGGTGTCGAGCAGCGCGGCCAGGTGCTTTCGGATGAGGGCGCAGGCGGCGAGGACAGCTTCGGGCTGGGGCACCTTGGTCCAGGCGGGGTCGAGGATCAGGCGGCGGATTTCCACCTGGGCGACGCTGCGCTCGAAGACGGTGAAGGCGTCGAAGACGTCATGCGCGGCTTCGGTTTCGAGACCGACCGAAAACACGGTGCGGCAGATGATGTCGGCGGTGAGGTGGCTCATCGCGAGGTCGAGGGAGAAGGGGGTGCCCTGCGCCGCGTGGGCGCTGAGCGTCTCCTCGGCGCCGTCGATGCCGGCATCCATGGCGGGGAAGGCGCGGTTGACGCGCATCATCGAAAAGGCGGGGTCGATCATCGCGCGCTGGCGCCGCCAAGTCGCACCCGAGGAGACGAAGATCGAATCGCCGATAAGCGGACCCAACGCTTCGACCATCAGGTCGCTTTTCGGGAAGATGCCTTCGGGGTCGGACAGCACGCGGCGCAGCTCGACGGGGTCGTTGACCAGCAGGATGGAGCGGCGGGAATAGCCGAGCCATCCGATCTTCATGCGGTAGGCGTTGGCCGGGAGCAGGCTCAGCAGGTCGCCATCGCCGCGGAAGGCGGCGCGGATGAGGGCAATGACGGCAGAGAGCGGATTGGGGCGCGGGGGACGATAGGGCGCGCCGTGGCGCGGTAGGCCATCCATGGGTGAGAGTCCGCGTTTGCGCCGTTTCCTGGGGGTTATAGCGCGGCTTTACACTCGGCGGTGTCAAGTGGCAGCGTCGTGGCGGCTGGGGAGAAACGGGGTTGGAACTGCATGTGTTCCATGCGCTGGTCGCGGCGCATATCGCGACGGGTGCGACGGGGGCCCTTGCCTTCTGGGTGCCGGTGATCGGGCGCAAGGGCGGGGTGAACCACAAGCGCTGGGGGCGGATTTTTACCTATGCGATGCTGGCGACCGGCAGCTTCGCGGTGTGCATGAGCGTGCTCACCCTGGTCGATCCGATGGCGACGCATCCGCATCTGGAGGGGATGTTCGACGCGGTGTTCATCCGCGCGATCTTCGGCTGGCTGATGCTGCACATGGGCATCCTGACGATCAACCTCGCCTGGTATGGGTTCCTGTGCGTGCGCAACAAGCGCGTGCGGGATGCGAACCGCACACCGCTGAACCTGGCGCTGCAGGGCGTGTTGCTGGTCGCCGCGCTGAACTGCGCTTTGCAGGGGTGGCTGTCGGGGCAGTACCTGCTGATCGGGCTGTCGCTGGTGGGGATCGCGACGGCGTGGACGAACTTGCATTATCTGTATCGCGCGAAGCCGGGCGTGCTCGACTGGCTGAAGGAGCACATCAAGGCGTTGGTCGGCGCGGGGATCTCCGTCTACACGGCGTTCCTCGCCTTCGGGTCGGTGCGGCTGCTGCCGGAGTTGGCGTTGAATCCGCTGATGTGGGCGGTGCCGCTGGTGACGGGCGTCTCGATGATCATCTTCCATCAGCGCAAAGTGACGAAGCAGTTGCGCGCGCGGCGTGACGCGGGCCTCGGCGTGGCGGCCTGAGCATGCGCGTGGTGGTGGTGGGGGCGGGGGTCGGGGGGCTCGCGGCCGCGGCGGATCTCGCGCGGCGCGGGGCGGAGGTGGTGGTGCTCGAGCGCGCCGCGGTCGAGGGCGGCAAGATGCGCGCACTCGACGTCGCCGGGGCGGCGGTCGATGCCGGGCCCACTGTCTTCACCATGCGCTGGGTGTTCGAGGGGCTGTTCGCGGATGCGGGGCAGCGCATCGAGGATCACCTGATCCTGCAACCCGCCGAGGTGCTGGCACGGCACGCCTGGCGCGCCGGCGGGCGGCTCGATCTGTTCGCAGATGTCGCGCAATCCGAAGCTGCGATCGGGGTCTTCGCCGGGGCGAAGGAAGCGCGGGGCTTCCGCGATTTCGTCGCACGCAGTGGGGCGATGCACCGCACGCTGCTCGCGCCCTTCATGGCGGCGGAGCGGCCATCGCCGCTGGAGCTGGTGCGGCGGGTGGGGCTTGCCGGGCTGGGCGATCTGTGGCGCACGGCGCCGCTGCGCAGCCTGTGGGGCGCCCTGGGCGACCATTTTTCCGATGTGCGGCTGCGGCAGTTGTTCGGGCGTTACGCGACCTATGTCGGTGCCTCACCCTGGCTGGCGCCAGCGACGCTGATGCTGATCGCGCATGTCGAGCAGGATGGGGTCTGGTCGGTGGCTGGCGGGATGCGCCGGGTGGCCGCGGCGCTGCGTGATCTGGGTGAGACGCAGGGCGCGCAGTTCCGCTTCGGGGCGGAGGTTGCCGAGGTGGTGGCAGAGGGCGGCCGCGCGGTGGGCGTGCGGCTGACCGATGGCGAGCGGATCGCAACGGATGCGGTGGTGTTCAACGGCGATGCGGCGGCGCTGGATGCGGTCGCGCCGGGGGCGGTCGGTGGGCCGCGGGGTGTGCGGTCGCTCTCGGCGGTGACCTGGTGCGTGAACGCGCCGACGCGGGGGTTTCCGCTGTCGCATCACAACGTCTTCTTTGCCGAGGATTATGCAGCGGAATTTTCCGCGATCTTCGACCGGAGGGAGATCACGGGCGCACCCACCGTCTACATTTGCGCGCAGGATCGGGGTGCTGGCGCGGTGCCGGCGGCAGGGATGGCGGAGCGGTTGCTGGTGCTGATCAATGCGCCAGCCGATGGCGATGTGCGGCGCTTCGAGGCGGCGGCGTATGCGCCGCGCGTCGCGGCGCTGCTCGCCGCGTGCGGGCTGGTGGTGGAGGACAGTGGAGTGGCGACGACGCCTTCCGAGTTTGCCGCGTTGTTTCCGGCGACGGCCGGGGCGTTGTATGGACGCGCGAGCCATGGGGCGACGTCGACCCTGACGCGCCCCGGCGCGGTGTCGCGTTTGCCGGGGCTGTATCTGTGTGGGGGTTCGGTGCATCCGGGGCCGGGGGTGCCGATGGCGGCGCTGTCGGGGCGCCTGGCGGCGGCACGCTTGTTGGAAGATGCGGCGGGCCGCCGGGGTGCGGTGCGCGTTTCCAGCGGTCCCTAGTAGCCAAAAGTAAAAGAATGGGGGTCCGGGGGAAATTCTTTTCCCCCGCCTTGCCTAAAGCAGTTCGTCGACCTGGGCGGCGTTGAGGCGCCGTGTTTCGGGCACGCCGCGCAGCAGCAGCGCGAGCTTCGCGCTTTCCTCAAGCTCCTCCGCAGCGTGCACGGCGTCGGTGAGGGTTTTGCCCGACACGACCGGCCCATGGTTGGCGAGGAGGAGGGCTTTTGCGGTGAGGGCGGCCTTATGAACCGCGGGTTCCATCGCGGCGTCGCCGGGGCGGTAGTAGGGGATTACGGGCAGGGTTCGGCCGATGCGCATGACGAAGTAGGGCGTGAGCGGCGGGATCGGCGCGTCGTCGCCGGGCACGGCCAGGCAGGCGATGGCGGTCGCGTAGGTGGAGTGCAGGTGCACGATGGCCCCGGCGTCCGTCCGCGCGGTGAGGAAGGCGCGGTGGAGGAAGACTTCCTTGGTGGGTTTGTCGCCGGAGAGGTGGGACCAGTCGGGCGCAAGCTTGCTGATGCGCTCCGGGTCGAGGCGGCCGAGGCAGGAGTTGGTGGGCGTCATCAGGTAGCCGTCGGGCAGGCGGACGGAGATGTTGCCCGCGGAGCCGACGGAGTAGCCGCGCTCGAACAGGGAGCGGCCGAGCATGGCCAGGAGCAGGCGCGCTTCGCGTTCGTCATGCATCGGCGAAGGCCTTGAGGAAGAAATCGCGGCCACCGAAATTGCCGGATTTGAGGGCGAGATGGATGCCGTTGGGCTCGGCGTAGGTCCAGGGCACGCCGGGGTCGATCTCGGGGCCGATGCGCAGCGCGGTGACGCCGAGGCGCAGCACCACCGCGCCGGAGGTCTCGCCGCCGGCGACGAGCAGGCGCCCGGTGCCGCGCGCGACGATGGCTTCGGCGATGTTGGCGAGCGTGGTTTCGATGAGCGCGCCGGCGGCGTCGCGGCCAAGCTGCTTTTGCAGCGCCTCGACCCGGTCTGGGCTGGCGGAGGCGGCGATCACGATCGGACGCGTGTCGGAGAGTTTGTCGGCCGCCCAGTCCAGTGCTTGTGCGGTTAGGGCGGCGGTGTCGGGCGTGGCGAGGGCATCGAGTTCCAGCACGGGAACATGGTCGCGCGCGAGGCCGATCTGGCCGAGCGTTGCGCGCGAACAGGAGCCGGCGAGGACGGCCATCGCGCCGCGCGCTTGCGGCAATACGGCGGCGTCGGGACGGGGGGGGAGCAGGCCGGCGCGGCGGAAATTCTCGGGGATGCCCATGGCGATGCCGGAGCCCCCGGTGATCAGCGCGTGCGGTGCGCAGGCCTCGCCGATCGCCATCAGGTGTGCATCGGTCGCGGCATCGGTGATGGCATAGCGGCGACCCTGTTCGGCCAGGCGCGTCAGCGCGCGGCGGATGGTGACGGGGCCTTGCTCGACCACGGCGAAGGGGACAAGGCCGACGCCGCCCTCGGTCTGGCGCGAGAGCACGCGGACCAGGTTCGGGTCGCGCATCGGGGTGAGGGGATGGTTCTCCATGCCCGATTCGGAGAGTAGTGCGCCGCCCACGAAGAGGTGGCCCTGGAAGATGGTGCGGCCGTTCGTGGGGAAGGCGGGGCAGGCAATGGCGAAGCCGGAGGACAGGCGCGCCAGCAGCGCATCGGCAACGGGGCCGATATTGCCGGCATCGGTGCTGTCGAAGGTGGAGCAGTATTTGTGGAAGATCTGCTTGGCACCAGCCGCCAGCAGAGCCTCGAGTGCTGCGAGCGATTCCCGCACCGCATCCGCGGCCGGGATGGAGCGGGACTTCAGCGCGATGATGATGGCGTCGGCCTCGGGCAGCGGGCCGATGGGGACGCCGATGAGCTGCACCGCGGTCATGCCGTGCTTGACCAGCGTGTTGGCGAGGTCCGTCGCGCCGGTGAAGTCGTCGGCGATGCAGCCGAGCAGCAAAGGCATGGAACGTTCCTTCAGATCGGCGTGCCGTCCTTGCGGCTGTAGACCCAGGCGCCGTCGGGCGCCATCCGCACGGCCAGGTCATTGTCCGGGTAGGTCGCGCTGTCACCCTTCGTGCGGTCGCCGATTTCGAGGTAGACGGCATCCGCATCGCTGCGATTGACCAAGTGGTGCGCATCGCCGGTGCCGGCCGGGAAACCCGCGCAATCGCCCGGCGCCATCAGCGCCTCGCCGGCATCGGTGATCAGCGTCGGCGTGCCTTCGAGGATGTAGACGAACTCGTCCTGCAGCGCGTGGGCGTGGCGCAAGGATGAGGCGGCACCGGGGCCGAGGCGGGTGAGGTTCACGCCGAAATTCGTCAGCGCAAAGAGATCGCCGAGCGGGTGCTTGGTGCGCCCGACCATGGGGGCGACAAGATCAGCCGGATAGCCGGAGGGGCGGGCGCGCGGCGGGGCGTCGCGGGCGGCGAGGATTTTGGGCGGCATGGGCGGCACCTCCTGCCGTGATCCTGGCGCCCTCAGCCGGTCGGGGGAAGGGCAAGGATGTCGGTGTGGCCGATATGGGCGGTCAACCGGCCCTCCATCGCCTGGCGGCGGCGGTCGGCGAGCCAGCCATCGATGACGGTCTCGCCGCGGCGTTCCCATGCCGCCGCGGCCAGCGCGTGGCCTTCGGCGAGGGCGGCCGCCATCGCGGCCTCCTGGCGCTTGACCACCCAAGGGCTGGCGCCGCGGATGATGCGGTATCCGTGCGCCGCGAAGTTCTCCGCGATGACGCCTGGTGCCTTGGCGCCGAGCGCGATGCCGCCGAAGCCCTTGTCGCGCGCCTGGTCACGCGCGAAGCCCCGCGCCACCAGCGCATCGGCGCGGTGGGGTGGGGAGAAGCGTTCGCGGCCGGTGACGTTGAGCGCGGCGTAGAAGGGCAGCCCGTGCTCCGCAATCGCGTTTGCCATGTCGGCGATCCAATCCTCGGAGACGAGGTCGCACAGCGCGGTGTTGACCACGGCGTCGAATTTTTCGAGCGGCAGGTTGTCGGGTGCGTCGCGCAAATCCGCGACCAGGCCCTCGACGCGCCAGGCGCCGCCGGGGGCGTGGACGAGCAGGGTGCGGCGATCCGGCGCGGTCACGGTCCACCCTACCGCCTCGGCACGTTCGCGGATGGTCTCGAAGGCGCGGGCGAGCAGGGCGCCGTCGGCGTCGACCAGGGTCCAGGCCTGGGCGCGGCCGATGAAATGGCCGAGCCAGCGCAGCAGCGCGCCGGTCCCCGCGCCGAGGTCCAGGATGCGCGGGCGGGCGGGCAGCGCCTCGGCCAGGGCGAAGGCGAGGGCCGGATTTCGGGCGCGGGCGTCGAAGGGCTCGCGCAGGTCGAGCCAGTCGCCGTCGAAGGTTTCGGTCATCGGGCAGCCTCGATGGCGGCGGCGAATTGCTGGGCGCGGTCGGGCCAGCGGGGGAGCGACTGGCCGCCCTGCCAGGAGGCCTCGGCCATGTCGGCGCGCAGGTCGCGGTCGTAGATCACGCGGCGGATGGCGCGGGACAGCGCGGTGTGGTCGCCGGGTTGAACGATCACGGCCGCACCCGGGGCCACGATTTCCGCGATGGCGCCGCCGGCGGTGATTGCGAGCGGGAGTCCGCGCGCCATGGCCTCGGCAGCGGCCATGCCATAGCCCTCCCAATGGGTGGCGAGCGCGAAGAGGTCGCTGGTGGCGTAGAGCGCGTCGAGGGCGGCGGCGTCGCATTCGCCGGCAAAGGTGACGCGCGCCTCGATGCCGAGTTCGGCCGCGAGTGAAGTCAGCCCATGCGCATGGACGGCATCACGCGCCGCACCCGCGATGGTCAGATGCCAGTCGAGATCGGTGAGGCGGGCCAGCGCGCGCAGCAGCACGTCATGCCCTTTGCGCGGTACCAGCATGCCGACGCTGAGGATGGCGCAGCCCTCGCCGCCGCTGCCGGTGGCGCGCGGCGCCGGGTCTGTGCCGGGCTCCACAATGGCGAGCCTATCGGGGGCGACGGCGAAGTCTTCGGTAAGGCGGCGGGTGGTGAGCGCGGAGGGCGCGATGATGCGCGCGAGGCTCGGGAACAGCGATTGTTCCAGCCCGCGCAGCGCGGCACGGTCCTCCTCGGGAAAGCCGGTCTCCAGCGCCGTGGGGTGGTGGATGAGGCCCATGGCACCACGCGCTTCGAGAGAATCGGCCAGCAGCGCGAAGGATGGCAGGCCGAGCCCATCGATGATGATGCGCGTGCCGTCCGGGATGGCCTCCAGCGCGGCGCGCGCGGCGGCCTCGGCGGCGGCGTCGGGCAGCGGGTGGCGCCCGGCGAGTTCCACCACCTGCACCGCATGGCCGAGTGCCATGAGGCCGGCGACGATCCGGCGGTCGTAATTATAGCCGCCCGAGATCGTGCTGAAGGGTGCCGGGACGAGGAGCGCGATATCCATGGCGCGGATCAGGCCTGCGCGAGCGGCTGCACCGGTCCTTCGAAGGCGGCCCAGGCGACGTGGCTCTCGCGCAGCAGGATTTTCATGCCGGTGACGGCCCGGCCGCCCTCGCCCATCACGCCGGTGGTCAGAGCCGCGGAGAGCAGCTGGTGAATGTGCAGGCAGAGGAATTCGGTGGTGGTGTTCTTGCCGGCGAAGGCGGGTTCGGCATCGAGGTTGCGGTAGTCGAGCGCGGAGAGGATTTTGCGCAGTTCATCCTTGGCCAGGCCGATATCGACCAGCAGGTGCAGGTGGTCCAGCTGGGGGGCCTGAAACTCCGCCTCCACGATGAAGGTCGCACCATGCAGGCGCTGGGCAGGACCGAACTCCGCGCCGCGGAAGGAGTGCGCGACCATGATGTGATCGACGACGGTGAGGCTGAACATGGTGGCGGATCCTAGCGGTAGGTGACGATCGGGCAGAGCGGCGCGGGCGCGCCCAGGGGCGGGCTGAGCAGCGCCGGGTAGGCGGCAGGCAGGGCGTCGAAAGCGGTCTCGGGACCGATCATGGCGTCCAGGCGCGGATCGGCCAGCAGCGACAGCGCCAGGCCGAGGCGTTCGGCATAGGTGCGGCGGCTGCGCATGGCGGGCGCGATGGCGCCGACCTGGGTCGAGATGATGGACAGGCGTTTGGCGTGGAAGGCCTCGCCCAGTGGCAGGGGGCATTCGCGGTCCCCGAACCAGGAGGCCTCGACGATGCGCGCCTCGAAGGCACACAGCGAGAGGGCGTGGCGCAGCCCGGCCGGCGCAGCGGAGGCGTGAATGATGAGGTCGCGCTCGCCGGGCGCGTCCTCCGGCGCCGAGAACGCGGCGCCGAGGGACTGCGTCAGCGCGCGGCGGGAGGGATCGATGTCGGTGACGGTCACCTCGGTGCCGGGGATCTGCGCGATGAGGTAGGCGGTGAGCAGGCCCACCACGCCGGCGCCGATGACCAGCACACGCTCGCCCGGCAGGGGGCGTGCGTCCCAGAGGATGTTGACCGCCGTTTCCATGTTGGCGGCCAGCGCGGCGCGTTCGCTCGGCACGGCGTCCGGCACCGGGATGCACATGGCGACGGGGGCGAGGAAGCGGTCCTGGTGCGGGTGCAGGCAGAAGATGCGGCTTCCCTCGCGCGCGCCGGCTTCGATGATGCCGACGGCGCTGTAGCCGTACTTCACCGGGAAGGGGAAATCGCCGGCCATGAGCGGGGCGCGCATCACCGGGTATTGGCTCTCGGGGACGCGGCCTTGCAGGACCAGGCGCTCCGTCCCGCGGCTGATGCCGGTGATGAGGGTGCGGATCAGCGCCTGGTCCGGGGCGCGCTCCGGCAGGGTTTCCGAGCGCAACTCGGCGCGGCCGGGGGCTGTCGACCAGAGCGCGCGCGCGATCACGGGCACACCATTGGGCGCGCGCGATCGAGCGGCATGTCGAGCAGGATGTCGGGGTCCATCGGGAACACTCGGAAGGAGGCGCGCAGCCCGTCCGCAATGCAGGAGGCTTGCGGCAAAGTGAAGGCGGGGATGCCGGAGCCGAGGATCACGGGCGCGATGGTGACGTGCAGCCGGTCGAGGCACCCGGCGGCGAGGAAGCGGGAGACGGTGATGCCGCCGCCCTCGACGAAGAGGCGGGTCAGACCCATCGCCGCGAAGCGGGCGAGCAGGGCGGCGAGGTCCAGCGGCGCGGGCAGGCGCAGGACCGCTGCCTCGCCGTGGCGGGTCGCCTTGCCGGTGCAGGTCACCAGGATCGAGGGCGGCCCATCGCCGAACACCTGGTGGCTCGGCGGCAGGCGGCCGGCGGGGTCGAGGATGATGCGGGTCGGGTTTGGCCCCGCAACTTCGCGGGTCGTCAGGCGCGGGTCGTCGGCGGCGACCGTGCCCGCACCCACGATCACCGCGTGGCAGAGCGCCCGCAGCCGGTGGGTGTGCTCGATGTCGCCCGGCCCGCCGATCCATTGGCTGGAGCCCGAGGCCGTGGCGATGCGGCCATCGAGCGTCTGGCACAGCCGGCCGATCACACGGCAACCATCGGGAGCGACGGGCGCTGCCAGGACGGGCGCGAATAGCGGCGCGAGCGCGCCGGATGCGACGGCGCCGCCATCGCGTGCCGCCAGCACGGCGCTCCAGGCATCGGGTGCGGGCTGCATGGGCGGGATATGCCCGTTGCGGCGGGAAGGGGCAATCGCGCCGCGGCGTCAGGGCGGAGCGTAGCCATGACGCCACCGTATCGAACAATTCGGCGCACCCGCGTGGCTTCACGCTTTTTTTGGGATGCTATGCAAGACTGCGGCACCATCATCTGCGCACGCCATCGGGGAGTGCCTGCCGTCTTGCCTCGCCCATCCCAGGATTGACCCATGATACCCAGGCAAGGCCGATGAACGCGCCGATCGCTGTCCCCACGAATGCCCGCCCGAAGACGCTGCATGGGTGCGGTGCCTGTCGCGACGGCAGCGGGTTCGCGGTGGCGTTCACCATGGCCTTCCAGCCCATCGTGGATGTCATCTCCCGCACGGTCTGGGCCTATGAGGCGCTGGTGCGCGGCGCGGCCGGAGAGGGGGCGCAGACCGTGCTGGACCAGGTGGGCGGCGAGGCGATCTACGCTTTCGACCAGTCCTGCCGGATCAAGGCGGTGGAGCTGGCGGGGCGGCTTTTCCCGCCCGGCGAGGCGACCAGGCTCTCGATCAATTTCCTGCCCAATGCAGTCTATGAACCCAGCGCCTGCATTCGCGCCACGCTCGCGGCCGCGCAGCGGGTGGGGTTCAACCATCGCCGGCTGATGTTCGAGTTCACCGAGAATGAACGGATGCTCGATGTCGCGCATGTCAAGCGCATCATCGCCGCCTATCGCGATTTCGGCTTCGTCACCGCTCTCGATGATTTCGGCGCGGGCTTCGCGGGGCTCGCGCTGCTTGCCGAGCTGCAGCCGGACGTGATCAAGCTGGACATGGCGCTGATCCGCGGCGTCGAGGCCTCGGCCCCCCGGCGCGCCATCGTCGCTGCCATGGTGGCGATGACCCGCGCGCTCGCGATCACGCTGATCGCCGAAGGGGTGGAGACGGAGGCCGAGGTGGAGGCCCTGCGCGGTCTCGGGGTGACCCTGATGCAGGGCTATCGCTTCGCCCGGCCCGGCTTCGAGCGGCTGCCCGGAATCACCGGCTGATCAGGGGCGCACCAGGGCGCCGGGGAACCAGGGCAGCAGCCAGGACACGCCGAGCCCGGTCAACACCGGCAGCGCCAGGCCCGCCAGCATGCGGATGGCGACGAAGCGCCAGCCCAGCACCGGCACCTCCCAGGCGATCACACGGTGGAAGCCGTAGATTGCCCAGCCGGTCACCAGCGCGGCCATCTGCGGCACACCCGCACCCGCCTTGGTGAAGGTCAACACCAGGGGGAAGGAGACGAAGGGCCCGCCGGGAATGAACCCGCCCGCGACCGAGGCGATCAGGATGCCCCGCAACCCGGATTCCGGCCCGAGATAGCCCTCGGCGATGTCGGCCGGCACCAGCTCGGCCAGGAACGCCGCCATCGGCAGGGCCACGGTGAACAGCGGCAGCACCCGCACCAGGCTGTGCGCGCCATCCCGCCCGGCACGGATTGCCATGCTCACGCTGCGCTTGAGGCACAGGCCCAGCGCGATCAGCGCCAGCAGCCAGAGCAGGCCCTGCGTCGCGCTCACGCGGGAGGCTGCCAGCGGATCGGGATCAGCCGGCTCAGCCAACCCGCGAGGATCGGCATCGGCAGGGTCAGCAGAACGCGCATCAGGGTGAATTCGGTCCCCAGCAGGGGCACCTCGTAGATCAGCAGCCGTTGGAAGCCGTTCAGTGACCAGGCGAAGATGAAGGCGACCAAGGCACCGCGATCCGCCCCCGCCTGGGCGAGGACCAGCACCAGCGGGAAGGCCGCCATCGGTCCCCCCGGCGTCGCCATGCCCGCCAGCGTGGCGATAACCAGGCCGCGCACCCCGGCCTCCGCCCCCATCCATTTGGCGAGTGCCCCGGCCGGGACGAGCTGCTTCAGCGCGCCGGCCAGCAGAAGCCCGCCGACGATGGAGGGCAGGATGAACACGAAGGTGCTGCCCGCGCTCTCCAGCGCATGGCGGAAGGCGGCCTCGCCGCGCAGCGCATAGGTTGCGACGGCGGCGGCGATCCCGATGGCCAGCAGCAGGATGAAGGCGAGGTTCTGGCGAAGGATGGCTGGCACGCGCGCAAGCTGCGCCGCGGCGCCGCCCGCGGCAAGCTCGCGTCAGACGCGCTCGGTCACCACCAGCGCCGGCGGCTTGCGCGCGATGGGGCGCGGCGCGAGCCCCGAATAGCCCGGCAACGTTTCGGCATGGGGCAGGGCCGCGCCGGCGATGGTCTCGATCACCCGCGATTGCAGCTGGATGGCGCGAGCGAGCAATCGCCGGTTCTCCGCGCCGAGGTCGGCCAGGTGGCCGGCCAGGGCCTCGGCCAGCGCCGCGTCGCGCGGCCCGTCGCCCAGGCCCAGGCGCCGGCAGCTCTCGGCCGCCGCGGCGAAGGCGTCCGATGCGCGCATCTTCGCCCCCGCGAGTTCGCCGGCGATGCCGAGGTCGAGCTTCGCGAGGGCTTCGTTCTCCGCGTGCAGCGCCTCGGCCAGGCGCTTGCCGGCGGTGATGAGGATATCGATCATCGGGGCAGTGTCCTTCCTGCGTCTTGGACGCGCAGCATGTGGCGATAGACGGCGTCGGCGATGCCAAAACCGCCGCGACGGGAGGCGGCCTGGGCATAGGCATCGACCATCATCGGGCGCCATTGCGCCTCCCCCGCGCCACCGCCGAAGCGGGAGCGGGAGGCGTCGGTGGTGGCGAAGATGGGCTGCAGCATCTGGCCGAGCATCTGGGCCTCGAATTGCCGCGCCGTCTCGCGCAGCCGCGCATGGTTCGCGGACGCCCGCGGCTGCGTCACGGCGGTGGCGACGGGCGGGGTCGCGGGGGCGGCGGGTCCGGGCATCAGCGCAGCTCCAGCTCGGCCTGGAGCGCACCCGCGGCCTTGATGGTCTGCAGAATGGTGATGAGGTCGCGCGGGCCCACGCCCAGGCTGTTCAGCCCGCGCACCAGCTCCTGCAGGGTGACCGATCCCGGCAGCACACCCACGCGGCGCTCGCGCTGGTCGTCGATCTCGATCTGGGTGCGCGGGGTCACCACCGTCTCGCCGTTGGAGAGCGGGCCGGGCTGGCTCACCTGCGGCGTCTCGGTGATGCGGATGGTGAGGTTGCCCTGGGCAATTGCCACGGTGGAGACGCGCACATTCGCGCCCATGACGATGGTACCCGAGGCTTCCTCGATCACCACCCGCGCCGGCTGGTCGGGTTCGACCCGCAACTGCTCGATATCGGTGATGAAGCCCATCGCGTCGCGGCCACCCAGGGCCACCGTGACGGTGCGCGGGTCGGAGGCCACCGCGACATCCGCCCGCACCCGGGCATTGATGGCGGCGGCGATCCGCCGGGCGGTGGTGAAATCCGGATTGCGCAGCGCGAGGCGCACGCGGTCTCGCCCGGCGAGCTGGAAGGGGATCGCGCGCTCGACGATCGCCCCCGAGGAAATCCGCCCCGAGGTCGGCACCCCGCGGCTGACCGAGGCGCCGGCGCCGCGCGCGGCGATGGCGCCCGTCGCGACCGCGCCCTGGGCCACGGCATAGACCTCGCCATCCGCACCCAGCAGAGGGGTGACGATCAGCACACCGCCTTGCAGGTTCTGCGCATCGCCCAGCGCCGAGACGGACACGTCGATGCGGCTGCCGGGACGGGCGAAGGCGGGCAGGTTGGTCGTGACCATCACCGCGGCGATGTTGCGCGTCTCGAGCCGCGCCTCGTTGTCGCGGGTGTTGACGCCCAGGCGCTCGAGCATCCCCACCAGCGACTGGCGGGTGAAGATGGCGTTGCGCAACCGGTCGCCGGTGCCGTTCAATCCCACCACCAGGCCGTAGCCGACGAGCTGGTTGTCGCGCACGCCCTCGACATCGGCGATGTCCTTGATGCGGACCTGCGCCAAGGCCTGGGTGGCGAGCGCCAGCCCAAGCAGGCAGGCCGCGAACAGCTTCACCTTCGAATAAGGTTTTGCGGGCAAGGTCACGCTCCGTGCGGGCTTGTGGTGAACCACGGCTCGGGACGGGAAGTGCGAAGTTCGTGCCAGCATTGGGCCAGCACGGCGGCGCGTTTCCGGCCCGCTCGCCCGGCAATTTACGCCGGGCGGCGGCACCAGCTGCCGCGTCGCGGCAGGCGAGGCAGGAGGGCAAGGCGATGAGCGGCATCAGGAGCGTGAGCGGTGCACCCGCGGCACCGGCGGCGCAGCGCACGGCGCGCGGCGGGGGCGGCTTTCGCCTGGCCTCCGCGGACCACGGCGCGGAGGCGGCCGGGCC
>NZ_JAAEDH010000016.1 GCF_018128965.1 Plastoroseomonas arctica
CGTGCTGCGGGCTCGGCGGCGGTCGCGGCCGGAGGCGTCGTGGCGGCCGGCGGCGTGCTCGCCGCGGCGGGGGCGCGCTGCGTGGTCGCGGTCCCGGTCTGCGCCAGGGCCGGGATTGCCAGGCCGGCGAGAAGGAGGGCGGCGAGGGCCGTACGTTTCATGGCATGTCTCCGTTTTGAGCAGGCGCCGGGCCGGATTGCCCGCGAACTGGGCGCCAACTCTATGGGCTGCCCTCTGTGCGTCCAGTGACGACTTCGCAACGCGGCGGCCGTGGTCCAGGCTGGCGCGACACCTGCAGGCGCTACACCTGCAGGCGCGACACCTGCAGGCGCGACACCTGCAAAGGAGAGCCGCATGGACCCCGAGACAATGGAAACCGCAATCCTGGCCTGGAGCGGCATCGCGCTGCCCAACGCCGCAGCGCGTGTCGGCCTGGCCGACCACCTGGCGCTGATCGAGGCCTTCGCGGCGCTGCGCGGCACGCTCGCCTTCGAGGACGAGCCGTCGAGCTTCGAGGCCGCGCTGCGTGACGAGATGGAGCCGCCGCGATGAGCGCTCGCACCGACATGTCGATGACCGAACTCGCCGGCGCCATTGCGCGCGGCGAGACGACGTCCCTCGCCGCGACCGAGGCGTGCCTGTCGCGCATCGATGCGGGCAACCCGACCCTGAACGCCTTCATCCGGCTCGATCGCGCCGAGGCGCTGGAGGCGGCGGCGACGGCGGACGCCAAGCGAGCGTCGGGCGCGACGCTCGGCCCGCTGCACGGCGTGCCGATGGCGCACAAGGACATGTACTACCGTGAGGGCCGCGTCTCGACCTGCGGGTCGCGCATCCGCCGCGACTTCGTGGCACCGAAGACAGCGACCGTGCTGGAGAAGCTGGACGCGGCGGGCGCGATCGACCTCGGCACGCTGAACATGGCGGAGTTCGCGCAGAACCCGACCGGGCACAACCGCGAATTCGGCGATGCCCACAACCCATGGAACCCGCCCTTCTGCACCGGTGGGTCCTCATCCGGCTCCGGCGTCGCGGTCGCCGCCCGCATGGTCTATGCCGCGCTGGGCTCTGACACGGGCGGCTCGATCCGCCTGCCGGCGAGCCTGTGCGGCGTGACCGGCCTCAAGGGCACCCAGACCCGCGTCTCACGCTCGGGCGTGATGCCGCTGTCCTTCTCGATGGACAATGTCGGCCCGCTCACCCGCACCGCGCGCGACGCCGCACGCTTCATGGCGGTGACCGCGGGGCGCGATCCGAAGGACCCGACCAGCGCGCGCGAAGCCGTGCCCGACTATGAAGCCGCACTCACCGGCGACGTGCGCGGGTTGCGCATCGCCGTGCCGCAGGAATGGTTCTTCGACGGCGCTGATGAGGTCGTGGTCGCGGCGTTCGAAACCGCGCTCGACGCGCTGAAGGCGCGTGGGGCGAGCATCACCCGCCTGTCCGCGCCGTCCCTGAACGCGGTGGCCACCTGCGTCGCCGTTGTCAGCCGCGTCGAAGGCGCGACCATCCACGCGACCTGGATGCGCGAGCGCAGCGCCGACTACGCCACCCACCTCTCGGCGCGCATCTACGGCGGCTATGCGCTGCCGGCCACCTACTACGTCGAGGCGCTGGCCCATCGCGGCCCGCTGCTGCGCCAGTTCTGCACCGAGGCGATGACCGGCTTCGACATCGTCGCCACCCCCACCCTGCGGACCCGGGTCCCGACGCTCGCCGAGACCGACATCGACGCCGACCCCGCCAACTGGCATCGCTTCATGGCCGTCTCCGCCAATACGCGCCCGTTCAACTACCTGGGCTTGCCCACGGTCAGCGTGCCCTGCGGCTTCGACGAGCGCAGATTGCCGATCGGCCTGCAACTGGCCGGGCGGCCCTTCGCGGAAGGCCGCGTGCTGCAGGTGGCCGACGCCTTCCAGCAGGAAACGGCTTGGCACACGCGCGTGCCGGGCTAGCGAGTGGGCGAGGCCGCTGGCGCGGGATTCGCATGAACCCGCCTTGGGCGTCGCGCCCCGGGAGAACCGCCATGCACCGACGTCCCTTTCTCGCCGCCGCCGCCGGCCTGCTCGCGGCGCCGGCCCTGGTTCGCGCGCAGGCCGCCACCACGCTGAAATTCGTCCCCTACGCGGACCTCGCGCTGCTGGATCCCATCGCCACCAGCTTCATGACGCGCAACCACGCGATCACCATCTACGACACGCTCTTCGCGCTCGATGAGGCCGGCGTGGCGCAGCCGCAGCTGCTCGAGGGCTTCACCACCGCGCCCGATGGCCTGCTCTGGCGGCTGACCTTGCGGGCGGGGCCGCGCTTCCATGACGGCACGCCGGTGCTGGCACGGGATTGCGTGGCCTCGATCCGCCGCTGGGCGTCGCGCGACAGCTTTGGCGCCTCGCTGATGGCAGCCACCGACGAGCTGTCCGCGCCCGACGACCGCACCATCGCCTTCCGCCTGAAGCGCCCCTTCCCGTTGCTGCCCCAGGCGCTGGCCAAGCCCACGAACCTGATGGCCGCGATCATGCCCGAGCGTCTGGCCCTCACCCCCACCACCACCCCGCTGCCCGAGGCGATCGGGTCCGGCCCGTTCCGCTTCCTGGCCGACCAGCGCATTCCGGGTGCCCGCAACGTCTATGCGAAGTTCGAGGGCTATGTGCCGCGCGCAAGCGGTACGCCCAGCTTCGCCGCCGGCCCGCGCATCGTGCATTTCGACCGCGTCGAGTGGCACACCATGCCCGATGCCGGCACCCAGACCGCCGCCCTGCAGGCCGGCGAGGTGGATTGGGTGGACCAGCCGCTGATGGACCTGATGCCGCGCCTACGCCGGGACCGGAACCTCGCATTCAAGGTGGTCGAGACCACCGGGCTGATCGGCTTCATCCGTTTCAACTGCCTCCACCCGCCCTTCGACAACCCCGCCATCCGTCGCGTGGTGCTCAAGACCGTGCGCCAGCGCGAATACATGCTCGGTGTGGTGGGGCCCGAGACCAGCGCGATGAACGACCGCGTCGGCTGCTTCACCCCGGGGATGGAATCGGCGACCGAAGCCGGGCTCGAGATCATGCAGGGCCCGATCGACATCGCCGCGTTGCGCCGTGAGCTCGTCGAGGCCGGCTACAAGGGGGAGCGGGTGGTGCTGCTCGCCTCCACCGACGTGCCGCGCACCAATGCCATCTGCGAAGTGGCCGGTGCGGCCTGCCGCGCGCTGGGGATGAACCTCGACTACGTGCAGACCGACTGGGGCACCGTCACGCAGCGCTTCCCCTCCCGCGCACCGATCGCGCAGGGGGGGTGGAGCATGTTCCTTGCCTATTCCGGCGGCTATGATTTCGCGAGCCCGGCGACCAACAACCAGCTGCGCGGCAGCCCGCCCAATGCCTGGTTCGGTTGGCCCGACGCGCCGCGCCTGGAGGAGCTGCGCGACTCCTGGCTCGCCGCCCCGGACGAGACCACGCGCAAGGCGCTCGCGCGCGACATCCAGATCGAGGCGCTCAACCAGGCGGTCTACGTGCCGGTCGGCGGCTACTACCAGCCCGCCGCCTATCGGCGCGACCTGACCGGGATGCTCGGCGGATTGCCATTAATGTGGAACATCCGGCGCAGGTGACGGCGGGCAAGGCGGGGCCGGCGGCTTCGCAGCCGGCCGCCCGCCTCACGCCGACGCGTCCGCCTTGGGGGATGCGACCAGCGACTTGCGCAGGAAGTGCCGCGCCTGGCCGGGTGGGTAGTCCTCGAGCACGCCGAAGGGCTGCCAGCCCTGGGCGATGTAGAAGTCGCGCGCCTGGAAGGTGTCGAGCCAGGCGGAATGGCATCCCTCGGCACGGGCCTGCGCTTCGGCGCGGGCGAGCAGGCTGCGCCCGAGGCCCTGTCCACGCCAGGCATCGGCGACCCAGTGTGCTTCCACGAACAGCCATTGCCAGGACAGCGCGCCGCTGAGGCCGGCGGCGAGAGCGCCGTCGGCGTCGTGCAGCAGCAGCGCGAAGCGGCGCGTGTCGGTGGGCACGGTGCGGCTGTGGAACTCGCCGATCGCCTGGCCGAGTCGGGCGCGGAGCTCGGGGGCGGGTGCGGTCTCGAGGGTGAGCTGCAGCGGCGCGGGGATCGGGACTTCGGGCATCCGTGTTTTCCCTGACGGTATGATGGCACCGCCTCACGGTTTCGCGATAGAAGGTCCGCACGCCGATGCCGCGAGCGTGAGGATGCACCGATGTGCCGAGCCTGTCTGTCGCGCCGCGGTGCGCTCGCGGCCTTGGGAGCCGTGATGGCAGCGCCGGCGCGCGCGGAGACGTTGGTAGAACCGCGCATGCGGCTGCGCGCGGTCCCTGCGGATCGGCTCACCGTGGCGATCACGCTCGACGCCTGCGGCGGCGCCTTCGATTCGCGCATCGCCCAGGCGCTGGTCGAGGCCGGCATCCCGGCGACCCTCTTCGTGACCGGCACCTGGCTGGCGCAGAACCCGGCGGCGTTCGCGATGCTGCTGGCGCGGCCGGACTTGTTCGGTTTCGAGAACCACGGTGCGCGCCACATTCCCGCGGTACTGGGCGCGGGCCGGGTGTTCAACCTGGCCGTCGCCGGACGGGTCGAGGCGGTCGAGCGCGAGGTGATGGAGGGTGCCGCGGCGGTCGTCGCGGTCGGTGGCGCGGCGCCGCGCTGGTACCGCGGCGCCACCGGGCGCTACAGCCCGGGCGCTCTGGCGGAGATCGCGCGGCTGGGCTTCGTGGTCGCTGGGTATTCGCTCAACGGCGACGATGGCGCCGGCCTGGCGCCCGAGCGCGTCGCGCGGCGCATTGCGGCGGCGCCGACCGGGTCGGTTCTGCTCGCGCACATCAACCATCCCGAGCGGCCCTGCGGCGCGGGGGTGGCGGCGGGCATCCTGGCGTTGCGTGCGCGCGGCGCGACCTTCGTCCGGCTCGACCAGCTGGGGCCCGAGGCCGTGGAGGCCGCCTGATCAGCGCCGGCCGGCGAGCTGGCGGTTCTCCAGCCGGCTGAGCAGGCGCACCATCGGCCAGAGCAGGATGAAATAGGCGATCGCGGCGGCCATGATGGGCGTCGCGTTGAAGGTCACGCTCTGCGCCTGGCGCGCCTGGAACAGCAGCTCCGGCAGCGCGACGACGGAGGCGATCGAGGTGAGCTTCACCACCTCGAGCGTGTTGGAGGTGAGGTCGGGCAGAGTGTTCCGGATCGCCTGGGGCAGCACGATGTGGCGCAGCGTCTGCAGGCGGGTCAGGCCCGTCGAACGCGCGGCTTCGAGTTGGCCGGCCGGGATGGACTCGATCCCCGCGCGCAGGATCTCGCCATAATAGGCGCCGGTGTTGAGCATGAAGCCGATGGCGACCGCGCCCCACGCGCCGATCTCCCACCCCGCAAAGGGCAGGCCGGCATAGAGGAAGATCAGCAGCACCAGCGGGGGAATGGCGCGGAAGAAATCGGTGAAGGCGATCAGCGGATAGCGCGCCCATCGGTTCCGCACGGTGGACAGCAGCGCCAGCGTGATCCCCATCAGAACGCCCAGAGGCA
The DNA here is from genome assembly GCF_018128965.1 of Plastoroseomonas arctica. GTDB lineage: Bacteria > Pseudomonadota > Alphaproteobacteria > Acetobacterales > Acetobacteraceae > Plastoroseomonas > Plastoroseomonas arctica. The sequence continues at coordinate 5,509 of NZ_JAAEDH010000016.1, forward strand.
CCACCAGCAGCGAGAGCAGGATGGTCTGGATGAGACCGTTGAGCAGGATCGGCCAGGCCTGGCGAAGGATGTCGAGGTTGAAGAAGGCGAGCAGCAGATCGTCCATGGCTCAGCGCTTCCAGGCGAAACGCGTCTCGACCCAGCGGCCGAACAGCACCACCGGGAAGAACAGAACGATGTAGGCGAGCGCGCCGAGCGTCAGCGGGGAGGGGTTGAAGGCGTGCGACAGCCCCGATTGCGCCGCACCCAGGATCTCGGATACCGCCACCACCGAACCCAGCGCGGTGCCCTTGGTGATGGCGATGGTGCGGTTGGTGATGGGCGGGATGGTCATCCGCAGCGCCTGCGGCAGCACCACCAGGCGGAGCGTGGCAAGGAAGGTCAACCCCGTGGAGCGCGCCGCTTCCCACTGGCCCTTGGGCACGGCGGTGATGCCGGCCCAGAAGATCTCCTCCGAGAAACTCATCAGAACCAGGGTCAGCGACAGCCAGGTTGCCTCGAAGCCGGAGAGGTTGAGGCCCGCGGCGGGCAACCCGAAATACAGCAGCACGATGATGACCAGCGGCGGCAGCGCGCGGAACAGGTCGACCGTGAAGATGATCAGCCAGTTCAGCGGGCGGATTCCCAGGCTTCGGATGACCGCGAGCGCCAGGCCGGACGCCAGCCCCGCGATGACGATCAGGATCGCGAGTTCGACGGTTACCCAGAAGCCCTTGATGATCTCGGGCAGGTAACGCGCCATGACCTCGGCGTTGAAAAAGCTCTCGCAGAAGCGTTCCCAGCCGGTCATGCGGGCACGCCTGCGCGGTTGATGCGAAGGGCCGGGAGGGGGTAGGCAGGCGGCGTCCCTGCCCGGAGTGCCGATCGATGCGAAACCTGATGCTTTGCGCGCTGATGCTGCTGGTTGCCGCCGCGGGCCCGCCGCCGGAGGCCGAGCGCATGGTCCCGGGCGGTCGCTCCGGATTCGTCGCCGACGGCGCTGGCGGCTGCTGGGTCTGGGTGGGCGGCATCGGGCGCGGCGCACAGGATGTGGTGGCGAGCTGGTCCGGTCCCTGCCCGGAGGGTCCCGCCGAGGGCGAGGGCCGCGCCGTGGTGCGCTGGCGCGAGGACGGCCAGGACCGCGCGATGATCTATGACGGGCCTGTGCGTCGCGGCAAGAACGAGGGGCGCGGGCGCATCCTCCATGTCGATGAGGGCCGCGTGCGCGCCTCGGCCGAGGGCGTGTTCCGCAACGACCATTTCGTCGAGGGCCGCTTCGAACTGCCGCTGCAGGGACTGGTCTATGAGGGCGGCTGGAGCCCGGGCGGCCCTGAGGGCCAGGGCCGCGTGACCCAGGGCGGCCGTAGCTTCGAAGGTGTGTGGGACAGCGGCTGCCTGCGCACCGAGGGCGGCTGGCTCTCCTTCACCCGTCCCATCGAGGAGTGCGAGGGCGTAAGAACCTAATATTGTGCCCTCAAGCGCGTCGTGCCGCAGGCACGCCTTCGGCGTGACGCGAGCGGTACGCGCGCTTGGCTCGCCGCACTTCCGGCGTTCGCCCATTCGGGCGCGCGGCCCGCTAAGCGGGCCGGGGCGATGAGCTTGGGCCGAGCTCTCGGCACCGCACAGCGCCATCAATGGCGCTCGATCTGGCCGATGAAGGCGCGGGTGCGGGCATGAGAGGGCGCACCGAACACGTCGGCAGGCGGGCCTTGTTCCAGAATCTCGCCATCGGCCATGAACACCACGCGGTCGGCCGCGGCGCGGGCGAAGGCCATCTCGTGGCTCACCACCACCATGGTCATCCCCGATTCGCGCAGCTCTCGCATCACCTGCAGCACACCGCCCACCAGCTCCGGATCCAGGGCACTGGTCGGCTCGTCGAACAGCATCACGCGCGGCTCGAGCGCGATGGCGCGCGCGATCGCGACGCGCTGCTGCTGGCCCCCCGAAAGCTGCCCCGGAAAATGCCCGGCGCGGTCGCCGAGATGGACGCGCTCCAACGCGGCGCCAGCGCGAGCCTCGGCCGCCGCACGCGGCATCCCCAGCACCTTGCGCAGGGCCAGCGACACGTTCCCGAGCGCGGTCATGTGCGGGTAGAGGTTGAAGGACTGGAACACCATCCCGATGCGCTGGCGCGCCTTGTTGATGTCCGTCTTCACGTCGAGCATGTCGGTGCCGTCGACCATAATGGATCCCGAGCTCGGCTGCTCCAGCCGGTTCAGGCAGCGCAGCAGCGTCGACTTGCCCGACCCCGACGGGCCGATGACAAAGACGAACTCCCGCTCGGCCACGGACAGGTCGACGCCCTTCAACACGTGAAGGGCGCCGAAATGCTTGTGGACCCCGCGCGCCTCGATAATCGCTCCGGGCATCAGCTGCAGCGCGGCTCCCGCGGCGTGGGGTCGTAGCCGGCCAGGCCCGGCACGCCTGTGCCGGGGAACACGGTGATCGCGGCGTCATCGCCCTCCGGCGTATAGCCGAACCACTGGTTGACCAGACGCGCCATGGTGCCGTCGCGCTTCATGCATTCGATGACGTTCTCCACCGTCTCGCGCAGCGCCGCGCTGTCGCGGCGGAACGGCGTGCCCCAGTGCAGCCGCGTGTCGCGCAGTGTGAAGCTCGCCACGAATTGCGGGTTCCGGCTGGCCGCGTAGCGCACCACCGTGTTGCCGGAGAGGTTCGCCTGGGCGCGGCCATTGATCACCGCCTGCACCGCGTCGGGCTGGGTGTCGAAGGTGAGCAGGGTGAGATTCAGCCGCTCCGCATTGCGGGTGACCCATTGCTCATAGGGCGTGCCCTTGTTGACCGAGATGGTGCGGCCGCGCAGGTCCTCCTCGGAGTTGATCGGGGGCGAGCCGCGGCGGATGCCGAATTGCAGCTCGGTCCAGAGATAGCCCTCGGTGAACAGCAGCGCCTCCGCACGCTCGGGCGTGACGGTGGTGGGCGCGCAGAGGAAATCGTAGCGGCCGGCATTCAGCGCGGGAACCAGCCCCGAGAAGCTCGCGGAATCGATGGTGATCTCGCGGCCCATGCGGCGGGCAACCTCGCGGAACATGTCGATCTGGAAGCCCTCGACGCCGCCGCCGAGGCGCGGCATGGCATGCGGGGCGAAGGTGCCGTCCACGGCGCAGCGCAGCGGCGGCTGTCCTTGCGCGTGCGCCTGGCCGGCGAAGGCCGTGACGGCAAGGATGGTGGCGGCGATCAGCCTGCGCATGTGATTTTCCCCGGCAATGAATGGCGGCTGGACGTTCCCACCGGCGTCGGCGCCTGTCCACATGGCACGTTCATCATATGCGTCGCCTCGGGGTCGGACCGCCTCGCACCTCGCTGAAATCACTTCGATATCGGAATGGTGTCGACGCGGCGGAGCCCCTCTGACATGCTTCGCCCAACCATCTCCCATCGTGGCCGCGAAGGATGTTGCCATGCCGATCAAGACGACGCCGACCTACACGGAGCATGAGGTTTCGCGCATCCTGCGGGAGAGCGAAGAGGCAAGCATTTCCGATCAGGACAGGGGCGAGGGCCATGCCGAGGGGCTGCATGAGCTCCTCGCACGCGGCAAGAACCGCGCTTCGACCGATCTCGACGAGATGGAGCAGCGGATCATCGGGCCGGAGCGAAAGCGCCGCACCGGCGCCTTCGTCGGCACGCAGGCGGCCGCCATCGCCTTCGCGTTGAACAAGAAGGCCGGCCAGACCGCGCTCGGCTGGCTGTCCTACGAAAAATGCGAGTTCATCTTCGCCCAGATCGACATCGCCGCCGGCAATTTCGCGATGATCGGGTATGATGGGGATGTCACGACGCCGGCCCCCGGCGGCGCGCGCTTCGTGGTCGCCCCCGGCGGTGTCGCGCTGACGGGCTTCCTGGTGCCCATCGAGGCCCGGGCCGGCGGCATTGCGATGAAGCTGATGAAGACTTCCGGCAAAGACCTTCATATTCGCACCGCCTTTCCTTTGATCGCCGCACCCAACCCGCAAAGGGCGAACATCCGCTGGCGCGACGGCCACAACCAGGACCAAGACCTGCCGATCTAGCCGCCGCAGCCGCAGCAAGCGGCGCCGGTTCTGCGCCGTTCACATGGGCTTAACGCGTCAAGCGCATGCTTTGCCATGGAATCGCCTTATCCCGGTCGCGGTGCGGACAGACAGGGGGGCGACAAGACGCCATGACAAAGGGGTTGTTCGCCATGTCCCGTTTCGCACTCAGCCTGGTGATCATGGGCTTGCTGATGAACGCGCTTCTCGTCCTGCTGCTGCTGGGCGATGCGCTGCTGCCGATGCGGCTGTCGCTCTCCGCGGCGGCGGTGCTGGCCGTCGCAGGCGGGGTATCGCTCGTCGGTGGCCTCACGATGATCGAGCCCCGGCGGATGGTGCGCTAGCCTCGGCGGCGAGCGCCGGCGCCATCACGGCGCCCGAAGCTGCCGGCAGGCGGGCAGACGCACCCCGGGAAACCTGGCAATCCAGAAATTCTCGAATTCGAGTCGGCTGCGCATCTGCTCGCCATCGGGCGTTTCCACCGCACGAAAGGCGTAGGGGCGGCGTCCGCCCCGCTCGCTCCGCATGTAGAGCTCGATCATCAGGCGGTCGGTGGCTGAAGTTGGGTTACGGGGCAGGATATGCGCCTGGACGCACTGCCCACGGGATGGCGCCGGGGGATCGTCCGAAATTGTGGGCTGGATGTCGGTGACGCAGGGGCCCGAGCTCCAGCGCGGGCTGCGCGCGTGGCGCGACGTCAATCGCGAAAGCCAAGTGCGGATCGGAAGGTCGCCGTCGCACAGGGTTTCCAGGGCGTCGATGTCGCGCAGCGGCGCGCGCTGGGCCGCGGCGATCCGCAATGGATCCTGCGCAGCCGCGCCGGCGCTGCAGCTCAGCAACGCTGCCAGGAGGAAAAAGCGCGTGGGCGCCGCCGGCATGGGTCAGCCTCCTGTCGATGGTCGCACGACGCATGGCTGGCATTGCCGACGCCGTGATCGCCAATCAGGCCGCGGCGCAGCGCTCCGCCTCGGCATCCCAGTGCTCGGCCATCATCCTCGCGCGCAACCGGTTCTCGGCGGAGAGCGCGATGGCCGTCGGGCCCCAGGCGATCGGGTCGCGGGCCAGCAGCAGCGTTTCGGGGAATTCGCGCCTGACCAGGTCAAGGTCGTGCAGCACAGCGATGATCGTGCGGCCCTCGCCATGCCAGCGATGCAGCATCGCCAACAGATCGGCGGCAGTCTTGCCGTCCACGGCGTTGAACGGCTCGTCGAGCAGGATCACCGGGGCGTCCTGCAGCAGCAGCCGGGCGAAGAGCAGCCGCTGGAACTGACCGGCGGAGAGGCTGCCCACCGGTCGCGCGGCAAAATCGCGCAGGCCCACGGCACCCAGCGCCTGATCCGCCTGAGCCAGTTCGGCCCGCCCCGCGCCGCGGAAGGCGCCGAGCTTCGACCATAGACCCTGAAGCACCACGTCGCGGCAGGCGATGGGGAAGGTGCGATCCATCGTGGCCCCCTGAGGCAGCAGCGCGATGCGGCCGGCGACCTGGACCCGGCCTTCCTCGGCGGGGTGGAGGCCGGCGATGGTGCGCAGCAAGGTGGTCTTGCCGGCGCCGTTCGGGCCCATGATCGCCGTCAGGCTGCCCGGCGCGAACCGGCCGGTCACGTGATGCACCGCCGGGCGCCGCCCATGGCTCGCCACCAGATTGTCCAGAGTGATCATGCGCCGAGCGCCCAGAAGGTCGCGCCCCAGACCAGAGTAGCCACCACGGCCGCGAGGCCGAGGCGCGCACCGGCACCGGAGGAAAGGGCGAGAGGGTCGTGCATGATGTTATCATGTATCACGCTCCGGCTTCTGGGCAAGGCCGGGGGCGCCACCCTATCTAGGGAAGATGATCCAGCCTGGCCCGAACGACGCGGAGCTCCGCGCCTCGCTTGCCCGCCACCGCGCCTTCGCGACCGGGCTCCTTGTCGTGATGGCGGGGCTGATCCTGCTCACCTACCGGATGACGCCGGGCTATTGGACGGATCTGCTCCAGGCGGGTGCCAAGGCCGGGCTGGTCGGCGGTCTGGCCGACTGGTTCGCGGTCACCGCGCTGTTCCGCCACCCGCTCGGCCTGCCCATTCCGCACACCGCCATCATCCCCAACCAGCAGGAGCGGCTGGGACGGGGTCTTGGCGGCTTCATCGCCAACCATGTCTTCACCGAGGCCGAGATCCGCCGCGTGATCGAGCGGATCGACCTGCCGGCGATCTTTTCCACCTTCCTCGCCGACCCGGCCTCGAACCGGCCCGCGGCGCAGGCGCTGGCGGGGATGGTGCCGCGGCTGCTCGGCAGCCTTGAGGATGGACGTGCCAGGCGGCTGCTCGCGCGCATCGTCCCGCGTCTGGCCGGCGGGCCGGAGGGGGCCAAGGTGATCGCGCGCACCCTGCGCGCTCTGGTCGAAGGCGGCCGTCACCAGGCGGTGTTCGACGTCGCCGTGGTCGAGGTGAAGGCGCTGCTCGCCGCCAAGGAGGAGCAGCTGCGCGAGGCGATCGCGGCCCGCGTGCGCGCCGAGGGTGGCGCGGTGGTCGGCTGGCTCGCGGGGGCGGCGGTGGCCCGGCGGGTGCTCTCGGTGCTGAACGCGGAGCTGGAGCGGGTCGAACCCTCCGATTCCGACCTGCGCGCGGCCTTCGAGGCCTGGGTGCGCGCCGAGATCGACCGCCTGGAAACCGACTCGGAGCGCATCGCGAGCGTCGGCCGGGCGCTGCGCAGCGCGGTGAGCCACCCCTCGGTCGCGGTCTGGCTCGGCGATGTCTGGCTGCGGCTGAAGGCGGCGATGGTCGCCGATGCGGCCAACCCCGAGGGCCGCACCGTGGCCGTGCTGGAGGCGGGACTCGCCAATGCCGGGCAGTTCCTCGCCGAGAGCGAGGGCGCCCGCGCCCGCCTGCAGGCCGCCAGCCAGGGCGTGCTGCTCGCGCTGCTGCCGGCGGCACGGGAGCGGCTGGCCGGCTTCATCGCCTCCGTCGTGCAAGGGTGGGACCCGAAGACAGTGGTCGAGAAGATCGAGCTGCGGGTCGGGCGCGACCTGCAATACGTTCGCGTGAACGGGACGCTGGTTGGTTTTCTCGCTGGGGCGGCGCTGTTTGCCCTGCTCGAGCGCGTCTATGGCCGGGTCGCCTTCTGAGCCGGACTTATCCCCTGGAATCACGGGGAGATCAGTGTTCCGGACTCGCTTCGGGAGGGCTCGACGGCTAGAACATAGAGCGAACGGCTCGGGCTGTTAAGAGCGGTGCCGGAATATGCAAGGCTTCGTTCGCACACGCGATCTGGTAGTGACAAGAGTGTTGCAAGACTACATCTTGTGTCCCACCCCCCTCCGCAGGCATCCTGTCGGCCGGGGGAGTTTTAGGGGGTTAGCCGTGTTTGATGCTGTTCAGCTTGAAGGCCATGGCCAGGTTGAGATCGACCGCACGCGCGACGCGCTGCTGACCGATTTCGGCAAGGGCACGCTCGAGGATCGCTACCTGCTGCCGGGCGAATCCTTCCAGGATCTCTTCGCGCGGGTCGCCTCGGCCTATGGCGACGACGCCGCGCATGCGCAGCGCATCTACGACTACATGTCGCAGCTGTGGTTCATGCCCGCGACGCCGATCCTGTCCAATGGCGGCACCACCCGCGGCCTGCCGATCTCGTGCTTCCTGAACGAAGCCTCGGACAGCCTCGATGGCATCGTCGATCTCTGGAACGAGAATGTCTGGCTCGCGGCCAAGGGCGGCGGCATCGGCAGCTACTGGGGCAATCTGCGCGGCATCGGCGAGAAGGTCGGGCGCAACGGCAAGACCTCGGGCGTGATCCCGTTCATTCGGGTGATGGACAGCCTGACGCTGGCGATTTCCCAGGGCTCGCTGCGGCGCGGGTCGGCGGCGGTCTACATCCCGGTCCAGCACCCCGAGATCGAGGAGTTCATCGAGATCCGCCGCCCCACCGGCGGCGACCCGAACCGGAAGGCGCTCAACCTGCACCATGGCGTGCTGCTGTCCGATGCCTTCATGCGCGCGGTCGAAGCGGATGAGGAATGGGCGCTGGTGTCGCCCAAGGACGGCGCGCTGGTGAAGAAGGTCTCGGCGCGGTCCCTGTGGATCCGCATCCTCACCGCTCGCATCGAGACCGGCGAGCCCTACATCATCTACTCCGACCACGTGAACAACGCGCGGCCCGAGCACCACAAGCTGTCCGGCCTGGAGGTCAAGACCTCGAACCTGTGCTCGGAGATCACGCTGCCGACCGGCCTCGACCAGCATGGCGAACAGCGCACCGCGGTGTGCTGCCTGTCCTCGCTCAACCTTGAGACTTGGGCGGCGTGGAAGGACCATCCGCTCTTCATCACCGACATTATGCGCTTCCTCGACAACGTGCTGCAGAGCTTCATCGACACGGCACCCGATTCGATGGCGAAGGCGCGCTACTCCGCAATGCGCGAGCGCAGCGTTGGGCTGGGTGTGATGGGCTTCCACAGCTTCCTGCAGCTGATGAACGTGCCGTTCGAGAGCGCGATCGCGAAGGTGTGGAACATGAAGATGTTCCGCCACATCCGCACCCAGGCCGATGCCGCCTCTCGCATCCTGGCCGAGGAACGCGGAGCCTGCCCCGACGCCGCCGAATACGGCTTCATGGAGCGCTTCTCGAACAAGATGGCGATCGCGCCGACGGCGTCGATCTCCATCATCACCGGTGGTGCAAGCCCGGGGATCGAGCCGATCGCGGCGAACGTCTACAACCACAAGACGCTCTCGGGCTCCTTCATCGTGCGCAACCCTTACCTGCAGAAGGTGCTGGCCAAGCACGGGCGCGACGATGACGAGACCTGGACCTCGGTGACGGTGAACAAGGGCAGCGTCCAGCACCTGGACTTCCTCACCGAGCATGAGCGCGACGTGTTCAAGACCGCCTTCGAACTCGACCAGCGCTGGGTGATCGAACACGCGGCGGACCGCACGCCCTACATCTGCCAGTCGCAATCGGTGAACCTGTTCCTGCCCGCGAATGTGCATAAGCGCGACCTGCACCAGATCCATATGCAGGCGTGGAAGCGCGGCATGAAGAGCCTGTACTACTGCCGGTCGCTGTCGATCCAACGCGCGGATACGATCAGCGCGAAGGTGGTGGGCCAGGGCGACATCATGGCCGACCACGTGGCGGATCTTGGACCGTTGCCGATTGCGGCGGTCGCGAAGCCGAATTCCACGGATTATGAGGAATGTCTGGCCTGCCAATAACAAGCATGGGGGGAAAGAATTCCCCCCAAACCCCCCATCTTTTATTTTTACCTATTGGTGCTGGCTGCGCAACCAGCACCAAAAAGTCAAAAATAAAAGAATGGGGTCTGGGGAAATTCTTTTCCCCAGCCTTTCTTCTCTCCAGAGGCACTCCCCCATGAACGACGAGCTCCCCATCCGCTTCGACCTGCTGACGGCGAACCCCGTCTACAAGCCCTTCCGCTACCCTTGGGCCTATGATGCCTGGCTCACGCAGCAGCGCATCCACTGGCTGCCGGAGGAGGTTCCGCTCGCCGATGACGTGAAGGATTGGCAGAAGTCGCTCACCGATTCCGAGCGCAACCTGCTCACGCAGATCTTCCGCTTCTTCACCCAGGCGGATGTCGAGGTGAACAACTGCTACATGAAGCAGTACAGCCAGGTCTTCAAACCCACTGAAGTGCTGATGATGATGTCGGCCTTCTCGAACACCGAGACCATCCACATCGCGGCGTACAGCCACCTGCTCGACACCATCGGCATGCCTGAGTCCGAATACACGGCCTTCCTCAAGTACAAGGAGATGAAGGACAAGTACGACTACATGCAGAACTTCTCGGTCGAGAACAAGACCGAGATCGCCAAGACCTTGGCAGCGTTCGGCGCGTTCACCGAGGGTCTGCAGCTGTTCGCGTCCTTCGCCATTCTCATGAACTTCCCGCGCTTCAACAAGATGAAGGGCATGGGCCAGATCGTGAGCTGGTCGGTGCGCGACGAGACGCTGCACTGCCTGTCTGTCATCCGGTTGTTCCGCACCTTCGTGCAGGAAAATCCGGAGATCTGGACGGAGGATTTCAAGCGCGACCTGTACCTGATCTGCGCCACCATCGTGGACCACGAGGACGCGTTCATCGACCTCGCTTTTGAGCTCGGCGGTGTCGAGGGTCTCGATGCCGAGCAGACCAAGCAGTACATCCGCTTCATCGCGGACCGGCGCCTGCAGCAGCTTGGCCTGCAGCCGCTCTACCACATCGAGAAGAATCCGCTCCCGTGGCTCGATGAGATGCTGAACGCCGTGGAGCACACGAACTTCTTCGAGAATCGCGCGACGGAATATTCCAAGGCCAGCACCGCCGGCACCTGGGAGGAGGCGTTCGGCGACGCCGTGTTCACCTCCCCGCAGCCCACGGGCGACATCCTCCCCGCCCACCACTGATTGGTGACGCCCCAAAGGCAAAAATAAAAGAAGAGGGTCCGGGAGAATTCTTTCTCCCGGCCTTTCTTCCTTCCGCCGACCGGCCTATCTCGCCTCCATGCTCCGCCTCATCCGCTTCGTCGCCCTCGCCCTCGTCATTGTCCTGGGCGCCGTCTGGGCCATGGCCTGGTTCGGTCGTGCCCCCGGCGAGGGCCTGGCCGACGCTTTCGTTCGTCGCCTTGCGAGCTTCTCCGGCACCGACATGCCGGCCCCGTCCGCCGGCGGCGTGCAGCTCGCGCAGGTTCCCTTGGGCGGCGCGTTTGCGCTCACCGACCAGGCTGGTCGCGCCGTCACCGAGCAGACCTATGCCCAGGGCTTCAGCCTGATCTATTTCGGCTTCACCTTCTGCCCGGACGTCTGCCCGACCGAGCTCGGCGTGATGGCGTCCGCGATGGAGCTGCTCGGCCCCGACTCGGCGCGGGTGACGCCGATCTTCATCACCGTCGATCCCGAGCGCGACACGCCGCCGGTGATGGCCGACTACGTGTCGCGCTTCGACGAGCGCCTCGTCGGTCTTACCGGCACGCCCGAGCAGATCCGCCAGGCGGCGCGTGCCTTCCGCGTCTACTTTGCGAAGGTGACGCCGCCCAATGCGTCAGCCTACCTCATGGATCATTCCTCGCTGGTCTACCTGACGGGGCCGGACGGGCGGGTGCGCCAGGTGTTCCGTGCCGAGACCGGACCCGAGGCGATGGCGGCGGCGATTCGGGGGCAGCTGCGGGTCGCGCGGCCGTCCTGAGGGTGACCGATGCGGTGGCTGCGTGGCAGTCACCGCGCCGCACGGCATTGCGCGGGCCGGCGTTTGAGGCCAAGTGGCGCCGTCGCTTCGCGTCGAGCCGTGGCTTAGACCGCGGCGGAATGTAGAGAATTGATGATACTGCGGGCCTCACGCGCTATGATTCCGCGGATATACGATCACTGGGTATGCACCCGGTGGCCGGTGACACCTGAAGGTGATGGATGAGTGACGAGACCAACGCGGATGTGGTTGCGCCCGATGAACGGAGTGGCAGCCTTCCTCCGCGCCATACGCGGCGGCTGTCGGACAAGATTCTGATTGCGTTCCACCATGCCTGCGACCAGGCCGACTACGAGGTGGCCGAGGACCTGCTGCGTATCCTGGAGACGATGCTGACCCGTCGCCCGAGCACCCCCGACGGCAATCGCCGGCGCAACATCGAGAGCCTGGTCGCCGCGCATGAGCGGCTGTGGATGCTGAAGCACCCCGAGGTGAACCAGGGCTGAGTTCAGATCGGCAGCGGTGCGGCGTCGCGCAGCACCGCCTCGGCGGCTGGCGTGAAGCTGCCGTCGATGGTGTGCAGGGTGAAGGGCGGGAGCACGCGCGCGGGCCCGCGTCCCCCCCGGCGCCCTTGCAGCAGCACCCGCTTGGCGGCAATGCCGTCGCGCGGTGCCAAAGGCAACAGCGCTAGGCTGCCGAAACCGGCGGCGCGGAGGGCCGCGATGCCGGCGTCGAATCGCGCGGCGGGCAGGATGAGCGTGGCGGTGCCGCCCATCATGATCGCGGCCGCAAGGAAGCGGGCCCAGTCGGCTAGCGCCGCACCATGTTCATGCGTCGCAGCGGCGCGCATCGATTCCGGCGGGGCTGTGCCATCCGGCCAGTAGGGCGGGTTGGCGAAGCCGTGACGCGCCGGCCCGAGTCGCGACGCCAGCGCGCGGTCCGCGACATCGCCCTGGACGATCTCGGCCATGCAGCCATTGGCGCGCGCATTCGCGCCGGCGAGCACCACCATCTCCGGCTCGAGTTCCAGCGCCACCACCTCCAGGCCGGGGAGCCGCGCGGCGAGGCAGAGGAAGGCCGCGCCACTGCCGCACCCGGCCTCGATCACGCGCTCGCCCGTGCGTGCGGGGATGGCGGCGGCGAGCAGCACGGCGTCGAGTCCTGCGCGCAACCCGCGTGCGCGCGGCTGGTCCAGCACCACGCGGCCGCCGAGCAGGGCGTCGCGCGTGGTCTCGCTCAATGATCCTCGCCCGCCTCGCGCAGGATGGCGCGGGCGCGGTCCAGATCCTCGCCGCGCACGGCGAGGCGGCGGGGAAAGGCGCCGATGCCGCCCTCGACGGCGCTGATATGCTGGTCGAGCACCACACTCTCGATGCCGGCATCCGCGAGCAGGGCTTGCAGGAAGCCGAGACGCACCAGATCGCCTGTCATGACGAGAATGTCCAAGGCCATCCCCCGGGGAGAGAACGTGCCGCGCCTTGCTGCGCCAGCAACTCCGCCGGTATGGTGCGCCCCCTGACGAGAGGTCAAGCCGCTTGAACGCGCATACCAGGAACGCCGGCGGAGAAGACGCGCTTGAAGCGCTCACGAACCTCGTCGGCGCCGATATCGAAGCCTGCAACCGGCTCATCCTCAAGCGCATGGACAGCCCTGTCGCGCTGATCCCGCAGCTCGCCGCGCATATCATCGCGGCCGGCGGCAAGCGACTGCGGCCGTTGCTGACGCTCGCCGCCGCGCGTTTGTGCGGGCATGAGGGGGAGCGCCACATCCTGCTCGCCTCCTGCGTCGAGTTCATCCACACCGCGACCCTGCTGCATGACGACGTGGTCGACGAGAGCGCGCTGCGCCGCGGGCAGGCGAGTGCGAATGCGCTGTTCGGCAACAAGCCCTCAGTGCTGGTGGGCGATTTCCTGTTCGCGCGCGCCTTCCAGCTGATGATCGAGGATGGCGATGTGGAAGCCATGCGCATCCTCTCCGAAGCCTCGGCCACCATCGCCGAGGGCGAGGTGCTGCAGCTGATGATCCAGAACGACCTCGCCGCCACCGAGGCGCAGTATTTCGCGATGATCGAGGGCAAGACCGCGGCGCTGTTCGCGGCGGCGAGCGAGCTCGGCGGCGTGGTGGGGCAGAGGCCGCCGGCGGAATGCGCGGCGCTGCGCGAGTATGGGGGCGCGCTCGGGATCGCCTTCCAGCTGATCGACGACGCGCTCGACTACGCGGCCGACGAGAAGGCGCTGGGCAAGACGGTCGGCGATGATTTCCGCGAGGGCAAGATCACGCTGCCGGTGATGCTGGCCTTCGTGCGCGGCGATGCGGCGGAGCAGGCGTTCTGGCGCCGCACGATCGAGGCGCGCGAGCAGGAGGAGGCGGACCTCGTCCAGGCCCAGGCGCTGATGGCACGGCACGGGTCGGTGGCCGAGACGGTCGCGCGGGCGGAATCCTATGGCGACCGTGCGCGGGCGGCGCTCGAGATCTTCCCCGACAGCCAGGCGCGCCGCGCGCTGCTGGGCATCGTGGATTTCTGCATCGCGCGGGCCCGCTGACATCTTGCGTGCGGCGGGCGCCGCGGCATAGTTGCTCCTTCGTCATGAAGGGCCAGCAGCATGTCGGGCGACAAGAGCGACGGGTTCTCCTCGGGGCAATCCTCCGGTGACTGGGGCGTGGCCAAGGACACGCCGATCGACCAGGGCTGGTCGAAGTCCGCGAGCGACGGCGACGGCGGCGCCAAGGGCGCCTTCGGCGATGCGGGCAGCGTCACGGGCTTCGCCGACAGCGTCACCGATACCTCGCGGCGCTCCTGGTTCGGCCGGATCGGCGGGGCCTTCACCGGCGCGCTCGTCGGGCTGATCCTCATCCCGCTCGCCTGCTGGCTGATTTTCTGGAACGAGGGCCGCGCGGTCGATACCGCGGTCGCGCTCCGTGATGGGGCCGGCAGCCTCGTGAGCGTGCCCGCCGATCGCCCGAACGCGGCGCAGGAAGGCCGGCTGGTGCACGTCACCGGCCCTCTCACGAGCAACGCGACGCTCACTGATGGCGAGACCGGCGTGGCCGTGCAGGGCGCGGTCGCACTGCGCCGCCATGTCGAGATGTACCAGTGGCGCGAGACGAGCAGCAGCAGCACGACGACCAATCTCGGCGGCAGCCAGACCGCCCAGACCACCTACAGCTACAGCCGGGTCTGGTCGGACACCGCAATCGACTCCGGCCGCTTCCGCCAGCCGGGTGGTCACGCGAACCCCGCAATGCCGCTGGCCTCTCGCAGCATCACCGCGCCGGAGGCAGGCCTGGGCGGCTTTCGCCTGGCCGAGCCCCAGCTGCGCCTGCTGCCCGCCAATGACGCTTTGCCGGTGGACCCGGCCAGCATCCGCCCCATAGCGGGGCGGCGCGCCCAGGCGGCGGGGCAGGGGATCTATGTAGGCGGCGATCCCGCCAACCCCGCGCTCGGCGACCTTCGCATCAGCTACCAGGTGGCGCGGCCGGCCACGGTGAGCGTGATCGCGCGCCAGGTCGGCGACGCGTTCGCGCCCTACACCACGCGCAACGGCGAGACGCTCCAGCTGGTCAGCGCCGGGACGAAGACCGCGCCGGAGATGATCCAGGCCGCCGAGGCGGAGAACAACCTGATCGCCTGGGTCCTGCGCCTGGTGGGCGTGGTGCTGGTGTTCGTCGGCTTCGCGCTGATCTTCCAGCCGATGCGGGTGCTGGCCGATGTGGTGCCGATCTTCGGCACGATCGTGGGCTTCGGCACCGGGCTGCTGGCCGCGGTGCTGACCTTGATCGTCGCGCCGCTGGTGATCGCGGCGGCGTGGTTCGCGCATCGGCCGGTGATCGCGGCGATCGTGCTGGCGGTGGGTGTCGCACTCGCCTTCGGCCTGTCGCGGCTGCGCCGCGCGATGCGGCGGCCGGCGGCGCCGGTGCCCGCGATGCCGGCGCGCTGAACCAGGCTCAGCCGCGCGCCAGCAGGGCGCGCGACTTGGCGATGACCGCGAGCGTTTCGGGCGTCAGGTCGTAGTCGGCGAGCGCGACCGGCGCCGCCCAGGCGACATCCAGCACGTCATCGGCGGCTGCCGCGGTGCCGGCGCTCCAGCGGCCGGCATAGTCGATGATGGTGTAGTGGAACTGCGCGCGCCCATCGGCGTCGCGGGTGATGGCGTCAATCACGTCGGCAAGGATGAGCGGCCCGGCCTCGATGCCGGTCTCCTCGCGCAACTCGCGGCGGGCGGCGGCTTCCACGGTCTCGCCGAGGTGCTGGGCGCCGCCGGGCAGCGACCAGGCGCCGGCGCGCGGTGGCTTGGCGCGGCGGACGAGGAGCACGCGGTCGGCATCGAAGATCACGCAGCCGATGCCGACCCAGGGGCGGGTCGGGTGGTCGCGTGGCTCGTCGGTCACCGTGGCGCGGCGGGGGCGGGCGCAGGAGCGTCCGCGGCCGGAAGGTCGGGCGTGGCCGCGGTAGGCGCCTCCTCCAGCGGGGCTGCGGCAGGGGCTTCGGCGGGCGGTTCCTCGGCGCGGCGGAGATCGGCCAGGAGCGGGACGAAGGCCTTTTCCTTCCATTGGCCGATCTGGAAGGCCCAGCCGCGCCAGCGGGCGTTCAGCCTGGTGGCCTCGTCATCGCCCTCGGCGGCGAAGCGCGCCCAGATCGCCTCGCCGTCGCGGGAGATGCGGGCGACGAGGGTCAGGTTGTCCGTCAGGGTGAAGCGCGCCTCGCCGATATCGGTGCCGTGCGCCACGGTATCTGCGGTGACCTCGACGAAGGTGAGGCTTTCGAAGGCGCGACCGATCTCGTCGAGGCTGGTCTCGTCGAGCGGCGGCGTCTCGGCGGGGTTGGTGACGCGGAGCGGCGCGTCCACCTCGCCGGCGCGGGCGAGCTCGAGCACCGGCGCGTCGGTGCGGCGAATGGCTACGCGCAGGACGCGGTCGCGCGGGATGGCCGCGATGCCGCGGTCGAGCCAGAGGCCGGCGTCGCCGTCGATCGGCAGGCGGCCTTCGGCGAGCCAGGCCTGGTTCTCGCCCGCCCGGCGGATGAAGGCGGCTTCGGGCACGTTGCCCTGGGTGCGCACGCGGCGGCGGCCGACGACAAGTTGCGCGATAGGCGCGCCCTGCGCGTTGAGCACGCGGACCAGCGCCGCGGTGGAGCCTGGCTGGGTGGGATCGTTCACGCCCAGCCGGTCCAGCAGTTCCGGGTTCGCCGTGCGCGGTTCGGTGAGGCGGAGTTCGGTAAGCCCGGTGAGCAGTTCGCGCACACGGTCGGGCCGCGCGGGGTAGTTGCCGCGCTCGGGCAGCACCCAGGTCTCGCCCATGCGCTGCACGACGACGCCATCGGCATTGCGCGTCACCTCGATGCGTGCCGCCCCTTGCAGCCGCTGCGCGAGGTTGGGGAAGGCGAGTTCCGCGCTGCCCGCCGGCGGCGGCGTGGTGTTGTTCGGCTTGAGGATGAGCGCAGCGGCAATGGTGAGGATGGCCGCGCCGCCAAGCATCAGAAGGGTGCGTTGGTTCATCAATGTTGGCCCTTCGTATTCCGGGTCCAGGGGCCTGCAGGCTCCTGGTGGGGGAGTTTGAGGGGGCAAAGCCCTCTCATGCTTTCTTACGCGCGAGCGGCAGCTCTTCTCCGCGAGCGCAGCACGCCGAGCACGATGGCGAACACCGTCAGCAGCGTCGGCACCAGCGCGATATTCATCGCGCGCAGCAGGCTTTCCAGCGATTCGATATCCCGCCGCAGCTCCAGCTGCACCCCGCGCAGCTCGCGCCGCGTCGCCACGATATCGGCCCGCGCCCGGTCGATCTCCGCCCGCTGCTCGGTGGTGATGACGGCGCTGCCGCCGCGCTCGCCGCCCGCCTGCCCCTGGCGGAGTTCGCGCAGCCGGCGCTCGGTCTCCTCGAGGCGGGTCTGCAGGGTGCGTTCGGTCTGGCGGAAGCGGGTCTCGGCCTCGCGGCGGAGGTCGTCGACCATGGCGAAGGGGCGCAGGCTTTCGCCGCGGGAGCGGAGGGAGACCAGCGCGTCGCCGCCCGCCAGCGTGTCGGCGATGTTGGCGATGAAGGCGCCGTTGTCGCTGATCGGCGTCATCACGGATTGGCCGAAGAAATCCTGCTGGCGGACCCAGAAGCGGTCCTCCAGCAAATCGGTGTCGTGGATGATGACCATGTTCACCGGCCCGTCGGAGGTGGCGCGGTGCGCGGGCATGCCGGCGGGGCGTTCGGCATCCTCGGGCGCGGTCGCGCCGAAGGCGGAGGGCAGGGTGCCGCGGATGCGCGCGGCAATGACGTGGCGTTCGCCGTCGGGGCGGAAGGCGGCCAGCAGCGCTGCCGGGTTAGGCTCGCGGCGGATGGACGCGGCATCGACCAGCATCGCGCGTTCGGATGAGGCGAGCAGCGGGATGAACTCGATGGTGGCGCCCTCCCGGCGGCGCAGCTCGCCGGCCGAGGCGACGGTCACCTGGTTCAGTTCGGCGGTCGCGACCTCGCCCTTGTTGATGCTGTCGCCTTGGAGGTTGAACCAGGCCGTATAGTCGACGGCCTGGATGCGGTCATTCTGCGCCGCACGGACGCGCCAGGCGCCGCGCAGGTCGAGCACAACGCGGTCTGCCGGGGCGTCGACGCCCCAGGCATTGATCAGGCGGTCGAGCGAGGAGGACGTGGCGGTCGGAGGCGCGCCGCCCGCGCCGGGGCGCGATGCCTGGCCTTCCGAATGCGGATCGAGCAGCAGGATCAGCTTGCCGCCGCGCATGACGAACTGGTCCACGGCGTACTGGGCCAGCGTCGAGAGGTTCTGCGGATGCGCGAGGAGGAGGATCTGGATCTCCTCGTCGATGTGGCGTGCGTCCGCGGGGATGTCGCGCAGCGTGAAGAACTGGCGCAGCTGCTGCATGATGGCGAAGGGCTGGCCGCCCTGGCCGGGGGGCAGGCCCTGCATCTGGCGCATCATCATCATGCGCGGGTCGCCGTTGAGCGGCAGGGAGGTCATCACCCCGATGGTGGGCCGGCGCGGGTTGGACAGCTCATAGACAAGGCGCGTGAGGTCGTATTCGAGGAAGCGCTCGCGCTCGGGCTGGAAGAAGGGGATGTTGCGCTCGTCATCGAGCAGGTTGGTCCCCGCCAGGCCGAAATAGACCTGCTCGCCGGACTGGTCGATCGGCACGCCCTGCAGCCCATAGGCCAGCGCCCGGTCCTCGGTTTCGGAGAAGGGTTCGGGGTCGTGGAATTCGAGGCGGATGCGACCGTTGGAAAGGGCCGCGTATTCCTCGAGCATGGCGCGGACGCGCTCGGCATAGGCGCCGTAGACGGGGACAGTCGCACCAAGGCGGCGGGCGTAATACAGGCGCAGCGTGATGGGTTCCGACAGGCCGGCGAGGATGGAGCGCGTTCCGCTCGCGAGCGTGTAGAGGCGCTGCTCGGTGAGGTCGATCCGCGCGCGTGGCAGCAGCCGGTCGGCGAGGAGGTTGACGCCGATGGCGAGCGCGAGGGCGGCGATGACGCCGATGGTCGAGAAGGCAAGGCGCCTGCGCGCCGGGGTGGCGATGGTGCTCATGGTCAGTCGGCCTTGCGATGGTCGAGCACGACGGCGTTGAGGAACAGGAAGAACAGGATGAAGGAGGCGAAGAAGACGATGTCGCGCAGCGCGATGATGCCGCGGGCGAAGCCGTTGAAGCGCTCGGTCAGCGACAGGCCGCGCGCGGTCTCGGCGAGAAGCGGGACGCGCTGGGAGAGGAAGTCGGTCACGATCGGGCTGCCGGCGGCGGCGAAGACGAAGCAGACGGCGACGGCGAGGACGAAGGCGATGACCTGGTTCTTGGTGGCGGCCGAGAGCGCGGCGCCGATCGCGAGATAGGCGCCGGCCATCATCAGGCACCCGGCATAACCTGCTAGGACCACCCCATTATCCGGGTTACCGAGCAGGTTGATCGTCACCCACAGCGGGAAGGTGAGCGCCAATGCCACGGCGCAGAACGCCCAGGCGGCGAGGAATTTCCCCACCACCGCCTGCCATTGCGTGATGGGCAGCGTCAGCAGCAGCTCGATGGTGCCGAGCCGGCGTTCCTCCGCCCACAGCCGCATGGTCAGCGCGGGGACCAGGAACAGGAACAGCCAGGGGACGAAGTTGAAGAAGGGCGAGAGATCCGCCTGCCCGCGCGCGAAGAAGCCGCCCAGCGTGAAGGTCAGTGCGCCCGAGAGCACGAGGAAGATGACGATGAACACATAGGCCACCGGGGTGGCGAAATAGCCGGCGAGTTCGCGCCGGGCGACGATCAGCGTGGGGCTCATGTCAGGCGGCCTCTCGCGGGGCGAGGGTGAGGTCGCGGAAGACCTGGTCCAGCGTCTGGCCGGGCCGCATCAGCGCCGCGGGCGGGCTGTCCGCCAGCACCTTCCCACGGGCGATGATGATGGCCCGGGTGCAGACCGCTGAGACCTCTTCCAGGATATGGGTCGAGATGATGATCGCCTTGTCCGGCGCCATGCGCTGGATCAGGTCGCGCACCTCGTGCTTCTGGTTGGGATCGAGGCCGTCGGTGGGCTCGTCGAGCACCAGCACCGGCGGGTCGTGCAGCAGTGCCTGCGCCAGGCCCACGCGCCGCTTGAAGCCCTTTGACAGCGTCTCGATAGGTTGCAGGCGCACACCCTCGAGCTGGGTCTGCGCCATGGCGATGGCGAGCTTCTCGTCCAGCGTGCGGCCGGAAAAGCCGCGGATGCGGCCGCAGAAGGCGAGGAAATCGGTGACCGTCATCTCGGGGTAGGTCGGTGCGCCCTCGGGCAGGAAGCCCATCGCGCGCTTGGCCTGGACCGGCTGCTCGGCGATGTCGAAGCCGGCGATGCGGGCCGTACCGGAGGTGGGGGTCACGAAGCCCGCCAGCATCTTCATGGTGGTGGATTTGCCGGCGCCATTGGGGCCGAGGAAGCCCAGGACCTCGCCTTTGGCGACGGTGAAGGAGACATCGTCCACGGCGGTGAAGGCGCCGAAGCGTCGGGTCAGGCGCTCGATCTCGATCAGAGCCGGCAAGGGCGGGTCACTCCCGGAGATATGCGTGTGGTGCAGGGTTTGGACGCGGATCGCACGGGATGCAAGAGGTTGCGCCCTCAGATCAGCTTCGCCTCGAAGGGCGGCAGGTAGTCCGGCGCTTCGAACTCCACCACCCACAGGTCCGGGTCGCGGTCCACCTGGCGGGCGACATAGGCGTCCGCCTCGCGCTCGGGGACCGGGGCCGGGCCGGTGCCGCGCATCCAGACCAGCCGTCCCTCGCCGTCGCGCGCCTGGGCCAGCACCACCACCCCCTCGCGCCCGAGCAGGGCGCAGAGCACGCCGCCGGCATCGGCGTCGCCCTTGCGGACCACGGTCGCCGGGCGGCCGGCGATGTCCGACATGCGGGTCGCCATCGAGACCCAGAGGCCTGCCTTCACGCGCGCTTCCATGACGGGCAAATGCGCGCCGTGCGCCAGGGGCGCAAGCCCTCTTGCCGGGCGCTCGCCGGCGCGCGAGATAGCCGGCACAGGGATCGAGGGTTCGGCGATGGCGGAGAAGAAGCTTACCGATGGCCAGCGCGCCTATGAGGCGAAGCGAGCCGCCAAGGCCGGCATGAGCCTGGAGAAATGGCTCTCGCAAAAAGAAAAGCGCGAGCGCGCGGAGGAGGAGGCGGCGTCCAAGGCCGCCCGCGCCGCGACCGAGGAGGTGAAGCCCAAGAAGACCGGCTTCTTCTCCCGCCTCATGGAGAAGGCGACCAAGCCGCTCTGATCACAGCATCCGCAGCAGGGTGCCATCGCGACGGATCGCGTGGTGGAACACCGCCGCGCCGATGTGCGCAGCGAGCAGGAAGGCCGTGAGATATCCGCCGATGGTGTGGATGGTGCCGAAGACCTTGGCCAGCGTTTCATGGGTCTCCATGAATTTCGGCAGGTCGATGAAGCCCAGATAGGCGGTCGCGCCCTGCATCGGAAACCCGAAGGCATTGGTCGCCAGGAACCCCATGATCGGCTGGATGATGAGCATGGCGTAGAGCGCGTGGTGCACGAAGTCCGAGGCGCGGCGCATCGTGGCGGGCAGGTGCGGCGCCGGCGCCGGCGGCGGGCTTAGCCGGCGCCAGACCAGGCGCAGGATCGCCACGAACAGGATGGTCAGGCCGGCCGATTCATGGATGGCGTAGGCGCCGTACTTATGGACGTTGTTGTCGGCCTCGGTGATGTAGCTGAGCAGAAAGCCGGCCGGCAGCGCGATGGCCATCAGCACCACCGTGGTCCAATGGAACAGCTTGGCGATGGCGCCGTACTGGCCGTCGGGATGGGTCGGGTCGGTGCCGCGCACCGGCGTTGCCATGCTGGTATCCATGCGCGCTCTCCTTCGCTGGGCGGCCCGGGACGAGTATGCCATAGCCTGCCGCCATGATCGCGGCCCATGCCGATTGGAGCACGGATCCGCGCAAGCGGTGGATGACCATCGCGCGCCGGGTCCCGGCCGGCTGGCGCGCCGGGGCGCCGCGCCCGGTGGGCGATCCGCACGCCATGCTCGCGGGGCTGCTGGCGGAGGGCGTGCCGGTGGCGCTCGGGCTCGACCTGCCGCTGGGCGTGCCGCGCGACTATGCGGCGCTGGCAGGCATCACGGAATTCCCGGGCTTCCTGCGTGGTCTCGTCGACCGGCCGGCTTTTTTCGCGGTCAGCGACACGCTGGACACGGTGTCGCTGGCGCGGCCCTTCTATCCGCAGCGCGGCGTCCAAGGCATGACGCGGGCGGCGCATGCGGCGGCCCTCGGCCTCTCGGGCCCCGCCGGGCTCAGCCGCTGGTGCGACCGCGCCACGGCGGAGCGCCCAGCCGGCGCGCCGGTGTTCTGGACGCTGGGCGCCAACCAATCCGGCAAGGCCGCGATCGCCGCCTGGCGGGACTGGCTGGCGCCTTCGCTGGCGGCCGGCGTGCCGATCCGGCTCTGGCCTTTCGCGGGTGGGCTGCATGCGCTGCTCGCCCCCGGCGTGGCGGTGGTGGCGGAGGTCTATCCGGCGGAGGCGCTGCGCCATTGCGGGCTGCGCATGGCCGGCAGCAAACGGGTGCAGGCGGATCGTGCGGCCCTGGCCGAGGCGCTGCTGGACGTGATGGCGGCGCGGCACGTGCTCGGCGACGCAGCGCTGATCGCCGCCGTGCGCGACGGCTTCGGGCGTGACGCGGCGGGCGAGGACCGCTTCGATTCGGTGATTGGGCTGCTCGGCTTGATCGGCGTGCTGGACGGCCTGCGCCCGGATTTCATCCCTGACGATCCCGCCATCCGCAGCGTGGAGGGCTGGGTCCTGGGTCAGGCGGCTTTGCCGCGCGGGCCGTAACGGGCAGAGTGCGCAAAACAAACCTTGGAACCGCCCCCATGCATATCGGCCGCTTTCCCCGCATCCGCCTCGGCCATTCCAACACGCCGCTCGAGTTCATGCCGCGCCTGACGGCCGCCCTTGGCGGGCCGGATATCTGGATCAAGCGCGACGACTGCACCGGCCTCGCCACCGGCGGCAACAAGACCCGCAAGCTGGAATTCCTCATGGCCGAGGCCGTGGCCCAGGGTGCGGACACCGTGCTGACCCAGGGTGCCGTGCAGTCCAACCACGCGCGCCAGACCGCAGCCGCCGCGGCCAAGCTCGGCATGGGTTGCGAGCTGCTGTTCGAGAACCGCGTCCAGGACGCCGACGCCAACTACATGACCGGGGGCAACGTCTTCCTCGACACGTTGTACCGCGCCAAGACCCGGCACTATCCCGGCGGCACCGACATGAACGCGGCCCTCGCCCAGGTCGCGGAGGAACTCACCCAGTCGGGCAAGAAGGTCTACGTCATCCCCGGCGGCGGCTCGAACCCGGTGGGCGCGCTTGGGTATGTGCTGTGCGCGACCGAGATCGCGCAGCAGGCGAACGAGATTGGGATCGCCGTGGACTACGTCGTGCACGCGACCGGCTCCGCCGGCACCCAGGCCGGGCTTGTGGCCGGCTTCGCCGGCTTCCGCTCGGGCATCAAGGTGCACGGCTTCGGCGTGCGTGCGCCGAAGGAGACGCAGGAAGCCAACGTCTTCAAGCTCACCGAGAAGGTCTGCGACCTGCTCGGAATCCCCGGCGCGGTGCAGCGCGAGGATGTGGTGGCCGACTGCAACTACGTCGGCGCCGGCTACGGCATCGCCACACCTGGCATGATCGAGGCGGTGCGGCTGGTCGCGGAGACCGAGGCGGTGCTGCTGGACCCGGTCTATTCGGGCAAGGGCATGGCCGGGCTCATCGATTACTGCCGCCGCGGCGTTTGGAAGAAGGGCCAGACCATCGTCTTCCTGCACACCGGCGGCCAGGCCGGGCTCTTCGCCTACCAGGCCACCTTCGACGCGGCGGCCTGAACCGCGGCAACCCGAGCCCGCCGCGCCGCGTTGCTCCCCCGTTTCGGGGGTAGGCGCATGCGCGGTTTGTGGGAATTACTGCAGGATGCCGGCGAGGGCTTCATCGCCGACGAAGCGCTCTCGCGGGCCGCCTCCATCGCCTATTTCACGCTGTTCTCCATCGGACCACTCGTGTTCATCGCCACCGGCCTCGCCGGCGTGATCTTCGGCCATGAGCAGGTCGACGCAGCCATGCTCGACCAGCTGCGCGGGTTGCTCGGCGAACAGGCGGCGGTCGAGGTGCGCGGCATGGCGCAAGGCGCACTCGGCGAGGCACGCGGCACGGTGGCGCTTGCGATCGGCGCGACGACGCTGCTGCTCACCGCCTCGGGCGCCTTCGGGGCGCTGCAATCCGCGCTCAACGCGGTGTGGAAAACCGAGACCCCTGCGGCCGGGTCCATGCGCGAGACGATCACGCGCTTCATGCGCGCCAAGGCCTCGGCCATTGGGCTCGTCGCCACGACGGGCTTCATCCTGATCACCTCGCTGTCGATCAGCGCGATGATCGCCTCCTTCGGCGACTGGCTGAAGCAGACGATGCCGGGCGGCGACGTGCTGGCCATTGCGCTCGATCTCACCGTGTCGCTCATCGTCCTGACGCTGCTGTTCTCGGCAATCTACAAGGTGCTGCCGGACCGACGCCTCGCCTGGCGCGACGTGACGCTGGGGGCGCTGGTCACGGCGCTGCTGTTCATCGCCGGCAAGACGCTGATCGCGGCCTATGTCGGCGGCAGCGCGGTGGCCAAGGGGTTCGGCGCGGCCGGCACGCTCGTGGTGGTGCTGGTGTGGCTGTATTATTCCTCGGTCATCTTCCTCGCCGGCGCCGAGTTCACCCGCGCCTTCGCCAGCCGCCACGGGTCACGCCAGGCGAGCCCCGTGGCCGCGCAGCCGACCGTGGCCGCCGCACAGGACGCTCAGCGCGCCGCGGGGGAGTAGCAGCCCGCGGCTTCGGCCGCCTGGGCGGCGAGCGCCACGAGCAATTCCAGCGTTGGCGTCGGCACGCCCATCTCGCGGCCCAGGCGCAGCGGCAGCTTCAGCAGCGCCTCTACCTCCATCGGCCGGCCGAGCTCCAGGTCCTGCAGGATGGAGGGCTTGTGCGCGATGCCCGCGCTCCGAGCCACGCGCGCCTCGGCACTGGTTCCGAGATCATGGCCGAGCGCCTTGGCGATGGCCGCACCCTCCTCCGCCAGCCGCACCGCGGCTGCATACAGCACCGGATCCTTCAGCGTGCTCGCCATGTCTTTGCGCGAGAGCAGGCACAGCGGGCCGGAGGTCAGGTTGCCCATCAGCTTGCCCCACACCCGGTGCCGGATGTCATCGACCACCGGGCAGGGCATGCCGCCGGCGGCCATCGGGTCCGCGATGGCATGGGCGCGGGCGGAGAGAGTGCCGTCCGGCTCGCCCAGATAGACGCGGATATCGGCGTGCTCGGAAATCACCACGCCCGGCGATTGGACGGAACACGCGGAATAGACCACCCCGCCGATCGCGCGCTCCACCCCGATGGCCGCGCGGATCGCCTCGCCCGGGTCCACCTCCGGCAGTCGACGGCCATCCATCGGGCCGCCATGCCGATCAAAGTACCACCACGGAATGCCGTTCATGATGAAGGCAACCGACGTGTCGCGTCCCAGCAGGGGGGCGATGCCGGCGGCGACGCTCGGCAGGGCAGGGGCCTTGGTGGTGACGATCACCGCATCCTGTGGGCCAAGCTCCTCGGCCGTGGTCGCGGCGTGCGGGCGCGAGTGATGAACGCCGTCGAAGGCATGCACGGTGAGGCCGTTCGCCTTGATCGCCTCCAGATGCGCGCCGCGGCCGATCACTGAAACCTCGGCACCGCCCTTCGCGAAACGCGCGGCGAGATGACCGCCGATGGCGCCGGCGCCGTAGATGCAGATTTTCATGTGAGGTCCCCAGGAGAAAGAAAGCATGGGGGAATGAATTCCCCCAAACCCCTTCTTTTATTTTTGTCTATTGGGGACAACGGCGCAACCGGGATGGGGAATGAGACAGCCGGGCGGCAATGACCGCCGGCAAGAGTGCAACGAGTATCGAGGGCATGCAGCAAGCCGTCGCTGCGCTGGTCGTGATGCTGGACCAGCTTGGCCGGATCGCGGGACCCTACCGCCTGTCCAATGGCAGCATTTCAGTGCCGAGCACCCATGCGCGCTTCGCCGCGCATCTCGCGCCCCAGGGGCGCGCGGCCGGAGCCTGCGGCGGCGAGCTCAGGGCTGCGCGCGGAACCGCCGGCGCACCGAGGCGAGGGCCGCCGCGAAGCCGCCTCCGCCGAAATGGCGCAGCCTGAAATCGCGCAGCGACTGCTTCGCGCGCGCCATCGCGCGCCGCGCCGACTGCCAGGCCGGCGAGGCATCCAAATAGGCATGGGCGCGGGCCAGCAGGCGCGTCACCAGGCCACGCAGGCGCACGAACAGCGGCAGCTGCATCAGGCGCGGTTCGGCGATTGTGTAAAGCCTTGCGGAGAAGGCCGTTCCGAGCATCTTCGCCGCGACGATCAGCGCGACGCCGGTGAACACATGGCCGGTTCCGATCAGCCACAGCGCCGTCAACTTCACTGGAAACAGCAGCGCGATGGGGATGAGGAACAGCGCGAGCACAAGCCGCGGATCCATCCGCGGCACCAGGCGCTCCAGCGCCGCAAAGATCGGGATGCGCGCGAGCACGCCGCCGAGCGCGCGCGCCCAGCGCCAGATCGTCTCCTCGAGCAGGACGATGGCAAAGGCGAGGACCAGCAGCGGGGCTCGGAGCATGGCGGTAGCCTAGGCGGTTTGGCGCAGCGCCGCCAGCATTGCGGCACCCGCGATGGCGAAACGCGCCACGATGCGCGCCCCGTGCGCCGGGTTCACGCCGCGCGCATCGGCGGCCTGGACCCCGCCATCGGCGATCTCGGCCACGTTGATCGGCACGGCGAACTCGACGCCCTCGCACGCGACGGTGCCGAAGCCGGTGATGGGCAGGCCGAGGAAGGGTGCGGAGGGGGTTCGCGTCCGGGCGGCCTCTGGCGCGCACAGCGTCGGCACCAGGTGCAGCGCCACCGAGGCAATGGGGTCCCCGCCATGTCCGAGGGCCTCCGGCGCGCCGCCCAGCTCGCGCTGCCACGGGCCCGCGACCTTCCACAGGTGCAGCGTCGCGATGATGACGCCGTGCTTCGCGCGCATCGCCCTCGCCGCCGCATCGACCGCGCCGATCGATCCGCCATGGCCGTTGACGACAAGGATGCGCCGCGTGCCGGTGCGCAGGAACGCCTCGGCCATCTGTTCCACGATGGCCTGCAGCACGTCATTGGTCAGCGAGACGCCGCCAGGGACGCCGGCGAAGAAATCCTCCCCGCCGAACGGGACCGGTGGGGCAACCAGCGCATCGTCGCCGGCCTGCGCAGCCGTCTCTGCGATGCGCGTGGCGATGTCCTCGGCATAGAGGTAGTCGCCCATCGGCAGGGCGGGACCGTGCGTCTCGGTGCTGCCCATCGGCAGCAGCACCGCCGCACCGGCGGCGAGCCGCGCCGCGACGACGGGCGCGGTGAGCTGCGCGATGCGATGGCCGCTCAAGCCAGCAGCTCCAGCGCGGCGCGCGACAGCGCCTGCACGCCCAGGCCGATGCAGGCCTCGTCGGGCTGGTAGTGGGCGTTGTGCAGCCGGTCGTCACGGCCCGCGGCACCGGCGCCGATGCGCAGTTGGAAAGCCGGCGCGAGTGCGGCGAACTCGGCAAAATCCTCGGCCCCCATCGAGGGCTCGCCCGCATGCACCACGTCGCCGAACTGCGCGCGCACGGCGGCGATGGTGGGGTCCAGCACGCGGTCGTCGTTGACCAGCGGGGGCACCTTTCGCCGGTAGTCGATGGTGCAGGTGACGCGCATCCCCAGCGCGATGCCGTCCGCGAGCCGTCGGATCGCGGCCTCCACGGTGTCACGCGCCGCGGCGTGCAGCGTGCGCACCGTGCCCTTCAGGTGCACCCGCTCGGGGATGATGTTGTAGGTGGTGCCCGCGGTGAATTGCCCGATGGTGACCACGGCCGGGTGCAGCGGCTTCACCTCGCGGCTGACCACCGTCTGCACCTGGCCCACGAAGGCGGCCGCGGCGACGATGGGATCGACCGCCGCATAGGGGTGCGCGGCGTGGCCGGATTTGCCCTGGATGATGATGTCGAAACTGTCCGAGGCCGCCAGCGAGGCGCCGCGCACATAGCCGAATGTCCCGACCGGCATGTCCGGTTGGTTGTGGAAGCCGAGCGCCATGTCGATGCCCTCCCCCGCGCCATCGCGGATCATCGCCGCGGCCCCTTCGAGGATCTCCTCGGCCGGCTGGAAGATCAGGCGGATGGAGCCGGCGAAGTGCGGTGCGCGGTCGCGCAGGATGGCGGCGACACCCAGTAGCGTCGCGGTGTGGATGTCGTGCCCGCACGCGTGCATCTGGCCATCGGTATCGGACGCAAAGGGCAGGCCGGTCTCCTCATGGATCGGCAGCGCATCCATGTCGGCACGGATCGCGAGCGTCGGACCCGGGCGGCCGCCCTCGATCGTGCCGACCACGCCGGTGCCGCCCACGTCGGTGCGGTGGACAATGCCCAGCCGCGCGAGTTCGGCCGCCACGATGCCCGCGGTGCGCGTCTCCCGGAAGGCGAGTTCGGGGTGACCGTGAATGCTGCGGCGCAGCGCGATCAGGTGGGGTTCCAGCACGGTAACCGCGTCCCGCAAGGCGCTTTGCGGGTCATTGGGCAGCATGGCGCGGATCTCCCGGGATAAAATGCGCAATCTTCGTGCGGTGACCTTAGGTGAAGTTGGCTCCATGACAATGCTAGCGGCTTGCTTGCGCATGAAATGCCATGCAATACCCGCGCAAGACCTCCGGGAGGGATGGGTTCAGTGCGGTTCAAAGCCGGGACAGTGCGACGCCGCGGCGTCATCGCGGGGCTTAGCGCCATCGCGATGGTCGGCGCGCCCGCGTTCGCGCAGGCTTGGCCCTCGCAGCCCATCCGCCTCATCGTCCCCTTCGCGCCGGGCGGCACCACCGACCTCGTCGCGCGGCTGATCGCTCAAGGCCTGGGCGAACGTCTCGGCCAGCCCGTCATCATCGAGAACCGTGCCGGCGCGGGTGCGATGGTCGGCTCCGAGTTCGTCGCGCGTGCGGCACCCGATGGGCACACGCTGGTGATGTCCAACATCGCGAGCCACGCGATCAGCCCCAGCCTCTATCCGGCGAATACGGTGCGCTACGACGCGGTGCGCGACTTCACCCATGTGGCGCTGGTCACGTCGAACCCGTCGGTCTGGGTCGCCCACCGCGGTGCCGGGATCACCGATCTCGCGACGCTGCGCGCCCGCGCCACCGCCGCGCCGCAGGGCCTCGACGTCGCGAGCTCCGGTGCGGGCTCCTCGAACCATCTGCTGATCGTGCAGCTTGCGCAGCTCGCCGGCATCGACCTGCACCATGTTCCCTTCCGCGGCGCCGGCCCGGCGATGACCGCAGTGATCGCCGGGCAGGTGCCGCTGATGTCGGACAGCCTGCCCTCCGCGGCGGCGCATATCCGCGGCGGCAGCGTGCGCGCCATCGCGATGTGCTCGGCCGAGCGCCACCCATCCTTCCCCGAGGTGGCGACGTTCCGCGAACAGGGCGTGGACCTCGTCTGCGACAGCTGGTTTGGCCTGTCCGGTCCCGCCGGCCTGCCGGCCGCGATCGTCGCCAAGTTGAACGCGGAAGTGCGCGCTGTGCTGGCAACCGCCGATGTGCGCGCGCGCTATGCCGAATTCGGCGGCACGCCTGGCACGCTGGATGCGGCCGGCTTCACGCGTTTCGTCGCGGAGGAATTCGCCCGCTGGGCGCCGGTGGTGAGAGCCTCCGGCGCCGAGGCGGGATGATGCGTTTGCAGTTCAAGACAGGAACGGGCCACGTTCCGGCAAGGGGTTTGGGATGAAGATCAACACCAAGGATTTGCTCTCGGGCATCATCCTGATTCTGTTCGCGGTGATCGGCTATTGGCTGAACCAGGACCACGCGCTCGGCACCGCCCGTCGCATGGGGCCCGGCTACATGCCCATGCTGACCTTCGTCATCCTGCTCGGGATCGGCGCCATCGTGACCCTCTTCGCGCTGTTCAGCGGGCCCAACCCGCTCGACAAGTGGACCACGGGCGAGGTGCTCGCGATCCCGGCGGCCATCGTCGCGTTCTTCGCGACCTACATCATCGTCGAGCGCCTCAACATCTTCCAGGGCAACTACTACATCCTGGGCTCGGCAATCCTGGCCGGGTGCCTGGTGCTCGCGATCCCGCATGGGTGGCGCGCGCTGGGGCTTGTCCATGCGGGCTTTGCGCTGTTCGGTCTGCTGCTCGAGCAGGGTGGGCTGATGCTGGCGCTGGTCGGCTGCATCCTGGTCTCTGCACTCGCCGACCCCGACCATCGGCCCAAGGGCGTGCTTGGGATGATCATCTTTCTGTGCGTGTTGTGCTGGTGGGTGTTCATCAAGGAGCTTGATATCCGCGTGAACGTTTGGCCGCAGTTCCTGTGATCCGGGCGAAGCAATAAGGAAATAATGCCATGGAATTGCTGTTGACCAATCTGGGTCACGGGTTCGCCGTCGCGCTGACGGTGAACAACATCCTGTTCTGCCTTCTCGGCTGCCTGATCGGCACTGCCATCGGCGTGTTGCCGGGCATCGGTCCGGTGGCGACGATCTCGCTGCTGCTGCCGATCACCTTCGGCCAGCCGGCGACGACGGCCATCATCATGCTCGCGGGCATCTATTACGGCGCGCAGTATGGTGGCTCCACCACCGCCATCCTGCTCAACCTGCCAGGCGAGGTGAGTTCCGTTGTCACCACGCTCGAAGGCTACAAGATGGCGCGCAACGGACGCGCCGGCGCGGCCCTCACGATCGCGGCGCTGGGGTCGTTCTTCGCGGGCACGGTCGCGACCGTACTGGTCGCGGCCTCGGGTCCGCTGCTGACGTCCGTCGCGCTGTCCTTCGGCCCCGCCGACTACTTCTCGCTGATGTTGCTCGGCCTGATCATCTCCGCCGTGCTCGCGCAGGGTTCGGTGCTGAAGTCGGTCGGTATGGTGGTCCTCGGCGTTGCCCTTGGCCTCGTTGGTACCGACGTGCAGACCGGCCAGCAGCGCTTCACCTTCGGCGTGCCGGAGCTGTCGGACGGCGTGGGCTTCGTCTCGATCGCCATGGGCATGTTCGGCATCGCCGAGATCATCCTCAACCTTGAACGCCCCGAGCAGCGCAGCGTGCTGGCCGCCAAGGTTGGCTCGCTGTTTTTGACCAAGGAGGAATTCTCCCGCGCGACGCCCGCGGTTCTCCGCGGCACCGTCGTCGGCTCGCTGCTCGGCATCCTGCCCGGTGGTGGCGCGGCACTCGCCTCGTTCGGCTCCTACATGATGGAGCGGAAGATGTCGCGCGGCCGCGCCGAGTTCGGCAATGGCGCGATCGAGGGTGTCGCCGGGCCGGAGAGTGCCAACAACGCGGCCTCTCAGACCTCCTTCATCCCGCTGCTCACCCTGGGCATCCCGGCCAACGCCGTGATGGCGCTGATGGTCGGCGCGCTGATCATCCAGGGCATCCAGCCCGGGCCCCGCATGGTCGAGGCGCAGCCGGACCTGTTCTGGGGTCTGATCGCGTCCATGTGGATCGGCAACCTGATGCTGCTGGTCATCAACCTGCCGATGATCGGCATGTGGGTGAAGCTGCTGCAGGTTCCCTACAAGTATCTCTACCCCTCGATCCTCGTGTTCTGCGCGATCGGCGTTTATTCGCTCAGCAACAACGTGTTCGACGTCTACCAGACGGTGCTGTTCGGCTTCGTGGGCTACATCTTCTCCAAGCTGAAGATGGAGCCGGCACCGCTGCTGATCGGCTTCGTGCTTGGCCCGATGATGGAAGAACACCTCCGCCGGGCCATGCTACTCAGCCGCGGCGACGTGATGGTGTTCGTCGAACGGCCGATCAGCGCCTCGATGCTGGCGATCGCGGCGGCGGCGATGATCGCGATGCTGCTGCCCTCCCTGCGCAAGGGCAAGGACAAGGCGCTCGCGGAATAGAGAGCGAGTAGCGTGCTTTATTCCTGGCCACGACCCGTGTAGGGAGTGAAAAAAGAGTTCGGGGGGACGTCTCCCGAACTCTTTTCTTTTGTCGGAGGCCCGCGTGATCCTTCCCGTCATTCTTTCCGGTGGTTCCGGCTCCCGCCTCTGGCCCCTCTCGCGCGAGAGTTATCCGAAGCAGTTCTGGCCGCTGATCTCCGAGCGCCCGATGCTCGAGGAGACGGCTCTGCGCGCCGCCGGCGAGGCCTTCCACCCGCCCATGGTGGTCTGCAACGAGGCCCACCGCTTCCTGGTCGCCGAGCAGCTGCGCGCCATCCCCGGCGCGCGCATCGTGCTCGAACCCGTCGCGCGCAACTCCGCCCCGGCCATTGCCGTCGCCGCCCTGCTCGCCGAAGAGGCCCATGGCGCGGAGACGCTGCTGTGGCTGATGGCGGCCGATGCCGCGATCGAGGACGTGCCCGCGCTGCACACCGCCCTCGCGCGCGCCGAGGAGGCCGCCCAGACCGGGCTGATCGTCACCTTCGGCATGGCGCCGACCGCCGCCGAGACCGGCTATGGCTACATCGAGAAGGGCGCGGCGCTGCCCGACGTCGCCGGCGTGTTCCGCGTCGCCCGCTTCATCGAGAAGCCCGATGGGCCGACCGCGGCGCGCCTGGTGCTCGGCGGCCAGCATTGGTGGAATTCGGGGATGTTCGTTGCCACCGCCGGCACGTTGATCGCCGAGCTCGCGACTCACGCGCCGGAGGTGCTGGCCGCGGCGCGCGATGCGGTCGCGGGCGCGACGCGGGACCTCGATTTCGTCCGCCTCGACCCGGCGGCGTTCAAGCGCGCGCCGTCGATCTCAATCGACTATGCAGTGATGGAGCGCACCGAGCACGCGGCCGTGGTGCCGGCCGCGATCGGCTGGTCCGACCTCGGCTCCTGGGCCTCGCTGTGGGAGGTCCGCCCCAAGGATGCCGCCGGCAATGTCACGGAAGGCCCGGTCGAGCTGGTCGATGCCGAGCGCTGCCTGATCCGCAGCGAGGGCATCCTCACCGGCGTCGTGGGCCTCAAGGACGCGGTCATCGTTGTCACCGACGACGCCGTGCTCGCGATGCACCGCGACAGCGCGCAGGATGTGAAGAAGCTCGTCGAGCGCCTCAAGAGCGGCGGCCACGCGCAGGCCACCGAGCATCGCCGCGCCTATCGCCCCTGGGGCCATTATGAGGGCGTGATCCGCGGCGAGCGCTTTCAGGTCAAGCGCATCGTGGTCCGTCCCGGCGCGCGGCTGAGCCTGCAGAAGCATTTCCACCGCGCGGAGCATTGGGTGGTGGTGAGCGGCACCGCGCTGGTCCAGCGCGACGCCGAGCAGATCCTGCTGCGCGAGAATGAGAGCGTGTATTTGCCCCTGGGCTGCATCCACCGCATGGAGAATCCGGGTATGATCCCGCTCGTGCTGATCGAGGTCCAGTCGGGCAGCTACCTCGGCGAGGACGACATCGTGCGCTTCGAGGACAATTACGGACGGAGCTGATCCATGACGGCGCGTGAGGACAATGTCGCCCGCACCGTCGCGCGGGCCCGCCAGCGCCGTCGCAACAAGCCGCTCCCGCCGCGGACCTTCGGGACGCGCCTATCCGACGCGGTCGCCGCCATCGTCGGGTCCTGGCGCTTCATCCTCATCCAGTCGGTCGCACTGCTCGCCTGGATCACCGGCAACGCGGTCATCGGCGCCGGAGCCTGGGATCCCTACCCGTTCATCCTGCTCAACCTGATGCTGAGCTTCCAGGCGGCCTACACCGCGCCGATCATCATGATGAGCCAGAACCGGCAATCCGAAGTCGACCGCAGCCGTGCGCTCGCCGACTACCGGGTCAACCTGCGCGCCGAGGCCGACATCACCCTGCTGCACCAGAAGATCGACCTGCTGCGCGAGCAGCAGATGCTCGAACTCACCACCATGCTGCGCGAGGCTCTGGCGCGCATCGACCGGCTCGAGGGCCCGGGCGCGCCGAGGCTTCCCTAACCGGCATTGTTTCGGGCAAGTAGGGTGCATGGCCCTCGTCGAAGCCGTCCTTGCCCTGATCGCCGTCTGCATCGGCTTCGCGCTGATCGCGCAGCGTTCGCGGCTGCCCTATTCGGTCATCCTCGTCCTCGGCGGCATGGCCATCGCCTTCATCCCCGGCATGCCGCAGGTCGAGCTCGACCCGCAGATCGCGCTCGCCTTCTTTCTCCCGCCTTTGCTGCAGGCGAGCGGCTATCGCACCGACTGGCGGGATTTCCGCAAGAACATCCGCCCCATCCTGCTGCTCGCGGTGGGCTGCGTGCTGTTCACCACGCTTTGCATCGCGATCGTCGCGCGGGCCATGATCCCGGACCTGCCCTGGGCGGCGGCGATCGCGCTGGGTGCGATCGTCGCCCCGCC
This sequence comes from Plastoroseomonas arctica, assembly GCF_018128965.1. Taxonomy (GTDB): domain Bacteria; phylum Pseudomonadota; class Alphaproteobacteria; order Acetobacterales; family Acetobacteraceae; genus Plastoroseomonas; species Plastoroseomonas arctica. The sequence goes on from NZ_JAAEDH010000016.1 coordinate 39,521, forward strand.
CGACGCGGTCGCCGCGAGTTCCATCCTGCAACGGCTGCGCCTGCCGCGGCGGCTGGTGACCGTGCTGGAAGGCGAGAGCCTGATCAACGACGCCTCGGCGCTGGTGGTCTACCGCTTCGCGGTGGCCGCCATGGTCACCGCCTTCAGCCCGTGGGAGGCGGCCGGCGCCTTCATCCTCGTCGCCGGCGGCGGCGTCGCGATCGGCTGGGTGATCGGCCGGGCGGCGATCTGGATCATCCCGCGCCTGCGCGACACGCTGCTCGAGACGGCGGCAAGCTTCGTGATGTGCTTCGCGGTCTTCTTCGCGGCCGAGGCTGTGCATGCCTCGGGCGTGATGGCGGTGGTGACGGCGGGCATCCTGCTCGGCCGCGCCGCGCATACGTCATTGTCCGCGCGGACGCGCCAGGAAGCCCGGGTGGTGTGGGAGTTCCTGGAATTCATCCTCAACAGCCTGGTCTTCATCATCATCGGGATGCAGCTCAACGCCATCCTCGACCGGCTGGACGCCTATACGCCGCTGACCCTGATCGGGCTCGCCTCGGCGATCTCGGTGGTGCTAATCGTCTCGCGCTTCGTGTGGATCGCGCCGGCGGTGTGGCTGCCGCGCCAGATCCCCTCGATCCGCCGACGCGACCCGCTGCCGCCGTTCAGCTACACCATCGTGCTGTCCTGGGCGGGGATGCGCGGCGTGGTCTCGCTCGCCGCCGCGCTGGCCCTGCCGATCGATTTTCCGGCGCGTGACCTGCTCATCTTCCTCGCCTTCTGCGCCATCCTCGCGACGCTGGTGGTGCAGGGCACCACGCTCGAATGGGTGATCCGCCGCCTGGGCGTGGAGGAGAAGCGCAGCCCACGGATGCGCTGGGAGGAGGCCGCGGCGCGCACTCTGGTGGCGCAGGCCTCGCTCGCGCGGCTGGTCGAGCACGCCGATGACCCGCTCGACGGCGCCATCGCGCAGGACATCCTTCCCGAATACCGCGACAATGTCCGGCTGCTCGACGGCATCGGCCAGGGCGCGGTCGCCGCCGAGCGCACCGCGCGGCTGCAGCTGCGGCTCGAAGCGCTCCAGCATGGCCGCGCGCGGCTGCTGCGCCACCATCGCGAGGACGGGCTCGATGAGGAGCTGCTGCAGCGCATCGGCCAGGAACTGGATCTCGAGGAGCTGCGCCTGCGCCGCCTGCTCGGCGCCTCGGAGGATTTCTAGCCGATGACCACCCTGGCCCAGGCGCTGGAGGATGCGCGGCGCGGATTGCTGGACCTGTCCACGCGGAACCGCCTGCTCGCATTGCCCAAGCCGGGGCGCTCGCGCGGCGTCGTCATCCTCGATGACGAGGATGCGGACCAGCTGGTGGCGAAGCTGCGCGAGGGCGTGGCGTTCAGCTTCGAATCGGTCTCCAGCGGCGAAGCGGAGGCGCCCGCCGACGCACCGCCGGCGGGCAAGCCCCGCCGCGGCGCGCGCAAGACGGCGAGTGCCAGGGCCACGGGCGTGTCCACCGCCGATGCGGCCGGGACGCGGGAGGCCTGGCAGGCCGATACCAAGCTGCGCGTCCGCATGCCGGCCGCCGACCTCGCGAAGCGGGTGCGCGATATCCTGGGCGATGCCCGGATCGCGCGCGAAGAATCGGGCATCGCGACGCTGTATCTCGCGATCGGCGCGCTCGCCTGGCGCGACGCGGCCACGCCCGAGACGGAGCGCCTCGCCCCGCTCGCGCTGCTGCCGGTGACGCTGGAGCGCGAAGGCGTCTCCCAGGTGTTCCGGCTGCGCGCGGATGTCGCCGAGGTGGCGGAGAACCTGTCGCTGCGCGAGATGTTTTCGGCGCAGTTCCGCATCACGCTGCCGGAATTCGACCCCGAGGCTTACGACCCGACCAAGTGGGCGGAAACGGTGGCCGGCGCGATCACCGGTCAGCCGCTCTGGCGGGTCGACGCCGATGCGCTGGCCGTCGGGCTGTTCTCGTTCGCAAAATTCCTGATGTGGCGCGACCTGGACCCCGCGGCCAATCCGGGCCTGCTCACCCACCCGCTGATCCGCGCCCTGGTCGGCGGCGAGGCGCTGCCGGACGCCGTGCCCGGATTCCCCGACGACACGGATGTGGATGCGACCATCCCGGTGGAGCGGCTCGACCACGTGATGGACGTCGACGGCAGCCAGGCGCTGGCGGTCGAGGCGGTGCGGCGCGGTGGCCACCTGGTGATCCAGGGACCGCCCGGGACGGGGAAAAGCCAGACCATCGCGAACATCATCGCCCAGGCGGTGCTCGACGGCCGCTCCGTGCTGTTCGTGGCGGAAAAGCTTGCCGCGCTCGAAGTGGTGCAGCGCCGCCTGACCCAAGTGGGCTTGGGCGCCGCCTGCCTCGAACTGCACAGCGAGAAGCAGTCCAAGCGCGCCGTGCTGGATGAGCTGCGCGCGACCCTCGCGAGCCCGGCGCCGCCGCGGCCGGACCGCGATCCGGTGATCCGCCGCCTCGGCGCCCTGCGCGGGCGGATCAACCGGCACGCGGATGCCATGCGCGGCGCAGTCGGCGAGAGTGGGCTGCCGCTGCATGCGGTGATCGGGCGCCTCGCCGCACTGCGCGCGCGCGGCGTGAAGGCCGGCGACCTGGCGCTGGAGGCCGGCGCCTGGGACACGGCGCGGATCGAGCACAATCGCGACGCCGTGCGCGAACTTGCCGCACGGGCCGTCGGCGCCCGCAGCGCCTATGCGGGCGTCGCGCGCGACCTGACGCCAAGCGAGACGGACCGGCTGATGGCACGCTTGCCGGACCTAATCCGTGCCTTCGCCGGCGGTGCCGCCGCCCTCGCGCCATTGGCGCGCGCGCTGGGTCGGCCGGCGCCTGGGCCGGCCGAGGTGGACGCGCTGAAGGCGATCTCCACCGCCCTCGCGGTGGTGCCGGAGCATGACGCGGCCGCGCTGGCGCACCCGGCCTGGGTCGCCGATCCCGCGCCGCTGCGCGCCCTGGTCGAGGCGCAGGCCGCCCTCGACACCGCGCGTGCCGACCCCGCACTGCTGCCCGGTGCGCTGGAGGTCGCTGGCATCGAGGCCGCGCGCGCGACGCTCGCCGAACCCGGCGGCGTGTTCGGCTTCCTCTCGGGTGCCAGGCGGGCGGCGAACGCCGTGGCCGCCGCCATCGCGCGCGATGCGGAGAACCCGATGCCGGCGCTGGCGTCGGCGATTGCCGGGCAGAAGGCGCAGGCGGCACTCGCGGCCGGCGAGGCGCTGGGCCGCGGCGCCTTCGGCACCCTTTGGGGTGGTGCGGCGATGGCCCCGCTGCTGGCGTGGCGGGAGGCGCATGGCGCCGAGGCCGCGCGCGCGCTGACCGCCGGCGCCGCCCCACTCGACCTCGCGCCGGTCGCGGTCGCCTCGGCCGCCTGGAACATCCTGATGGAGGCTGTGGCCCTCGTCGGCCCGCCGCCCTCCTTCGCGCGGCTGGTGGAGATGCTGGGCGCCTGGGCAACCGAGCCCGAGACCTTGCCGCTGTGGCAGGCCTGGCGCCGCGCGCGCGCCGCCGCCGGTGAGGTCGAGGCCTTCGCCGAAGCCATCGCCAACGGCCGGCTCGCGCCCGATGCGGCCGAGGACGCCTTCGACCACGCGCTGCTCGAATCATTGCTGGACGCCGCGATGCACGCGCATCCCGAACTCGCCGCCTTCGATGGCGAAGCCGCCGACCGGCTGGTCGAGGAATTCCGCGACGCCGACCGCGACCGCGTCACTCTTGCCCGCACCGAGGCGGCCTTCGCCCATGCCGAGGACCTGAGGAAGGTGCGCGCGGGCATGCCGGGCATGGAGGTGCTGCGCGGCGAGATGGAGAAGAAGCGCGGCCACCTGCCGGTGCGCGAGCTGCTGGTGCGCGCGCGGCAATCCGTGCAGACGGCCAAGCCGGTGTTCATGATGAGCCCGCTTTCCGTCGCGCAGTTCCTCGCGCCGCCGCACGGGCTCACGCCGGGGCTGTCCTTCGACATGCTGGTGATGGACGAGGCGAGCCAGATCGAGCCAGTCGATGCGCTCGGCGCGATCGCGCGTGCGCGTCAGGTCGTGGTGGTGGGCGATGACCGGCAGATGCCGCCCACGCAGTTCTTCCAGCGCATGACCGGCGAGGATGACGACGGCGGCGAGAGCGACACCGTCGCAGCACGCGACGTGGAAAGCGTGCTCGGCCTGTGCAATGCGCGCGGGGTGCCCTCGGCGCTGCTGCGCTGGCATTACCGCAGCCGGCACGAGAGCCTCATCGCCTTCTCCAACGCCACCTTCTACGCCGGCCGGCTCTGCGTGCTGCCTTCGCCGAAGGCGCGTTCGGCGGCACTCGGCCTGTCGCTGGTGAAGGTCGACGTCGCGGCCAAGGGTGCCGAGAACACCGAGGCCAAGGCGGTGGCCGAGGCGGTGATCCGCCACGCGCGGGAGACGCCGCGCGACACGCTGGGTGTGGCCGCTTTCTCCATGGACCAGCGCGACGCGATCATGGATGCGGTCGAGGCGGCGCGGCGCGCGAGCCCGGAGACCGAGCCCTTCTTCTCCGCCAATCCGAACGAGCCTTTCTTCATCAAGAACCTGGAGAATGTGCAGGGCGACGAGCGCGACGCGATTTTTATCAGTGTCGGTTTTGTTCGGGAAACCGGGAAAGCCTTGCGCATGAATTTCGGGCCGGTTTCAGCGAAAGGAGGCGAGCGTCGGCTGAACGTGCTGGTGACGCGCGCCAAGAAGCGCTGCGTGGTGTTCTCCGACATCGCCGCCGACGACATCGACCTCAGCCGCTCGGACGGCGTCGGCGGCGAGGCGGCGTTGAAGGGCTTCCTCGCCTTCGCCGCCGGCACCGCCGAGGCACCGCGCTCCGGCAATGCCGGCGAGACGGCGCCGCTCGCCGCGCTGATCGGGGAGGCTGTGGCCCGCGCGGGCAAGCAGGCGGTGCCGCGCGTGGGCCTCGCCGGCCTGTTCCTCGACGTCGCGGCGAAGGAGGGTGGCGACTACATCCTGGGTATCGAGGCCGATGCCGGCGACTGGGCCGCGCTGCGCTGCGCACGCGACCGCGAACGCGGGCGCGACGCCGCGCTCACTGGCATGGGCTGGACGCTGGCGCGGGCATGGTCGCTCGCCTGGCTGGCGCGGCCGGAGGCGGAGGCGGCGCGGATCGGCGCGCTGCTCGGCGCCACGCTCCCATCCGCCGCGCCGGAGATGGCCGCACCCGACACCGGGCTCGCCGCGCCCTATGCGGCGGCGGTGGTCGAGGTGCCCTCGGGCGTCGCCATCCCAGACGTGCCCTTCGCCAGGCTAGCGGAGATCGTGGCCGCCGTTGTCACCGCCGAAGCGCCGGTCCATGGCGAGGTGATCGCCGAGCGCATGCGCCTGCTTTTCGCGCGCGAGACGCTCCCCGCCGCCGACATCGCCGCGCTGGCGCAGGCGCAGAAGCTGGCCCGCCAACTGCACGGGCTGGTCGAGGAGGGCGGCTTCTGGCGCGCGGAAGGCAGCGTGATTTCCCCACGCAACCGGCGCGATTGCCTGCCCCTGCTGCGCCGGGTCGCGATGGTCGCTCCCGCCGAGATCGAGGTGGCGGCCGCCCGGCTCATGGCCGCGGTGCCCGTGGCGACCGAGGGTGAGCTCGCCGCCGGCGTGCAGCGGCTGCTCGGGCTGGATTCGGGTGCCATTCCCGCCATCGCCGCGCGCATCGCGGCCATGGCGGGGGCGGGCCGGATCAGGTTGTCGGCGTAGCGGCGCGCGCGGCGCGGAGCTCGTCGCGGATTTCGGTCAGCAGCAGTTCCGACGGCGTGGGCGCCGGCGGTTCGGCGGGCTTCGCCTCCTCCTTGGCCTTGAAGCGCGAGAGTGCCTTGACCATCCAGAACACCGCGAAGGCCACGATCGCGAACTTGATCACGGCATTGAGGAACTTGCCGATGGCGAGCACCGAGGCGCCGCCCTGGCGCGTCGCGTCCAGCGAGGGCCGCCGCTCGCCGCTGATCACCACGAACAGGTTCGAGAAGTCGATCCCGCCGATCAGCAGACCGATGATCGGGTTGACCAGGTCCTCGACCATCGAGGCGACGATCGCAGTGAAGGCCGCGCCAATGATGATGCCGACGGCGAGGTCCACCACGCTGCCGCGCATGATGAAGGCCTTGAACTCGCGCAGCCAGGCAGGCTCGGTCACGGTGATGGGTGGTCGCATATCAATCTTCCCCTCCGGTGGATGGCGCGGAATGTAACTGGTCGCCGATGCGACGGCCATGCATGCTTCCGCCATGCCGCCGGAACCTTTCGCGCAAGCCGTGACCTTCCTTTATGCGGAGGACCCCGCGCCCTGCCGGGCTTTCTACGCGGAGGTGCTGGGCCTGCCGATGGTGCTCGACCAGGGGCGCTGCGCGATCTTCGCGGTGGCCGCGAACCGGGCCTTCCTCGGCATCTGCGAAGCGCGCGGGCCGCGGCAATTGCAAGAGGCGCGCAGCGAAGGCGGCTCGGTCCACACCTTCGTCACGGCGGATGTGGATGGCTGGCACGCGCACCTCAGGGCCGCCGGCGCCACCGACCTGACCGCGCCGACATTATCGAAGGAGTTCAACGTCTACGGCTTCTTCTTCCGCGACCCGGCCGGCTACCTCTTCGAAGTGCAGAGCTTTCGTGCGCCGGAATGGCCCGGAGCCTGAACGCAACCCGCGCCAAGTGGACGCGTTGTCATCGCAGAAGCCCGGAGTTGTTCCGGGTCAAGAAACTAGGAAGAAGCGATGACAGTCTCGAAAGCCATTCTCGCCGCCACGCTGGTGTTCGGTTCCATGGGCATCGCCCAGGCCCAGATCTCGCCGACGCGCCCCGACACCGTGACGACGCCGGGTGGCACCACCGTTCGTCCGCCCGAGGCCGTTCCCGGCCAGTCGAACGTGCCGCCCGCGCAGGGCACGCCGATCACCCCGGGCTTCGCTCCGGCGCCGGGCCGTGACCAGTCGCCGCAGACCGAGAACGGCAGCGGCAATGCCCCGGTGCAGCCGGGCCAGCGCGTCGCCCCGAACCGCTAAAGCGAAAGGGCCGGAGGCATCTAGCCTCCGGCCCCCTTGCGCTATGCCGTGCCTTCCTGCCGCAGCGTCGGTAGGCCAATCCCCGTCGCTTCGAAGCCACCATCGACGGCCAGTTCCTGGCCGGTGATGTAGCTGGCGCCCTCTCCACACAGGAAAAATATCGCTTCCGCCAGCTCCTGCTCCAGGCCGTAGCGGCCGAGCGGGATCGCGTCGTGATAGGCCGCCCGGATGTCGGGCGAGTGGACAGCCTTGGCCATTGCGGTATCCACCGGCCCGGGTGCTACGGCGTTGGCGCGGATTCCATACTGGGCGAATTCGACCGCCATCTGCCGGGTGAGCTGCGCCAGCGCTGCCTTGCTGGTGCCGTAGGCGACCCGCAGCGTCGAAGCGCGGAGGCCCGAGATCGAGGTGATGTTCACGATCGCCCCACCGCCACCCTGCCGCATCAAGGGCACTGCGGAGAGCGCGCAGAGGAATGCGCCGCCGAGATTGACCTCAAGCACGCGCTGCCACTCCACGAAGCTCGTCTCGAGCAACGGCTTGAACACGGCGATGCCGGCATTGTTCACCAGCGCGTCGAGCCGGCCGAACTTTGCCGCGATACGGGCAAAGGCAGCATGGACGGCTGCCTCGTTGGAGACGTCTCCCCGGATGGGGAAGACGCTGTCGCTCTCGGGTGCCGCCTCGATCGCCAGGTCGATGTCGAGCAGCGCGACGCGCCAGCCAGCGGCAATAAACCGATCTGCGGTCGCGCGGCCGATGCCGCGCGCGGCACCGGTGACGACGGCGGTTTTTCGAGCCTGTGGCATTCGGCGGGCCTCCCTTTGCGGAAAGCCTGCGCCGGATTTGTGCCCCTGCCTACCGGATGCCGTGGGTCAGAAGCGGAAGGTCGTGTTCAGCGAGGCGAAGCGCTGCACGCCGCCGCGCTGGCCATAGAATTCCTCGGTGCGCGCGACCTGCGTGTAGCTCAGCCGCACGCCGGCATACATCACCGCCAAGCCGTACACGGCGTCGCCCACGAAGGGCCGGTGGTCGACGCTGCGGCTCTGCCGGTAGGTGTTGCCGTCGAGAAGGATGTCGCGGGCCACCGCGCGGCCCTCGACACCGGCGAAGACGTACCAGCCGAATTCGCGCGTGCGCGGCTGGAAGAAGGCGGAACCCGACAGCGCCGGGCGGATGCGGGCGGGGCCGAAATCCGCATCCAGCCCCTGGCCGATGCGAATGATCCCGCCCGCCGCGGCGGAGGTCAGCAGCGTGCCGAGCGAGGCGGTCGCCGACGGCAGCGCCTCCACCTCCAGCCCCGCGAAGCGCAGCAGCGGCACGCGCCAGGTGCGGCTGAGCACGGCGCCGAACACGAACTCGTCGCGCAGCTGGTAGCGCCAGCCGTTGGAGCGGTTGTCGGAGATCAGGTCGTGGAAGTTGTTCTGCACCTGGCGGCCGAGTGCGGAGGGGCCGACCAGGCCGGCCTGCAGCTCGAACAGGGTGAAGCTGCTGCCGTTGTCGCGCGCGAGCGAGACGGTGCCGTAGAGCAGCCCGGCATAGGGGCGGTCGCGCGGGTCCGGGTTGCGGCGCTCGGTGTCCTGCGGGGTGAAGATCGATTGGCCGAACGCCGCGCCCCAGCGCAGCTGGCCCTTGCCGAGAAGGAAGTCCAGCTGGCGATCCAGCCAGTCGAGCGGCAGCGGCAGGTCGGCGGAGGGCGAATACCAAGAAAGCTGGAGACCGTTGGTGTAGTAGCGATCGGTGCCGTTGAGGACGTCGTTCTCGATCGACAGTGAGAGTGATCCGCGCAGGTCCGCGGGTGGTGGCGTCGGTGCCGCTGGAATGACAGGGACAATCTGCCCCTTGGCCAGGCCCGGCGCGAGGGCCAGAATGAGCATGACGAAGAGCGGCTTGATCGGGTTCATGCTTGTCCCTGGTCCTGGTCCGTTGCGAGCAACGTTGATGATGCCCGGAAGTTTCGATTCCGGATGGGTGGCCGAGCGGTTTAAGGCAGCGGTCTTGAAAACCGCCGTGGGGGTGACCTCACCGTGGGTTCGAATCCCACCCCATCCGCCAGTTTATCAATTTTTCCAGCGCGTCGTAGGTGGTTGTCCGGCGAGCCAACGATTCAGTCGACAAACTGAAGTTCGTTCATCCAGTCTAACACAGACCTCCGGTTATCTGCGCGTTCCGTCAAGGCCTCACGGCGGATCGCGGCGTCGAGCTAAACGACACCGAGGTCAGCCGCCACCATCTACGCATCGATGAGCGTGGCAAGCCGTTGCCGCTGCCTCGCCCGAGGAGGATCTATCTTCCGTCGCGGCGTTGTACATGGCCGGCCACATGATGGCGCGGCTACATCGTGCTGGCGCCAAAGCCCACCCGGGCTCCGCGCTCATCAACGTCGCCGCAGGGTTCAGGCGGATGCGGCGGCAAGAATCGAGCGGGCTGTCGGTGCGTCGCATCCTATCAGCCGATCGAACCATCACACCTCTGGCCGCTGAGGCGGCAGCATGCGGTTCAACAATCCGTCGCGTCGCACGGCCACATGCCAGACGGTGCCAGCGATATGCAGGATGACGAGCGCATAGACGGCGAACTGGCCATAGACGTGAATAGTGTCGGCCACCACGCCCAGCGGATCGTTCTTCGGCAAGCCGGGTAGGGACACGAAGAAAAAGGGAACCGGCTGGCCGTTGCCGGCCATCAGGTAGCCGGTGACGGGCATCACCAGCAGCACAGCGTACAGCAGCCAATGCGTGCCCGCCGAAAGGGCGCGTAGAGCCAGAGGCTGGGACTCCGGCAGGGCTGGCGGCGGATGCGCGAAGCGCCAGGTGAGCCGCGCGATCACCAGCAGGAAAACGGTGATGCCGAACGACTCATGCAGAAAATACCAGTAGACCCGGATCGGCCCCGGCGGGAAATTCTCCGCCACCCAAACGAAGGGGAGCATGAGGAACAGCGCCGCCGTGGTGATCCAGTGCAGGAGCTGCGCCGTGGCGGTATAGCGTTGGAACATGGGAGCACTCCTGCCGGATGACGTCACACGATAGGTCAAGGGTAGGCGTTTGCACCCTGGTCAAGGGGCGCGAGGGGCATCTGCGCAATCTGCTGGCGGGCCTTGCGCGCGGCACGCGTCTGCCCGACCGCTGTGTCGTGGTCGATATGGGCCGGCATGCGCTTACCCTGCCGGATCTGCCCTTCCCGGTTGTTCTGCATCATATGCCGTCTGACGGGCTGCCACTGGCGGCGGCACGCAACATGGCGGCGCGCATCGCGGCCACGCCCGATCTCATCTTTCTCGATGTCGATTGCATCCCGTCTCGAGAGCTTGTCGCCGCCCTTGCGGAGGACATCGCGACCGCCGATGCGCTCATCTGCTGCGAGGTGCTGTACCTTTCGGCGAGAGATCAAGGGCTGGACGAGTCCGCCATGCTGGAGCGAGGCATGCGCCATCCCGTCCGCGAATTTCCTCCTGCCGGCCTGCGTGCAGAATCGAATGCGGGTCTGTTCTGGTCGTTGGCGTTTGGCATGCGGAAAGCCAGCTTTGACCGGCTCGGCGGCTTCGACGAGGCCTTTTCGGGATACGGCGCCGAGGACACCGACTTCGCCTTCCGCGCGCGCGCGACCGGAGTTCCGCTGCTCTTCGCCGGGAGCGCCAAGGCCTTTCACCAGTACCACGCGATCCATGATCCTCCGCTGCACCACTTTGCCGACATCGTCGCCAACGCCAATCGCTTCAGGCAGCTGCATGGCATCTGGCCGATGGATGGATGGCTGGATGCGTTCGCGCGGATGGGCCTGATCACGGCGCCGTCGGACGCGTCGGCCCTGCACGTACTTCGCATGCCCACGCAGGCGGAGATCGCGGCCTCGGCCTGCCCGCCCGAACGCTGCTTCTAGCGCCGCTCGACCGGTCGGGACGGCCCGCGTCTCGTGCGCGGTATCGAGGCCATTTCTGCGAAGCCAGCGCTGCGAACAGGCCGCCGGCAACGCTGCCGAAGCTCTCTTAGGCTTGCGCGGCATCATCGATGAAGGCCGCCGCGCGGGTGAGGGCCTGCGGGTCGTGCAGGGCGGCAATCCGCGTCGGATCCAGCGCGAAGGCTTCGTCCAGCAGCGCCGGCCAGGAATCTGCCTGCGGCCAGGACGTGCGGCAAATGGCAGCGCCGAGTTCGGCGAGGCGCTCAGCCTTGGCAACCTGTTCGTCGAATGGCCTTGGCTCAGGCAGGCAGATGAAGCGTTTGCCCAAGGCGGCCACCTCGGCCAGGAGCCCGTCGCCGCCGCCACCGACCACCACCGCCGCGCCGGCCAGAATCTCCACCACGTCATCGCGCCAGCCCAGCAAGGCCAGGTTGTCCGGGAGGCGGGAAGCGCCGGGGGAGACAGGACCCAGCACGTTCCATTGCCGCTCGGGCACCGCGCTTGCGGCGGCGATCAGCGCCTCGCGGTCGCCCCCCGATCCGCCGCGGCCGAAGACCACGGCGATATGCTTGCCCGGCCGAGACCTGGCCGAGGACGCTGTCAGGAAGCCGGCATGGAACGTCCGATGCCGAACCCAGCTCGGCGTATCAGTCGCCTCGATTGCCGCGGGATAGGGCGCCAGAAGGGCTCTCGCCGCACCGAAGGCCGCGAGGTGGGGCGGATCATCGCGCTTTCCCGCCAGGCGCACATACAGCACCGGTGTGGAGCAGAGCCGCGCCAACATCGCGACCTCGACCGAGACGTCCACCACCATGAGTGCCGGGCGGACCTCGGCGATCCAGCCGGCGATGCGGGCGGTGCGGGCGCGGAGCCCAGCATGGTCGATCGGGGCGTAGTGGAGCCCCGGTGCCGTGCCGTGGCCGCCTGCATCATCGGGCAACTCGACGACCGGACATGACGCGACCCCAGGCGCGGTGCCGAGGAGCACGCAAGGATGCCGCAACCGGGCCGCCAGCGCCGCGGCGCGCTGCCAGTGACCTGCGCCGTGGTGATGCACGTAGTAGCCGATGGGCCTCATGCGACGAGGGACTCCAGCGTCGCAGTCGCAGCCCCGATCTCCTGTTCCCTGACCAACAGCGCAGGCAATGTCGGCTCAATGCGCGCAACATAGGCGATATCGTTGACGCAATCCGGCGCCAGGCCCGGGTCGGCGGCATAGGCGACCCGCAGCGCACGCCGCCGGCCCAGCACGGACTGCCAGTGGCCGGCGTCCGGGACGAGGTGTGACGCCCCGGTCTCTGCGATCATCCGCCACCGGCGCATCTCCGTGGCCATCCCGCCGGCTGCACGCCCGTCCTCGCGAACCGAAACTGCCGTCCAGACATCTGGGTCGTGCCGCACTCGACCCCCGCACCGCTCGACGGCCGCCACGAGCGCGTTGTCCTCGCCGGTGGGAATCGGCGGCACGCCGCCGGCGGCCACATATGCTGAAAGGGTCAATGCCAGACTGGCGCCGGTGTGATCACCGTGCCGCGGCCATGGGTCGTGCGGCACCGGGTCGATCGACTCCGCCAATCGCCGCACCGCGGACCAGTATCGTGCAACGCGTGCGCGGGTCAGGCGCAGCCAATCCGGCACCGGAGCGTCGGGCAGGCGGATCTCGCCTCCGACTGCGTCGCAGCCCGCCTCGATGGCGCGCAGGCTTGCCGCAATCCAGTGCGGCGGAGGCACGGTGTCGGCATCGGTGCTGATCAGCACCGCGTCCGCATAGCCATCCTCTCGTAGCCACTCCACGCCGGCGTTCATCGCAAGGCTCCGGGCTGTTCCGGCATTGGCGCGTTCGCTCGCCAACGTGACCTCTTCAACCCGCAATGCGATCCGGCGGGCTGCCTTCCGGGCCACATCGGCGGTGCCGTCGGAGCAGTTGTTGGCGAGCACCAGGACCCGCAGCGGACCATCAATCGCCTGGCGCTCCAGCGCGGCGAGCAGCGCCGGCAAGGACGCCGCCTCGTCACGGGCCGGGACGCACACGATGCACGGCCTCATTCGGCCGCGATGGCGTAAGGCGCCAGAAGTTGCCGGTACAATGCCTCATAGCCGTCCATCATCACCCGCGCGTCGCAAAGCAATTCTGCCCGGCGCCGGCAAGCCGCGCGGGACAAGACCACCGCCTGAGGGAGCGCTTTCGCCAGCGCTTCGACATCGTCGGGCGGCACCAGCCGACCCGTCGCGTCATCGAGCAGTTCCGGCAAGGCACCGCGGGCAAACCCGGCGACCGGCGTGCCGCAGGCCAGCGCCTCGGCCACCACCAGACCATAGGGTTCCTCGAAGCGCGGCGTGATCACCGCGACAGAGGCTTGGGCGATCTCGGCCGCCAGATCGGCGTGATCGAGGTGGCCGAGATAGGTGATGTCAGGGCCGAGTTCCGGTGCAATGACGTCGCGCCAATACACAGCGTCGTTCCGCGGACCCACAAGGCGCAATGGCATCTTTGCAAGCCGCGCGGCGGCGATGGCGAGATGCGCGCCCTTCTCGGGCACGAGGCGCCCATACCACAGTGCCACGGGAACGCGCGGCGCCTCCAGATGGGCGGTGAACAGGTCAAGCTCGATCCCGTTCATGATCACGCCGTCAACCGCGATGACCTTGCGCCACATGGCGCGGACTTTCTCCGACACCCCGAAGAACTGGATATCGCGACGGCCTCGCTCGACCACGCCGTGCACGAGTTCCGGAAACGGCGGCGTGTGAAACATGGTCACCATCGGCGCCGCGATGCGATGGGCCTCGATCAGCGGCAGGTAATGCAGGCTGTTGTTGTGCACCACGTCAAAGCCGCCGGTAGCGATCGAGCCGATGATCTCCGCATAGGCGCGATGTTCGGTGTCCGCGATGCTCGCTTGGCTCACGGTGTCCGAGGGTATGCCCGTAGGCTCGCAGACGCAGACGGGTGCCAGGGCAGGGTCGGACCCCTCGGCGGCAAACAGCGTCACGTCGTGACCCCTGGCGATCAAGTGCCGCGCCAGCAGGTGCGTGTGCATCTCGAGGCCGCCGGCGAAGGGCTGCGCAATCGGGTATTTCAGATGTCCGATAATCGCGATCTTCAGGCCATCACGCATGTCGCACCACATCCATGCGATAGAGTTCCTCGCGGCGCGCAGATATCGGTTGCAGCGCCGCGCCGGCTGCCGCGAGGAAGCCTTCGACGGCTGCGTCACCAGTTTGCGAATAGGGCGGATTGCACACTGGCAACCAGTGAACCAGCACCACATCGCCACCGGGTGCGAGCGACGCGAGGACACGTGCCGCGATGATTTCGATGTCGGCCGGGCTGAAGTAATACAGAACTTCCGACAGGATGATCAGGTCGAACGTCGCGTCCGTGGGCCAGTCTTCGGGGATGCGCCCACGGCGCACCGACACCCAGGGCGCGTCGGCGGTGCGGGCGCGGGCAGCCGGTAATGGTGCCTCGACAGCATCGATCGCGAGCAGGCGGTCACAGCGCTCGGCCACCTGTCGCGTCAGCACACCGATCGAACAGCCGACCTCGAAGGCATTCGCGTAGCGAGCGCGGGGCAGGGCGGCCAGGGTCGCTGCATACTTATTCTGCTCGTATTCGTGTCGGGCGAATCCCCAGGGGTCCTCGCCCTGCTTCCTGTAGAAATCTTCGAAAAAGATGGCTGGGAGCGATTCCATCACGCCGCGTCCTCAAGGTGCCCCAGGAACGGACGACACAGCACGTCCAGTCTCCATGGCTGCACCACCTCCTTCGTACCGGGCATCGGGCCACAGTGTCGGACCAGGACCCGCACTTCCGCGTTCCGCAAACGTCCGGACGCAGTCACTGCCACATCTCGCCAACCCTGTTCCGAGACCGAAGAGCCGCCGCGGCGCCACGCACCAGCGCATGATCAGGGCCGGGCTGGCGCAAGTAGGTGGAAAGGTCACGTACCAGCCGCTCCAGTGGGTTCGGCTGCATGAACGCCTGCAGGCCGACCGAACGGTTGGCAAGCTCCATGACGTCCAGCGCGGCCCGCTCGACCACGCCCCGTGCCAAATCGACGTACGCGATGACGTGGTCCGGATCGGCGCCGTCCTGCTCGGTCAACGCCGCGGCGGACTGAACCCACAGCCGCGCCGTCTCGGCGGCCGCGATGGCGTTGCCCAGGCGCGCGGCCTGATGCGGATCGCCACCGCGCTGCGTGCGGGTAAGATGGCTACGCAGCAACTCGGCCACTTCTTCGAGCGCACCCAGGTGGACAGCCAGGAACCGCCAGGCTCCGGTCGAGAAATCGGGCTGCGTCTGATAGGCATCGCGAGCGCCGATCATCATGTCGGGCGTAACCGCAACGCCTTCCAAATCGACGCTGCCGGTGGCCGATGCCCGCATGCCTGTCGGCGTCCAGGCGGAAAGATCCGCGCGTGGGGTGGAAAGGGGAAGTGGAACCAGCACCATCTGCTGCCCCTCTCCGTCCGCTTCAGACCAGCGCGCCGTTACGAGCGCCCGCTCAACAAGTCCTGCCCCAGAGCAGAGAACCTTTCCTCCGCGCAGTATGCGATCCCGCAACCGCAGGCTGAGCGAAGGCGATTCGGTGTTCCAGACGCCAAAAAGACGCCCGTCCAATGCGGCGACCGACGCCCCCTCCTGCTGGTCCGACGTGCCGTGGCGCAGGATCAGGCGGATGGCATTGACGTGGCCTTCATACAGACGCCCGAGCGACAGGTTCGTCCGACCAAGCAGGCGCAGGGCATCAAAGCCCGCGGCACCCGACCAACCGCTGCCACCAAGTGACGGCGGAAAAGGGGCTACCAGCAGCCCTGCGGCCGCCAAATCCTCGATGTCTTTCGCGGGCAGCCCGGGTTTCGAATCCAACGCTGTAGCCCGCTGAGCGATCGTCGGAAGAACATCGCGAAGGCGTTCCAATTGCGATCGTGATGCCTGGTTGGTGTCCATGCGGTGCAGACGCGTTGCAAACACAAAGGTTGCAAGATCTGCGCTGCAGCTCGAGGCCGATAGCGTCGGCCTTGTTTCAGGCGGAAGTGAACTCTGCGATGCGAAATGAAGGTCAGCAGGAGCCCTTTTGGGCGATGATTCCGCGGCGAAGACCAGTTTTACGTAGACCCTGACGCGACATGTTCCGCAGCTACTTCGGGACGTCGATCGAGAGGATGCGAGAACCCTGCGCTCCAGCAGCTTCGCATGCCCGATCTGGCGACACAGCAACGGCCTTCCATCGGCTGCGAACTTGGCCACCCGCGTTTCCTGCGGCGTCACGTTCGTAGCCCTCGCACATCGCGCCGCGCCGCGAGGTTTAAGTCAGGCGGTTCGCCAATTCAAAGCGATACGCGGTGAATGCCACTTGTGGGCCAGCGCAGGAGGTCGCCTGCTCTTGCGTGTTGCAGTCACGTCGGTGCCGGCGCGGGTCGACGACGTCATGCTTCGGACGAGGTGCCCGGCCCCGGAGCCGTAAGCGGGCCGGCCGACGAAATGATTTGCGGATATAAATATATCTTTATGTTACTTGACGTAGATGTGCCGCTGGTCCAGACAGGCTCGTCGAGGTTCCCCTGGTCGGGTTTGGCCGGGGGCTAAGAGGGAATTCGGTGGGGCGGCAACGCCGAGCCCGAAGCTGCCCCCGCAACTGTGAGCGGTGAGCCG
Source organism: Plastoroseomonas arctica (assembly GCF_018128965.1). GTDB lineage: Bacteria > Pseudomonadota > Alphaproteobacteria > Acetobacterales > Acetobacteraceae > Plastoroseomonas > Plastoroseomonas arctica. The sequence goes on from NZ_JAAEDH010000016.1 coordinate 56,073, forward strand.
AAGTCCGACACGCGCCACTGATGCCACCCCCGATCCATCGGGACGCACCGGGAAGGCCAGGACACAGGCGCTGACCCGTGAGCCAGGAGACCTGCCCCGACACATAACGTCCTCCGGCGGGGTGCCCGGTCAGGTCGCAGGTTTCGCCCGCGACGGGATCAGCCGCCGCGCGTGGAGTTGCGCCCGGCTGTGCCTCTGCCAGCAGCAAAGGCAGATCGATGACCGTCACCGTCGCAACCCTCGGATTTCCCCGCATCGGCCCGCGCCGCGAGCTGAAGGTGGCGCTGGAGCGCTACTGGTCCGGCAAGTCGGACCGCGCTGCGCTGCTCGCCACCGCCGCCGAGCTGCGCGCCAAGAGCTGGGCGCGCCAGGTCGCCCTCGGCGTCGATCATGTGCCGAGCAATGACTTCTCCCTCTACGACCACGTGCTGGACACCTCCGCCATGGTCGGCGCCATCCCGGCGATCTATGGCTGGGCCGGCGGCAGCGTCGATCTCGATATCTATTTCGCCATGGCGCGCGGCGCCCAGGGTGACGCGCAGGACGAATGTGGCCAGGGCTGCACACACAAGGCCGTGGACGTGCCCGCGGCCGAGATGACAAAGTGGTTCGACACCAACTACCACTACCTCGTGCCCGAATTCGCGGCCGGACAGGCCTTCGCGCTCAGCTCCACCAAGGTCATCGATGAGTATCTCGAAGCCAGGGCGCAGGGTGTTTTGACGCGCCCCGTGCTGCTCGGCCCGGTTACCTTCCTCAAGCTCGGCAAGAGCCAAACCGAAGGGCTGCACCGGCAAGAGCTGCTGCGCGCCCTGCTGCCGGTCTACGTCGAGGTGCTCAACCGCCTGGCCGCCGCCGGCGCGACCTGGGTGCAGATCGACGAGCCCTGCCTGGTGCTGGACCTCGCCGCCGAAGACCGGGCGCTGCTGGCCGAGGCCTATGCGGCGCTGGCCGCGGCCGCGACGGGCATCAAGCTGATGCTGACCACCTATTTCGGCGCGCTGGGCGACAATCTCGACACCGCCCTCGTCCTGCCGGTCGCCGGCCTGCATCTGGACCTGGTGCGGGCGCCGGCACAGCTCGGCGATGTGCTGGCCAAGGCGCCGCCCGGCCTCGTGCTGTCGCTCGGCATCATCGACGGCCGCAATGTCTGGCGCGCCGACCTCGACGCCATCCTCGCCCGGCTGGATCCGGTGGCCAAGAGCGGCCGAGCGATCGTGCTCGCCCCCTCCTGTTCGCTGCTGCACACGCCGATCGACCTGGCGCAGGAGAACGCACTCGATGCGGATGTCCGCAGCTGGCTCGCCTTCGCCGTGCAGAAGATCGAGGAGCTGGTCACGCTCGCACGCGCCCTGAACGAAGGCCGCAGCGCTGTAGCCGAGGCGCTTGCGGCATCGTCCACCGCCGCGACGTCACGAAGAACCTCGCCCAAGATCCACGACCAGGCGGTCGCCACGCGGCTGGCGCAGGTGACGGCGGCGATGACGCGGCGCCACGCTTCCTTCCCCGAGCGGCGCCGCCAGCAGGCCGAGCAGCTTGGCCTGTCGGCCTTCCCGACCACCACCATCGGCTCCTTCCCGCAGACCGAGGACGTGCGCAAGGCGCGCGCGGCCCATGGCAAGGGCACACTGTCGGACGCCGAGTACGAGAGCTTCCTGCGCGAGGAGACGGCGCGGACGGTGCGCTGGCAGGAGCAGATCGGCCTCGACGTGCTGGTGCATGGCGAGTTCGAGCGCAACGACATGGTGCAGTATTTCGGCGAGCAGCTGGCGGGCTTCGCCTTCACCAGACATGGCTGGGTGCAGTCCTACGGTTCGCGCTGTGTGCGCCCGCCGATCCTGTTCGGCGACGTGTCCCGGCCCAAGCCCATGACGGTTGCCTGGTGGTCCTATGCACAATCGCTGACCGCCAGGCCGATGAAGGGCATGCTCACCGGCCCGGTCACCATCCTCAACTGGTCGTTCGTGCGCGACGACATCCCCCGCGCGCTGGCCTGCAGGCAGACCGCGCTCGCCATCCGCGACGAGGTGGTGGATCTGGAGCAGGCCGGTGCCAGGATCATCCAGATTGATGAGGCGGCGCTGCGCGAGGGCCTGCCGCTGCGCCGTGGCGACTGGAACACCTACCTGACCTGGGCGGTGGAGAGCTTCCGCCTGACCGCCTCGGGCGTGGCCGACCGCACCCAGATCCACACCCACATGTGCTACTCGGAGTTCAACGACATCATCGCCGCGATCGGCGACATGGATGCCGATGTGATCTCGATCGAGACCGCTCGCTCGAAGATGGAGCTGCTCGGCGCCTTCGCCGACTACCGCTACCCGGCCGAGATCGGGCCGGGCGTGTACGACATCCACTCGCCGCGCGTACCGCCGGTGGAGGAAATGACGGAGTTGCTGCGCGTGGCACGCACGCGGCTCGCACCCGACCAGATCTGGGTCAATCCAGATTGCGGCCTGAAGACCCGCAAATGGCCCGAGACCGAGGCGGCGCTGGTGAACATGGTCGCCGCCGCGCAGGCCGCCCGTGCCGCCCTCGCCTGAACGCCCCGCGACGCGCGACCCCCGGTCGCGCGTCGTGGGCCCAGACGCGGCGATGCTCGACCATTTGCTCCTCCATGGGGTCGAGGTGCATGGCCGTCACGGCGTGTTCGACTTTGAAGGCCGCAACGTCCAGCGCTTTGTCAGCACCGTGGCGGTCACGGCCGGGGAGTCCTGGCGCCTGATCGAGAAGCTGGCCGCCTGCCTGGCGCAACAGGGGGCATCGTCCCGGCCGGGCCGATCACCCCTCCCACCGTGCTGAGGATCAGGCCAAGGCCATGCGCTTGCGTGCACCAGCCAAGGATGTGGGACCCTTCGGCGCAGTCTCGGGAGCATCGGCCTGGCGGCGTGCAGCACGATGGAGGGCGGCCTCGATCGACATGCCCTGCATGATCCGCTGATCCAGCTCCGCTGCGGTCGCGCTGGCCTGGTCGGCGCCGACATGCGCGCCGGCCGTCTGATCCTCGACAAAGGCGCGGCCGCCGACGACGACCAGAAGCGCCGGGTTGCGCGAGGCACGGCGAGCCTGCGCGATGCTTCGTGACAGCTGCGGCAGGGAGTCCGGACGCCGGAAGGCGGCGCTGAGCGACAGGTCCAGCACATCGATCCAGCTTGCAGAGAGCAGCTCCTGCAAGGCGCGGTCGTTCGCCGGGTATTCCGTCTGCGGCGCCCAACCTGCGCTCCAGAGCCATTCGGAATCGAGCGCGGCCACGAGGTGATGCAGTTCGCCGGGCACCGGGGCGACGAGGACATTGGGCCGGCCGCGCTGAAGCACCGCCGGCGGCGCATCGGCACCCAGCAGCCGCACCGCGGTCTGCAGCCGGCACAGGGCGAGCGTGATCTCCACCTCAGTGCAGATGTCGTCATTCCAAAGGTCGCCCAGGCGCCGCGCCGCCGGTTCGAACACCGGCGCGTAGAGGCGCCGTGGATCGCCATGGTTGCCGCGCAGTTCGCGGATCAGGTCGAGTGCGGCCCCTTCGTCCGAGGCGAGGAGAAGCTCGGCCAGTTCGGCCGCGCGGGGATTGACGGGCGAGCGCTCGTCATCGGCGGCGCCCACACCCACCCGCTGCAGAAGCATGGGGATGACCGAGCTCAGGATCACGGTCTTCAGCACCGCGGCCGGGGCCTGGCCCAGCGCCGCGCGCAGCATCGGTGCGTGTGCCTGTTCGTCGGTTTGCGCCGCGACCACCGGCAGCGGGATGAGCTTGACCAGCAGGCTGGGTGCCGCGTCCGGCTGACGCTGCAGGCTTTCGATGATGTCGGCGGGGGGTTCGATGACATCGTCCCGCCAGTCCAGGGCGTTGGCGTCGGGCGCGGCCAGCTTCATGTCCCAGCCGATGAATTTGCGGGCGACCGCGCTGCGCCTGGCTAGGATCTCCAGATCGGTATGCCGCGGATCGTTGTGGATCGAGTGCATCACCCGCTCGATACCTTCGGGCGGACCTTCGAGCCACTGGAAGAAATGGGTCTTGTCATAGAGCATGACGCCGGTGATGGACTCAGCGTGGTTGCGAGACTGCGCAGTCTGGATGAGGTGCTGCAACTCGGGGCCGGGCAGCGGCGCGACGGACCGGCTGCGATAGACCACAGTCGCGAGCGGCATGGCGCTGATCCCGGGTCGCTCCTCGGTACTGGCCTCGATGCCCGCCGGATGTGCCATGGCCAACCTCATTCCCTCCCGTCTCCGGTGCATGGGCGGGCAGGGACATCGCCAGCGCACTTCAGCAAGCCGTTGCGCCTCTACGACCCTGCCGGAGCACCCCGCCCGGCGTTCTCTGCTACGGCAGGTCTCCCGGTTCGCGGCAGCGACTTCGTCCAGCTCCTCCCAAGGGGTCGATCAACCCTGGTGAACCGTTTGGACGCCGCCTCACCGCTCACAGTGCAGGAGCAGCTTCGAACCAAGCCTACACTCGGCCTAACTCCCCTTTGCCCCGTGCATAGCTACGCATAGGGCACCATAGCGATGGCACGTTCGCAAGTGAGATCGTCAGATGTCAAGGGTTCCAAGGCTGAGGTCCGAAAGCCAATGCTCTGGAAACGCGCAGCTTGCGTAGCGGAACATCCTTGCCTGGATGCTCGATGCCGTTGAGGCACAGAAGCATACCGACACACAGGCCGACGCCGAGGGTGATGACGGTAATCGCCAGGGTCTGTTGCATGCAGGGCCGCGGGCAAGGCGGATGCAACACCGCACCCACGCTGCCACGTTGGCATGGGCCAGTCGGCCAGGCGAAGGCCTTTTTGACGACGCAAGCCGGTTGCTACGCCGCCTTCGCCTGCCGCGTGAGCTTCACCAGCCCCTGCATCAACTCGCGGGCCACCTTCACCCGCGCCGGCACATCCATGTCGCGCAGCAGGGCTAGCTTGTGGTCGGGGCGCAGTTTGATCTCGTCCCGCCGCCCCTGCACCCAGGCGACCAGCCCGCCGGGGTTGGCAAACCGGTTGCCGCGGAAGGTCACCACCACGCCTTTCGGCCCTGCATCGAGCTTTTCCACCCCCGCCTCACGGCACAGCCGCTTGATGCTGACGACCTGGAGCAGGTTTTCCACCTCCCCTGGCAGCGGCCCGAAACGGTCGGCGAGTTCGGCCGCCATCGCGTCGATCTCGCCATCGGTCGCGAGCGCGCCGATGCGCCGATACAGTCCCAGGCGCACCGGCAATTCGCGCACGTAATCCTCGGGGATCAGCACCGGCAGGCCGAGGCCGATATTGGGCGTGAAATCGCCGCTGTGGTCCGCGCGCTTCTTGCCCGCACCGGCGCGGAGGTCGGCCACCGCTTCCTCCAGCATCTGCTGGTACAGCTCGATGCCGACTTCGCGGATATGCCCGCTCTGCTCGTCGCCAAGCAGGTTGCCGGCGCCACGGATGTCGAGGTCATGCGAGGCGAGGGTGAAGCCGGCGCCGAGATTGTCGAGCGTCTGCATGACCTCCAGGCGCTTCTGCGCGGCGGGGGAGAGCTTATGGGCGGCGGGCCAGGTGAGATAGGCGTAGCCGCGCTGCTTGCCGCGCCCCACACGGCCGCGCAGCTGATACAGCTGCGCGAGGCCGAACATGTCCGCGCGATGGATGATCAGCGTGTTCACCGCCGGCATGTCCAACCCGGACTCGACGATGTTGGTGCTGAGCAGGATGTCGTGCTTGCCGTCGCCGAACTCGGTCATCACGCGCTCTAGCTCGGTGGGCGCGAGGCGGCCATGGGCTTCGATGATGCGAGCCTCGGGCACGATCTCGCGCAGGCGTTCGGACAGGCGCGCCATGTCCTCCAGGCGCGGGGTGACGCAGAAGATCTGGCCGCCGCGGAAGCGTTCTCGCTGCACGGCCTCGCGCAGCACGACCGAATCCCAGGGCATGATGAAGGTGCGCACGGCCAAGCGATCGACCGGCGGGGTCGCGATGATGCTCATCTCGCGCACGCCGGTGAGTGCCAGTTGCAGCGTGCGCGGGATGGGGGTGGCGGTCAGCGTGAGGACATGCACATCGGCCTTGAGCTGCTTCAGCTTCTCCTTGTGCGCGACGCCGAAATGCTGCTCCTCATCGACGATGACGAGGCCCAGATCGGCGAACTCCACGCTTTTCGCCAGCAGCGCGTGGGTGCCGACGACGATGTTGACCGAGCCATCCTTCAGCCCGTCGCGCACCGCCTGAGCGTCCTTGGCGGTGACCATGCGCGAGAGCTGTTCGACACGCACCGGAAACCCCTGGAAGCGGGCGCCGAAGACGCGGTGATGCTGGCGCGCGAGCAGCGTGGTTGGCACCACCACCGCGACCTGCGCGCCGGTCATCGCGACGGCGAAGGCGGCGCGTAGCGCCACTTCTGTCTTGCCGAAACCGACATCGCCGCAGACCAGCCGGTCCATCGGGCGGCCAGAGGCAAAATCTTCCAGAACGTCGGCGATGGCGCGGGACTGGTCGTCGGTCTCGACGAAGGGGAATCGCGAACAGAACTCATCCCAGGAGCCTTCGGGCGGCGTGATCATCACGCCCTCATGGGCCTGGCGTTCAGCGGCGATGCGGATCAGCGCGCCGGCCATGTCCTGGATGCGCTGGCGCGCCTTGGCCTTGCGGTTCTGCCACGCGACGCCGCCGAGCTTGTCGAGAGTGACGCCGGCGACCTCGGTGCCGAAGCGCGACAGCACCTCGATGTTCTCGACCGGGACGAAGAGCTTGTCGCCACCGTCGTAGACCAGGCGCAGGCAGTCATGCGGGGCCTCGGCGACGGAGAGGGTTTCAAGGCCATCATAGCGACCGATGCCGTGGTCTTGGTGGACGACGAGGTCGCCCTCGGCGATCTCGGTCGCATCGGCGATGAACTGGTCGGCGCGTTTCTTCTTGCGCGCGGGGCGGGCGATGCGCTCGCCCAGCAGATCCTGCTCGCCGGTCACCGATAGCCCCGGCGCCGTGAAGCCGCGCTCGAGCCCCATCACGACGAGCGCCACGGTGCCGGTCTTCAGCGCCTGCACCGCGGCCCAGTCGGCGGCCGGTTCCGAGGCGACGCCATTCTCGCGCAGCAAATTGCCGAGCCGGTCGCGCGAGCCGCGCGTCCAGGCCGCCAGTACCGGGCGGCGGTGCAGCTTTATCTGTGCGTTCGCGTGCTCGGCATAGGCGTGGAAAATGTTCTCGCCGGCGGTGCGCGCCTCGCTGAACAGCATGCCCGTACGGCCGCCGGCATCGATGCCGCCCTCGCCAGTGAAGGGTGAGAAGCGCATCACCTGGAGGTCGTCGGACGCCTCGCGCCAGGCTTCGCGGTCGAGGTAGAGCAGGGCAGGCGGCGCGGGGCGGTAGGGGACCTCGCCTTCGTTCACGCGCACCGGATTGCGCCGGGCGCCGTAGTGGTCGGCCACCATCTCGAAACGTGCGGCGAAGACCTCGTCAGCCTGGTGGTCGAGCGAAAGGCTCGCTCCGGGGACATAGTCGAGCAGTGTCTCCATCGTGGCGTGGAAGAAGCCGGCCCAGTGCTCCATCCCCGGATGGCGGCGACCGGCGGTGACCGAGACATAGAGCGGGTCCTCGGCGGCGGCCGCGCCGAAGGCCTCGCGATAGGCGGCGCGGAAGTTCGCGACACTCGCCTCGTCGAGGAAGACTTCGCCGGAGGGGCGCAGGATCAGGCTTTCTACCTTGGCGCCGCTGCGCTGGGTGCCGGTGTCGAAGCGGCGCAGGCTTTCGATCTCGTCGCCGAAGAAATCGATGCGCACGGGCTCGGTGCGCCCGGCGGGGAAGACATCGAAGATCCCGCCGCGGATGGCGAATTCGCCATGTTCCATCACGGTGCCGGTGCGGCCATAGCCATTGGCTTCGAGGTAGCGCGCCAGATCCTCGGGCTTCAGCCGCGCGCCGGGCAGGATGTTCATCGTCGCACCGGAGAAGGCGCTACGCGGCGGCACCTTCTGCACCAGCGCATTGACGGTGGTGAGCAGGATGCGCGGGCCACTCGGCGCTTCGAGCAGGCGCGTCAGCGCAGCTACACGCTCGGCCACGATCTCGGGGTTGGGGGAGACGCGGTCATAGGGCAGGCAATCCCAGGCGGGGAAGCGGATGACCTCCACCTCAGGCGCGAAGAAGGCCAGCGCATCGGCCATGCGCGCCATCCGCGCATCGTCGCGGCAGGCGTGCACCACGGGGCCGTCGAACTCGGCGCGCCGGCGCGCGAGCAGCAGCGCGTCATAGCCCTCGGGTGCGCCGTGGACGGCCAGCGATGGCATCAGCGCGCCGCCCCCGCGATGTCATGCACCATGCGGCGGAGCATCGCGGATTCGAATTCGGCGGGAATGGGGCGCCGGCCGGACAGCCAATCGGCCAGGTCCACGTCCAGAAGTTCCATCACGTCTTCCAGCTGGGTCAGTTCCTCGGGCGTGAAGCTCGCGATGTGGCGTGCGACGAAACCGCCGACCATCAGGTCGGTCTCCTTGGTGCCGCGATGCTGCGCGCGGAACAGCACGCGGCGGCGGCGGGTCTCGTCAGTGTCACTCATGCTCGGCTAATCCCTCAGGCGCTGGCATATAGGCCGCCATGCTCATGCTGTCAGCCCGATGACGGATCCCCTCGCGCCGTTGTTCGCCCCGATCGCCGCGCTGCCCGGCGTGAAGAAGCCGGAGCTGCTGGCCAAGGCGGCGGGCGGCGAGCGCGTGCTCGACCTGCTGCTGCACCTGCCCGAGCGCGTGCTGCACCGCCCGGTGCTCGATTCGCTGGCAACGGTCACCGAGGCCATGGAGGTCACGCTGGCGCTCACGCCCAGCGGCGAGCCGGCGCGCACGCGCAGCGGACCGTGGCGCATACCCGCGCGATGCGGCGGGCAGGTGCTGGACGTGATCTCCTTCTCGCGCGCGGTCTGGGCCGGCACCTGGCTCGCGCGGCGGCTGCCGGTGGGCGAACCCTGCCGCGTCGCCGGGCGGATGCGCGCCTTCAACGATCGCTGGTCTCTGGAGCTCGACCCGGATCCGTTGGTGGAGCCGCCGGCAACCATCCCGGAATACCAGCCCATCTGGCCGCTGACAGCGGGCCTCACTTGGCAGCCGGTGTTCCGTGCCGTTACGCAGGCGCTGGCCGCACTCCCGCCGCTGCCGGAGTGGCACAATGCCGCACTGCTGGCGCAGCATGGCTGGCCAGGGTTTGCCGACGCCCTGCGCGCGATGCAAGCGCCCGACGCTGATCCGGGCCCAAAGCCGCGCCGCCGCCTGGCCTATGACGAGGTTTTGGCGCACCAGCTTGCGGTGGGCCTGGTGCGGCTGCGCAACCGCGCCCGGCCGGGACGCGCGCTTACCGGCGACGGCCGGTTACAGGCGGCTGCCCTCGCGGCCTTTGAGCACAAGCCGACAGCCTCCCAGGGCAAAGCCATCGCGGAGATCAACGACGACCTCGCGGCACCGCGGCGGATGCTGCGGCTGCTGCAGGGCGATGTTGGGTCGGGCAAGACGCTGGTCGCGGCCATGGCGATGCTGCGCGCGGTGGAGGCCGGCGCCCAGGCCGCACTGATGGCACCCACCGAGCTTCTGGCGCGCCAACACCTGCGCACGCTGACCACACTCTGCGCGCCGCGGCCGGTGGCGCTGCTGGCCGGATCGCTCAAGACCGCCGAGCGCCGGCGCACGCTGAAGGGGTTGGCGGATGGCTCCATCTCCATCGTGGTCGGCACGCACGCGCTGTTCCAGAAGGGCGTGACGTTCCGCGATCTCGGCGTCGCGGTGATCGACGAGCAGCACCGCTTCGGCATCGAGCAGCGCCGCGACCTCGCAGCCAAGGGCGAGGAGACCGACACGCTGGTGATGACCGCCACGCCCATCCCGCGCACCCTGCAGCTCTCGCAATGGGGCGAGATGGATGTCTCGCGCCTGACCGAAAAACCCGCCGGGCGGCAGCCGATCGCGACGCGCCTGGTCTCGCGTGAGCGCCATGCGGAGGTGCTGGCGCGCCTGGGCGAGGCCATCACGCGCGGCGAGCGCGCCTACTGGGTGGTGCGCGCCATCGCGGGGTCGGAGCGCGATGATTCCGTCGCCGCCGAGGATCGCTTCGCCGAATTGGCCCAGCGCTTTCCAGCTCAGGTGGGCCTCGCGCATGGCTTGCTCGACCTTGGTCCGCGCGAGGCGGCGCTGGCCGATTTTAAGGAGGGCCGCACGCGCATCCTGGTCGCGACCACCGTCGTCGAGGTCGGCGTCGACGTGCCCGAGGCGAGCATCATGATCATCGAGCAGGCCGAGCGCTTCGGCCTCGCCGCGCTGCACCAGCTGCGCGGCCGCGTCGGGCGCGGGGCGGCGCGGTCCTCCTGCCTGCTGCTGCATTCGGCGGGGCTGTCGGAAGGGGAGCGCAAGCGCCTCGCGATCCTGCGCGACACCGAGGATGGGTTCGTCATCGCCGAGGAGGACCTGCGCACCCGCGGCGGCGGCGAGGCGCTCGGCGCGCGGCAGGCGGGGCACCCGGGCGCACGGCTGCTCGACACCGATGACCCCGAGGACTACGGGGCGCTCGTGCGCACCGCCTATCGCGACGCGCAGCACCTGCTGCACCAGGACCCGGACCTGCAATCGCCGCGCGGCGAAGCGGCAAGGCTGCTGCTGCGCCTGTTCGACCACGACATCACGATGGACCGGTTGTCGGCCGGCTAGGCCTCGGTGCCGAAGCAGCGATCTCCGGCATCGCCGAGGCCCGGCAGGATGTAGCCCCGCGCATCCAACTCCCGGTCCAGCGCCGCGGCCAGAATCGGCACGTCGGGATGCGCGGCGACCAGGCGCGCCACGCCTTCCGGCGCGGCGACGACGCAGAGAAATTGAATGCGCGCGCAGCCCGCGGATTTCAGCTGGTCGATGGCGGCGACCGCCGAGCCCCCCGTCGCCAGCATCGGGTCCAGCAGCAGCGCACCTCGGGTCTCGAGGCCCGGTGGCAGGCGCTGGAGGTAGCCCGAAGGCTTCAGCGTCGTCTCGTCCCGCACCAACCCGATATGGCCAATTGGCGCCTCAGGCAGGACGCGCCGCGCGCCTTCGAGCAAACCCAGCCCGGCCCGCAGCACCGCCACCAACACCGGCGGCGGGCAGGCGAGCACAGGATGCTCCATGATCTCCAGCGGCGTCGCGACGGGACGCGTCGTCTCGGGCTGCGCGCGCAGCGCTTCGGTCACCAGGATGGCGCCGATCTCGGCGAGAATTTCGCGGAAGGCGTTGGACGGCGTCGCGCGGTCGCGCAGGCTCGCCATGCGGTGGCGCAGCAGCGCATGGTCGCACACCGAAAAGCTCATCGGTCGGTGAGCCGGAGTTCGATGCGGCGGTTGCGCGCCAGGGCGTCCGGGCTGTCGCCGGCGTCGAGCGGCTGGGTGTCGCCGAACGCCGTCGCCGCCGTGCGATTGGCGGGCAGGCCCTCGCTGATCAGCAGCTGCGCCACCGCGATGGCGCGCGCGGCGGAGAGTTCCCAGTTGCTTGCGAAGCGCGCGCTGCGGATGGGGTTGCGGTCGGCATGGCCATCGACGCGCAGCACCCAGGCGATGTCGGGCGGGATGCGGGTGGTGATACCGAGCAGCACGCGGCCGAGATCGCGCAGCTGGCGCTCGCCGGCCGGCGTCAGGTCGGCGCTGCCGATCGGGAACAGCACCTCGGACTGGAACACGAAGCGGTCCCCGACGATGCGGATTTCGGGGCGTTCGCCGAGCAGGTCGCGCAGGCGGCCGAAGAAGTCCGAGCGGTAGCGCTGCAATTCCTCGACGCGCGCGGCGAGTGCGGCGTTCAGGCGCTGGCCCAGCAGAGTGATCTGCGCATCCTTGCCGCGTCCGGCCTCTTCCGCGGCTTCAAGGGCTGCGGCGAGGCGCGAGAGTTCGCCGCGCAAGGCGGCGAGGTCGCGCGACAGCAAAGCGGCCTGGGCGCGGGCGCTGTCGGCGAGGCGGGCATAGTTCTGGCCTTCCTCGGCGCGCTGTTCGGCGAGCCGTTCGGCGGCAGCGCGGCGCGTGGCTTCGCCATCGGCCCGCGCACGGGCGGCCTCGCTACTTTCGGCGCTGCGCTCCGCACTCTGCTCGGCGGCGCGGCGACGGGCTTCCTCGGCCTCGGCGCGCAGGCGCGCGGCCTCGCTGGTCTCCGCGCTGAGGGCCGCGTTCTGTTCGGCGGCGCGGCGGCGCTCTTCTTCGGTGCGGGCCAGGGCGATCGCCGCGCGGGCCTGCTCGGCACGCTGCGCGGCGGTGGCCTCGGCCGCGCGGCGGGCGGTTTCCTCGTCGCGCGCGCGGGCCATAGCGGCTTCCGCCTGGCGTTCCAGCTCGTCGCGCAGCGCGGTCATGGCGCGGATCTGTTCGGAGAGGCGGGCGAGGTCGGCGAGCCGCGCCTCGATGGTAGCGCTGTCGGCGCGCACCTGGGTGTCCAGCCGCGTGGCTTCGGCCCGCAGCGCCTCGGCCTGGCGGCGGGCCTCGTTGAGGTCGCGGATCGTGCGCGCCGCCTCGCCGCCAACGGATTCCGCGCGCGCACGGGCCTCGGCCAATTGGCGTTCGACCGCGGCCAGCCGGTCGGAGCGGGAGCGGGTGGCGGTTTCCAGATCGGCCAGGCGCGCGGTGAGGCGTTCGCGTTCGCCGCGCGCCGCGTCCCGCTCGGTGCCGAGGCGGTCGCGTTCCTCACGCAGCAGGGAGAGCTGGGCCAGGGCCGCATCACGCGCCGCGCCGCTGGCCGAGATCTCGGCCTGTGCGCGCGCGAGGCTGGCGCGCAATTCGTCCGCGCTGCCGCGTTCCAGCGAGAGCAATTCGCCCAGCTCCGCGAGCTGGCGGTTGACGCGTTCGAGCGTGCGGTCGCGCGAGGCGAGCGTGGTGCCGAGGAAGGCCTGGGCGAGCACGAAGACCATCAGCACGAAGATGATGACCATCAGCAGCGTGGACAACGCATCCACATAGCCGGGCCAAGCATCGAGCCCGCCGCGGTTGCGCCTGCGGTCCGACGAGGCCATCGCCTATTCCGCCCCGCTCATGGCTGCGGCTGCTCGGCGAGTGCGGCGATGGTGCGCGAGAGGATCTTTATTTCCGTTCGGATTTCCTGGGTGGCCTGGGTGCGGCCCTGCTGCGAATCTTCGAGGATGCGGCGCGCGTAGATCTCGATGTTGCGCAGGTTGGCGCGCGTTGCCTCGTCCATCCCGCCCGCGGCTTGGCTGTCGGCGAGGCGCTGCAGGGCGGGGCCAAGCGTGATCTGCGCCTCTGCCACGCGCACCATCACCTGCTGGTTGGCGCGCATCAGCTCGGTCAGCACGGCGAGGCGTTCGGCGAGCTGCTGCATGGCATCGTTGGATTTGCCGCGGTTGTCCTCGCCACGCGCAAGGATGCGCTGCATCTCCTCGAGGTTCTCGGCGGTCTGTTCCAGCAGCGCCTGAACGTAGGCGGGGACGGACCCCTCGCCCTCCTGGCCCAAGACGCCGGAGGACAGGCGGGTGATGCCGGCGAGCCATTCCTCGAGGTCGTTGGTGAAGCGGTTCTGCGCCTGGCCGGCGGTGAGGTCTAAAAAACCCAGCACCAGCGCGCCGGCGAGGCCGAGCATGGAGGAGGAGAACGCCGTGCCCATGCCCTCCAGCGGCCGCGCGAGGCCGGATTTCAGCTGGTTGAACATCTGGGTCACGTCGCCCGAGCCCACGGACATCGAGCCGATCACGTCGGCGACCGCGCCGATGGTCAGCAGCAGGCCCCAGAAGGTGCCCAGCAGGCCCAGAAAAATCAGCAACCCGGTCATGTAGCGCGACAGTTCGCGCTTCTCATCCAGGCGCCCGATGATCCCGTCCAGCACCGAGCGCATCGCCATTGCCGACAGCGACAACCGGTCCGACCGGCGCGCGGCGAGCATCGACGCCATGGGGGCCAGCAGCTTCGGCTCGCCGATGCCGGAGCCCTTGGGGCCGCGAAAACCTTCCAGCCACTCCACCTCACGCTTGAGCGACATGACCTGCGCGATGGTCCAGGCGCAACCGAACAGCAGCACGCCGACGATCAGCCCGTTCAGCACCGGGTTCGCCCCGAAGGCGGTGGCAAGCTGCGGCGCGAGCAGGATGGTGACGACGAGCACGATCGCGAGGAAGACGATCATGCGGATCAGGTAGGATGTCGGTCGGGTCATCGCGGCGAGTCGCTCCGGTCAACGCCCGGAGGTAGCACATCCAGCCGGTCCATGCCCGCCGCCGTGCGGCCGAGCGGGCGGAGGTCGATGCGGGTGGCGTCCAGCCCGCCCTCCATCAGCGCCGCCTTCGCCGCCTGCGCACGGGCGAGCGAGAGGCGGCGGGCCAGGTGCGCATCCTCGGCCGGTCCGGAGACTTCCGCGAAGACGGTGACGCGGCCACGCTCCAGCGCGGCGAGGCGACGGCCGTAGTCGGCGAGGGCCACGCGTGTCGCGTCGTCGAGTGCGGTGCCGCGGATGCGCAGCCCGCCATTGGGCAGTGCCTCGGGCCCGTCAGGCAGCGGGATCTGCGGCGGGCGCGCGCGGCTGGGCGCCGGGGCCGGGCGCGGCGAAAATTCCGGTGGCGGCGGCGGCGCGGCAGGGGGTTCGGGCGGCAGGCCGGGGATGGCGAGCTCGGCGGCGGCCGGCTGGGCAACGGGGTCGGGCAGCTGCGTCAGGCGGATGGGCGCGGGCGCATGCGGCCCCGGTGCCGCCGGAGCGTTGAGCGAGACCGGCAGTGGTTCGGGCAGGAATTCGAGCGGGATGGCGGAGGGCGGCGCCTCGGGCGGGGCGGCGGGGCCCTCGACCGCGGGCTCCATCGGCTCAGGCTGGAACTCGATCGTGCCCTGGGCCGCGGCGGGCAGCGCGAACAGCAGCAGCAGGGCGAGCGCGCGGATCATGACCGGATGGACGCGATCCCCTCCGCGACGATCTCGCGCAGGCGCGGGTGCATGGCGGCGTTGCCGGCCACGATGTTGCCGGCGGGGTAGGGCTCGTTGCCATCGGGGTCGGTGATGGTCCCCCCCGCCTCGCGCAGGATGACCTGGGCGGCGGCGAAATCCCACGGCTTGATGCCCAGTTCCCAGTAGCCGTCGTAGCGCCCGGCCGCGACCCAGCAGATGTCCAGCGCGGCCGCACCGAACCGGCGGATGCCGGCGACCTGGGGCATCAGCGCGTTGAGGATGGCCACGAACTCCGGCTTGCGCGGCACCGAGGCGAAGGGGATGCCGGTGGCGAACACCGCCTCGAGCATGTTGCGGCGGCCCGAGACGCGCAGCCGCTTGTCGTTGAGGAAGGCGCCCATGCCCTTCTCCGCCCAGAACAGCTCGTCACCGGCGGGGTTGTAGACGCAGCCGGCGACCAGCTCGGTCTTGTCGGCGCTGATGCGTTTTTCCACGCCGACCGAGACGCACCAGTGCGGGATGCCGTGGAGGAAGTTGGTGGTGCCGTCGAGCGGGTCCACCACCCAGCGGTATTCCCAGTCCGCGGCACCATGCAGGCCGGATTCCTCCATCAGGAAGGACCAGCCGGGGCGCGCCTTGGTGAGTTCCTGGCGCAGCGTCTCCTCGGCGCGGATGTCGGCCTGGGAGACGAAGTCGCCGGGGCCCTTCTGGGAGACCTGGAGCTGCTCGACCTCACCAAAGTCGCGCAGCAGGCGCTTGCCGGCCTTGGTGATGGCGGTGGTGAGCACCTGCATGGCGGGGGAAAGACGGGGGGAGATGGCCATGAGGTGCGGTTTACCTTGGGGCGCGTTAGCCCTTGAAGCGTTCGTAGTAGGAGCCGTCCTCGGTCTTCACCACGATCTTTTCGCCGGCGGTGATGAAGGGGGGGACCATGGTCTTTACGCCGTTGGAGAGAAGGGCGGGCTTGTAGGAGGAGGAGGCGGTCTGGCCCTTCACCACCGGGTCGGCTTCCATGATTTCGAGGACGACGGTCTCCGGCAGGTCCATGGCGACGGGTTCGCCCTCGATGAGGCGGACGTTGACGACCATGTTTTCCTGCAGGAAGGGCAGGCGCTCGGCCAGGATGTCCTGGGGGACGACGGTCTGTTCGAAGGTCTCGGGGTCCATCAGAACCAGGTTGGTGCCGTCGGCGTAGGAATAGGTGAATTCCTTGTCCTCGGTGGAGAGGCGTTCCACCACATCGGCCGTGCGCCAGCGCTGGTCCTTCTTGGCGCCGCTTTTGATGTTGCGCATGTCCACCTGGATGATGGCGTTGCCCTTCCCGGGGATCATGATGTTCTGCTTGAGGATGGTGTAGCGCTGGCCCTCGAACTCGATGACCATGCCGGCACGCATCTGGTTGGCTTGCATCTTGGCCATGGGGTGGGCTCGACCTCAGGTGGTTTGGAATGAGCGGCGTGCCGCGGTTTGGGGCCGCGGGCGGATGGGGAGAGGGGGATACAGCGGGTGGGCCAACGAGGCAACCGGGGAGGGGTGGGGGCGGTAAAGCGGTAAGGTGACCTTACTTGGCGGGAGCGGGCTAACATTCTGATTTTGCGATGAATTTTGTAAGGTGGCCTTACTTTCCGCTTTTCTTACGCTTGGCGCGGGATGCTTTCGGACAAATCCCCCTTGGTCGATGAGGGGCCGATCGGGCGTGCGGTGGCGGGCGGGGTGGTGACGGTGTCGGGTGGGGAGAGGGCGCGAGCGGGCGGGCGGGGGAGGGGGCTGATTTTGGTTTGCTTGGGGCCGTGGCGCGCGCGCAGGGCGGTTTGGGACAAATTGCCGAACCGGTAGGAATGAAGGTAGCAAGCCGGGGGTGGGAAGGCAAGGAAAAGGGGTGGCTCAGAGGCCGCCGCGTTCTCGATCCGCCTTGGCAAGGGCGGGCTCTTCAAAGAATTTGGCCAGCGTGCGCGTGCTGATCGCACGGGCCGTCTGTTCCGCGGAGAGGATCTGAACCTGCTCCTTATGCCTAGGAGCGCGAGAACAATTTAGACGGACCACATGTCAATTTTCGCAGAAATCTGGCTTGAAGCGATCGTCACAATCCTTCAGCCAGAAACATTTTAAATTAAGGAGATTAACGAAGCTCTTAAAAGAAGCGCTTTCCATTAATTTTACTGCTCTACATTTTATAAAAAGACTGTAGCCTATGGTTGTCTCATGATACACCAAATTTTTTGGCATGAGTGATTTGATTTCATTCTTTCCGTGACATCCCTCAATGCGATTTAAAACTACTGAGGATTTGGCGTCTATTATGGACTTTACGTGATCCCAATCATACAAAATCTAATTTTCTATGGTTCTATCAGGCATTCCTATAATCAAATTTTTGCCGAGATTGTATTTTTCTAAAGCCTTATGAAGGCTTTTCACGAGGTCCGCGCACTGCTTTTGACGTCGTTCTCGATCAAGAATAATGATAATTGGGTCGCAATGTCTAAGCATGCGGATTCTAGCGTTCAAAACCTTTGCAATTGCAGCAATAGCAACGTCATCCCCGTTACAATTTATCAAATTTACAATTCGGCCCGGGCAGATAAATTCGATGATTCTTTTTTCCATATTTCCTTCTACGAGAAAAGCAGGCTTAGGCATCGTTAAGGTCTCCCGCAATATAGTATGAGCCCATACCGAATCCCGTAGCTTTTATCTCTTTGTCAAGAAATTTTGGATCAGATATGCGTCGAGCCGACGTGATCGAGTCAGTTGCTTTCACAACGATTATTTCGCTTGCAATTGAAGCATTCAAAATGGTTTCACTATGTGTTGACATTAACGCAAATGATTTTTTTTCTTTAGTTGTTTCCCTCATTAGTTTTATGACTTCTTTTTGCATATGAGGATGAAGAAAATTTTCGGGTTCTTCGATGGCAAACATTGATCTATGTGTAAGAATTGCAGTCACTAGCGAAAGCCATTTGAGTGTTCCATCAGACAAAGCCGACGCAGGCAAATCAAAATTACCAAGCTCTCCTTTAAGTCGGAGCTTTAGTCTCAAATAATTTTCAAAATGTTCTGTCTCAACAAACACATCTTCAATTTGATTATTGACTAGTGTTGCCAAACCTTTAATTTGATTTAGTGTCGCTTTCCAACCATCATCGGGCCTATTCGGCAATATTCTAATATCAGAAGCGTCGAAATAAAACGGGACTGACGATGCCCTGTGATCGTCGCGTTGCAGATAGTTGAGGGTTGCAGCTAACCCAGAGCCATCGCTCTGAATTCCCGGTCGCGCGCCGATATCCTCTGACTTTCGGAGTTGCCTTGGATCAATATTTATTATCTCACCCCTGTCAATGTCCCCTCTAATTATCCAGTTTATGGGGGCTTCATCAATTATAGATAAAATACAATAACTACTAAATCTTCTAAGCTCTTTTTCTTGTAGTGCATAATTGTCCATCGCAGCCTTCAGCAGACTTGCCTCTCTAAGATGTATTGTATATGGAGAATGTTCGTTCTCTGTGACGCCAATCTTTAAATTTTGATCATAGTTAGAGAACTTAAATTCGAGATCCCAACTCGGATCTGTAAATTCATAAGGCTTGTTCGCAATATTTTTTGGTGAAATGAATTTTATCTTAACCTCTTGATAAACGTACTCAATCTCTTCAAACCCGTTAGCTGCCGAAATTTCGAATGAAAATTCGTAAACAATAGTACCGGATTTCTTCAGTATATATTTATGATTGCTGTAGGTTGCACCTCGAATTGTAGCTGAAACAGATTTCTTGTACTCTGACTGTGAGAGTTTCCGAAAAACTGAACCTACGCCACCCGCAAGACTGATGGCATCTTTAATGTTTTTGCGCGACAATTGCGAGACTAATTGAAAAAATTCAATAACATTTGTTTTGCCGGAGCCATTTGGTCCTACTAAAATATTTAATCCAGGCGAAAAATTCAACGAAAACCCATCCAGTGACCTAAAACCATCAATTTGGACTGAATGAATCATGACCGATTTTGTTCCTCTGGTGCAAGGTAGGATGGCAATTCAAACGAAGCAAGAGCGGGAGAATAGCCGCCCAGATTCTGGGCCGATCACCGGAAATTTTTGGTGTGCGGCTGAGACAGCGTCCAACCTTGTCTTCGGAATGGTTGTCATATGGTCTCCTACCCCCACCCCTGCACCTCCCCCCCTCGCCACCGTCTCTCCACCGGCACCTCCACCCCCACCGCCGCGCAGGCCAGCGCCTCCGCCACCCGGATCCCGTCCACCGCCGCCGACAGGATCCCCCCCGCATACCCCGCGCCTTCCCCGGCCGGGTACAGGCCCGGCGTGTTCAGGCTCACGAACTCGGCGCCGCGCCCGATGCGCAGCGGGCTGCTGGTGCGCGTTTCCACGCCCGTCATCACCGCCTCCGCCGCGTCGAAGCCCATGATCTGCTTGCCGAAGGCGGGCAGGGCCTCGCGCAGTGCGGCCACCGCGTAGTCGGGCAGGCAGTCCGCCAGCGAGGTGGGGGTGACACCGGGTTTGTAGCTCGGCGTCACGGACCCCAGGCTGGTGCTCGGCCGGCCGGCCAGGAAATCGCCCACGGTCTGGGCGGGGGCGCGGTAGTCGCGGCCGCCGGCGGCGAAGGCGCGTTCCTCCCAATGGCGTTGGAATTCCATGCCGCCGAGGGGGGAGGCGTCGGGGAAGTCGGCGGGCGTGAGGGAGACGACGAGGGCCGCGTTGGCGTTGCGTTCGGCGCGGGAATACTGGCTCATCCCGTTGGTCACCAGGCGGCCGGGCTCGGAGGCGGCGGCCACCACGGTGCCGCCGGGGCACATGCAGAAGCTGTAGACGCTGCGGCCGTTGCTGGCGTGGTGGACGAGTTTGTAGTCGGCCGCGCCGAGGGTGGGGTTGCCGGCGGCGGGGCCGAAGCGCGCGCGGTCGATCAGGCCCTGGGGGTGTTCGATGCGGACGCCGATGGAGAGGGGTTTTGCGTCCATGGAGACGCCCTGGGCGTGGAGGGCGGCAAAGGTGTCGCGGGCGGAGTGGCCGATGGCGAGGACCACGTGTCGGGCCGGGATGTGTTCGCCGGTGGAGAGGGTCACGCCGGTGACGTGGCGGTCGGGGGCGAGGGTCAGGCGTTCGACGCGGGATTGCCAGCGGTACTCGCCGCCCATGGCTTCGATGCGGGCGCGAAGGGATTCGACCACCTGGACCAGGCGGAAAGTGCCGATGTGGGGTTTTGAGAGCCAGAGGATTTCCTCCGGCGCGCCGGCGGTGACGAAGTCTTCGAGGACTTTGCGGCCGTGGTGGAGGCGGTCTTTTATTTGTGAGTAGAGCTTGCCGTCGGAGAAGGTGCCGGCGCCGCCCTCGCCGAACTGGACGTTGGATTCGGGGGTGAGGATGCCGCGGCGCCAGAGTGCCCAGGTGTCCTTGGTGCGCTCGCGAACGGGTTTGCCGCGGTCGAGGATCAGGGGCGGAAGGCCCATCTGGCTCAGGGCGAGGGCCGCGAACAGCCCGCACGGTCCGGTGCCGATGACGATGGGCCGGGGCGT
Organism: Plastoroseomonas arctica; assembly: GCF_018128965.1. Lineage (GTDB taxonomy): Bacteria > Pseudomonadota > Alphaproteobacteria > Acetobacterales > Acetobacteraceae > Plastoroseomonas > Plastoroseomonas arctica. The sequence goes on from NZ_JAAEDH010000016.1 coordinate 76,419, forward strand.
TCCGGGGGGGGCGTGGGTGACGGGCGGCCGCCAGGTGGTGTCGGGCGTGGCGGGCAGGCTGGTGGCGCCGTCGATCTCGGCATCGATCGTGTAGACCAGTTGGATCGCGTGCCGCTTGCGCGCGTCATGGCTGCGCCGCGCGATGCGGAAGTGTTGGAGTTGCGTGGTGTGTATGCCGGCGCGCGCGAGGATGGCCGTGCGCAGGTCCTCGGGCGCATGGCCCAGCGGCAGTCGAAGCTCTGTGATACGCAGCATGGCCCCGGAGATACGCCGGTGGCGCCGGGAACCAAGTGATAAAAATAAAAGATTGGGGCGTTACGTATACGTAACGGGGGAAAATTCTTTTCCCCCATGCTTGCCTCGGTTGCGGGTTCTGGCCTAGCGCGGATGCGCATGTCGACATTCGTCTTCGAAGCGGAGGATGGCCCAGCGGGGGTGGTGCGTTCCTCGCTGGTGGCGCGCGGCCTGGTACTCGCCGGCCATCCGGTCGATGCGCTGCGCCTGGGTTTTGCGCGCCTGGCCATCCCGGGCGGGGTGACGCTGCTGCAGTTCCGCCCCGGCGAAAACCCCATGCTCGGCCTGCAGCTGGACCCGGCCGTGACGGGCGAGGATGAGCTGGGCGTGCATGCGACCACGCCCTTGGGTCCGGGCCTGGGTGCGCGTCTGGGCGCGCTATTGCCAGCGGAGGGCGCGGCGCTGCTCATGGCCGCCCTGGGCGCCTTCGTGGCGGAGGATGTGCCGGTGGAGGTGAAGGGCCGCGGGGCGGAGCTGCGGGTGTTGCGAATCGCGCTGGCGGGGAGTGGGCCGTTCGTGGCGCCGGGGGTCGCGGTGACCCTGCATGAGGCGCTGTACTTCACGCTCCGCCACGGGCGCGCGGGCTGATGCGCATCGCCTTCCTGGGCCATTCCTATCATCGCCTCACCGGTTCCTCGCGCTTCATGCAGGCGATCCTGCTGGCGCGGCTGGGTGCTGTGGAGGTGTTCGAGGATGAGAGCTGGCAGGGGGGTGCCGCGGTGGACGTGGCCGCGGTGCTCGCCGGCGGGTTCGACGCCATCCATGTCTGGCAGATGGAGCAGCCGCTGGAGGCGCTGGTGGCCGCACGGCCTGGCGTGCCGATCTACTGGTACCCGATGCAGGACAGCGCGCGGCATCTCGGCCCGGCCTTCTGGTCACGCACAGCGCCGGGCGCGCGGATCATCGCCTTCTGCCGCGCGGTGCATGAGGATGCGGTGCGGCGGGGGCTCGACAGCGCGTGGTTCCAATATTTCCCGGACCCGTCGGGCGTGGCGCCGGTGGGGGCGGCGGATGGCGTGTTCTGCTGGCCGCGGCGGGAGGCGTTCGGCTGGCCGCTGCTCAAGCGCCTGCTGCCGCTGGGTTTTTCTGGGCGGCTGCACCTGCATGACCATCCGGACCCGGGCAGCGCGCCGCCGGCCTTGCCCGATGCGGTGGATATCGCCGCGCACGGCATCACGCAGTCGCGCTGGTTCGAGGATCGCGGGGCGCTGGACCGGTTGCTCGGCGAATTCCTGATCTATGTCGCGCCCCGGCTGCATGAGGGCATCGGGATGGCGTTTCTCGAGGCGCTGGCGCGCGGCCAATGCGTTGTCGCCGCCGACCGTGCCACGATGAACGAGTACATCACCGATGGGGTGAACGGCCTGCTGTTCGACCCCGACCGGCCGCGGCCGCTCGATTTCGCGCGCGCGGTGGCGATGGGTGCCCGCGCGCGGGAGCTGGTGGCGCTTGGCCATGTGCGCTGGCAGCGCGATGCGGCGGGGCGGCTGCTCGATGCGCTCACCGCGCCGCCCGGCACCAGGCTGCGGGCGCTGGCGGAGCCGTTCCCTGCATGAGGGTCACCATCGCCGTCGTCACGCTCAACGCCGCGCCGGTACTGGAGGCGACGCTCGCCTCCATCGCCGCGCAGAGTTTTGCGCATGAGCTGGTGATCGTGGATGGCGGCTCGACCGACGGGACGCTGGCCATCGCCGAGGCGCCGCGCTGGCGCGCCGCGCAGGTGGTCAGCGAGCCGGACCGCGGCCCCTACGATGCGATGGAGAAAGCCGCGCGGCTGGCCACCGGCGCGCACATCCTGTTCATGAATGCCGGCGACATCTTCGCCGACCCGCTCGCCATCGAGCAGGCGATTGCGCCCGCACCCGACGATGCCGACATCATCTACGGGCATCATTTCTGGCGCACCCTCGACGGTGCCGTCGCGCTGCATCGCGCGGCGGATTTCGAGGACACCTGGCAGCGCCTGCAGCGCGGCGACCTGCACCCCGGCTGGCAGGGCGGCGTGCCCTGCCACCAGGCGACCTTCACGCGGCGGAGCCTGCTGCTGGAGCTGGGCTACGACCCGCGCTACCGCATCGCCGCGGATCACGACTTCCTCTATCGCGCGCGCCGCGCGGGGGCGCGCTTCCACCATGCCGGCATCGCCATAGCCGCCTATGCGCAGGGCGGCATGTCGCATTTGCACGCCCAGCGCTGCTTTCATGAATGGTGGGAGATCGCGCAGCGCCACGGCGACGCGGCCGCCGCCACCGCCTATTTCCGCGCCCGCTTCGGCGCGGCGGTGACGAAGGACCCGGCGCTGCTCGCCCCGCGCGTGGCGATGCTGCGCGCGTCGGGGATGTTCTTCGAGGATTGGTACCGCGTGCGCCAGCTTGCCGGCCGCCCGCACATCGCGCCCATCGAGCACTACATCGCCGAGGGCGCGGCGCGCGGCGCCTCCCCGATGCCCTTCTTCGACCCCGCCTTCTACACGGCGCGCTACCCCGAGGCCGCCGACGCACACGGCACCGCCTTCGAACACGCCCTCCGCCATGGCCCGCCGCTGGGCGAGGATTGCTTCGACTGGGGCGATGCCCGCCACCCGCTGGCCCCGCTGCGCCGCCTGTTCGACCCGGCGCGAGAGACGCTGGACACGCTGGTCGCGCGCATCTGCGCCCTCGACACGCCGGCCCTGGTGGCCCTGTTCCCCGAGGCCGGCGCCTTCGACCCGCCCGCCGCCGAGGCAACCCCCGCCGTCACCGAGCGCGACGGCGACTGGCAATTCCTCAGCGGCGTGAGCGAGGTGGAGGAGGGGCCCTATCCGGAGCTCGACCTCGACCAGCCCTTCCGCTGGTGCGTGGGCGAGAACAGCGCCTTCCGCCTGTTCAGCGCCGCCTCGGGTGCGCGCGGCCTGCGCCTGCGCCTGCGCAGCACCCAGCCGAACCAGGCGATCACCCTGCTCGACCAGGACCAGCGCGTGCTCGCCCAGGCGAGCCTGCCGGCCGCGCCCATGGCGACGCCGCAGGTGGTGGATGTCTCGCTCGCCGCGCTGGCCGGGGCCCAGACGCTGGTGCTGCGCACCGCGCGGCAGGCGGCACCTGACGCGCTCGGCCGCCGTGTCTCCGTCATCCTGGAGGGGCTGGAATGGCGCGAGCCTCCGGCGGGGCCGACCGCCGCGATGGCCGCGGCGCCACATGTGGCGGCCCCCCCGCGCATCCTGTGGAGCGCGGCGGAAGGGCTTTCTGCGGAGTCCCTCGACGGGCGCTGGGCCATCGGGCGCGAGGCGACGCTGGTGATCGAAGCCGACACAGCCGTGAACGCGGTGCTGCGCCTGGAATACCGCAGCCCCGTTGCCGGCCAGCAAGCGATGGTGCAGGTCGATGGCGGCCAGGCGCGACCCTTCTTCGCGCGCGCCGGCGGAGATGTCCCCCAGCGATGGGACATGCCGATCGTCCTGCGCGCGGGCCGCACCCGGGTGAGCTTCGCCTTCCGCACAACCGAGCCGGGGACCGACCGCGCGTTGCTGATCGCCGCCGCCGAAATCGGCGCCTGAGGTCAGGTCTCGCCGAGGTCGAGCACCGGCGTGAAGCTGCCATAGATCATCCGCCTGCCGTCGAACGGCATGGGATTGTCGCCGGCCATCAGGCGGGGATCGGCCATGACCTTGGGCATCGCCGCGTCGCGCGTCGCCTTGTCCGGCCATTCGATCCAGGAGAAGACCACGCTCTCATCCGCCTCGGCCTTCACCGCCATGTAGAAATCGGTGGTCGTGCCCCGGGGCACATCGTCGCCCCAACATTCTGTGACGCGCAGCGCGCCATATTCCAGGAACACGGCATCGGCCTTGGTCGCGTGGTCGATGAAGGCCTGGCGGTTGGCGGTAGGCACGGCGATCACGAAGCCATCGACATAGCGCATGGGTCTGCTCCCGCGTTGTGGCTATCCAGGTAACGCCGCATCGGAGATTACAGCCGAGTCACGTCTTCAGTAGCTGCTCCAGCTCCGCCAGGATCGCCGGGTCGTCGATGGTGGGCGGCACGGCGTAGGCTTCGCCATCGGCGATCTTGCGCATCGTCCCGCGCAGGATTTTCCCCGAGCGCGTCTTGGGCAGCCGGGCGACCACGCGGGCATCCTTGAAGGCGGCGACGGGGCCGATGCGGGCGCGGACCAGGGCCACGAGTTCGCGCGCGATCTCCGCCTCGTCGCGCGCGACGCCGGCCTTGAGAATGACCAGGCCCATCGGGGCCTGGCCCTTCAGCGCATCGTGCACGCCGATGACCGCGCATTCGGCGACGTCGGGGTGGCTCGCGAGCACCTCCTCGATGGCGCCGGTGGACAGGCGATGGCCGGCGACGTTGATGATGTCGTCGGTGCGCGACATAACCCAGACGTAGCCCTGCTCATCGACCATGCCGGCGTCTGAAGTGTCGTACCAGCCGGGGAAACGCTCGAGGTAGGCGCTGCGGAATCGCGCATCGGCGTTGTACAGCGTGGGCAGGGCGGCGGGCGGCATCGGCAGGCGGATGGCGAGCGTGCCGATCTCGCCGGGCGCGACAGGGTGCCCGGCTTCGTCGAGCGCGGCGACCTCATAGCCAGGCGCGGCCTTCCCGCCGGACCCGGCGCGCATGGGGAACAGGCCGAGCCCGCGGAAATTGCCGGTGATGGCCCACCCGGTCTCGGTCTGCCACCAGTGGTCGATGACCGGCTTGCCCAGCAGCGCCTCGATCCACAGCGCGGTCGGCGGGTCGCAGCGTTCGCCGGCGAGGAACAGGGCGCCCAGGGCGCTCAGGTCGTATCGCGCGATCAGCGCGCCCTCCGGGTCTTCCTTCTTGATGGCGCGGATGGCGGTGGGCGCGGTGAAAAGCGCGCTGACCTTGTGCTCGGCGCAGACGCGCCAGAAGGCGCCGGCATCGGGCGTGCCGACGGGCTTGCCCTCGTAGATCACCGAGGTCATGCCCGCGAAGAGCGGCGCGTAGACGATGTAGGAATGGCCCACCACCCAGCCGACATCCGACGCCGTCCACATCACGTCGCCGGCCTTCAGGCCGTAGAGCATGGCCATGGAATTGTGCAGCGCCACGGCATGCCCGCCATTGTCGCGCAGGATGCCCTTGGGCGCCCCGGTCGTGCCCGAGGTGTAGAGGATGTAGAGCGGGTCGGTGGCCGCGACCGGCACGCAGGGGTGCGGCGTGGCGGCGGCCTCGGTCGTGAGCCAGTCGAAGTCGCGGCCCGGGGTGAGATCAGCCGGCAGCGTGTCGCGCTGGAGGATGATGCAGGTGGTGGGCTTGTGCGGGGATTGCGCGATCGCCGCGTCGAGCAGCGGCTTGTAGGCGATGGTACGCCCCGGCTCCAACCCGCAGGACGCGGAGAGCACCAGCGCGGGCTTCGCATCCGCGATCCGGGCGGCGAGCTCGGGCGCGGCGAAGCCGCCGAACACCACCGAATGCACCGCCCCCAGCCGCGCGCAGGCGAGCATGCCGATCGCCGCCTCGGGCACCATCGGCATGTAGATGACCACGCGGTCGCCCTTGCCGACACCGCGCGAGGCCATCGCGCCCGCCAGGCGCTCCACCCGGCCGAGCAGCGCGGCATAGGTGACGGAGGCCTTCCGCCCGGTCATCGGGCTGTCCCAGAGATAGGCCACCTGGTCGCCGCGCCCGGCCGCCACATGGCGGTCGATGGCGTTGTGGCAGGTGTTCAGCACGCCGTCGGGGAACCAGCGGCCATAGACGCCGAGCCCGGCATCGAAGGCGCGCGTCGGGGCGGTGATCCAGTCGATGCCGTGCGCCGCCTGCAGCCACCAGGCATCGGGGTCGTCGCGCCATCGCGCATAGGCGGCGTCATAGCCGGCACTGTCGGACATGGATTGACCTCCCTGAAACGCAGCAGGGGCGCCGGGTCTCCCCGACGCCCCTGCGATTTAAGCCGATGCAGGCCGGGTTCAGCGGCGTTCGTCGGCGAAGAGGTCCCGCTTGTAGGTCTCGGGCACGAAGAACAGGCCGATCACCACCGTCGCCAGCGCGATGACGACCGGGTACCAGAGCCCGTAATACACGTCGCCGGTCTGCGCGATCATGGCGAAGGCGGTCGCCGGCATCAGGCCGCCGAACCAGCCATTGCCGATGTGATAGGGCAGCGACATCGAGGTGTAGCGGATGCGGGTGGGGAACAATTCCACCAGCGCCGCCGCGATCGGGCCGTAGACCATGGTCACGTAGATGACCATCAGCGTGAGGATGCCGATCAGCACCGCCGGTTGTTCGCGGAAGATGTCGAAGGGACCCGACATCTTCACGACCGACGCGTTCGACGCCGCGGGGTAGCCGGCCGTCGTCAACTGCCGGTTCAGATCCGCCGCGAAGGTCGCATTGCCGGCGACCGTGATCGGCGTGCCATTGGCGATGCGAATGGTGGCCGCGGTGCCGGCGGGCGCGGCCTCCACGGTGTAGTTGACCGAGGCGCGTGCGAGGGCCGCCTTGGCGATGTCGCAGGGCTGCGTGAAGCGCGAAGTGCCCGTCGGGTTGAACTGGAAGGAGCAGAGTGCGGGGTCCGTCACCACCCGCACTTCGATGGTGGCGTGGGCGCGGGCTAGGTCGGGGTTGGCTTCCTTGCTCAGCAGATGGAACAGCGGGAAGTAGGTCACGGCCGCGAGCAGGCAGCCGCCCAGGATGATCGGCTTGCGGCCGATCTTGTCGGACAGCCAGCCGAAGAAGACGAAGCCGCCGGAGCCGAGCAGCAGCGACCAGGCGACCAGCATGTTCTGCGTGAAGGTGTCGACCTTGAGGACCGCGCCCAGGAAGAACAGGACGTAGAACTGGCCCGTGTACCAGACCACGGCCTGCCCCATGACCAGGCCGAGCAGCGCGAACAGCGCGATCTTGGCGTTCTTCCACTGGCCGAAGGCCTCGCCGAGCGGCGCCTTGGACTCGGTGCCGGCCGCCTTCATGCGCTGAAAGGCCGGGCTTTCCTCCATCTGCAGCCGGATCCAGACGGAGATGCCGAGCAGCAGGATCGAGAGCAGGAAGGGGATGCGCCAGCCCCAGGCCGCGAACTCCGCATCGCCCACCGCGAGGCGGGTGAACAGGATGACCAGCAGCGAGAGGAACAGCCCCGCGGTCGCGGTGACCTGGATGAAGCTGGTGTAGAAGCCGCGCCGGCCGTTCGGCGCGTGCTCGGCGACATAGGTCGCCGCACCGCCGTATTCGCCGCCGAGTGCGAGGCCCTGGAGCATGCGCAGGATGATCAGGATGATCGGGGCCGCGATGCCGATGGTGTCCGAGGTGGGCAGGATGCCGACGACGAAGGTGGAGGCACCCATGATCAGGATGGTGACCAGGAAGGTGTATTTGCGCCCGACGAGATCGCCCAGGCGGCCGAACACCAGGGCGCCGAAGGGCCGCACGAGGAAGCCGGCGGCGAAGGCCAGAAGCGCGAAGATGTTGCGCGTGCCCTCGGGGAATTGGCTGAAGAAATTCGTACCGATGATGACGGCGAGCGATCCGAACAGATAGAAATCATACCATTCGAAAACGGTGCCGAGCGAAGAGGCGACAATGACCTTCCGCTCCTCCTTCGTCATCGGACGCGCTTTCGCGTCCACGGCTTCCAACGCAATGCTCACGTTATTCTCTCCCTTATTCCCGGTCGTCATGCCGGCGGTTGCGATGGCCGGTCTTGCCGTCTGGCCGTGCGTCGCGATGTCACGACGCACACCAAATGGTCATCCCGCAGGGGGCTTAGCCTATGGAACGTAGAAAATGAAAGGCCGTATTGATCTGAATCCATGAGGTTCCGGCCCAAAAACCGTCAATGGAGAAGCCCTCTTCCCTTTTTTCATCATCGGGCGCGAAGATGGGGTTTGTTTCACGGAGGTCATCCGCAATGGATGTGCTGGTTCGCCTTGCGGATCGTGCGATTCGCAGGCTCTGCGCCCCACCCGGCCTTGGCATGGTGCTGGTGATGCTGGCCTTCGCCGCCACCCCGCCGGTGGCGCTGCGTTTTGCCGGCCACGTCGCGGGCGTCACCGGACTGGCGTTGCTCATCGCCGCCTGGCGGGCGCCGCGGCGCGACCTGCGCCATTCCACGCTGTGGGCGCGGCTGGGCGCCGAGGCGGAGTCGCTCGCGCGCCTGGTTGCCGGCGGCGTGGTGCAGGCGCAGCTGGCGAAGACGCTGCAGGCGCGGCTGCTGTGGCACGCCGAGCGCATCGGCGCCCTCGCGATGGCCCTCTGGGCCGCCTCGCTGCTCGCGGGCGTACCGCCCTTCGCGCGGAGCTGAGCGCCGGGCCTCAATCCTCCGACGCGGCGGCGGCGTCGGCCGGGCAGGACGCCGCGCGCCGCTGAAGATAGGCGCTGCGGTAGGTGGCGTAGGGATCGAGGCTTTCCGCGCCAATCCGCTCGAGCGATGGGTGCAGCTCGGCATAGTCGTGCAGTTGCTCGGTGAGGCCGAGGGCGACCACCGCATCGCCGCCGATGCCCTGCGCGAGCGCGGTCGACGTCGCGACGAGCGCGGATGCGTCGCGCAGGGTTGAGGGGCCCAGCAGCGGCAGCATCAGGAAGGGCCCGCTCGGCACCCCCCAGCGGCACAGCGCATCGCTCAGCGTCATCGGCGCCCGCGGATAGCCCATCGCCTCGGCCGCGTCGCGCACGCCGCCCAGGCCGAGCGTGGTGTTGATCGCGAAGCGGGCGGCGGCGTTGCCGGCCTGGCCGAATTCGCCGGCCAGCGCCGCGCTGATCGCGGTGACCGGCTCGGCGATGTTGGCGATGGCGTTGCCGATGCCTTGTTGCACGCCAGCCGGCGTGTGGGTGCGGTAGAGCGCGGCGGCAGGGCCGAACACATGGCTGTGCAGCACCTGGTTGAGCGCATGGACGCGGCGGTTGACGGCCTCGAGCGGGTCGTCGGCAGCCTGCGCCGGCGCGGCGGCGAGCAGGCCGATGACGAGCAGGGTGTGAAGGCGCATGCGGTGGTCTCCGGGGCGGGTCTCAGGTTGGCGCCAGTGTAGCGGCATCGGGGGCCGGAAAGCTCGCCCGAACACGACCAAGCGCGGCGCCGAATCCCCAGTCCAGCGTCGTCCCAAGGGCGGGCGCGACGGGCGGCGCGAGGCCCGCGACCATGAGCAGCGTGCCGGCAGGCAGGCCGCCCAGGCGCCGGGCGGCGGCGATGGCGGGCTCAAGGGCGTCCGCGACATCGATGGGCGCGGCGCGCGGCGCGAGGCGGGCGCTGCCCATCGGCCGACGGCGGCCGAGCACGATCAGCCCGAGCCCCGCGAGGTCGGCGGCACAGCACGCCGCATCGGGCGGTCCGTCGCGGAAGCGCGAAGCGGCAACGTCGATGGCGGCGTACATCCCGGCCCATCGCGGTGCGCCAACCGCGTCGAGGTCGCCCGCGAGCATGCCGACCAGCGCCCGGCTGGCGCGGGCATGCGGCAGCGCGGACAGCGCCAGCGCAGCGCCATCGGCGAGCAGCCGCGGGCCGAGGAGGGGCCCGGCGACGCCGTCGGGGCCGATGCGCAGTCCGATCGGCGTTGCCGCCATCCGTTCGAGCAGGGCGGCCGCCGCATCCTCGCCCTCCTCGATGTCGCGCGGGGCGATGTCGGGCGGGAGCGGGGCCAGCGGGTTGCCGGTCTCGATGGCCTCGGCGATCCAGCGCGCGACGGTCTCGGCGCGCCCCATCATCGCAGGCTGGGCGCCATCACCTCCTCCTCCGCAAAGCCGCCTTCGGGCGGGCGGTCGAGGATCAGCGGCTGCGAATTGTCGACCACGCCGTAGAGGTAGTCGGGCAGCCAGGTCGCCATGCCGGGGAAGATGTACATGAACACCATGGTGACGATGACGATGTAGATGTAGGGCATCACGCCCGCGAAGATGTCCTCGAGCTTCACCCAGGAGGGTGCCACGCCCTTGAGGTAGAAGGGCGCCATCGCGACGGGGGGCGAGAGGAAGCTGGTCTGCAGGTTGAGCGCGATCATCACCCCGAAGAAGATCGGGTCCACGCCGAAATCATCCAGCAGCGGCAGGAAGATGGGGACGAAGATCACGATGATCTCGGTCCATTCAAGCGGCCAGCCGAGCACGAAGATGATCGCCTGCGCCAGCAGCATGAAGGTGACGGAGTTCAGGCCGAGGGACTTCACGAAATCCTCGACCACCGTCTGCCCGCCGAGATAGCCGAACACCGCCGAGAACAGCGCCGAACCCACGAACAGCCAGCACACCATCGCCGAGGTGCGCGCGGTCAGGTACACGCTCTCCTTCAGTCCCGTCCAGGTAAAGGAGCGGTAGCCGACCGCGAGCAGCACCGCGCCGACCACGCCCATCGCGGCCGATTCCGTGGGCGTCGCGATGCCGAACAGGATGACGGCCAGGACCAGGATCGTCAGAAGCGTGAGCGGGACGAAGCCGATGAGCAGCTCCCACAGGATCTTGCCTACGGGTACGTTGCGTTCCTCGGGCGGCAGGCGCGGTGCCCATTCGGGTTTGATGATGCCGCAGCCGATGATGTAGATCAGGTAGGCGCCGGTCAGCACGAAGCCCGGGATGAAGGCCGCCGCGTAGAGCTTGACCACCGAGACGCCGGCCGTCGCGCCATACAGGATCAGCATGATCGAGGGCGGGATGAGGATGCCCAGCGTGCCTCCGGCCGCGATGCAGCCGGTCGCCAGGCGCACGTCATAACCGGCGCGCAGCATCGGAGGCAGCGCGAGCAGGCCCATCAGCGTGACCACCGCGCCCACCACGCCCGAGGCGATGCCGAACAGCGAGCAGGTGATCATGGTGGCAACGGCAAGCGAGGCGGGCAGGAAGCCCGAGGCCAGCAGCAGCGATTTGAAGAGCCGGTCGAGGATGTTCGCGCGCTCGATGATGTAGCCCATGAAGACGAACAGCGGCACCGAGATCAGAACGTCGTTCGACATGACGGAGTAGGTGCGCTGCACCAGCAGGTCGAGCACGCTCGGCCCGAGCGAGCCGGCCCAGCCGAAGATGATGCCCATCGCCATGAGCGTGAAGGCGATCGGGAAGCCGAGCAGGATGAAGCCGATGAACAGGATCAGCATCGCCACGCCGATCTGCGGGTCGGTGAGCAACATGAGGCGGGGTTCCAGCGATCAGGAGGTCAGGGACGCTTGATTAAGGACGGGGGCCGGTCGGCATCACGGGTGCGGCCTCGCCGCGTTCGGCGGCGGCGCGTTCGAGGATCACCACCTCCAGCTCCTCGACATCGGAGAGGCGGCCGGGCCAGGCGCCGGTCTGCAAGGCGCCGATGCAGCGGCCGACCTCGGCCAGGCCCTGGAGCACCAGCATGGCTCCGGCGATCGGGATCAGCGCCTTGAACGGCCAGATGACCAGGCCATCGGGCGCGAAGGGGGAATGCTCGTTCTGCCGAAAACTGTCCTGGAAGAAGGAGAAGCCGGCGAAGACCATCGCGATGATGCCGGGGAAGAAGAAGACGAAGTAGAGCACCAGCTCCACCCCGGCCTGCCAGCGCACTGGCCATTTGCGATAGATAAAATCGCCCCGCACATGGCCGTTGCGCGCGAGCCCGTAGGCGCCCGCCATCATGAACAAGATGCCGTAGAGCATGTAGGAGGCGTCGTAGCCCCAGTTGGTGGGGCGCGCGAACAGGTAGCGCGCCGTCACCTCATAGGTGATCTGGAGGGTGAGCAGCACGATCGACCAGGCGAAGACCTTGCCGATGACGGTCGAGAAGCGGTCGATGCCGATGAGCAGACCCTGCATTAGAGGCGAATCCCCTCAGAAAAATTTGTACGACGGCATGAAGACCGTTCGGCACGAGGCTCTTCCTCGTGCCGCCCGGCCGAATGGCCGGCGCCGCTAGTGCGGCGAGCCAAGCCGCCGGAGGCGGCGCCCGGCGCCTGAGGGCACAAAAAAAGGCTGACACCGGCGGTCATTCTTCATGGCCGCCGGTGTCAGCCGCGGGCGAAGAAGTGGTTGAAGGACACCACCGGGCTCGCCTCGTAGCGGAGGAAGAAGCTGCCGATGCGGCGGCACCATTCGCGCTGGCTGTCGCAGACCTTCTTGAAGAAGGGGCCGTTGGCGGGCGAGGAATTGTCGCCTTCCAGCCGCGCGATCACCGCGTCCCAGGCGCGTAGCTGCGCGTCCAGGATCGGGCGCGGCGTCTGGCGGACGGAAACGCCCTGCGTCTGGGCCATCTGCAGCAGGTCGCGCGAGTAGCGGTCCTGCAGTTTCCACGACATGTCGGCCGAGGCGCTCTCGGCGCCGAACTTCAGCACCGCCTTCAGCTCATCGGGCAGGGCGTCGAATTTCGGCTTGTTGAACAGCACCTCGAAGCTCTCGGTGCGCTGGTGGAAGCTCTGGATCATGTAGACCTTGGCCACGTCGGGGAAGCCGAGCATGCGGTCCGAGGAGGGGTTGTTGAACTCGGCACCGTCGATGACGCCGCGCTCGAGCGCGGGCACGATCTCCCCGCCGGGCAGCGAGATCACGGCCGCACCCATCTCGGTCATCAGGTCGGCGGCGAGACCCACGGTGCGGTATTTCAGGCCGCGGATCTGCTCGACGCGCTCGATGGGATTCTTGAACCAGCCCAGCGGCTGGGTCGGCATGGGACCGGTCATGAACGACACGCAATTCACCCGAACGATGTCGGCCATCAGCTCGCGATACAGCGCCTCGCCGCCGCCGTAATGGTACCAGCCGAGCAGCTGGTTCGCGTCGCCGAACCAGGGCGGCGAGGTGCCGAACAGGGAAAACGCCTTGTTCTTGCCGAACCAATAGGCGGGCACGCCATGGCCGCCATCGAGCGTGCCGGAGCTCACCGCGTCGAGCAGTTGGAAGGCGCCGACCACCGCGCCGGCGGCGAGCAGCTCCAGGCGCAGACGGCCGCCGGCCATGGCGTTGACGCGGCTGACGTAATCGCCGGCAAATTCGTGGAAAATGTCGCGCTGGGGCCAGGTGGACTGGAAGCGCAGGGTCACTGTCTGCGCGCGGCTGACATTGGGCATGGCGAGGGTCGCGGTGCCCACCGCCGCGGCGGCGGCACCGGCGAGGAAGCCCCGGCGCGCGGGCGCATTGGGGGTGACTGTCTGATCGTTCATGTTGTTCCTCCCGGGCGAAGACGAGCGCCACGTGTCGTTGCACGTGGGTAATCGAACCGAGATAACCGTCTTTATACTCTCGGTGCAATCTTCGTTTTGAAACAATGCCCGGTTGACGGTTTGCACGGCGTGCGCAATCAAGGTGCAGTCAGGGAGTGCCGCAACGCATGTCAAGCCAGGTGGCTCATATCGATGCGCTGCGCTACGAGGCGGATTATCGCCTCGATGAATCAGTTGGCCATTTGCTGCGCCGCGCGCACCAGCGCCATGTCGCGCAATTCCAGATCCGCGCCGGCGATCACGGCCTGACGCCGCCGCAATTCGCCGCCCTGCTGCGCCTGGTGGAACTGGGCAACGTCACGCAGAACCGGCTCGGCCGGCTGGTCGCGATGGACCCGGCGACGATCCAGGGCGTGGTGCGCCGGCTGCTGGCCCGCGAGCTGGTGGTCGCGACGCGGGACCCGATGGATCGGCGCACCGTGGTGCTTTCGCCCACGGATTCCGGCCGGCTGGTCGCCAGCGCCGCGAGCCCCCGGGCGCAGTCGGCCAATGAGAGCGTGCTCGCCTGCCTCACCGATGAGGAGCGGACGAAGTTCCTCGCGATGCTGCGGCGGGTCGCCGGCGCCTAGCCCAGGCGCGGCAGCGGCCGGCAGGCATCGGCGACCGCACGCGCCAGGCGCAGCATCCGCCGCGTCGCGGTGGCGGCACCCGCGGCCTGGCCCAGCAGCCGGCTCAGCACCGCGTCATGCGCGAAGCTCTCGACCATCGCCGCGACCGCGAGGTCCGCGGCGGCGACGGTGCCGGCATCGATCGCGACGCGGCGGAACAGGGTCAGCGTGCCGAGCGTGCCGGGCCGGAATCCGTAGAGCGAGGCGACCCGGCGCACCAGGCGTGACCCGCGCCAGACCACGATCAGCCCGTCGAGGCCCGGCCAGGGGCTGATCGCGGTGGCGGTCAGCACCGCGAGTGCGGCGTCGCGCCCGCTGATGGCGGCGGCGGCGTCGAGCCGGGCGAGCGCCCCCATCTCCAGCAGGGCCCGGATCGTGGCCGTGTTCGGCGCCGCCTTTAGCGCGGCGGATTGCGCCTCGCCCAGCCCGGTCGCCTCCAGCCAGGCGAAGGCCGCCGCGCGGGCCTTGTCCAGATCCTCCCCGGCGAGGTCGGCGCGGATCGCGTCGATGGTGGCGAGCTGCGCGACGCCGCGCCATTCCCGCCAGGCGGCCCAGCCGAGCGCGCTGCCGCCGGCGAGCAGAATGACCAGCGTGAGGACCCCCAGCGCATCGGAGCGCGCGAACTGGTCGGCCACGAAATTGCCCAGCGAGAGCACCAGCAGCGCCACCAGCAGGCCGCCGATCGCCATCGCCGCGACCACCAGCGGCGCGATCGGGGCGGGTGCGGCATGCGGCAGCACACCGATGGTGGGAGGGGCGATGGGTCCGCCCGGCACGGCCTCGCCGATCCAGCCCGGCTCTCCGCGCGGGACAGGCGCGGTCGTCACGGGCAGCGGCTCGGCCGCACGGGCCGGGGGCGCGGCGCTGGGCCCCTGGAGAAAGCCGATCTGGTTGCTCACAGCACGTCTCCGATCAGTTCCGCGAGGACGACGTCGATGCCCGCCTGCGGGATGGGCGCGGCCTCGCCCGGCTCGATGAGCGGCGGGCGCAGCGCGGGCAGCATGAAGTAGGGGCGTGACCAATAGCTTTCGTGCACCGGCCCGGTCGGGATGCTGCCCAGGCGGAAGGCCTTGCGCTCGGTGCCGCCGAGCGGGACTCCGAAGACGATGCGCTCGGGAATGCCGTCGACCAGGAAATCCCCGCTCTCGGTGCAGATGATGGAGGCGACGTTGTGGAAGCTGTGCCGGGCGCCGCGCGCGACCGCCGTCTCGGCCGGCAGCGCCATGTGCATCAGCGTCTGGCGCAGCGCGACCTGCGCCTGGTCGGGGACATGGTCGGCCTTGGTCGCGGCGAAGACGATGCGCTCGATCCGGCGGGAGAAGGGCAGCGCGCCCTGCATCTCGCGCTTGTAGCTCTCGGCGATGGCGTGGATCGCCATGGCGGAATCCTCGAAGGCGGTGCGCCCGGCGAACAGCGCGCCGAGCACGTCGACCAGGATGACCTGGCGGTTGAAGCGGCTGAAATGCGGTTCGAAGAAATTCTGCCGCATCTCGGCCTTGTAGGTCTCGAAACGCTCCCGCAGCAGCAGCGCGAGGCTGCCGGCGGCGGGCACGTCGCCGCCTTCGAAGGGGAAGAAATGCATGAAGGGCGCCTCGCCCCAGGGCCCGGGCATCAGGAAGCGGCCGGGCTGCAGCCAGCGCAGACCCTGCTCCTCCTTGGCGCGGCGCAGCGCCTCCCGGTACAGGCGGAAGCCGTGTTGCGCAACGGCTTCGTCGGCCGCGGCCGTCGGCGGGATGGCGGCGAGGAAACGGAGGAATTCATCGGCGAAACCGGCGCGGCTGGGCTGGCCGAGCAGGTGCAGCGTCTGCTGCGACCATTGCGCGAAACTCTGCGGCAGCATAGGCAGGTCGAGCAGCCATTCGCCGGGATAGTCGAGCAGCTCGAGCCGCACCTCGCGCTCGCCGAGCAGGCTGCCGACCATCCCCGCGATCCCCTGGCGCTGGCGCAGCCGGATGCGCAGCGTGATCAGCGCCGGCTGGTCGGTGAAAGCCGGCCAGTGCGGCGCGGCACCGGCGAGACCGGCGAGATTCTCCTCATAGGCGAAGCGCGGGATGCGCTGGACGCCGGAGGGCTCGATCGCGACGGAGATCAGGCGCGAGCGGCCGGCGCCGTCATCGAGTGCGGTGCGCAGCGCCGGAAGCGTGTCGCGGCCGCGGCCGAGGGCGAGGAGGTTGCTGATCAGCGAGACCATGAACACGGTCTTGCCCGCGCGGCTGAGGCCGGTGACCGCGACGCGCAGGGTCTCGACATTGCTGATCTGGTGCGCGGCGTCCACCGCGGCGGAGGCGGCGTCGCGCAGGCCGGCACCGAGGCGCCCGAAGATGTCCATGCAGCATGCCCCTCAGGAAACGATCCGCCCCAGACCAGGCACCAAACCAGAGACCGGCTACTTCGTCACGAATGCCTTCTCGACCACGTAGCTGGCCGGGCGGTTGTTCGCGCCCTCCGTGAACCCGCGGATCTCCAGCAGCGCCTTCATGTCGGCGTTCAGGGCCTCCGACCCGCAGATCATCACCCGGTCGCGCACGGGGTCGAGGTCCGGCAGGCCGAGATCGGTGCCGAGCGTGCCGGCCTCGATCTGGGTGGTGATGCGCGCCTGGTTCGCGAAGGGCTCGCGCGTGACGGAGGGGTGGTAGATCAGCTTTTCGGCGAGGAGTTCGCCCAGCAGTTCGTCGGCCGGAAGATCCTTGGTGATGAAATCGCGGTAGGCGAGCTCGGCCACCTGGCGCACCGTGTGGCAGATGATCACGCGCTCGAAGCGGTCATAGGTCTCGGGCTCGCGGATCAGACTCATGAAGGGGGCGAGGCCGGTGCCGGTCGCGACGAGATAGAGGTTTTCGCCGGGGGCGAGATTGTCCAGCACCAGGGTTCCGACCGGCTTCTTCCCGATCAGCACCGTGTCGCCCGGCTGGATGTGCTGCAGGCGCGAGGTGAGCGGGCCGTCCTGGACCTTGATCGAGAGGAATTCCAGCTCCTCCTGCCAGGGTGCGCTCACCACCGAATAGGCGCGCACGAGGGGTTTGCCCGCGTTCATCAGCCCGATCATGGTGAACTCGCCGGCGCGGAAGCGCATGGTCGCGTCGCGCGTGCAGCGGAAGGAGAACAGCCGCTCCGTCCAGTGGTGCACATGCGTCACCGTCTCGCCAAAATAGGCGGCGGGGATGGCGGGTTTCGGGGCGGATGCGTCGTCTGGCATGGCGCAGGGGTTAGCGCCCGCCTCCCGTTGATGCAATATCGAAGGCTGCATTGGTGCCCGGCGCTGCGCGGGCCGAACGGAGCCGACAGGTGATCGAGACGAATGCGCCGCGCGACCCCGCCTCGGACCCGCCGGTGGGCCCGCTGGTCGATGCCGCGCCGCGCCCCCTGCCGGCGCGCATCGCCCATCGTGGCGGCGCCGTCACGCTCGAGCCGCTGCACGCCCGCCACGGCGCCGAGCTGTGGCGCGCGGCGCAGGGCGAGGCCGCCGCCGAAAGCTTCGCCTACATGGGCTACGGCCCTTTCTTGACCGAGGCGGCGCTCGCCACCTTCGTCGCGGAGTTTGCCGCGCAGCATGACCCGCTGGCCTGGGCCGTTCGGCCCCACGTCTCGGGTGCGGCCGAGGGCTGGATCACGCTGATGGACATTCAGCCCAAGAACGCCGCCATCGAGATCGGCAACATCTGGTTCTCCCCGCGCATGCAGCGCAGCCGCGCCGCGACCGAGGCCATGTACCTGCTGATGCGTCACGCGATGGACGACCTCGGCTACCGGCGCCTCGTGTGGAAGTGCAACGCGCTCAACGCGCCCTCCCGCCGCGCCGCCACCCGCCTGGGTTTCGTCTACGAGGGCGAGCTGCGCGCCCACCTGGTGATCAAGGGGCGCCGGCGGGACACCGCCTTCTTTTCCATGCTCGATACCGAATGGCCGGAGCGACGCGATGCGATCGCCGCCTGGCTCGACGCGGCGAACTGGGACCAGGATGGACGGCCCAAGACCAGCCTCGGCCGCCGCCCCGTCTAATCTCCTTGCGCATCGGCCCGGCGTGCGCCTAACGTCCCGTTAATAATTTGGACGGGAGATTGTCATGCTGATCCCGGGTATCGAACTCACCGACGTCCTCGCCTGGGGCGTCATCGCGGCGGGCACGGCCTTCCATATGCTCCGATCGCTCGGGCCGCAGGCGAGCATGGTCGGCGCCGCGCTGGCCGCCTTCGGTGCCAAGGCGCTGCTGCTCAACATCGCCTGATTGCCGCGCCCGCCCGCCTGCGTGCACCCTGCCCCTGACGCTGGGCAGGGGATCGCGATGCGGGTGACATGGACAAGACGGGCGACACTCGCCGCGGGCCTGCTCGCCGCGCCCGCGCTCCGGGCGCAAAGCTATCCATCCCGCCCGATCCGCCTGATCGTCCCCTACACGCCGGGCGCGGCCACCGACGCCATGGCGCGGATCGCGGCCCAGAAACTTCAGGAGAAGCTGGGTGCCACGGTGGTGGTGGAGAACCGCGCCGGCGCCAATGGCGCGATCGGCAGCCAGGCCGTCCTCGCAGCCCCTACCGACGGCTACACCCTGCTCGGCTCGGCCAGCATCCATGTGATGGCGCGCCACGTCATGCGTGCCGCCCCCTACGACCCGGTCGAGGACTTCGCCCCCGTGGCGCGGACCGCCCGCGGCCCCCTGGTGATGGTCATGGATCCCCGCCGCCCGCAGACCACCATCCCCGCCGTGGTCGAAGCTGCACACCGCGACCCCGCGCGCTGGACCTTCGCAACATCGTCCCTGGGCTCCGCCGGCCATCTTGGCACCATCGAGTTCAACCGCGTGACCGGCTCGGCCATTGAGATCGTGGGCTATCGCGGCTCCGCGCCGGCGCTGACCGACGTCGCCGCCGGCAACGCCCAGCTGATGTTCGAACCCGCGCTCGCGACCCTGCCGATGATCCGCGGCGGGCAACTCCGCGGCCTGGGCATCGCCGCCCCCGCGCGCACGCCGCTGGCGCCCGACCTGCCGACCATGGCGGAGGCCGGGCTGCCAGGCTTCGAATTCTATTCCTGGTACGGCGTCTGGGCGCCGCGCGCCGTGCCCGGCGAGATCGTGGCCAGGCTCAACGCGGCCATCGTGGAGGGGATGCGCGAGCAGGCCATCGCGGACCGGCTGAACGGGCTGGGGTTCGAGCCGGTGGCGGAGACGCCGGATGCGTTTGCGGCCTTCATCCGCGAGGATGTGGCGAGGAACGCGGCGCTGCTGCGGTTGGCGAACTACCAGCCGGAATGAAAGTCGGGAAAGGAATTTCCCGAACGCCATTCTTTATTTTAATTCTTGGGAACCCCGAAAGCCCGCACCAATCAGATCAGGCGCAGTGGCTCCAAGGCGTCGCCCACCGCGACACGGCCGCCATCGAGCACCTCGGCGTAGACACCCAGATCGATGTGGCCGAAATGCTCGCGCAAGGCCTGCGGCGGGCGAGCATCGCGCTCCGCGGTCACCGGGTTCACCTCCGTCGCCGCGCACCGCACGATGCGCTTGAACACCTTCAGCCGCGCTCCACCCAGCATGATCTCCTCGCCCAACAGGTCGAACTCGCCCCAGGGCAAGCCACCCGAAAAATAGACATTCGCCCGGAACCGCAGCGGGTCCAGCGCCATGCCCATCTTCGCCTCAAGCGCCGCCAGGGACGCGAGCCCGATGATCGAGACGCATTTCTTCGCCACATCAGTGAAGGCATGCCCCGGCGCCTCGACGAAGCGTGGCTCGCCGCGGGCCTCATCGCCGAGGAAACCCGCGAGGAATCCGGCGATGGCGGCGCGCCCCTCCGCGGTGCGGGTGTCGCCGGCGAACGGGGCCGCTTCCGGTGCCCGGATCACCAGCATTCCGCTGCGCGGGTCAAAGGCCGAATGCAGATGCGCCAGCCGCGCATTCGCCATCAGGCACCCGAAATGGCGCTTCTGCATCCAGCCGGGCGCGGCGGAATTGAAGGGCGCATCGCCCTGCGCCAAAGCAAAGCGCCGGTCATGCGGCAGCGTCTCGCCGGGCGTCAGCGTGACCTCCTCCATGGCCTCGGCGGAGAGGCCCTTCACGGGATAGCGATAGATTGTCTCGACACGCATCGGCGAACCCTTGAAGCAGCAGCGTCGACGCTACCACATAGTTTGCACCAGGCGCTGCCCGTTGCCATTCCGGGACGGTGCGGCGCCGGTCCGCTCATCGGAGGGACTGGGACCATGGATATAGAGAAATTCACCGAGCGCACGCGCGGATTCCTGCAGGCGGCGCAAACCATCGCGATCCGCGAATTCCACCAGCGCATCACGCCCGAGCATGTGCTGAAGGCACTGCTGGATGACGAGGAGGGTGCCGCCTCCGGCCTGGTGCGGGCCGCCGGCGGCGACGCCGCCAAGGTCAAGGCGGGCGTTGAGGCCGCGCTTGCCAAGCAATCCAAGGTGAGCGGGCAGGGGGCGGGACAGCCGCAATTCACCCCCGAGATCATCCGCGTGCTCGACGCCGCGCAGCAGGGTGCCACCAAGGCCGGTGATGAATACGTGGCGCAGGACCGGCTGCTGGTCGCGATCGCCGCGTCCGACACCGATGCCGGTCGCGCGCTGCGCGCCGGCGGCGCCGACCCGCAGCGCCTCGAAGCCGCCCTCGCCGACATCCGCAAGGGCCGCAAGGTCGAGAGCGCGAATGCCGAGGCGAATTTCGACGCTCTAAAGAAATACGCCCGAGACATCACCGAGGTGGCGCGCCAGGGCAAGCTCGACCCCGTCATCGGACGCGACGAGGAGATCCGCCGCACCATTCAGGTGCTCGCGCGCCGCACCAAGAACAACCCGGTGCTGATCGGCGAACCCGGCGTGGGCAAGACCGCGATCGTGGAGGGTCTGGCGCTGCGCATCGTGCGCGGCGACGTGCCCGAGGCGCTGAAGGATAAGCGCGTCATGGCGCTCGATCTCGGCGCGATGGTCGCCGGTGCCAAGTATCGCGGCGAGTTCGAGGAGAGGCTGAAAGGCGTGCTCTCCGAGGTCGAACAGGCGGCCGGCCAGATCATCCTGTTCATCGACGAGATGCACACCCTGGTCGGTGCGGGCAAGGCGGATGGCGCGATGGATGCGTCCAACCTTCTCAAGCCCGCCCTGGCGCGCGGCGAGCTGCACTGCATCGGCGCGACGACGCTCGACGAATACCGCAAGCATGTGGAGAAGGATGCGGCCCTCGCGCGGCGCTTCCAGCCGGTGTTCGTGGGCGAACCGTCGGTGGAGGACACAATCTCCATCCTGCGCGGCATCCGTGACAAGTATGAGACGCATCACGGCGTGCGCATCACCGACTCCGCGCTCGTCGCGGCCGCCACGCTCTCCAACCGCTACATCACCGACCGCTTCCTGCCCGACAAGGCCATCGACCTGGTCGACGAGGCCTCCGCACGCCTGCGCATGACGGTCGACAGCAAGCCCGAGGCGCTGGACGAGCTCGACCGCCGCATCATGCAGCTCAAGATCGAGCGCGAGGCGCTCAAGCGCGAGGAGGATGCGGCGTCTCGCGACCGCCTCCAGCGTATCGAGAAGGAAGTCGCCGAGCTGGAAGAACGCTCCGACTCCATGACCCAGCGCTGGGCCGCGGAGAAGGGCAAGGTCGTCGAGAGCCAGAAGCTGAAGGAAGCGCTGGATCAGGCGCGCACCGATGTGGAGCTGGCCCAGCGCCGCGGCGATCTCGGCCGCGCCTCCGAGCTGCTCTACGGCGTCATCCCCGGCATCGAGCGCCAGCTCGCCGAAGCCGGCGACCAGGATGGCCGCCTGGTGAACGAGGCCGTCACCGAGGAAGGCGTCGCCGCCATCGTCAGCCGCTGGACCGGTATCCCGGTGGAGAAGATGCTCGCCGGCGAGCGGGAAAAACTGCTGCGCATGGAGGAGACGCTGCGCGGCCGCGTGGTCGGCCAGGATGAGGCGCTGGGCGCTGTGGCCAAGGCGGTGCGCCGGGCGCGGGCCGGCTTGCAGGACCCGAACCGCCCGATCGGCAGCTTCCTGTTCCTCGGCCCCACCGGCGTTGGCAAGACCGAGCTGGTGAAGGCGGTGGCCAACTTCCTGTTCGATGATGAGCGGGCGATGACGCGCATCGACATGAGCGAGTTCATGGAGAAGCACGCGGTGGCCCGCCTGATCGGCGCTCCCCCCGGCTATGTCGGCTACGAGGAAGGCGGCACGTTGACGGAAGCCGTGCGCCGCCGCCCCTACCAGGTGATCCTGTTCGACGAGGTGGAGAAGGCCCACGACGACGTCTTCAACATCCTGCTCCAGGTGCTCGATGACGGGCGGCTCACCGATGGCCAGGGCCGCACGGTGGATTTCCGCAACTGCATCATCGTTCTGACCTCCAACCTCGGCAGCCAGGCCATCGCCGATCTGTCCGAGGAGAGCGACATCGAGGTCGCGCGGCCAGCGGTGATGCGCGCCGTGCGCGAGCGCTTCCGCCCGGAATTCCTCAACCGGCTGGACGAGGTGGTGCTGTTTCGCCGGCTCGCGCGCTCCGACATGGCCGCTATCGTGGACATCCAGCTCGGCCGCCTGCGGGAGTTGCTGGCGGAGCGCAAGATCACACTCACGCTCGATGACTCCGCGCGCAGCTGGCTGGCGGAGGCCGGGTATGACCCGCTCTACGGCGCGCGCCCGCTCAAGCGGGTGATCCAGCGCGCGCTGCAGGACAAGCTGGCGGACCGGCTGCTCGCCGGCACGGTGGCCGATGGCGCGGCGCTGACAGTCACGGCCGGGCCGGATGGGCTGGAAATCGGCGCGGCGCCGGCACCGGTGGCCGAGGCCGCTTAAGGCACGTAGACGAACCCCGTGCCGCTGCACTGGTAGGCGAAGGTGGCGGAGAGTCCGCAGCGGAAATCCGCCACCCCGTCGAGGCCCGCGCGCGCGGCCTCGGCGCGCATCGCGTTTACCAAATCGGTGTTGTTCTGCCATTCGGTGCGCGTGCCTTGGATCTGGCCCACGCGCTCGATGGGCCGGCGCGGCGTGTCGTTCAGGTAGACCAGCGTGATCTCGGCCGCGGTGCGGTTGCGCGGGGTAAAGGGCGCGGTCGGGCTGAACCGCGTGTCGATGACGAACAGTGCCGCGCAACCCGGCAGCACCAGGCCGGCCATGACGGCCGCGAGGGCACGCATCGTTGGGCAGGGGACGGGCATGGGGCGCTCCATCACGGCGGGAGATGCAGACCAGCGAACCGCAACCAGCCGCCGACCGCAAGGGTGCCGAGCCGCGCGAAAATGATGCGCAGGCTCTCCACCTCCCCGGCCCCTTTCCTGCATACTCCGCACCGGGACGAAATGCGGCACGGCTTTCTCAAGCTTCGGGAAGGGCCGGGCAGCTGCGCGTTCTGCTCATCGACGAGGATGCCGAGAGGGCCGAGGCCGTCCGTGCCGGGCTGGAGGCGGCGGGCTTCGTCGTCGCTGCCATTGTGGCGGCGCCGGGCGACCTGACGCGCCAGGTGCGCGAGGCCGGCGCCGAGGTGATCGTCTGCGACATCGACGACCCCTCCCGCGACGCGCTGGAATCCATGCGCGCGCTGTATCGCGACGAGCCCCGCCCGGTGGTGCTCTTCGCCGGCAAGGGCGAGCCCGAGCAGATCGAGGCCGCGCTGGAAGCGGGTGTGGCCGCCTATGTGGTGGAGGGGCTGCAGCCCGCGCGCGTTCGGCCGGTGCTCGACGTCGCCATCCGTCGCTTCCACGCCCACCAAAAACTGCGCGCCGAGCTGGATGCCGCGCGCGCGACCATCGAGGAGCGGGTGGTGCTTGACCGCGCCAAGCTGCGCTTGATGCGGGAGATGGGCCTCACTGAGGACGCCGCGCATCGCCGGCTGCGGCGCATGGCGATGGACAGGGGGATGAAGCTGGCGGCGATGGCGACCGAGATTTTGCGCCTGAATTAGGCGATTGCGCGCGTATCGCGCAGATGTCGTTGGTGTACGAATCTTTATGCATGCAGGACGTGCGATTTTGGTTGCGCGTCACCCTTGTTTTTGGTTTTTTCGTGGCTGCGGGGAAGTGCAATGGCGCGCTTCCATCTGACCCGCCCTCCAATCCCTCACGGTCCAAGGACGGCCCGTTTCGAAGCCCTGTGCTTCGGGAGCGTGCGCGTTGGCCCTGGCCGTCGAAGCCTTACCCCGCCCCTTGCGCCCGCCGCCGCGCCTTCACGCGCTGCGGGTCGGCTATGTGCCGCTGGTTGATGCCGCGCCGCTGCTGGTCGCCGAGGCGATCGGGCTGTTCGAGGCGGTGGGACTGCGCGTCACGCTCTCCCCGGAATCGGGCTGGGCCGCGATTCGCGACAAGGTTTCCCTCGGGCTGCTGGACGGGGCGCATCTGCTGGGCCCGATGCCGATCGCGCTCGCCTGTGGGCTGGGCGGGCTGTCGGCGCGGCTTTCCGTGGCTTGCGGGCTCGGTGCCAATGGCAATGCGCTGACGCTCTCCAATGCGCTCGCCGACGCGGTGGCCCCCGAGGGTGCGAGCCTGACCGCACGGGCCTTCGGCGATGCGCTGCGCGCCAGCGGCCGGGTGCCGACCATCGCCGTGGTCTTCCCCTTCTCCTCGCACAACTATCTGCTGCGGCACTGGCTGGCCTCGGGCGGCATCGACCCCGACCGCGACCTGCGCATGACCGTGGTCCCGCCGCCTCAGGCGGCCGCGCGCCTGGCCGAGGGCGCGATCGACGGCTTCTGCGCCGGCGCCCCCTGGGGCAGCCATGCCGAGGCCCTGGGCTGCGGACGCATGGTGCTGGGCAGCGGCGAGATCTGGCCCGACCACCCCGAGAAGGTCCTGGCCTTCGCCGAAGCCGCGCTGGAACGCGCCCCCGAGGCCGCGATCGGCTGCACCGCCGCGGTGATCGCGGCCGCCCGCTGGATCGGCGAGGCCGGCAACCGCGCCGAGCTGCTGCGCATCCTCACCCACGCGATGCCGCATCTGTCCGGCGATGAGCTGGGTGCCGCGATCGACGGGCGCGTGCCCGGACCCGCCCTGCATTTCCACGACGTGACCTTCCCCCGCCGTGACGCCGCCGCCTGGTGGCTCGCCCAGATGCGGCGCTGGGGGCATGTCGGCGCCGATGTCGCCGCCGACGAGGCACTCGCCCCTTACGGCTCCGCCCTGTGGCACGCCGCGGCCGCCCGCGTGGGCGAGCCGGAACCCTCACCCGCATCACCACCACCAGAATTTTCCCGGGAGATCTTGGTATGAGCGACTTCACACGCCGCGGCGCCATCGCCGCGACCGCGGCCCTGCTCGCGGCCGCGCGCGCGGCGACCCCGCGCGGCGCCTTCGCGCAGAGTGCGACCACGCCGGAGGTGCGCGCGGCCAAGCTCGGCTACATCGCGCTGACCGATTCCGCCCCGCTGATCATCGCGAAGGAAAAGGGCTTCTTCGCCAAGCACGGCATGCCCGACGTGATCGTCGACAAGCAGGCGAGCTGGGGGGCAACGCGCGACAACCTGGTGCTCGGGGGACGCTCGGGCGGGATCGACGGGGCGCATATCCTCACACCGATGCCCTACCTGATGCAGACCGGACGCATCACCCAGAACAACCAGCCGGTGCCGATGGCGATCCTCGCGCGGTTGAACACGAACGGGCAGGCGATCTCGGTGGCAGCCAAGCACCGCGCGCTGGGCGCGCGGCTGGACGCCGCGCCGCTCAAGGCCGCGATGAACCGCGAGAGCAAGTTCGCCATGACCTTCCGCGGCGGAACCCACGACCTGTGGATCCGCTACTGGCTCGCCGCCGGCGGCATCGATCCCGACAATGACGTGCAGACCATCGTCGTCCCGCCGCCGCAGATGGTGGCGAACATGCGCGTGGGCACGATGGACGCCTTCTGCGTGGGCGAGCCGTGGAATGCGCAGCTGGTCGCGCAGAATCTGGGCTACACCGCGCTCACCACCGGCGAGCTGTGGCGCGACCATCCGGAAAAGGCCTTCGCGCTGCGGGCCGATTTCGTCGAGGCCAATCCGCACGCGACGGAGGCCATGACGGCGGCGGTCATCGAGGCGCAGCGCTGGTGCGACACGCCGGCCAACCGCGCGGAGCTGGCGGCGATCCTCGGGCGCCGTGCCTGGTTCAACGTGCCGCCGGCCGATATTCAGGGTCGCACCTCGGGTGTCATCGACTACGGCGATGGCCGCGTGGTGCAGGACAGCCCCTTCGTCATGAAGTACTGGCGCGACCACGCCAGCTACCCCTTCCGCAGCCACGACCTGTGGTTCCTCACCGAGGATATCCGCTGGGGCGTGCTGCCGCAGGACACCGACACGCGCGCGCTGGTCAATGCCGTGAACAAGGAAGGCATCTGGCGCGCCGCCGCCGCGCGCGCCGGCGTGCCGAATGCCGAACAGCCTTCGGGGACCAGCCGCGGGACCGAGACCTTCTTCGACGGCAAGGTCTTCGACCCGGAAAACCCCGCCGCCTATCTCGCGAGCCTGCCCATCAAGAAACTGGCCGGAGCCTGAGCCATGAACGTCATCACCACCAAGACCGAGACGGTGGCCGCGCCCGCCGCGACGCCGATCCCGCGCCCCGCGCCGGCGCCGCTGCCCCGCGCGTCGCGCATCATGCCCGTCATCGCGCAGGTGATGCCGCCGGTGATCGTGCTGATCGGCCTCGTCGTGCTGTGGGAGGTGCTGGCGAGCGGGCCGAACGCCACGCTGCCGCCGCCCTCGCGCGTGTGGAAGGACGCGCATGACCTGATCGTGGATCCGTTCTTCGATCGCGGCGGGCTGGACAAGGGGCTGTTCTGGCACCTGCTGGCCTCGCTGCAGCGCGTCGCACTCGGCTTCACCATCTCAGCGGTGGTGGGTGTCGCGGTCGGGATGCTGATCGGCACGTCGCAATTCGCGATGCGCGGGCTGGATCCGATCTTCCAGGTGCTGCGCACGGTGCCGCCGCTGGCCTGGCTGCCGCTGTCGCTGGCGGCGTTTCGCGAGGCGCAGCCCTCGGCGATCTTCGTGATCTTCATCACCGCGGTGTGGCCGGTGATCATCAACACGGCCGTGGGCGTACGCAACGTGCCGCAG
The DNA here is from genome assembly GCF_018128965.1 of Plastoroseomonas arctica. GTDB lineage: Bacteria > Pseudomonadota > Alphaproteobacteria > Acetobacterales > Acetobacteraceae > Plastoroseomonas > Plastoroseomonas arctica. The sequence goes on from NZ_JAAEDH010000016.1 coordinate 103,459, forward strand.
GATTACCGCAACGTCGCCGCCGTGATCCAGCTGCGCGGCATCGGCTATTTCTGGCGCATCGTGATGCCGGCGGCCGCCCCCTACATCTTCACCGGGCTGCGCATCGGGATCGGGCTTTCGTGGCTCGCGATCATCGCGGCCGAGATGCTGATCGGCGGCGTGGGGATCGGGTTCTTCGTGTGGGATGCGTGGAACAGCTCGAACCTGTCCGACATCATCGTCGCCCTCATCTATGTCGGCATCGTGGGCTTCTTCCTCGATCGGCTGGTGGCACTCGCCGGCCATCTCGTCACCCGTGGCACCAGCGCGAGCTGAGGAGAAATCACCATGTCCTATCTCGAGATCACCGGCCTCACGGTCGCCTTCCCGCGCAGCCCTGCGCCGGTGTTGCGCGACATCGACCTTCACGTCGCACGCGGCGAATTCGTCTCCGTCATCGGCCATTCCGGCTGTGGCAAGTCGACCATGCTGAACGTGGTGGCCGGCTTGCTCAAGCCGTCCCAAGGCGGAGCGGTGCTGGAAGGCAAGGAGGTGAACGGCCCCGGGCCCGACCGCGCCGTGGTGTTCCAGAACCACTCGCTGCTGCCCTGGTTGACCTGCGCGGAGAATATCCGCCTGGCCGTGGACCAGACGCTGTCCAAGACCATGTCGCGCGCCGAGCGGGCGGCGTGGGTGATGGAGAACCTCGCGCTGGTGCGCATGACGGCGGCCGCCGACAAGCGCCCGAACGAGATCTCGGGCGGCATGAAGCAGCGCATCGGCATCGCCCGCGCGCTGGCGATGAAGCCCAAGGTGCTGCTGATGGACGAGCCCTTCGGCGCGCTCGATGCGCTGACGCGCGCGCATTTGCAGGACCAGGTGATGCAGATCCACGCAGCACTCGGGATGACCACGATGATGATCACCCATGACGTGGATGAGGCGGTGCTGCTCTCCGACCGCATCGTGATGCTGACCAATGGGCCGAATGCGCAGATCGGCGAGATCCTGCCGGTGACGCTGGCCCGCCCGCGCGACCGGCTCGCACTCGCCGAGCATCCGGATTTCGTGCATGCGCGGAGGGCCGTGCTGGAATTCCTGCACGCGCGGCACGCGAACCCTGCGCTCAAGGCGGCCTGAGCCGATGCGCGTCCTGGTCATCGGGGCGGGGCCGGCGGGGACGCGCTGCGCGGTGCGCATCGCCGAGCGGCTGCCGGGGACGGAGATCGTGCTGGCGGGCGCGGAATCGGCGCTGCCCTATGACCGGATCGCGTTGTCGAAGGTGCTGGAAGGGCGCGCGGAGGTGGGCGACATCATCACCCATCCGGTGGGCGTGCTGCGGGCCAAGGGCATCGCGTATCGGCCGGCGACGCGCATCGTCGCCCTCGACTGCGTGGGCCGTGCCGCGGTGACGGAGAAGGGCGAGCGCGTCGGGTATGATGCCTGCGTGATCGCGACCGGGTCGCGCGCGGCGCGGCTGCCGCTGCCGGGTGCGGATCTGCCGGGCGTGCTGCTGTATCGCGACCTGTCCGACGTGCTGGCGATGCGGCGCGCGGCGATGGCGGGCGGCCCGGCGGTGGTGATCGGCGGCGGGCTGCTGGGGCTCGAGGCCGCCGCGGGCCTCGCCCATGCGGGGATGAAGGTCACGGTCATCCATGCCGTGGATTGGCCGATGGAGCGCCAGCTGGATGCCGAGGCCGGCGCGATGCTGGCCAGGCGCCTGGGCGCGCGCGGCATCCGCTTCGCGATGCCGGCCAAGACCGCCGCGATCGCGGGCGATGGCCGCGCCGAGGCGGTGCTGCTCGCCGATGGCACGCGCATCCCCGCGCGGCTGGTGGTGATGTCCGTCGGCATCCGGCCGGAGACGGGGCTGGCCGCGGCTGCGGGCCTTGCGATGGCACGCGGCATCGTCGTCGACGACCAGATGCGGACGTCGGACCCGGCGGTCTTCGCCATCGGCGAATGCGCCGAGCATGGCGGCAAGCTGATCGGCCTGGTCGCGCCCGCGCTGGAACAGGCCGAGATCGCCGCCGAGGCCATTGCCGGCGGTGCGACCGCCTGGGCGCCGCGCACCGACAGCGCGGCGCTGAAGGTCTCCGGCACCGCGGTGTGGTCGGCGGGCGAGATCGCGCCCGCGGATGCCGAGGTGGTGACGCTGCGCGACGAAGGCACCGACGCCTATCGCCGCTTCTGGCTGCGCGAGGGGCGCCTGGTGGGCGCGGTGCTCTACGGCGACACCGACGATAGCGGATTTTACCTGAACCTCATCACGAGTGGATGCAGCGTGGCACCGTTCCGCGCGGCACTCGCGATGGGTCCTGCCTATGTGAAGGTTGCGGCATGAATTCCGATCCTGGCTTTTCCGGCGAACAGCAGAACTACCTCATGGGCTTCATGGCCGGGGTCGAGGCGCGGCGCGGTGCGCTGGCCCCCGGCGGCGGCGGTGGTGGCGCGCCCGCCGATGCGCTGCGCGCCGCGCAGGATCGCACCATCGCCGAGGGCGGGAAGCTGACGCCCGAGGAGCAGGCCAAGCGCGACAGGCACCCGCTCGACCGCTGGGACGAGATCACCGCGCGTGCCGCGGAGGGGAAATTCCCCAAGGGCGTCGACGTACTGATGACCAAGTATCACGGCCTGTTCTACGTCGCCCCCGCGCAGGACAGCTTCATGTGCCGGCTGCGCATCCCCGGTGGCGTGATGAACGCGCATCAGCTGCGCGGGGTCGCCGACATCGCCGAGGAGCTGGGCGGCGGCTATGCCGATGTGACCACGCGCGCGAACCTGCAGATCCGCGAAATCCCCGCGGCCAAGGGGCCGGAGCTGGTCAATCGCCTGGGCGATATCGGGCTGCTGCCGCGCGGTACCGGTGCGGACAACATCCGCAACATCACCGCCGCCCCCACGGCGGGCATCGACGCCGGCGAGCTGATCGACACGCGCCCGATCGTGCGCGCGCTGCACCACCACATCCTCAACACCCGCGACCTGTTTGCCCTGCCGCGCAAGTTCAACATCGCCTTCGATGGCGGCGGCCAGGTGGCGGTGCTGGAGGACACCAACGACATCGCCTTCACCGCGGCGATGACGGCGGAGGGACCGACCCTCCGCCTGGGCCTGGGGGGCATCACCGGGCACCGCGATTTCGCGCGCGAGACCGGCGCGGTGGTCGCACCCGCCGATGTCGTCGCGGTGTGCGACGCGATCCTGCGCGTCTTCATCGCGCATGGCGACCGCACCGATCGCAAGAAGGCGCGGCTGAAATACCTGCTCGACCGCTGGGGGCTGGAGAAGTTCCTCACCGAGGTCGAGGCGCAATGGGGCAGGTCGCTCACGCGCCTTCCGGCCGAGGCGCTGACGCCGCCGCCGCCCGCGCTCAAGCACGGCCATGTCGGCGTGCACGCGCAGAAGCAGGCGGGGCTGTTCTACGTGGGCGTGGTCACGCCGGTCGGGCGGCTGACCGTCGAGCGGCTGCGCGACCTCGCCGCTGTCGCGGAGACCTTCGGCAATGGCGAGATCAGGCTCACCGTGTGGCAGAACCTGCTCATCCCGAACGTGCCCGAGCGCTCGCTCGCCTCGGCGCTGCACGCGATCGAATCCGCGGGCCTGACCACCGAGGCGAGCGCGGTGCGCGGCGGCCTGGTCGCCTGCACCGGCAATGCCGGGTGCAAGTTCGCGGCGTCCAACACCAAGGGGCACGCGGCGATGCTGGCCGATTACCTCGAGGCGCGGATCACCTTGGATGCGCCGATCAACATCCACCTCACCGGCTGCCACCATTCCTGCGCGCAGCACTACGTCGCCGATATCGGGCTGCTCGGCGCGCGCGTCGAGCAGGGCGAGGACACCGTCGAGGGCTATGACCTGCATGTGGGTGGCGGCGCGGGGCCGGAGCAGGCGATCGGGCGGCTCATCATTCCCGCGATCGCGGCCGACGACCTGCCGCCGCTGGTGCTGGCATTGCTGCGGCGGTGGATGGAGCAGCGCGCGGCGGGCGAAACCTTTCAGGCATTCACCGCGCGGCATGAGGATGCCGCACTTGTGGCGATGGCGCGCGAAGGCGCCGAGGTGATGGCATGAACGCGATGTTCCCCCAGGCGTTTCCGGGCCCCGCGCCGGTGCCGGTGATCCCCGAAACCGCACCGTTTTCCGCCGAGCAGCGCGCCTGGTTGAACGGCTTCCTTGCCGGGCTGTATGGCGGCGCGGAAGGCGGTGCCAACAGCTCCGCCGCACCGCCGCCGCCGGCCGAGGATTTCCCCTGGCACGACGCGGCCCTCTCGCTCGACGAGCGCCTGCCGATGGCCGAGGGCCGCCCGCTGCCGCGCAAGCTTATGGCCTGCATGGCGCAGCTCGATTGCGGGCAGTGCGGCTATCTCTGCCAGACCTATGCCGAGGCGCTCGCTGAAGGACGGGAGACGTCGTTCGCGCTGTGCGTGCCCGGCGGCAAGGAGACGCAGAAGGCGCTCAAGGCCACGGTCGCGGCGGCGCCCGCGGTGGTCGCGGCGGCACCCGTGCCGGCCAGCGGGCCTGTCGTGCCGATCGGCGTGCCGGTCGCGATGGTGCGCGCGGATCGGCTGACCGGCGAGGGCTCGGCCAAGGATGCGCGGCATGTGGTGATCGACCTCGCGGGCAGCGGGCTCGCCTATGAGCCCGGCGATTCCTTCGGCGTGCAGGCGCCCAATGATCCGGGCCTGGTGGATGCGGTGGTGGCCGCCTGGGGGGCCGAGGCGGAGGAATATCGCGACGCGTTCACGCGTGATCTCGACATCGCCCGCCCGCTCGACCGCACGCTCGACGTGCTGGCCGGTGCGGCGAAGGATGCGGGCGAGGCCGCGATGCTGCGCAAGCTCGCCGATGGCGATGATGACGCGGCGCCGCAGGATGCCGATCTGCTCGACCTGCTGGAGGCGTTTCCCTCGGCGCGGCCGCCGATAGCCGATCTCGTGGCCTCGCTGCCCAAGCTGAAGCCGCGGCTGTATTCCATCGCATCCTCGCCGCTGTTCAATCCCGGCCATGTCGAGCTGTGCATCGGCGTGGTGAAGGCGGAGCGGCGGGGGCGGGTGCGCGACGGGATCGCGTCGTGCCATCTCGCGCATCGCGCGGCGGCGGGGTCGTCGCTGCTGGCGCATGTGCAGGAGAGCCATTTCCGGCTGCCGGCGGACCCCAAGATCCCGGTCATCATGGTGGGGCCGGGCACGGGGATCGCGCCGTTCCGCGCCTTCCTGCAGCACCGCGCGGCGATCGGCGCGAAGGGCGCGTCCTGGCTGTTCTTCGGCGATCAGAAGCGGGCCACGGACTTCCTCTTCGCCGAGGAGATCGAGGCCTGGCGCGCCGAAGGAACCTTGGCGCGGTTGAGCCTCGCCTTCTCGCGCGACCAGGCCGCGAAGGTCTATGTGCAGGACCGGATGCGCGAGGAGGCGACGGACCTCTGGCACTGGCTGCAGGATGGCGCGCATTTCTACGTCTGCGGCGATGCCTCGCGCATGGCCAAGGATGTCGATGCGGCGCTGCGCGCGATCGCCGCGAGCGAGGGCGGCATGAGCCCGGACCAGGCGCGCGACTGGATCGTGGCCCTTGCCCGCCAGGGCCGCTATCAGCGCGACGTGTACTGAGGTGGAAGCCACACGCACCACCTGCCCTTATTGCGGCGTCGGGTGCGGGGTTCTCGCGCGGCCGGACGGCACCGTCGCCGGCGACCCGGAGCACCCCGCGAATTTCGGGCGGCTGTGCAGCAAGGGCGCCGCACTCGGCGAGACCATCGACCTGCCGGGGCGCCTGCTCTACCCCGAGGTCGGCGGCAAGCGCGCGAGCTGGGATGCGGCGTTGGACGCCGTGGCCGAGGGGTTTTCGCGCGCACTACGGCAGGGCGGACCGGACAGCACCGCGCTCTACGTTTCGGGGCAGTTGCTGACCGAGGATTATTACGCAGCGAACAAATTCGCGAAGGGGTTTCTGGGCACCGCGAACATCGATTCCAATTCGCGCCTGTGCATGGCGAGTTCCGTCGCCGCGCATCGGCGCGCCTTCGGCGAGGATATCGTCCCCGCGGTCTATGCCGACCTCGAGCAGGCCGATCTGGTGACGCTGGTCGGCAGCAATTTGGCCTGGTGCCATCCGGTGCTGCATCAGCGGCTGATGGCGGCGAAGGCGGCGCGGCCGCAGATGCGCATCGTGGTGGTGGACCCGCGCGTGACGGCGACCTGCGCGGGGGCGGATCTGCATCTGCCGCTGGCGCCGGGAAGCGACGTGGCGCTGTTTGCCGCGGTGCTCGCACGCTGTGCCGATGCCGGGTTCGCAGCGCCGGGGATGGAGGATGCGCTTGCCGTCGCGCGCGGGATCGATCCGGGACTCACCGGATTGGCGCCTGACGCGATCGCCACCTTCTGCGACTGGTTCGCGCGCACGGAAAAATCCGTCACGCTCTGGAGCCAGGGCGTGAACCAGTCGGGTGCCGGCACCGACAAGGCGAATGCGATCATCAACTGCCACATCCTGACCGAACGGATCGGCAAGCCCGGCGCCTCGCCCTTTTCCATCACGGGACAGCCCAATGCGATGGGCGGGCGCGAGGTCGGCGCGCTGGCGAATACGCTGGCAGCACACCTGGACTGGTCGGTGCCGGCCGAGGTCGCTGCCCTGCGCGATGCCTGGGGCGCGCCGAACCTTGCGATGGGTCCGGGGCTGAAGGCGGTGGATCTGTTTCGCGCGCTCGGCGCCGGGACGATCGGCGCGCTGTGGGTGATGGCGACCAACCCCGCCGTGTCGCTGCCCGATGGCGATGGCGTGCGCGCGGCACTCAAGCGCGCGCCCTTCCTCGTGGTGTCCGACTGCACGCGCGAGAGCGACACGGTCGATGCGGCGCATGTGCGCCTGCCCGCACTCGGCTGGGGGGAGAAGGACGGGACGGTCACGAATTCGGAGCGCGTCATCTCCCGCCAGCGCGCCTTCCTTCCGCGGGGCGGCGAGGCGCGGCCGGATTGGTGGGCGGTGGCGCAGGTGGCCAAGCGGCTCGGGTTTGGCGAGGCCTTCGCCTGGGACGGCCCCGCCGCGATTTTCCGCGAACACGCCGCGCTGACCGCGCTGGTGCCGGAGAGCAGGCGCGCCTTCGACATCAGCGGTCTCGCGGAGATCAGCGACGCGGACTACGCGGCGATGCCTCCCACGCGCTGGCCGGTGGCGTCGCGTGGCGCGCCGGGCGAGCGGCTTGCGCCTGCCGCGCGTTTCATCCCCACGCCCTATCGCGGCCTCGCGCAGCCTGGTGCGCCGCTGACGCTGCTCACCGGGCGGCTGCGCGACCAGTGGCACATGATGACGCGCACCGGCCCACTGCCGCGCCTGATGGCGCAGGCGCCGGAGCCGGAGCTGACGCTGCACCCCGACGACGCCGCGGGCATCGCGGATGGCGCGCTGGTGCGGCTCGGCAATGCGCAGGGGAGTGCCGTGCTGCGGGCGCGGCTCGATGCCGGGCAGCGGCGCGGCTCCTGCTTCGCGCCCATGCATTGGACGGCGCGGTTCTGTGTCGGTGCGCGGGTGAATGCCGCGGTGCTGCCGGTCGTGGACCCGATCAGCGGGCAGCCGGAGCTGAAGGGCGCGGCCGTCGCCATCACGCGCTACGTCGCGGATTGGCAGGGGTTTGTGCTGGCGGGTGCGGCGCTCGATCTGCCCGCGGCGTGGATGGCGCGCAGCCCCATGCCGGGCGGTGTCTGGCGGCATGAGGTGGCCGGCGAAGGCGATGCGACGGCGGCGTTCGCAGCACTCCGCGCGGCGCTGCCGGAGACGACCGGGCACTGGGCGGTGCTCGAGGATGCGGTGCTCGGCCTGCATCGCGCCGTGCTGCTGCGCGAGGCGCGCGTGATTGCCGTGGTGTGCCTCGCGCGCGCGAGTGACGAGGTGCCGCGTCGCGACTGGCTCGCGGCGCTGATGGCGGAGGAGGGCATCACGCTCGCCGAACGGCGCTGCCTGCTCGCGGGCGAAGCGGCCGAGGGGCCACCGCCTTCGCCCACGCTATGTGCCTGCCACGGGGTGACGGTCGGGCGCATCGAGGCCGCGATCCTGGACGGTGCCGAGGATGTCGCGGCCGTGGGTGCGGCGACCAAGGCGGGCACCGGATGCGGGGCGTGCCGGCCGGAGATCGCGGCGATTCTCGCGCGCGCGCCGGTGCCGGCGTGATCGCGCTGGCCTTCCATGCGCCGGGATGGTGGCGCACCATCGCGAGCGTGCCGTGGCGGCGCGCGCGGGCCAAACCCTGCGGCGAGGTCTTCTTGGTCGGCGCCGGCCCGGGCGCGATCGACCTGCTGACCCTGCGCGCGGCGCGGCTGATCGGGCAGGCGGATGTCATCGTGCATGACCGCCTGGTCTCGCCCGAGATCCTGGGCTTCGCGCGGCGCGGGGCGGAGCGCATCTATGTGGGCAAGCAGCGGGCAAATCACTGCCTGCCGCAGGAGGGGATCAACGCGCTGCTGGTGCGCCTGGCGCGTGCCGGCAAGCGGGTGGTGCGGCTGAAAGGCGGGGACCCCTTCGTCTTCGGCCGTGGCGGCGAGGAGGCGGAGGCCTGTGCCGCGGCGGGTGTCCCGTGTTCGGTGGTGCCGGGGGTGACGGCGGCGCTGGCCTGTGCGGCCTCGGTGGGGATACCGCTCACGCATCGCGATTGCGCGCGGATGCTGACCTTGGTGACCGGGCACACGCGCGATGGCGTGCTGGACCTCGATTTCGCCGCCCTAGCGCGGCCGGGGCAGACGCTCGCGGTCTATATGGGCATCGCGACGCTGCCGGCGCTGGAGCGTGGGTTGCTCGGCGAGGGGCTCGATCCGAGCACGCCGGCGGCGCTGATCGAGAGCGGTGGGACGGATGCGGAGCGCGTGCTGCGCGGCGATCTGCGCCGTGTTGTGGCTGATGCGCCGGGCTGGGTGCGCGGCGGTCCGGCGCTGCTGCTGGTGGGCGAGGCGGTCGCGCATGGCAGGGTTGCGGTGACTTTAGACGCCACGGCCGAAATAGGCGTTTGACAGTTCCATGGCACACGCCTAGACACCCTCCACACCGCGCGGCGGGGACGGACTTGACGCTTTGAGGGAAACCTCCTAGCTTCCCTCCCCCACCCGAGCGGTGGTTCCTTCAGGCCGATAGGGCATTCACTCGCATCAAGCGATGCGGGCGGGATGCTTTGTTGGTTTGTGTTCTTTGACAATTGCATCTGGTTTGGAAGTATTGGTCACGGTGTATTCGTGTGGCTGATATTGATGCTTGTGATGGTCCTGTCC
>NZ_JAAEDH010000017.1 GCF_018128965.1 Plastoroseomonas arctica
CGCCATCGGCGGTGGCGGCGGTGCGGCCGGCGGCGCCATCATCGGCGCGGCCGGCATCGGACGCGGTGCGGGCGTCGGCGCGGGTGCGGCGGGCATCGACGCGGCGCCAGGCGAAAGATCGCCGAAATCCCAGTCATCGGGTACCGCCTTCGCCGGCCCCGAGGGCGCCGGCGGCGGCGGTCCCTGGTTCACCGGCGCCTTGGGCGCAAGGTCGAGATCCCAGTCGTCGGGAATGCCCGAGACCTGCTGCATCGCGCGCGGCGGCAAGAAAGCATCCGAGGTCGAGGACCGGTGGTCGGGCATCGCCTCGCTGGCGAAGGGGTCGCCACTCGGCGCGGCAAAGGGATCCGCGCCGGGCAGGCCGCCGCCGGGAATGCCCGCCGGTGGCGCGTTGCCGTAGCCGGAGGGCTGTTCCATGCCCGGCATCGCGAAGGGGTCGCCGGCGATGCGCGGCGCCATCGGGTCCTGCTGCCGCGTCGGCTGCGCCGCCTGTTCCCAGCCCGAGGCTTCCCAGGCGCCGCCGACCTCGCGCGGTGCCGACTGCGCGTTCCATTCCTGCCGCGCGGGCGCGGGCGTCTCCCACCCCGGCGCGGCCTGGGACGCCATCGGCATGCCCGAACCACCGCCCCAGTCGCCGGCGGCGGCCTGCTCGACGCGGATCTCGATCTCGTAGGCGCCGAGGCGGATGCGGTCGCCATCGTTGAGGATCGCGGCCTGGTCGCGCCCGACCGGCGCCGTCGCGTGGTTCACGAAGGTGCCGTTGGTCGAGGTGTCGCGCACCTCCCAGCCACCCGAACGAAACTCCAGCACGCAATGCTGCTTCGACAGCAGCCGGTCCGGATCGGCCAGCACCCAGTCGCATTCGGCGCCGCGCCCGAGCCGGTAATCCCCGCCGGGCACGCGGCGCTGTTCCGGCACCACGCTATCCGGGCAGCGCAGCACGCTCAGCGTCAATTCCACAGGCTCAGGCTCCCTTGGCCACCACGTTCACGAGCGTGCGCCGCGTCACGGCTCCTCCGGCTCGATCCGCCCGCTGCCCCCGGCCGCGATGGCCCGGGCGCTGTCGAGGAATTTGAGCAGGCGCTCATCCTGACGTTCCACCGCCACGCGCACGGAGGCAAGCACGATGGCGCCCGCGACCGCCACCCCCGTCAAATGTTCACCGGGCGGCACGTCGGCCATGCCCTCCGGTGCGAGGCTGCCGCCGGACCAGAAGGCGCCCATCGCGGCCCAGGCCTCGGCGGATTTGAAGCTGGTCTTCTCGGCGATCTCGGCGGCGGCGCGGCGCGCGCGCTCCTCGGGCCGGCGCACCCAGGCCTCGGCGGCGGCGAGCGAGGCGAGGTCCTCGGGCTTGAGCGCCGGGTCGGGCACGGCGCGGGCGCACATGCAGGCCCACCACACCGCCTCGCGCTTGGGCAGCGCGTGGGCGACCAGGCGCGCGGCCTCGACCAGCTTGCCGGCCTCGACCAGTTGCTCGATGCCCTGCAGCGCGTCCTGGGCGCCGGCCAGCGCCTCCTCGCTTTCGGGCTCGAGTTCGAGCCGCGCCAGGATCGGCGGCAGCGGGACGGAGAGTTTGGGGAGGGTCTGGCTCATGTCAGTTGATCTTCACAATGCCGCCCTTGACGGTGAGCATGCCGCCCCCGTCCACCGTGCCCATTCCGTCGGCCTTGACGGTGAACTGGATGCCCTTGATCTCGATGCCCGACTGGCTGATCTCGATCGAGTTGCTGCCGACCTTGAGCGTGATCTTCACGGCCGCCTCCAGCGTGTAGCTGGCGGAATCAACCTTCACCGTGCGGTTGCCGGTCGTCACCTTGAGCGCGGTGTCGCCCTTCACCTCCATGGTCTGCTTGCCGCTCTCGACCTTGATGGTCTGGTCGCCGGACTGGACCGTCACTGACTGGTCGCCCTTGACCGTCGTGGTCTGCGTCCCGGTCTTGACCACGTTGGTCTGGTTGCCGGTCTCGACCAGGTTGTCCTGATTGCCAGTCTTGACGGTGTTGGCCTGGTTGCCGGTGCGGATGGTGGTGGTGTGGTTGCCCTCGATGGTGGTCGTCTGGGTGCCGGTATCGACCAGGAAGACGTCATTGCCCTTGCGCACGGTGATGGTGCGGTCGTTCTTGATCTCTTCGAGATGGTCGTGGCCGACATACTCCTTGCGATCGTTCTTGACGTTCTGGAGCTGGTCCTTCTGCGCCTGGAGGTAGACCTCCTCGGACCCGATCTTGTCGTTGAACCGGATGATGTTGGCCTTCTTGGTGTGGTCCGAGGTCAGCGCATCGGCCGCCGTCGGGCTCACGAAGCCATCGCCGGCCATCCCGCCCTCGGTCGAGCGCGAGAGGAAGCCCGCCACCGTCTTGTTGCCCGGCAGCGGCCAGGGCGGCGGCCCGTCGGCATTGAACAGCGTGCCCACGATCACCGGCTTGTCCGGGTCGCCGTCGACGAAGCCCACGAGCACCTCGTCGCCAATGCGGGGCAGAAAGAAGGCGCCGCCCCAGGCGCCGGCATAGGGGTGCACCATGCGCACGCGGATGGAGGTGCCGCCCTGGTACTGCTTCTTGCGGTCCCACAGGAAGCGCACCAGCACGCGGCCCTTGTCGTCGGTGTCGATCTCGCCGGTGCCAACCACGATCGCCGATTGCAGGCCCGGGACATGCGGGCGCGGGCGCGGATTGGACACGCGGAAGGTGCGGTCGGCCGGGATCAGCGTGAGCTGCGCCGCGTAGTGGAAGGTGCCGTCGCCGGACAGCTGGGTCTCGTCATACCCGGCATGGACCACTTCGGTGACGAGCCAGGTCTCGGTCGCGCTGCCGAGCTTGGGCGCGACCTTGACCCGCGACCCGGCATGGATGCGCGGGTCCTTGGTGGTGCAGGTCGCGACAATGGAGCCCGCCTCGAGCTGCTCCATGAACAGCTTGGCCGGATCAATATCGGGGTGGCCATGGCTGCCGCCGGGCCAGAGGAACATCTCGAAGCTTTCCGCCCCCTTGGTCGGCAGCACCGAGCTGGACTGCTTGATGATGGGCGAGGATGAGGGGGTGATCAGGTCGAAATCATGCGACATCACCTTGGCCGGCGGATGCTCGCTGCGGAGCGACCAGGCGGTGACGCCGTCCTTGAACTCGTCCTCGCCGCGCACGACGAGGTCGGTGCCGTGCAGCGGATATTCGGCATTGGCGCCGGCGACGACCATCTCGTGGCTCGACAGGGTCTGGTCGAACCAGTAGGCCGCACCCACCTCATCGAGCATGCGCTGGCAGAAATCCATGTCGGATTCATTGTACTGGATGACGTAGGGCCGCACCGTGGTCGGCACCGACCCGCCCCAGCGCACCGGCGTCGCACCCCCCTCCCCGGTCAGCTCGGTCACGATGTCCTTGGCCGACTTGTTCTGCCAGGCGCGGCAATCGGCGGTGCGCGACAGCAGCCACCATTTCGGCACCGCCTCCAGCCGGTAGACCGACATCTCGGCGTCCAGCTGGCCGACCTTGCCGAAATTGCGCACCACGCCGGAGAATTCGCGCGTCATGTCGCTGGAGACGACGGTGATGCCGATGACCTTGCCGATCAGGTCGGCGGGCTTGTGCGCGTCCGAGTCGCCGATCATCTCCGCCTGGATCAGATAGGGGCGCGACAAGGCCTCCTGCACGCGCACGCTGCGCAGAACCAGGGTGTCGGCGCCGAGCGGCGTCGTGATCTTGAGCGAGCGACCTTCCTGAGCGACCGGCATACCTACCCCTCCTCGGCGTGCCCGTTGGGCCCGCCGGGACCAATCTGGAACATTACGCTATAGTTCTCAATGACCCTTGCGCGACCACTGCGCAAGCTCGCGATGTCGTCACTCGGCCAGGATGGCACGGGTTGGCGACGCCTGCCATCCGCCGCGCGCGAACCCGTGCCAAGCCAGCTCTCAGGCCGCGGGAGGGCGGGCGGCGAGGGCCACGAGCTGGCGGATCAGGTCGTTCGGGTCGAACGGCTTGGCGAGCACCGGCGCGCTCTCGTGGCCTTTCGGCAGCCCCGCGGCGCCGTAGCCCGTGGCCACCAGGAAGGGCACGCCGCGCGCCGCCAGGGCATCCGCCACCGGCGCCGCCGATTGCCCGCAGAGGTTCATGTCCATGACCGCGACGTCGGGGACGGAGGTGCCCAGCAGCATCAGCGCCTCGGCCACCGTCGCGGCGGCGCCCATGACGATGGCGCCGGCATCGACCAGCGCATCCTCGATCAGCATCGCCACCAGCTGCTCATCCTCGACCACCAGGATGGTCCGCCCGCTCAGCGGCCGCGACGGCGTCACGAGAGGTCCCCGGCGGCGGAGGTCTCGATCGGCGGCGGTGGCGGGAAGCTGATCTCGGCGCACAGCCCGCTCGCCTCGTAGCGCAGCGCGACGGACGAACCCGCCCCGAGCTCGCCGGCGAGGCCGCGGCCGAGCAGGCGGGAGCCGAAGCCCTCGCGCATCGGCGTGGTGACCGGCGGGCCGCCGCTTTCGCGCCAGACCATCCGCGCGCCGCCCTGCGCCAGCACCTCCCAGGTAAGCCGCGCCTGTCCGTCGCTGTCGGGCGCGAGCGCACCATGCTTGGCGGCATTGGTCGCGAGCTCGTGGAGCGCCAGCGCCAGAGCCAGCGCCTGGCGCGCCCCGAGCCAGAGCGGCGGCCCCTCGACGATGATGCGCGGCGGCTTGCCGCCCCGCCAGGGGGCCAGCACGGCGGCGATCAGCGCTTCCAACGGCGCGCCGGTCCAGGTGCTCGCCGTCAGCAGGTCATGGCCCTGGGCAAGCGCCCGCAGCCTGGCCGTGAAGGCCGCGACGAAGCTTGCGGGGTCCTCCGTGCCGGTGCTGCTGCGCGCGGTCTGCTGCGCGATCGACTGCACCGTCGCCAGCGTGTTTTTCACGCGGTGATTGAGCTCGGCGATGAGCAGCGCCTGGCGCGCCTCGGCGCCCTTGCGCGCGGTCGAATCGCGCGCCAGCCGGCCGATGCGCGGCGGCCCCAGCTTGATCCCGCCCGGCTGCGCCCCGCCGATCGGGAAGACGATATCGCGGATCCAGATGGTGGCGCCGTCGACGCGGCGCAGCCGGTACTCCGCGGCGGCGAGGCGGCCCGATTGCGCAGCCTCCATCGCCTCGCGCAGCTGCGCCCGGTCCTCGGGAAAAATCGCGGACATCCAGGCGTCCGGATCGGTGGCGAGGCGCTCGGCCGACAATCCCGACAGCGCCGCCGCGGCGGGCCCGACAAAGACGGGCGCCGCCCAGCGCGGGTCGTGGATCCACAGCGCGTCCGGGCTCGCCTCGGCGAACTGGCGGAAGCGCTCCTCCGAGGCGGCGAGGGCGGCGGCGGCGGCCATCGCGTCGCGGCGGGCGGCGGCCTCGGATTCGACCTGTTCGCCCAGCGCGCGAACGGCGGCGTATTCATCGCCCACCTCGACGATCACGCCGACCGCGCCGGTCACCGCATCCCCGTCCGGCGCCCGCATCGGCGCCGCCATCGAGCGCAGCCAGACCAGCCGGCCATCGGCGCGGCGCAGTTGGTAGTCGCCCACCGCCGCGCGCCCCGTCCGCACGGCGCGCGCGAGCGGCAGTTCGGCCGCGGCGAGGCGGCGGCCCTCGGCGTCCAGCGCCTGCCAATCGTCGGTCGCCCTGCCGACATGGCCGCCGAGATCGACCGCGACGCCGTTGATCGCCGAGATCCGCTTGTTGAGGTAGAGCACGCGCCCCGATGGCGCCTCGACCAGCACCACGCCGACCGGCAGGTGGTCGAGCAAGCGCCGCAACGCCGCCTCGCTCGCGGCGATCTCTGCCTGGCGCTGGCTGCGCTCCAGCGCCGCCCCGCGCAGCGCCTCTGCCACGTTGTCGATCTCGCGGATGCCGCTCGGGACCGGGCGCGGCGCCGCGTCCTCCTGCCCGAGTGCCGCGGCCTGGCGCGCGAGGGCCGCGGCCTGGCGCGCGAGGGCCGCGAGCGGCCGCACGATCCAGCGCACGCCCCACAGCCAGATGCCGAGCGGAAGGACAACCGCGAGGACGGCGCTGCCGACCAGCAGCGGCCAGACCGCATCGAACAGCGCGGCATCGGCGGCCCCGGCCGGCACACCCACGGCAACGGTCCATCCGGTCTCCGCAACGCGCTGCCAGGCCACGTCGAATTCGTTGCCGTCGGGACCGGTGGTCCGCTGCCGCCCCTGCGCGGCGCCGGTGACGAGGAAGCGGTTCGGCCCGCCGATCAGCTGGCCGATGCGATCCGAGACCGGCAGGCGCGCCAGGATGCGCCCCTCCGCATCCAGCACGATCACCGGCCAGTCGTCCGGCAGCGCGGCGCGACGCAGCGCCTCGGACCAGAAGCCCGCCGCCTCGGCGCGCAACACCAGCTGGCGCGGCGGCGCGCCGGGTAAGGTGACGGCGAGCGGCAGCACCAGCTGACGCGTTTGCGGGTCCGCTTCCAGCTGCCCGATCGTGACCTCGCGCGCCGGTGCCGCGGCGGGGCGCGCTTCCACCCGCAGCCCGACGCCGAGCAGCGTCCCGAGCGTCGCCACCTGAACCTCCAGCGCGGCATAGTCGAGCCCGCCCGGCGAAGGCGAAGTCGCCAGCGCCAGCAGCGCCGCGCGCAACCCGTTGAATTCACGTTCGATTGCGCCAGCTGCCCGGCGCGCCGCGTCGGTGCCCTGCATGGCGATCTGGTTGCGCTCGCTGTCCGCCATGCGCAGCACCATGACGCCGACCGCGACCCAGGCGGGCAGCAGCAAGGCGAGGCAGAGCAGCACGAGAGCTCGGCGGATGCCGCGCGGACGTGGCCACGACGGCGCATCGGCCAGGCCGCCCTCCAACCTCAGCTCTCGGTGACCGGACCCGTCCACACGCCGCCTATCAGGTTTCCACGTCAAAGACGCCGGTCGTGACCGGCGGCCAGGGTTGTCGTCACACCATGATGGCACAGGCGCCCGATTCGTCCCCGGGCGCCAGCGTGCAGAATCCTAAGGCCCCTGACCTAGCGCGGGGACCACCGTCATGCTGTTCAACATTTTGTGCGAATCGTCAACGATCCGCTCTACTCAATAGCCCTGATCGGCGAGGTTGAGCAGCGGGAAGGCGCTGTGCACATGCGGCATGGTCGTGGCCCCCGCCGAGTGCAGGCTCTGCGGCCCCAGGGCGGCAAGGTTGGGCGCGCCCAGCAGGCCGAGGGCCGAATGCATCTCGTTCTCCAGCAGCGAGAGCACGCCCTCGACCCCTGCCTGCCCTTCGGCGGCCAGGCCATAGCAGTACAGCCGCCCGAGCCCGACCAGGTCCGCACCCAGCGCGATGGCCTTGATCACGTCCGTCCCGCGCGAGAAGCCGCCATCGACCCAGACCTTGGCGCGCCCCGCCGCCGCCTGGACCACCTCGGGCAGCACCTCGATAGAGCCCCGCCCATGGTCGAGCTGACGGCCGCCATGGTTGGAGACGTAGAGGACGTCGACGCCGTGCTCGACGGCCATCGACGCATCCTCGGAGGTGCCGATACCCTTGAGCACGAGGGGCAGCTTGTGGTGCGCCTTGTAATGCTCGACGTGCTTCCAGTTCAGCGCGGCCTGGTACTGCATCCCCACCGCGGCCGCGCGCCAGGACTTCACGAAGCGCTTGGCGATGTCGCGTTCCCGCCTGCTGTAGATGGCGGTGTCCACGGTGAAGCAGAACATGTCGTAGCCGGCATCCTCGGCGCGCTTGATCTGCTCCTCCTGCCAGGCCTCGTCGCCGCGGACATAGAGCTGGAACACCTTGGGGCCCTTGGTCTTGGCGACCTCAGCCAGGATCGGCGCCGGCGTGACGGAGGAGGCGATGATCGGCACACCGAAGGCCTCGGCCGCCAACGCCGCGGTGCCGGTGCCGCCGGGCGACATGGATTCGAGGCTGCCGACCGGGGCGAGGGCGACGGGGAGGCGGATGCGCCGGCCGGCGAAGCTCGTGGACGCGTCGAGTGCGGAGACGTCGCGCAGTACGCGCGGGCGCAGCGCCAGCGTCTCGATCCCGAGGCGGTTGCGGCGCAGCGTGGTCTCGGTCTCGGTGCCGCCGATTAAGTAGTCCCAGATGTCGGGCGTGAGCTTCTGCCGCGCCTTCTTCACGTATTCATGCAGCGTCAGGTAGCTGACCTGGTTTTCCCGGTTCATGGCTTCGTTCTGATGGCTCATGGCTTGCTCCCCAAATAATCCTGCGTCCATTGCGCGTAGTCGGCTTCGCGGGTGATGCGCTTCATGAAATCCGCGGGCGGCACCCCGGTGAGCTGTCCCGGCGCGACGCCATCGCGCAACTGCTTCAGCGTCGCGTGCACCGCAGCCATCGAAGCCGCGATCGGCTGGTGGCCCTGCAGCGCGATGCGCACCCGCTGGGAAGCGAGATACACCTTGTCGGCCAGCGCCGGGCTCAGCCCGCCCAGCATGATCGGCAGCGTCGTCGCGGCCGAGAGCGCTTCGAGCTGCGCGCGCTCGGTGATGCCGGTGAAGAACAGCACGTCGGCGCCGCAAGCATCGTACGCCCGCGCTCTTTCAAGCGCATCCGTCATGCCGGTGATGCCCACGGCTCCAGTGCGCGCCATGATGACCAGCGAGGCATCCTCCCGCGCCGCGAGCCCGGCCTTGATCTTGCCCAGCCCCTCCGCAAGCGAGATAAGCCGAGTCGCACCGTCCCCGAACGGGCGCGGCAATTCGGTATCCTCCAGCGAGAACCCCGCCACGCCCGCCGTCTCCAGCTCCTGCACCGTGCGCATGACGTTCAGCGCATTGCCGTAGCCATGATCGGCGTCGCACAGCAGCGGCGGCGCGCCGGCGCGGGTGATGCGCCGCGCCTGTTCCGCGAATTCGGTGAGCGTCAGCACGATCAGGTCCGGCGCGCCCAGCACAGCGAGGGACGCGGTCGAACCCGCGAGCATCCCCAGCTCGAACCCCAGATCCGCGGCGATCCGCCCCGCCATCGCATCATGCACCGAAGCCGGGTGCACGCAGACATCCCCTGCCAGAATCGCGCGCAGTTGCGCACGCCTCTCCCCCGCCGACATCGCCATCCCCACTCTGTTCAGCGCGCAGTGTGGACCAGCCGGCGCCCCCCGTGGAGGGGGGATGCGGTTCATCCTAGACTGCGTGCCCGACATGACAGGAACACCGCCGATGGCTGCCCACCCCGCCTCCCGCCGCGCCGTCATGGGCGGGCTGCTCGCGCTGCCGACACTCGCCGCCACCGAAGTGACCGCGCAGACGCCCTCGGGCGATCGCGTCACCTTCCTGCACGTGAACGACATCTACCAACACGCGCCGCAGCGCGGCCGTGGCGGGCTCGCGGGCTTGCAGACACTGATCGCCCAGGTACGGACCGCGGCCAGCGGTCCGGTGGTGTTCACCTTCGGCGGCGACCTGTTCTCGCCCTCGCTCGCCTCCTCCATCACCAAGGGGCGGCACATGGTGGCGCTGTTCAACGAGCTGGCGCCGGCGGCTGCCGTTCTCGGCAACCACGAATTCGACTTCGGGCCGGAGGCGGCGGCGCAGAACATCGCCGCCTCCACCTTCCCCTGGCTCGGCGCCAACGTGCTCGGCGCCGATGGCCAGCCGTTCGGCGGCTGCGTCGCCACCCACATGCACGAAGCGCCCGGCGGGTTGCGCATCGGCTTCGTCGGCGTGCTGACGCCGGCCACCGCCGTGCTGTCCAACCCCGCCGGCATCAGCTTCACCCCGCCCGAGGCCGCACTCCGCAGCGGTGCCGCATCGCTCCGCGCGGCGGGCGCCCATCTGGTCGTCGCACTCACCCACCTCAACATCGAGGATGACCGCTCCATCGCCACCGACATCCCGGGCATCGACCTCATCCTCGGTGCGCATGACCACGACCCGATGAGCATCCTCGAGACCGGCCCGCTGATCCTCAAGGCCGGGCAGGACGCGCATTGGCTCGCCGCCATCGAGCTCGACCTCGACCGCACTGGCCCACGCACCCGCGTCACCTCGCTCGGCTGGCGCTTCATCCCCAACATGAACGTCACACCGGAGCCGCGCCTCGACGCCGCCATTCGCGCCATCGACGCGCAGCTGGACCAGGCGCTCGGCCGCACGCTCGCGCGCCTGACCGCGCCGCTCGACAGCCGCACGACGCTGGTGCGCATGCGCGAGGCGGCGATTGGCGACCTCATGGCCGACGCGCTGCGCGCCCATTTCCACGCCGACGCCGCGCTGATCAACGGCGGCGCGCTCCGCGGCAACCGCGAATACCCTGCGGGGCACGACTTCACGCGGCGCGACCTGCTATCCGAGATGCCCTTCGGCAACACCGTGGTGCTGCTGGAACTGACCGGGGCGGAACTGCAAGGCGTGCTGGAGCACGGGCTGTCTTCCGTCGAGACCGCGTCAGGGCGCTTCCCGCAGACCTCCGGCATCACCCTCACCTACGACCCAGGGGACCCGCCCGGGAGCCGACTTCGCGAGGTGTCCGTGGACGGCGCGCCGCTCGACATGGCGCGACGCTACCGGCTGGCGACGGTCGATTTCCTCGCGCGGGGCGGAGATGGGTATGCGGGGCTGCGGACCGCGCGGGTGGTCGTCGATGCGGCCGGGGGGCCGTTGATCGTGAACGTGGTCGCGGAGGCGATCGAACGAAGGGGCTCGATCGATGCGCGGGTCGAGGGGCGGACAACTGCAGCACGGTAGAAAGAAAGCAGCGGGAGGTCCCCTCCCGCACCCTCCGCCGGGGCGGCGCCCCGGACCGCCTCAAGAGCGGGGTTTGTCGGGCCAGAAGCGCACGCCGGCACGCGCCAGGCCGCCGCCGATGCCGATGGCCGTGCCGTCGGCACGCCAACAGGCCGCGCCTTCGAGAGAGCCGTCATCGTGGAAGCGGATGGCGCACATGCCGCCTGCGACGTGGGGCTGCACACTCACCGTGTGACCCATGGCGACGAGACGTTCGCGAACGGCAGGGGCGATGCCGGCTTCCACCTCAAGCGCCTCGCCCTGGGTCCAGACGCGCGGGGCCTCCACCGCTTCCTGCAAGCTCATCCCATGGTCGATCAGCGCGATCATCGCCTGCATGGCGGAGCCGAAGATGCGCAGACCACCTGGAAGGCCAAGGGCCGCGAAAGGCTTGTCATCCTTCAGAGCGATAAGCGGCGCTTGGCTCGTCGTGATGCGCTTGCCCGGCGCGATCGACAGCGCATGGCCCGGGCGCGGGTCGAACAGCGCCATGTAGTTGTTCGGGATCAATCCCAACTCCGGCAGCAGGAAGCGGGCGCCGAACAAGGAGTTGATGGTGTGCGTCGCGCAGACGATGCGGCCCTCGCCATCGGCCACCGTCAGATGCGTGGTGTTGGGACTCTCCCCGGCCGCGACGCCGGCGGACCAGGATTGCGCGCGCCCCATGTCGATGGCGCCGCGCCGCTCATCCGCGTACGCCTGCGAGAGCAGCTTCGCCACCGGCACGTCCACGAAGGCCGGGTCCGCGGTGGCGGCGGCACGGTCGGCGAAGGCGATCTTCAGTGCCTCGGCGATCAGGTGCGTCGTCTCGGCGGTGCCGAAGCCGAGTGCGCGCAGGTCGTAGCCGGACAGGATGTTCAGCATCTGCAGCACATGCACCCCGGAGGAGGATGGCGGCGGCGGCCCGATGATCTCATAGCCATGATAGGTGCCGCGCAGCACGTCGCGCTCGATCATCCGTGCATCGCGCAGGTCGGCATCGGCGAGGATGCCGCCGCGGTTCGCGACACCATCGGCAACCAGCCGGCCGATGGCGCCGCCATGCAGCGCGCCCGGACCTTCTTGCGCGATGGTGGTGAGTGTTTCCGCCGCTGCGCCCATGACCACGCGCGCGCCGGGTGCCACCGGCGAACCACCGGGCAGAAACAGCGCCGCAAGCGCGGCATCGCGCGCGATGTCCGGCCCCGCATCGGCGGCGCATTCAGAGAGGTAGGGCGTCGCCGCGTAGCCATCCCGCGCCAAGCGGATCGCCGGCGCCATCACATCCGCGCGCGACAACCGCCCGTGCTGATCGAGCGCTGCGCACCAGGCGAGCAGGTTGCCCGGCACCGCGACGGCGAGGGGCCCGAGCGTATTGGCGCGCCCCTCCACCTCCAGCGCCGCCGGCCAGTCCTGGCTTCTGGGCGTGTACATGTCCGGCGTGCCGGCGGCGGGCACGGTGGACAGCCCGTCCAGCACGGAGTGCGTCCCGTCCGGCAGGCGCAGATGCATCATGCCGCCGCCGAGGATGCCGACCATCATCGGCTCAACGATGGTCAGCGCGAAGAGTGCGGCCACCGCCGCATCCACCGCATTACCGCCGGCGGCGAGCATCTCCGCCCCCGCCGCCGAGGCGAGGGGATGGTTGGTGACGACCATCCCGGCGCGGCCGCGCGCGGCGTGCTTCTCGGTCGCGAAGGGGCTGCCGGCGCGGGCGCGCCATTCGGGGCTGGGCATCGGGATACTCCGGAAGCAGAACTCCCAGCGCGCCATGGCGGTGAGGCGGCGTCAAGCGCAGGCGGCGGTGCAGGGCGGTTGCAACCCCCTCTCCGTTTCGTCGTTCCCGCCGAATGACGGTCAAGGAGGACGCCTATGTTGAGGAGCACCTTCGAGAACGGTGACCTGGTTCTTTCCTACCTGGATTTCGAAGGCGAGGGCCGCCCGGTCGTCGCCCTGCACGCCTATTGGATGGAAGCGAGCACCTGGGCAGAGCTGGCCGAGGCTTTGGGCCCCGAGTACCGCCTGGTCGCGCTCGATCAGCGCGGGCACGGGCGGAGCAGCAAGCCCGATGACCTGTCCTGGGAAGGCTATATTGACGATCTGGGCAAATTCCTCGACCACCTGGGCATCGACGAGCCCGTGGTGCTGATTGGCAATTCGCTGGGCGGCACGGTGGCGTTTCGCTTCGCGGCGCGGTTCCCCGAGCACGTCGCGGCCATGGTCATCGAGGAGTCGCCCGCCGTCTACACCGGCGCGCTGGATTTCATGCGCCCTTGGAGCGGCGAGTTCTCGAACCGCGCGGATCTGGAAGCCGCCGTGGGCGAGCGGTTGCTGTGGTCTGTCGAACCCTCGATCCGCCGCACGGAGGAGGGTTGGACGCTGGTGTTTTCGCCGGAGAAGCTGGCCGACGCGAAGCTCGGCCTGAATGGCGATTATTGGGAGGACTGGCTTGCCACGACCCACCCGGTCCTTCTGATCCGCGGCAGCGAGAGCCAGGCCGTCGACGGCGCCCATCTTGCGGAGATGGCGGCGCGCCGCCCGAACACGCGCCTAGAAACCTTCCAGGCCGGCCACGTCATCCACCACGACCTTCCAGACGAGTTCGCCGCGGCTGTGCGTTCATTCCTGGCCTCGGCCGCGCCGCCTGAACCAGAAAGCCAAAAATAAAAGAATGGAGGTCTGGAGGAAATTCCTTTCCTCCAGCCTTGCTTACTCCGCCGCTGCTTCCGGTAGATAAATCTGCCCACCCTTCTGCGCGAATTCGCTGGCCTTCTGCTCCATCCCCTCCATGCGCTGCACTTCGGCGCGAAGATCCTGCGTTATCTTCATCGAGCAGAACTTGGGCCCGCACATCGAACAGAAATGCGCGACCTTGTGCGCATCCTTGGGCAGCGTTTCGTCGTGGTAGGCCCGCGCCGTATCGGGATCGAGCCCCAGGTTGAACTGGTCCTCCCAGCGGAAATCGAAGCGCGCGCGCGACAGGGCGTCATCGCGCAGCTGGGCCGCCGGGTGGCCCTTCGCGAGGTCCGCCGCATGCGCCGCGATGCGGTAGGTGATGACCCCGGTCTTCACATCATCCCGGTTCGGCAGCCCGAGATGTTCCTTGGGCGTGACGTAGCAGAGCATCGCGCAGCCGAACCACCCGATCATCGCAGCACCAATGCCGGAGGTGATGTGGTCATAGCCCGGCGCGATGTCGGTCGTCAGCGGCCCGAGCGTGTAGAAGGGCGCCTCGCCGCATTCGGCCAGCTGCTTTTCCATATTCACCTTGATCTTGTGCATCGGCACGTGGCCGGGGCCTTCGATCATCACCTGGCAGCCCTTGTCCCAGGCGCGCTTGGTCAGCTCGCCCAGCGTCTCGAGCTCGGCGAATTGCGCCGCGTCATTGGCATCCGCGATGGAGCCCGGCCGCAGCCCGTCGCCGAGCGAGAAGGACACATCATACTTGCGCATGATGTCGCATATCTCGTCGAAGCGTTCGTAAAGGAAGCTCTCCTTGTGGTGGGAGAGGCACCAGCGCGCCATCATCGACCCACCGCGGGAGACGATGCCGGTGACGCGCCGCGCGGTCAGCGGTACGTAGGCGAGGCGCACGCCGGCGTGGATGGTGAAGTAGTCCACCCCCTGCTCCGCCTGTTCGATCAGCGTGTCTTTGAACACCTCCCAATCCAGCTTCGCGGGATCGCCGCCGACCTTCTCCAGCGCCTGGTAGATCGGCACCGTGCCGATCGGCACCGGCGAGTTGCGCAGGATCCAGCCGCGGGTGTTGTGGATGTTGCGGCCGGTGGAGAGGTCCATCACCGTGTCGCCGCCCCAGCGGATTGCCCAGACCAGCTTTTCCACTTCCTCGGCGGCGGAGGAGGTGACGGCGGAATTACCGATATTGGCGTTCACCTTGACGAGGAAGTTGCGCCCGATCGCCATGGGCTCGAGCTCGGGGTGGTTGATGTTCGCGGGGATGATGGCGCGGCCGCGCGCGATCTCCTCGCGAACGAATTCGGGCGTGATGAAGGCCGGCACCGCGCCGCCGAATTGTTCGCCATCGGCGAGGCGCGCCTCGGCGCCTTCGAGCATCTTCTCGCGCCCGAGGTTCTCGCGGTGGGCAACGTAGATCATCTCCTCGGTGATGATCCCGGCTCGGGCGAATTCATATTGCGTGACCAGCTTCTGGCCGCTGCCATCGAGCAGCGTGCGCGGCGCCGGGCATGGGGCGAGCACCTTGTCTTCCGGCAGGTCGCCATTGTCGACCGGCTGCACGGGGCGTCGCGTCGCTGGGGCAAAGCCCCGCTTCTCGATCCATGGGCTGCGGATGGTGGGCAGGCCCGCGGACAGGTCGACCGAGTGCGAAAGATCCGTATAGGGCCCGGAGCAATCGTAGATGCGCACCGGCTCCTCCTTTGCGGAGGGGGCGAGGTCCACCGCGCGGAACGGAACGCTGATATCGGGCCGCCCGGGCCATTCGGCATAGACCTTGCGGCTGCCCTGGATGGGCCCGGTCGTGACGGTTTCCGGCACCGGCGGGCGCGCATTGATCTGGTTCATCTCGGACCTCCCTCAACACAAAAACGGAGATCCAGGCATAGCGGCTATGAGCGGTAAGGTCCGTCCCTTCGCCGGCATGACCCGGATCAGGTTCGAAGGGTCTCCGCCGGAAAAGACGGACTCTCAGCGCCCTGCCGGCGCTCCCCTGGAACTGGGACCAAGGTGGGCGCGCGCGACGCAAAGGTCAACGAGGCGCGACATCACAGTGCGCGCCCGCCATCGACGAGGATCGTGGAGCCGGTCGAATAGGTGAGGTGGGTCGCACAGGCCAGCACCGCGCGCGCGACGTCCTCGGGCTCCGCAACGCGCTGCAACGGGATGCTGGGCGCGATCTTCGCGTTCTGCTCGGGCCCGCGCCCCGGGACGAAGCCGGTCTGCACGATGCCGGGTGCCACGCCCATCACGCGGATGGCGGGTGCCAGCGACCGGCCGAGCGACTTCGTCAGGCTGTCCGTCGCCGCCTTCAGCGCGCCATAGGCGAGGTTCGACCCCGTCCCGTTCTGCCCTGCGACGGAGGAGATGTTGACGACCAGGCCACGGCTTTTCTCCAGCAGCGGCCGGAAGGCGCGGACGGCGGCGAAGGGCCCGCGCCAGTTGACCGCCCACATCGCATCGAGGAAGGCGTCGTCCAGCGCGTCGAGGTCATGATGCGGCACCGCGCGGGTGAACCCCGCCGAATTCACCAGCACGTCGAGGCGCCCGAATCGCGTCTCCACTTCGGCCGCCAGAGTGGCGAGCGTGGCGCTGTCCTCGACCGTGGCCGGCAGCGCGACATGGCCCTCACCCGGGAGCGACGCGACCAGCGCATCCGCCTCGGCGGGCTTGGATCGATAGGCAGCTATCACGGTGAAGCCCTCGGCCGCGAAGGCGCGTGCGGTGGCGGCGCCGATGCCGCCGGTGGCACCCGTGATGACGATGGTTTTCATGCGGCCTCCAGGGGTGCGTGCAAGCGGGTGGTGCCGGGGACGATGATGCCGCCGCGGTCGCCCACGGCGATGCTGCCATAGCGCTCGGCGAAGATCGGCGGCAGCGGCCGCGCGCCCGGCACGGCGAGCCAGAGGCGCAGCAGATGCCGACGGCGCTCGGGTTCGGGGTGGTCCTCGAAGCCCGTGCGGTCATGCAGAAGGGTGTGGTTGTGCACCAGTTGCACGTCGCCGGGCTGGAACGCCATGTGCAGATTCAGCGCCGGGTCGTTGGCGAGGTCATCGATCAAATCCAGCGCCTCGACATGCGCGGGCGTCAGGCGCGGCGCCTCGGGGAAACGCTGCGCGGAGTCGATGTATTGCCTTTGGTACAGCGCGGTCAGTTGGCCCTCATGCCAGGTGAAGGGCGGAATTTCGAACCAGGGCTTCATCCCCGCCGGCACCTCGCCGCGCCGGTCGGTCGCGATGGGCCCCATCAGCAGCGGCAGCAAGTCCGGACGGCGCCGGCGGATCTCGTTGAAGATGGTGCTCGAGCTCACCAGCGTCGACAGCCCGCCGGATTTCGCGGTCTTCAGGCACAGCAACCCCACCACGTCGCAGCTGTCGGTGTGGTAGGTCTGGCGCTCCGCCGTCTGATAGATGCGCACCGTCGGGTCCGTCGAGGACAGGCCCATATCCTTCACATGGCCGAGCACATGGCCCTTCGCGTTCTGCGACCGCGCGCGGCCGATATGTGCGCCGATCCCGTAGAACGCCGTCGCACTCTCGCGGATCGACCACGCGCCCACCGGCAGCCCGCGCAGCAGGGCGAAGCCGCGGCCGTGCAGCAATTCCTCGCGGATGGCCGCCAGGCGCGGCGCCAAGCCCGGCAAGGGGAAATCCGCCGCCGTGATCGCCGCGATATCAGCATCCGCGTTGCGCGCCACCGCCGCCGAAACCTCCGCCACATCCGCGGGCGAGAGCGGGCTGATCCAGGATGTATCCTTGGCCATCGCCGGCCCGTACCAGGCGGCGGGGCCGGTCTGCTCGGGCGGTAGCGCCGCGAGCATGCCAGGGTGGTTCATGGGCGTTCCTCCGTTGCAGCGCAGCTTGCCGCCGCGCGAACCCGCCCGCAACTCAGCCCTGGTTCAGGCGCCGATGGTCTCTTCCAGGAACACCTGCACGGCCTGGAACAGGGCCCCGCGGTTGCGCTCCATCCACATCCCGTGCGTGCCCTCGCCCAACAGCACCAGGCGCTTGCCGGGGCTCGCCGTCAGCAGCGGGAACAGCGTCTGCGCCATGTAGGGGGGCGTGTCCTGGTCCCATTCACCGAGCACGAGCAGCGTCGGCGCCGTGATCTTCGCGGGGTCGTAGAAGGGCCGCCCCGCCGCCCAGTATTCGCGCCCATCGGCGACCGAGCCATTCGGAGCGCGCAGCACCTGCGGATTGCGCCGCAGACCCTCGGGATCGGTCGCCCAAGTCACCCCCGCCCAATGTTCGAACCAGCCGGCGGGGACCAAGCCCGCACGCTTCTCCTCGGGCACCCCGGCGCCGCGCCGGGTTCGCGCTGCGGCCTGGGTCACGAGCCGATAGGCGCCCAAGGTGCCGCCGGGGTCGGCCAGGCTCGCGCCCTGGCGCAGCCAGACCGGCGCGTAGAGGATGAGCTTCTCCACCACTGCCGCATTCTCGGAGGCATAGCGGCCCATCAGCGATGTGCCCCACGAATAGCCCAGCAGGGTGATCTTGGGCAGCGCGCGCGCATTGCGGATGAAGGCCACGGCGGCGGCGATGTCCTTGACCGCCTGCTCGCCCCGCACCAGCGGCGGGTTCGCCTCCGGCGGCTGCGCCATCTCCGGCGGGCGGGAGCTGCGGCCATAGCCGCGCAGGTCCAGACACCAGACGTCGAACCCGCGCCCGGCGATGTAATCCATCCAGGACAGCCCGCCGAGCGGCAGGTCGAAGGCCGTATGCGCGGGATAGGTCGCGCCATGCACCATCAACAGGGTGCGGTCGGGGCGCGCAGCGAGGCCCTCGGGCCGCTTGTTGCGAAGGAACAGCTCGATCCCCGGATCACCGGAGGGGATCATGTGCTCCTCCGTCGAGATCACCGGCGTGGTCTGCGCCTGCGCCTGCACGATCAGGGGAGCGGCAAGGAGGGGCGATGCCATCACGGCGCGACGCTTCATGGGGAGGGGTTCCGGGCCAGGGGTTGCACGGAGGATAGCCCACATGCCGGCACCCGCGCGAGACGCCGCAACGCCGCCCGGCTATAGAGCGCGCCATGCCGGGTCACACACCACAACGGGCCGCGATCCTCACGGAAACGCGCGCGCTGCTCGCGCTCGCCTTTCCCATCGCCCTGACGAACCTGTCGCAGATGGCGATGGCGCTGACGGACGCGCTGATCCTGGGAAGACTGTCCACCGAGGCGCTGGCCGCCGTGACGCTGGGCACCAACCTGTCCTGGGCGCTGCTGGCCCCGGCCTTCGGCATGGCGCTGGCGGCAGCCCCCATGCTCGCGCAGTCGCGCGGGGCGGGCACGCGGGGTGGCGGGCTCGGGCGCGGCTGGGTGCGGGAGATGCGCCGCGATGCGCGCCAGGCGCTCTGGGCGGTCGGCATCGTCACCCTGCCGTCCTGGGCGATCCTGTGGAACACCGAGGCGCTACTGCTGCTGCTCGGCCAGGAACCGGCGTTGGCGGCGCTGGCGGGAACCTATGTGCGCCCGATGATGCTGGGCTTCCCGGCCTTCTGCCTGTTCATCCTGCTGCGCGGTTTTCTCGCCGCGATGGAGAAGCCCAACGCCGCGCTGTGGATCGCCTTTGCCGCCGTCGCGGTGAATGGCGCGCTGTGCTGGACGCTCGTCTTCGGCCTCGGCCTGGGCATTTTCGGCGCCGGCATCGCGACGATGCTCGCGGAGATCCTGATGGCGGCTGCACTGTTGTGGCTGATCCGGCGCGACCGCCGGCTGCGCCGCTTCCGCCTGCTCGGGCTGTTCTGGCGCATCGATACGGCGCGCCTGGCCGAGGTGTTCCGCGTTGGCCTGCCGATCGCGGCACAGATGATGCTGGAGATCGGCGTCTTCGCCACCGCGCTGATCGTGGTGGGCTGGTTCGGCGCCGCCTCCGTCGCCGCACACGCGATCGCCATCCAGTTGGCGTCCTTCACCTTCATGGTGCCGATGGGGGTGGGCCAGGCCGCGACCTCGCGCGTGGGGCTGTTCGCCGGCGCCGGGGCGCTGGGCGCGGCGTCGCTGTCGGGCAGCGTGGCGATCGGGCTCGGCGCCATGTTCATGGCAATGACCGCGGCCGGGCTGCTGCTCTTCGCCGAGCCGCTCGCCTGGGGCTTCCTCGATCCGCAGGATGCGCAGGCCCGGTCGGCGGCGCGCCTGGGTGCGACGCTGATCATGATCGCGGGCGTGTTCCAGCTCGCCGATGGCGTGCAGACCGTCGCGGCCGGAGCGCTGCGCGGGCTGAAGGACACGCAGGTGCCGATGCTGTTGGCCGCCTTGGGCTACTGGGGCATCGGCCTGCCGCTGGGCGTGGCCCTTGCGATGTGGGCGGGGCTCGAGGCACGCGGCGTCTGGTGGGGCCTCGCACTCGGCCTCGGCGTGGTGGCGGTGCTGATGCTGCTGCGCTGGCGGCGGATGAGCGCGCCTATTGGCTCCCCTATTCGCTCTGGGGCGGGATGACGTTGGTCTGCTTGCCCTCCAGCAGGACGTCGCGGACGGTCTCGACGCTCAGCCGCCTGATGTCGTCCCAGGCTTCGGGCGAGTGGAAGGCGATGTGCGGCGTGATGATGAGGCGGCCCAACGTCCAGGGCGCCCGGTCGCGATAGGCGCGCAGCAGCTCGGGCACCGGCTCGACCGGCGGCTCAACCGGGATGACGTCGAGACCCGCACCCGCGATGTGGCCGTCCTGCATCACCCGTGCCAGCGCGTCGATGTCGAGGATGGGGCCGCGCGCGGTGTTCACCACCACGGCGTTCTTCGGCATCAGCCGCAGCTCGCGCTCGCCGATGAGTCCGCGTGTCGCGCGCGTGAGCGGCGTGTGGATGGAGAGTACGTCGGCCTGCTCCAGTAATGCGTCGAGCGTGCGCACGCGGGCGAAACCCAGCCCGCGCTCCCAGCCATTCGGCTGCAGGGGGTCGAAGAACACGACGCGGTAGCCCAGCGCCTTGGCGCGCAGCCCTGCCGCCGTGCCGATGCGCCCGCAGCCGAGCAGAGCGAAGGTCTGCACCTCCTGCCGGCGCACGACAGGGTGGCGGATGAAGGCCCAGGGCGCGGGTGTGTCGCCGCGCTGGGTGTCGTGATAGAGCGTCAGGCCGCGTCGCAGCGACATTGCCAGCAGCACGGCGAATTCGCCGACCTCCATGGTGCCGTAGTCGGGGGTATTGCACACGATCACGCCGCGCGCGGCGCAGGCCTCGCGGTCCACCCGGTCGTAGCCCACGCCCATGCGCACGACGAGCTTGAGGTTGGGGGCGCGCGCTATGTCCTCGGCGCGCACGGAGCAGCGAAGCGTCATGATCGCATCGGCCTGCGCCAACATGGCATCCGACAGCGACGACATGTCATTCACGGCATTGCCGCGCAGCACGCGTGCGGCGCCCTGCCAGATGGCATCCTCGACGCTCGAATCCGGATAGAGCCCCTCGGGCTCCAGCACTGTGAGCGCCATGCGCGCTTCCTCCCCTGATCAACTGCCGCCAGAATGCGGGTGCGCTTGCGGCGCGGCAAGAGGAGGCATGATGCGGCGGATTCTCATCACCGGCAGCGCGAGCGGCATCGGCGCCGCGACGGCGCGCGCGCTGGCGGCACCGAGCGTGGCAATCGCGCTGCACACGCGGTCAAACCGCGAGGGGCTGGAGCGCGTGGCGGACGCCGTGCGCGCGGCGGGCGGCGCGGCGTCCCTCGTCTTCGGTGACCTCGAGGATGCGGACGCGCCCGCGACCATCGTCGCGGAGGCAGCGGAAGCGCTCGGCGGGCTCGACGTGCTCGTCGCCAATGCCGGTTTCGCCGACCGCACGCCCGTCGCGGGCCTCACCGCCGCGGGCTTCACGCGCAGCCAGGCAGTGATCGCGCAGGGGTTCCTTGCGCTTGCTCAGGCCGCGCAGCCGCATCTTGCGGGGGGCACCGCGCCGCGCCTCATCGCGGTCTCCTCCTTCGTCGCGCATGTCTTCCGCACCGACACGCCGACCTTCCCAGCCTCCGCCGCCGCCAAGGCCGCAGTCGAGGCGCTGGTCAAGGCGCTCGCGATCGAATGGTCGCCGGGCATCACCGTCAACGCGGTGGCGCCGGGCTACACGCGCAAGGACGCCGGCACCCACCGCGCGCTGTCCGACGCGCAATGGGTGGAGACGCTGGCCCGCATTCCCTTGCGCCGCCTCGGTGAGCCTGCCGACGTCGCAGCCGCCATCGCCTTCCTTGCCTCCGAGGGTGCGGGCTACATCACCGGCCAGATCCTTCACGTCGATGGCGGCATATGCATATGAGCGCGATGCGCGCGCTCCTGGTTCTCCTGCTCCTCGCCCTCCCCGCCCAGGCCCAGGCGCCGCTGCATGGCGGGCCGATCCGTGCGCTTGCCGTCGCCGCGGACGGCACCATCGCGACCGGCGGCTTCGACCAGTCCGTGATCCTTTGGCCGGCGCGGACCATCCTGCGCTGGCATGAGGGCGCGGTCGCCGCCGTCATCGCGCTGCCCGCCGGGGGTTTCGCCTCCGCCGGAGAGGATGCCCGCATCGCACTGTGGCAGACCGGCCCCGTGCCCATCCACGTCCTGGAAGGCCACACCGCCCCCATCGCGGCACTCGCCGCGCACGGAGACATCCTCGCCTCGGCCGGCTGGGACGCGACGGTGCGGCTCTGGCCGCCATCCGGCGAAACGCGCGTCTTCACCGGCCACACCGGGCCCGTCACCGCGCTCGCCTTCCTGCCCGACGGCACACTGGCGAGCGCGGGCTATGACGGCACCATCCGCCTCTGGCCAACCGGGCAAATCCTGGCCGACACCGGCCTGCCGCTGAACGCGCTCATCGCGCTGCCCGACGGCACGCTCGCCGCCGGCGGCGCGGACGGCGCGATCCGCCTGCTCGGCCGCGATCCCCGCACCTTGCCCGCCAGCGCGCGCCCCATCGCCGCACTTGCCGCGACGCGCGACGGCGCCACGCTCGCCGCCGCTTCCCTCGGCGGCGCCGTCACGCTCTGGTCGCTGGCCGAGGGCCGCCTGATCCACACCCTCGACGGCCCCGGCCTGCCGGTCTGGAGCCTTGGTTTCGCCCCCGACGGTGCCACCCTCTGGACCGGCGGCGCTGACCGCCAACTGCGCCGCTGGGACGTCGCGACCGGCCGCGGCTTTGGCCCTTTCACCGAGACCCCCGACGCCCCCCACCCCGCCGCGTTCCGTGCCTGCTCTGCCTGCCACACGCTGACCCCGGGAGGCCCCGCCATGGCCGGCCCCACGCTCGCCGGCATCCTCGGCCGCCGCATGGGCACGCTGCCCGGCTACCGCTACTCCGAACGCCTCGCGCGCGGCGACACCACCTGGACGCGCGAGACCATCGCCGACCTCTTCACCCGCGGCCCCGAAACCGTCCTGCCCGGCACCCGCATGCCCGAACAGGTCGTCTCCGACCCCGAAGACCTCGCCGCACTGCTGGACTACCTCGAAGCCGCCAGCCGGTAGAGCGTCACGATCCGTTCGCGCTGGTTCTCAAGGTCCAGCAATGTCGGCACCAGGTGCATCCCCAAAGGCACCAGCCGATCTCGCGGCAAATACGCGCGGCCGGGATCAGCGACCAGCACCTCGACCCCCTCCTCCGCCAAAGCCGTCAGCCACGGCAGGATGTGGTTCGTCATCGGCGCCTCGTAAAACACGTCGCCCGCCATCACCACCTCCCAGCGACCCGCTTCCCCCACCACGTCCCGAGCGCCCGCCTCAACGGACACCCCGCTCAGCGCCGCGTTCATCCGCGTCACCACCGCCGCCATCGGGTCGATCTCGGCGGTCTCGACATGCGCAGCACCGCGCAGGGCACACGCAATCCCCGCCAAACCCCCACCCGCCGCGAAATCCAGCACGCGCTTGCCCTCGACCATGCCCGGCGTGTCCAACACCAAGCGCGCCAAGGCCTGGCTGCCCGGCCAGGCGAACGCCCAATAAGGGGGCGGCATGTTGTGGCGGGAGAGGAAATCCTCCGTCGCCTGCCAGAGCGGCGTGACCTCGGTTGCCAGATACAACGGGATTTCCGGGACGATGGCGGCGGAAGACACCACCGTGTGCGCGGCAACAAATGCTTCCGTCACAAGAAAGCGCCGGGGAAAAGAATTTCTCCGGACCCGATTCTTTTATTTTTGGCTATTGCCGCCCGCGGCGAACGCGCACTCACAAGCGGCCGACGATCAGCGCCAGCGCGACCGCCAGACCCACATCCCGGTTGGATTTGAACAGCGCCAGGCACCGTGCGGGATCATGGATGTTCAGCCGTACCACCTGCGACGCCAACATCAGCCCCGGCACGCACAGCGCAAAAAAATACCACACCGACAGACCCGCGAACCAACCCACCGCAGCCAAAAGCACGATCACAAGCCCATAGCAGACCGCCAGAAACGGCCGTGTCCGCTCCCCGAAGCGCAGAGCCGTCGACCCGATCCCCACCATCGCATCATCCTCCCGGTCCTGATGCGCGTAGATCGTGTCGTATCCGAGGATCCACAAAATCACGGCCGCATAGAGCAGCGCTGCCACCCCATCCACGCCACCCACCGCCGCCGCATAGCCCATCGGCGCCCCCCACCCGAAGGTGAGCCCGAGCATCGCCTGCGGCCAGCTCGTCACCCGCTTCGCCAAGGGATACAGCGCCACCGGCACCAGCGAACACACACCCAGCCAGATCGCGGCCCAGTTCAACTGCACCAGAATGCCAAACGACACCACCAGCAGAATAACCAGGAACACCAACGCCTGCCGAACGCTCACCGCGCCCGAAGCCAAAGGCCGCTCCCGCGTGCGCTCCACCAGCTTGTCGATGTCCCGGTCGAACAAATCATTCACCACGCAGCCCGCGCCGCGCATCAGCACCGCGCCCACTCCGAACAGCAGCGCCAGGCGCACGCCTTCGCTCACACGCGGCGCCGCCAGCGCAAAGGCCCAGAAGGCCGGCAACACCAGCAGCCAAACCCCGATCGGGCGATCCAGCCGCATCAGCAGCACATAGGGCCGCCACGCGCCCGGCAGGCGCGCCACCCATCCCTCGGCGCGGATATCGGTATGCCCGGACATGGCGGCTATACTCACGCGCGGAGGCCCCATGTCCATCCCCCGCCTGCACTGCCCTGGCCCGCTTGCCGAGGGGACCGAGATCGAGGCTACGCCCGCCCAGGCCCACTACCTCGGCGCCGTGATGCGCCGCGCGGCCGGCGACGCCATCCACCTGTTCAACGCCGAACACGGCGAGTTCGCGGCGACGCTCGCCGCCATCAGAAAAGACCGCGCCCGATTCGCCATCGGCCCCCGCCGCCGCGCGCCCCACCCCACGCCCGACCTCCGCCTCATCATCGCCGCCATCAAGCGCGACGCGCTGGAATGGACCGTCGAGAAAGCCACCGAGCTCGGCGTCGCCTCCATCCACCCCGTCTTCACCCGCCGCTCCGTCACCGAGCGCGTCAACACCGACCGCCTCTCGCTCATCGCCCGCGAAGCCGCCGAACAATGCGAGCGCCTCGACATCCCCACCATCACCCCCGCCGCCTCCCTCGACACCTTGCTCGCCACCTGGGACGGGTCCCCGATCCTCCTCGCCGCCGAGCGCCGCGACGTGCCCCCCCTGCTCACCCTGGCCACGAACCACCGCCTCCCGCTGGCCCTGCTCATCGGCCCCGAAGGCGGCTTCACGGCGGGCGAGCTTGACGTCCTCCTGCTTCATCCCTTTGTTGCCGCGGCAGCCCTTGGCCCGCGCATCCTGCGGGCGGAGACGGCGGCGGTCGCGGGACTCGCGCTGCTCCAGGCAGTGGCGGGAGACTGGACCACCCGCGCAATGGAATGGACCGATGTCGAACCCCGGTGACGCCGACCTGACGCCGATCGAGCACAAGGCGCAGCTGGCCGGCTGGTTCGCCGCCGGCTCCAAGCCTCGCTCCGCCTGGACCATCGGCACCGAGCACGAGAAATTCGGCTTCTACACCGACGGCCTGGCCACGCCGCCCTATGCGCCGGCCGGCATCGAGGCGCTGCTCCAGGCCCTGCAGCCGCGCGGCTTCGAACCCATCCTCGACAAGGGCAACGTCATCGGCCTCAAGCGCGCCGGCGCGTCGATCTCGCTCGAGCCCGGCGGCCAGTTCGAGCTCTCCGGCGCCCCCCTGCCCGACCTGCACGGGACCCACGCCGAACTCCACGCCCATCTCGACGAGGTGCGCAAAGCCGCGACGCCCCTCGGCATCGGCTTCGCGCCACTCGGCTTCCACCCGATCGCGACGCGCGAGGCCATCCCGTGGATGCCGAAGTCGCGCTACGCCATCATGCGCGACTACATGCCGCGCGTCGGTGCCATGGGCCTCGACATGATGCTGCGCACCTGCACCGTGCAGGTGAACCTCGATTTCGGCGACGAGGCCGACATGGCGGAGAAGTTCCGGATCTGCCTCGCGCTGCAATCGCTCGCGACCGCGCTGTTCGCGAATTCGCCCTTCCTCGAAGGCAAGCCCAACGGGTTGCGCACCTTGCGCGGCCGCGTCTGGACCGCGACGGACCCGGACCGTACCGGCATCCCCGCCATCGCCTTCGAACCCGGCTTCGGCTTCGAGATGTTCGCCGACTGGGTGCTCGACGTGCCGATGTACTTCATCGTCCGCGATGGCGCCTATGTCGATGCGGCCGGCGTGCCGTTCCGCGCCTTCCTCGAAGGCCGTGCGGACCGCCTGGCCGGCCACACGCCCACCATGGGCGACTGGGCCGACCACGTGACCACCGTCTTCACCGACGTCCGCCTCAAGCGGTTCCTCGAGATGCGCGGTGCGGATGCCGGCAGCCCCGCCATGATGGTCGCGCAATCCGCCCTCTGGGTCGGGCTGATCTACGATGACGCCGCGCAGAAGGCCGCCGCCGCCCTGATCCGCCCCTGGTCCATGCCTGAACTCAAGGCGTTGCGCCTGGCGGTGCCGGAGCAGGCGCTCACCGCCACCATCGGCGGGCGTTCGCTGCGCGACGTCGGCCGCGATGTCCTCGCGATCAGCCGCGCCGGGCTGCAGGCCCGCGGCCTGGGCGAGGAGGTCTACCTCGACGTGCTGGACGAGGTAGTCGCGAGCGGCATGACCCAGGCCGACCGCTGGCTGGCCCGCTACGAAGGCGATTGGGCGCGCGACATCTCGCGCATCTTTGCCGAGGCGGCTGTGTGAGGCGGCAAGCCCCTCCGGCTTGAGCAACGCTGCGCCTTGCGGCACCGCGCATTTGGTCCTACCAATCTGGTATGACCAATCTGCCCGGTACATCGGACCCCGTGAGCGGTGATCGCAGCAGCCTGATCGGCCGCCTGCTCCCCTTCATCGCCGAGCGTCGTCTGCAAGC
Source organism: Plastoroseomonas arctica (assembly GCF_018128965.1). Lineage (GTDB taxonomy): Bacteria > Pseudomonadota > Alphaproteobacteria > Acetobacterales > Acetobacteraceae > Plastoroseomonas > Plastoroseomonas arctica. Next base: position 26,669 of record NZ_JAAEDH010000017.1, read on the forward strand.
CGGCGACCGCATTCCCTCCGAACGCGAACTGGCCGAGCGCTTCGGCGTCGGTCGTGGTGCCGTGCGCGAGGCGCTGGCGGTGCTGGAGGCGTTGCGCATCGTCGAGCGCAGGCCTTATTCGGGCATCTACCTCTGCGCCGTCGCGCGCCAGGGCTCGATCGAGGCCATGGTGCTGCAGGCCGAGCTCGGCGTGCCGCTGGCCGAGGAGGAGGTGCTAGAAGTGGTCGAGCTGCGCCGCATCATGGAGATGCAGGCAGTGCGCCTGGCCGCCGAGCGCCGCCACGAGGAGGACATCGCCCGCATCGATGCGGTCCTCGCCGAAGGCGCGCAGGCCATCGCCGCGGGCGAGAACCTGGCCGACAACGACGCGGCCTTTCACCTCACGATGGTAGAGGCGACGGGCAACCATGTGTTCCTGCGCGTGGTCAACGCCTTCTACCTGATGTCGCGCAACCGCCGCCGCGCCTATTTCCGCGACGGCACGCGCGCGCCCCTCTCGCACGCCCAGCACGTCGCGATGCGCGACGCGGTGACCGCCGGCGACCCCGACCGCGCCGAAGCCGCGATGGGCGGGCATCTGCGTGGGGTGGAGGGCTACTGGCTGGAGCTGCTGAGGCGAGGGCCAGGCGAAATCTGATTGCTGCACTCGAGGGAACGACAAGAAAAATGAAAGTCACCGACGTCATCTGCCACGTCCTGCAGTCCAAGGTGGAGCAGCCCTTCATCTCCGCGCGCGGTTGGCTCTACAGCACGCGCGCATCCTGCATCGTCGAGATCCTGACCGATGAGGGCATCACCGGCTGGGGCGAATGCTACGGCCCGGCGGCGGTGAACAAAACGATCATCGAGACGCAGTACCGCAACCGCGTGATCGGCCGCGATCCCTTCGACGTCGAGGTGGTGTGGGAGGACCTGTACAACCGCATCAAGGATTACGGGCTGACGGGGATGACCATCGCCGCGCTGTCGGGCATCGACATCGCGCTGTGGGACATCATCGGCCGCGCCGTGAACAAGCCCATCCACAAGCTGATCGGCGGCGCCCACCGCACCGAAGTCACCGCCTATGCGACGGGGTTGTATTTCATCGACATGGACCGCCTGGTCGAGGAGGCCGTCGAGGAAGCGCAGAAGTACGTTGAGCAGGGTTTTTCCGCCATCAAGATGAAGATCGGCCTTGGCGATCCGAAGCTCGACCTGCGTCGCGTCGCCGCGGTGCGTGAGGCGATCGGACCGGACGTGAAGCTCGCCGTCGATGCGAATCACTGCTTCACGGTGCCGCAGGCGATCCGCCTGGGTCGCGCGATGGAACCGCTCGACCTGCTCTGGTTCGAGGAACCGATCAGCCCCGAGGATCACGACGGCTATGTCGAAGTCACCCGCGCGCTCGACATGGCTGTCGCCGGCGGCGAGAACGATTTCACCCGCTGGGGTTTTCGTGACGTGATCGCGCGCAAGGCGATGGACATCGTCCAGCCCGATGTCTGCGCCGCCGGCGGCATCAGCGAATGCCGCAAGATCGCGGCCATGGCCTCGGCGCATGGGGTGGAGTGTGTGCCCCACGCCTGGGGTTCGGCGATCGGCCTGGCCGCGACGGTGCAATTCATCGCCGCCCTGCCCGACACGCCGCCCGCCTTCCGGCCGATGCCGCCGATGCTGGAATTCGAACAGACTCCGAACCCGCTGCGCGACCATCTGGCGCGCGACCCCATCGTGCAGCACCGCGGCATCGTGCGCGTGCCTGATGGCCCGGGGCTCGGCATCGAGGTCGATCGCGCCGTGCTCGCGCAATACAAGGTCGCCTGAGATGCTGGTTGCGCTGACCGATCCGATCGATCCCGCCGGCGAGGCGCTGCTGCGCGCCGCCGGCCATGACGTGCAGCTGCCTGGCCCGGATGGGCTGGACGCGCTGCTCGCCCGCGCCGATGCCGTGGTCGTCCGGCGCAAGCTGCCCGACGACCTCGCCGCCCGCGCGCCGCGCCTGCTCGGCGCCATCCGCCAGGGCGTCGGGTTGGACATGATCCCGGTGGAGAACTGCACCGCGCACGGGATCCTCGTCGCCAATGTGCCCGGCGCCAACGCCGATTCAGTCGCTGAATTCGCCATTGCGCAGATGCTTGCGATCCTGCGCCATGTGGAGGCGATGCATGCTGCGCTGCTCGCGCGAGGCTGGGACATCGCCCGCGCGCAGACCGCGACCGCCTCCGAATTGCGCGGCCGAACGCTCGGCATCGTGGGTGTCGGCGCCATCGGCACGCGCCTGGGCGAAATCGCGAAGCACGGTTTCCACATGCGCGTAGTCGGCCACCGGCGCGACCGCTCCGCGCTGCCGCCGGAGGTCGAGTACGCCGCGCTCGACGATCTGTTCGCCGCCAGCGATTTCATCGTCCTCGCCTGCCCATTGACCGAACAGACCCGCGGCCTCGCCTCGGCCGACCGTATCGCGCGGATGAGGCCCGGTGCCTGGATCCTCAACGTCGCGCGCGGCCCGGTCATCGATGGCGACGCGCTGCTGGCGGCGCTGCGCGAGGGCCGCATCGGCGGTGCGGCGCTGGACGTGTTCGACGTCCAGCCCCTCGCGCCCGACCACCCGCTGCGTGCGCTGCCCAACGTGCTGCTCACGCCGCACAGCGCGGGGCTCAGCCAGGAAGCCGTGGTGCGCATGAGCACCGGCGCGGCCGAGGAGACCATCCGCATCCTCGCCGGCGAGCGCCCGCGCAATTTCGCCAACCCCGAAGCCTGGGACGTCTCGCGCGCCCGGCGCCAGGCGATGGAGGCCGCAGCGCCATGAACATCACGCAAGTCCACGCCACCTGGTGCCGCGTGCCGATCCCCTACGAGCGCCAGCACACCAGCGATTTCGGCCGCGTCACCACCTTCGATTCCGTTATCGTGCGGATCGATACCGACAACGGCCTCACCGGCTGGGGCGAGGCCAAGGCCGGCGTCGGCAGCGCGGCCGCCTGTGCGGGGCTCGCCGCCATCATCAACGAGGACTACGCGCCGCTACTGCTCGGCCAGGACCCGCGCGACATCTCGCGGCTGTGGGACACGATGTACAATACGCCGCGCGAGGGCTTCGCCATCGCGAACGGCCACGCCCTGCCGCAGCTCGGCCGGCGTGGGTTGTCGATCGCCGCCATCGCCGGCGTTGACGTCGCGCTGTGGGACATCCTGGGCAAGTCGCTCGGCGCGCCGGTGTGGCGCCTGCTGGGCGGGCGGCGCGTGGAGCGGATGCCGGCGTATGCCTCGGGCGGCTGGGCCGATGCGGAGAGTATCGGCGCGCAGCTCCAGGGCTATTGCGACAAGGCCGGCTTCCGCGCGGTGAAGATGCGTGTCGGTGTGATGGATGGCTCGCCGGCCCGCTCCGCCGCTCGCGTGCGTGCCGCGCGCAAGACGCTGGGTCCCGACATCAAGCTGATGGCCGATGCCCACGGCACCTGGACGGTCGCCGAAGCGCGCGCCTTCTGCCGCATGGTCGAGGATCAGGACCTGTTCTGGTTCGAGGAACCGGTCAGCAGCGACGACAAGCAGGGCCTTGCCGAGGTACGCCGCTGCTCGACCGTGCCGATCAGCACCGGGGAGAGCGAATTCACCCGCCATGATTTCCGCGAGATCGCGGAGCTTCGCGCCGCCGATGTGCTGCAGCCGGACCTGGCCATCGCCGGGGGACTCACCGAAGGCCTGCGGATTTCCGCGCTGTGCTCCGCCTTCAACCTGCGCCTTGCCCCGCATCTGTGGTCGGGCGCGCCCGCCTTCGCGGCGGGGATGCACCTCGCCGCGACGCAGAGCGCGGGCTTCATCCTGGAATACTCGCTCGGGCACAACCCGATGCTGCATGACCTGATCGAGGAGGATTTCCCGGTCGTCGACGGCCATGTGGCCATCCCCGACCGGCCGGGCCTCGGCATCACGGTGCGCCCCGCCTTCCTCGAACAATACGGCCAGAGGCCCCGCGCATGACGAAGATCGCCAATATTGAGGCCTTCCCGACTTCCTTCCCGGTGCCGCCGGGTGGGGGCGTGGCGCTGGGCGTCGGGCGCGCGGTGAAGCGCGACGCGGTGGTGGTGAAGGTCACGACCGAAAGCGGGCTGGTGGGCTGGGGCGAGAGCCATCACGGCCGCGCGCACACCGCCGTCGCAGCGCTGCTGCAGACCACGCTCAAGCGCCTGGTGCTCGGCATGGACGCGACCGATACCGTCGGCGTGTGGAACAAGATCTACCGCGGGCAGCTTGCGAGCCACGGCATGGGCGCCGGCTGCGCCTTGGCGATGTCGGGGCTCGACATGGCCTTATGGGATATTCGCGGCAAGGCCGTAGGCTGGCCGCTGTATCGCCTGCTCGGCGGTGCCGCGCGCGCCGTGCCCGCCTATGCCGGCGGCGTCGCCCTCGGCTACCAGCCGCCCGATGAACTCGTCGAAGAAGCCCGGCCGCATATCGAGGCCGGTTATCGCGCGGTGAAGCTGCGCATCGGCGATACGGTGAAGGACGACATCGCCCGCATGGAGGCGGTGCGCCAGGCCTTCGGCGAGGACATCGCCATCCTCGCCGACGCCAACACCGCCTATCTCCTCGATGATGTCCGCCGCGTGATGCCCGCGATGGACGCGCTCGACATGGGCTGGCTGGAGGAACCCTTCCCGCCGCATGACCGCCGCGCCTATGCCGAGGCCCGTACCTACGGCAGCACGCCACTCGCCGCCGGCGAGAACCACTTCACCCGCTATGAATTCGCTCCGCTGCTGGATGACGGCGCGATCGGCATCTGGCAGCCCGACCTGTCGAAGTGCGGCGGCATCACCGAGGCGCTGCGTATCGCCGCCATTGCCTCGGCGCACAAGATCCCGGTGCATCCGCACTCATCCATGACCGGGTTGAACCAGGCAGCGTCGATCCACTTCCTCTGCGCCATCGACAACCCCGGCTACTTCGAGGCCGACATCTCGCGCGGCAATCTGTTCCGCGATGCGCTGGTCAGCGAGCCCTGGCGCATTGGCGCCGATGGCTGCGTCCGCCCGAACGAATCGCCGGGCATCGGCGTTGAGGTGGATGAGGCCTGGCTGCGCGCCCACCCCGCGATCGAGGGCCCCGGATACGTCTGACCACGACCGCCCCGGCACGAGGGCGGCACCAACACAGGAGGCGTCCATGACCACCATCACCCGCCGCATCGCGGCCCTGGCCCTGCTGGCCGGCACGTGGCTCGCCGGCCCGGCGCACGCCCAGGAGCCGGCCTTCCCCAACCGGCCCATCCGCTTCCTCAACGCCTTCGCGCCGGGCGGCACGTCGGACCTGATCGGCCGAATCCTCGCCGACCAGCTCAGCCAGCAGATGGGCCAACGCGTCGTGGTCGACACCAAGACTGGCGGTGGCGGCGTCATCGCGACGCAGGAACTCGTGCGCAGCCCGCCCGATGGCTACACGATCCTGCTGGCTTCGATGGGCATCATGACCATCACGCCGCAGATGCAGACGGTGCCCTATGACGTCACGACGGACATCACGCCGGTCGCGACCATCGCATCGGTCTACAACATCCTCGTCGCCGGGCCGCAATCGCCGATCCGCACCTGGCAGGACCTCGCGCGGCTGGGCCAGGACCGCTCGCGCAGCACCACCTGCGCGACGGTCGGCGCCGGTTCCAGCCAGCAGCTCTCCTGCGTGCTGTTCGCCGCGCTGACCGGGGCGCAGATCACCCAGGTGCCCTATCGCGGCGGTGCGCCCGCCATCCTCGACATCACCTCGGGTCGGGTCGACGTGATGTTCGGCAACATGCCGGAATTCCTCGGCCAGATCCGCGACGGCGGCCTGCGCGCGGTCGCCTATGGCGCCGATGCCGCCTCGCCGCTGATCCCCGAGCTGCCGGTGATCTCGCGCGACGGCCTGCCTGCCTTCGTGATCCCCAGCTGGTTCGCCGTGGTGCTGCCCGGCCGCACGCCGGACGCCATCACAGACCGCTGGAACACCGAGCTGAACCGCGCGCTCGCCGCACCGGACGTGCAGCGCCGCTTCGCCGAGAACGGGCTGCAGCGCCTGGGGGGGTCACGGCAGGAATTCCAACGCCAGATCGAGGCCGATCGGGTGCGCTGGGGTGCGATCATCCGGGAGCACAATATCCGCCCGGACTGATCCGCCTTCAGTTGACGGTGATGCGCGCATCCGCCGCCACCCGGCGCCAGCGCAGCACGTCGGTGCGCAGCGCGTCGCGAAATCCCGGCAGGTCCAGCGGGGCAGGCCGGGCGCCCTCGGCCTCGAGGAAGCGCAGGTAGGAGGGTGCCTGCACCGCCCGCGCGATCTCGGCGTTCAGGCGCTGCTGCACCGCGGCCGGCACGCCGCGCGGGGCGAGGATGCCCCACCAGACCTCGACCTCGTAGTCGATGCCGGTGGATTCGCGGATCGTCGGCACCTGCGGCATGTCGGGAACCCGCGCGGCGGTGCTGACGGCGATGACCGGCACGGTGTTCGCCTCGACCAGGCCGCGGACCGAGGCGAGCGTCGTCATCAGGAAGTCGATGCGGCCGGACACCAGGTCGGCCTGCGCCGGGGCGATGCCGGAATACGGGATCGCCTCCATCTGCAGCCGGCTCGCGAGGTTGAAGGATTCCATCGCGAAGTGGCCGATGCCGCCCAGACCCGCCATGCCGTAGAGCAGCGTCCGCGGCTCGGCACGTGCCTGCGCCACCAGCTGGTCCATCGTGCGGAACGGGCTGTTCGGCTTGGTGACGACCACCATCGGCGCGGTGCAGAGCCGCTGGATGGCGTCGAAGCTCTCCAGCGCGTCGAACGGGGTGCGCCGGATCGTCGAGCTGGTGGCGAAGGAACTCGAGGCCAGCAGCAGCGTGTGGCCATCGGGCGGCGCGGCGGCGACGAAACCTGCCCCGATCGAACCGGCCGCACCTGGCCGGTTGTCCACCACCACCGGTCGACCGAGCGCGGTCTGAAGGGCCTCGGCAACGGGCCGGGCGAAGGCGTCGTTGCTGCCGCCCGGGGTGAAGGGCACGACGAGGCGCAGGTTCTGGCTCGGCCAGCCGGGTGTCTGGTCGGCGAGGGCGGGGGCGGCGAGGCCGAGACCGACGGTCGCGATCAGCAAGCCTCGACGGGTTGGATGGTCGGGCAAGGCGTTTCCTCCTTCGGCCCAAGCCCGAAAGGATGCTATCGGGATGGTGCGGACTCATCTTCTTGTACGGACATCCTTATGACTTCCAGGCGCGCGAATCAATGACCGGGCCCCGAGGCCGCCAGGCGCGGCGTGTGGCCCTGCCGCGCGCGCCCGTCGCGGATGCCGCGCAACTGCTGGCCGGCAGCACGCCGCTCTACGTTACGGTCGCGACCGAGCTCGCGGCGGCGATCCTGGACGGGCGGCGGCCCGTCGGCACCCTGCTGCCGACCGAGCAGGAGCTCTGCCAGAGTTTCGGCGTCAGCCGCTCCACCGTGCGCCAGGCACTGCGCCGGCTGGCCGAGCTCGGCCTGGTCGCGGGCGCCCAGGGGGTCGGCACGCGGGTGATCGCGGACCAGCCGCGCGGGCAATACGTACTCGCCATCCGCTCGGTCACGGATGTGATGGGCTATGCCGAGCGCGCCCGGCTGGATATCCGCACGCGTTCGTCGGTCACGGCCGATGCGGCGCTCGCCGCGCGGCTCGGCTGCGAGCCAGGGTCACGCTGGATCCATGTTGCCGGGTTGCGGCGTCCCGCGGGCGGGCGAGACACGGTGATCGCGATCTGCGATCTCTACGTCGCCGAGCAGTTCCGCGATGTCGCGGAGTCCGATGACCTCGCGGCGACGCCGGCCTACCGGCTGATCGCAGGCCGGCGGGGCATCGCCGTCGAGGCGGTGGAGCAGGTGATCGGGGCGATCACGCTGGACGCCGCGCAGGCCGAGGTGCTGGGGGTGGCGCCGGGTTCACCCGGCCTGCATATCCGCCGGCAGTTCTTCACCGCGGCGGGGATGCTGATCGAGGCGACGACCAACATCCACGCGGCCGCGGACCAGTTCGTCTACACGCTGCGGCTGGGCGCGCCTGGCGAAGGCTGATGCGCCCGGCGCCGCTCTCAGGCCGCCAGGATCTCGGCGAGCGGCGCGACGTCGGTGAGTTCGTCGACGCGCCACAGCATCTCCAGGGCCTGCTGCGCACGCGCATCGCCCAGCCGCGGCCCCGCGAGACCGAGGAATTTTTCCGCCACGGCGTCGTCGCTCAACGGCTTGCTGGCCGAACCGTACGGCTCCATGACCGTGCGCCGCAGCACGCGGCCGTCCGCGGTGGTCACGGCGACCTTCGCACCGCGCTTGCGCGGGTAGATCTCGTCGCACTCGGCGTCGACTTCGGTGACGATGCGCCCGGTGAGGCCCAGGATGGCGGGATCGGCGCGCTCGGCCTCGCCGAAATCGGCGAGCGTCACGCGTCCGCGCACCAGCGCGGTGGCGACCACGAAGGGGATGCTCATCTGCGCCGTGGTCATCTCGGTCCAGCCGACGGTGCCATGCGTGGCGGCGACGGCGTAGCTGCCGATATCCACCGCCGCGACCTGGTCGGCGGTCAGCCCCTCGCTCGCGGCCATGTCGAGCACCGCATCGACCATGGCGTGGATGTGCCGGCACGCGGCATAGGGCTTCATGTAGCAATTGGCGACCGCATAGGCGGAGCTCGGGTGGCTGTCGCCGGCCGCCATGATGTCGAGCCGGGTGTAGTCCATGTCGCCGCCGGCATAGGCGTTGAAGAAGCCGTCCTTGAACTCCAGCGCGCCGCGCGGCGCCGGCAGCCCGGCTTCGGTGAGCAGCGCGGCGAGCAGGCCCTCGCGCGCCGCGTGGCCGGGATGGGTGCGCTTCACGTCCCCGCCCGCGAGGAAGGTGAACAGCCCCGCGGCCGAGGAGGCCGCCGTGCCGATCACGTTCTCGACCCTGTCGGCGTCAAAGCCGAGCAGCACCGCGGCGGCGCAGCCCGAGGCGAAGACGCCGACGGTGCCGGTGTTGTGGAAGCCGCGCCAGCGCGCGCGCGGATGGCACGCCGCGGCGATGCGACAGGCCACCTCGTAGCCGGCGACGATCGCGGCAAGGAAGGTCCTGCCGACGGAATGCCGCTGAGCGCCCAGCGCCAGCGCCGCCGGCACCACGACGCCGCCCGGATGCACGGACCCGGCGCGGTAGCCGTCGTCGAGTTCCAGCCCGTGGCCGCTGGTGCCGCCGATATAGGCGGCCGACAGCACGTCGTAGCGCTGCGCCACGCCGGCCATCGCGACCTGGCCGACGCCGATGCCGGCGGCGGCGAAGGCCCGCTCCACCGACAGCGTGGCATCCTGGGTCGCGCCGGCGATCATGGCGCCGAGCGTGTCGATGGTGTGCCGGCGCGCCGCGTGGCGGGCGAAGTCGTCCACCTTGGCAAGCTCCACCCCGGCCACGAAATTGGCCAGTGCCCGGGTCGGGCCGGGGGCCAGCGTGCTGTCGGGCATGTTCATATCCATGGCGCGTCTCCTTCCACCAACGCGAATTTGGCCGCGTTGTCATCTTGTGCGAACAAGTCTAAGACCCGTCCAGTCGCAAACGCAAGCCGGGCACAACAAGGCAGCCATCGATGGACGAACCCGACAGCCTGCTTGAGACCACCCACGGGCACGTGGTGACGCTGTCCATCAACCGGCAGCCGAACAACCACATCAACCGCGACCTGATCGTGCACATCGCCGAGCGGCTCGAGGCGTTGGACGCCGACGCCAATTGCCGTGCCGTGGTGCTTGCCGGCGAGGGGAAGCATTTCTGCGCCGGGGCGGATTTCTCTAAGGGCGATTCCGGCGGCCTCGCCTCGCCCGAAGGCCAGCCCGGCCGCTACCTCTACGTCGAGGCCGCGCGCCTGTTCCGCACGCGCAAGCCCATCATCGCGGCGGTCCAGGGTGCCGCGATCGGCGCCGGGCTTGGCCTGTCGGTCGTGGCGGATTTCCGCGTGACCTGCGCCGAGGCGCGCTATGCCGCCAACTTCACCAGGCTCGGTTTCCACCCGGGCTTCGGGCTGTCCTACACGCTGCCGCGGCTGATCGGCGCGCAGCAGGCGGCGCTGCTGTTCTACACCGGCCGGCGCATCGACGGGGTGGAGGCCCATCGCATCGGCCTCGCCGACATGCTGGTGTCGCAGGCCGAAGTGCTGACCACCGCGCAGTCCCTGGCGCGCGAGATCGCGGTCTCCTCGCCCGCCGCCGTGCAGGGCGTGCGCGCCTCGATGCGGCGCGGAATGGCCGAGGCCTTCGAGGCGGCGACCGAGCGTGAATTCCTTCAGCAAAGCTGGCAGCGCCAGATGGAGGATTTCGCCGAGGGCCGCGCCGCCATGGCCGAACGCCGTGAACCCCGCTTCCAGGGACGCTGAGCATGACGACCCTCGCCGATGCCATCTTCCGCCCGCGCGCCGTTGCGCTGATCGGCGCCACCGCCGACCAGGCGAAGAACAATGCCCGCGCCCAGCGCGTGCTCAAGAAATCCGGCTATGGCGGGCGCATCCTGCCGATCAATCCCAAGGCCGCCGAGATCATGGGCGATGCCGCCTACCCCGATATCCGCGCCGCACCCGGCCCGATCGACCACGCCTTCATCATGGTGCCCGCCGCCGCGGTGCCGGACGCCATCGCCGGCTGCGTCGAAGCCGGGGTGAAGGTCGCCACGCTGTACAGCGCCGGCTTCGCCGAGCTCGGGCCCGAGGGCCGCGCGGCGCAGGACCGCATCGTCGCCATCGCGCGGGAAGGCGGGATGCGGCTGATCGGGCCGAACTGCCTGGGCCTCGTCAACGTGACCGACGGCGTGCCGATCACCAACAACGCCGCGGTCGAGGCCGAGGATCTGCGCCCCGGCTGGCTTAGCGTGGTGTCGCAGAGCGGCAGCATGATGGGCGCGCTGCTGTCGCGCGCGATGTCGCGCGGCTTCACCTTCGCGAAGCTCGCCTCGCTGGGCAATGAGTGCGACATCGGCGCAGGCGAGATGGCCGAGATCATGGTCGAGGACGAGGCGACGCGCTGCGTGCTGATGTTCCTCGAGACGCTGCGCGACGCGCCGCGCCTCGCCGACGCCGCGCGGCGCGCGCATGCGCTGGGCAAGCCGGTGATCGTCTACAAGCTCGGTCGCTCGGATGTCGGGCGCGCGATCGCGGTGTCGCATACCGGGGCGATGGTAGGGGCCGACGAGCTCGCCGCCACCTTCTTCCGCGAGAACGGCATCCTGCGCGTCGAGACGCTGGAGGGGCTGGTGGAGCTGCCCCGGCTGGTGCTGGGCCGCATCCCGCCCAGGGGCAACCGCGTCGCGGTGCTGACCGGCACCGGCGGCGGCGCGGCCATGGTCGTCGATGGCGTGGGCCTGCGCGGCGACGTCGTCGTCGGCCCGACACCGGCGATGCGCGAGCGGCTCGCCGCCCAGGGGATCCATATCAGCGACTCGCCGCTGATCGACCTGCCGATGGGCGGCGGCCAGGGGCAATACACCACCGTGCTGAAGGAACTCGTCGCGTCTGATCACTGCGACGCCGTGGTCGCGGTGCTGGGCTCCACCGCGCGGCTGCGGCCGGGCCAGGTGAACGAGAACGTGCTCGACGTCTATGACGGCAGCAAGCCCATCGCGGTCTTCGCAGCACCGCAGGCCGACGAGGCGCTGCGGCTGCTGGATGCCGCCGGCGTCGCCGGTTTCCGCACGCCCGAAACCTGCGCCGATGCGCTGCACGCCTTCCTCAACTGGCGCGCGCCCAAGCCTGAGGAAACGGTCCCGCGGGCAGCATGGCAGGACGCGGCCGAACGGCTCTACGCCGTCGGCGCGCCGCGGCTCGACGAGGCGCAGGCCTGCGCGGTGTTCGAGGCGCTGGGAATCGAGGGGTCCGGCAGCCGCATCGTGACGACGCCGGAGGACGCCAAGGGCGACTACATCGGCCCGGTCGCGATCAAGCTGCTGTCACCCGACATCCTGCACAAGACCGATGCCGGGCTGGTGCGGCTGGATGTCGAGAGCGACGCCGCCATCGCCGCAACGGTGGCGGAACTGCTCTCGATCGCGCACGACCAATTCCCCGAAGCCCGCGTCAAGGGCGTGCTGGTGGCCCCGATGCACAGCGGCCTCGCCGAGGTCATCCTCGGCTATCGCCGCGATCCCGAGGTGGGCCCGGTGGTGATGCTCGGCATGGGCGGGGTGCTGGCGGAGCTGAAGCGCAGCTACTGCGTGCGGCTCGCGCCGGTCTCCGAGGCGACCGCGCTGGAGATGATCGCCGCACTGCCCGAACTGCAGCTGATCCAGGGGTTCCGCAACCTGCCCCGCGGCGACGTCGCCGCACTCGCCCGCGCGATCCGCGCGATCTCGCTGCTCGCCTGCCTCGATGGCGCGGCGGTGCAGGAAGCCGAGATCAACCCGCTCATCATCCGCGCCGAGGGCAAGGGGGTCGTCGCCGTCGACGGCCTCATCGCGCTCGGCTGACCCGCAGGACACGACCATGACCATGATCTCGGAAGAGGCCCGCATGCTGCAGGACCTCGTCGCCAAATTCGTCGAGCGCGACCTGATGCCGCTCGAGCCCGCGGTGCTCGCGCGCGAGGCGGCGGGCGGCAAATGGGCGCTGACCGATGCGGAGGAGGAGGTGATCCTCGGCAAATGCACCGAGCTCGGGCTCTGGGGCCTGGACGTGCCCGAGGCGATGGGCGGCGCCGCGCTCGACACCGTCACGCGCATGCTGCTCGAGGAGGAGATCGCCCGCACCATCACGCCGTTCGAGTTCCCGCCCGACAGCCCGAACCTGCACATGATGATGGCGGTGGCGAACGAGGACCAGCGCACGCGCTACCTGCAGCCCTATGCCGACGGCAAGGCGAAATCGGGCATCGCCATCTCCGAACCCGGCGCCGGCGGCGACCCGGCCGGCATGATCACCCGCGCCCGCAAGGATGGCGACGACTGGGTGATCAACGGCCGCAAGATCTGGGTGAGCCGCGTGCCGGCGGCCGACTTCATCATCGTCATGGCGCGGACCGGCGAGGGCAAGCGCGCCGAGGGCATGACCGCCTTCATCGTCGAGAAGGACACCCCCGGCTTCATCATCGAGCGCGAGATCCGGATGATCGGCGGCCGGCTGACCTATGAGCTGGTGTTCGACGATTGCCGCGTGCCGGAGCGCCAGGTGCTGGGCGAGCTGGGCCAGGGATACGTGCCGATGCAGCTGCGCCTGAACGTGCGCCGCTTGCAGATGGGCGCGCGCTGCGTGGGCATGTGCCGCCGCGCCGTGGAGATGATGACCGAGCAGGCCAAGCAGCGCGTGACCTTCGGCGTGCCGCTCGCCGATCGCCAGGCCATCCAGTGGTGGATCGCCGACGCCGCCATCAAGATCCACGCGACGCGGCTGATGGTGCTCTCGGCCGCCGAGAAGATGGAGGCCGGGCATGACGTGAAGGACGAGGCGTCCATGCTGAAGGTCTTCGCGACCGAAATGGCGGGCGAGGTGATCGACCAGGCGATGCAGACCTTTGGCGCGATGGGCATGACGAAGGAGCTGCCGCTGCACCTCTTCGCCCAGCAGGCGCGGCTGATGCGCATCTATGAAGGGCCGACGGAGGTACACCGCATGGCGATCGCGAAGCGCGTGCTGCGGCGCGGCGCGGCGTTCTGACGCTGGCACGGAGGCCCGCTGGTCCGGGCCTCAGCCCCCGAATTCGGCGAGCAGGACGGTGCGAACGGTCTCGAGGTCCAGCCCGTGCGCCGCGGCCATGGGCGCGGTGTCGGCGATGACGGCGTCCACGTCGTCAAGCAGGCGCAGCCGGCGGTAGAGGTCGGTGTGGGCGATGCCCATGGATTCGCCGATGAGTTCGAGGAAGTTCAGGACTTCAAAGCTCGCGTCGCCGAGGTGGCAGATCTCGCGGTGGCAGGCGTGGAAGACGGTGGCCAGCGTGTCCGCGCCGGCGGCCTTGGCCTCGGCGAATTCCTGGGTGAGGAGGGCGCGCTTGTGCTCGGGCAGGCCGACGACATGGATGGCCATGACACCGATGCGCGGGACGGGGACGTCCACGACTTCGAGGCCGGGGACGAGGGCGAGCAGGGTTCCGACCGCATCCATGATGGCCGGCAGGGCGGGGCGTTCGTGGATGGCGACGCGGCGGCGGACCGGGTGGCGCATGAGCGGACGCAGCTGCTCTGCGCGAGCGGCAAGAAATGGGAGGACGGGCGCCATTTCGAAGGGTGTGGCGCCATGGATGGCCGCGTAGGAAGGCAGCGTGTTCTCGCCGAACTGGATCTGGCAGGAGGGGCACCAGGACAGCACCAGCGGCGCACCGTGCTGGGCCAGGTTTTCGGTGGTGCCGAAGGCCATGCGGCCCTGGGCCGCGAAGTCGCCGGCGCGGTGCTGCTGCACGCCGCAGCAATTGCCGGTCCCGCCCGCGACCGAATAGGAGACGCCGATCGCGTCGAGGATGTCGGTCATCAGCAACGCCATGTGCGGCGTCTTGGCGATGTTGCAGCCGGTGTAGAACACCACCTCCGGCGGCGTGGCGCCGGGCTCTGGCCTGGTGCGCGTCAAGCGGGCCGCGTCCTCGGGCGAGAGTTGCAGGCGCGAGAGGATGCGGGCGGAGCGCGCCATATTGGCGTAGTTGTCGCGCGCGGTGCGGCGCACGGCCTGTTCGCCCGCCTGGCGCCGGGCGTAGCCGCGCGCGAGCTGCACCATGAAGCGCGTGTTGATCCCTTCCGGGCAGGCCGGGATGCAGTAGCCGGAGCCATTGCAGACATTGGCCCAGCGCAGGGCATCGGGCGTGCCGTCGCCGCCGGCGAGCAGGTCGAGGATGCCGCCCACGGTGGCCGCGGGATCGGCGTCCGCAATAGCGGCGGGGCCGGTCATCGGGCAGGCGGAAAAACAGGCGCCACAGCGGATGCAGGCTTCGGTGAGCGCCTCGGCGCGGGCGTGGAGCGAAGCGGCAAAATCACCCTCGGGCATCTAGAGGTCCGCGAGGCCCCCGAGCAGGCCAACCACGATGTCGGCGGCGCCACCCAGAACCGAGCCGATGCCGTCGATCACCGCGCCCAGCGTGCCGTCCGCGGCCGCTTCGGCGACGTCCGTGATGGGCGCGGCGTCGGTGCCGGCCTGTTTCCGCGCCTGCTCCTCGGCGGCCTGAACCGCCTCGGGATTGATCGCCTTGTCCAGATCCATGGCCACCGCCCTTCCCTGCTGGATGAACAGGGCGAGCTTATCGGCGGGCCGTCGTTGCGGCCAAGCGATAATGCGGCCGGGTGATCAGCCGAGGTTCGGCCTGGTCTTCACCACGCTGTCCCGCGACGCCATGCCGGCCGCCCAGGCGGTCACCTTCGGGTGCTTGTCCAGCACCGTGCGCCCGGCAGGCAGGGAGGCAAAATACTCCACCACCGGCAGCAGGTGCAGGTCGGCGAGGCTGAGGCTTTCCCCGCACAGGAACGGTCCGCCGACGCAGAGCGCCTCGATCGCATCGAAGGCCAAGTCGGCCTTCGCGAAGCCCTCATCCATCACCGCCTGGTCGGGCGTACCGCCCTGCATTGGCACGATCGCCGCCTGCCAGAAGGCCTTCCCGATTGCATTGCCGTAGGTGTAGCTGTCCATGACGGAGCAGATCTGCGTCATCCGCGCCCGCGCCTTGGCATCGGCCGGCTGCAGCGCCGGGCCGTCAAACGCCTCGTCGACGTATCGCGCAATGGCGAAGGTCTCGTAGAGCGCGAAGCCGTCATGGTCGAGCGCCGGCACCTTGCCGAAGGGCTGCTTGGCTAGGTAGTCCGGCTTCTGCGTTGCGCCGCCGAGCATGTCGACCTCGTCGAGCGTGTAGGCCACGCCCTTCTCCTCCAGCGCCAGGCGCGCCGTGCGCGCATAGGTGCTGTAGGCCGGGCCGTGCAGGGTGACGGTCATGCGCTGGTCTCCTTGGGGGATCAGACGGCGGTGCCGCCCACGGTCAAGCCGGTCATCTTCAGGGTCGGCTGCCCGACGCCGACCGGCACGCCCTGCCCCTGTTTGCCGCAGGTGCCGATCCCGGGGTCGAGCGCCATGTCATTGCCCACCATCGCCACCTTGGTCAGCGCGTCGGGGCCGTTTCCGATCAGCGTCGCGCCCTTCACCGGCGCGCCGATCTTGCCATCCTCGATCATGTAGGCCTCAGACGCGGTGAAGACGAATTTTCCGGAGGTGATGTCCACCTGGCCACCGCCGAAATTCACCGCGTATAGGCCGCGCTTGACGGAGGCGATGATCTCCTCAGGCGTGCGGTCGCCGGCGAGCATGACGGTGTTGGTCATCCGCGGCATCGGGATGTGGGCGTGGCTCTGGCGGCGGCCATTGCCGGTCGGCGCCACCCCCATCAGCCGCGCATTCTGCCGGTCCTGTAAAAATCCCTTGAGGATACCGTCTTCGATCAGGACGTTGCGCGCGGAGGGCGTGCCCTCGTCATCCACCGTCAGGCTGCCTCGCCGGTCGGGCATGGTCCCGTCATCGACCACTGTCACGCCGGGTGCGGCGATGCGCTGGCCCAGCAGCCCGGCGAAGGCCGAGGTGCCCTTGCGGTTGAAGTCGCCTTCCAATCCATGCCCGATCGCCTCGTGCAGCAGGATGCCCGGCCAGCCGCTGCCGAGCACGACCTCCATCTCGCCGGCCGGGGCCGGGACGCTCTCGAGGTTGACCAGCGCCTGGCGCAGCGCCTCCTCGACGCCGGCTTGCCACTGTTCCTCGCTGATCACCCGGGAGAGGTCGAAGCGGCCGCCGGTGCCATGGCTGCCGGATTCGCGGCGGCCATCCTGCTCCACCACCACCCCGACGTTGAAGCGCACCAGCGGACGCAGGTCCGCCACGCGCTGGCCGTCCGGGCGCAGGATCTGCACCGCCTGCCATTCCCCGATCAGCGAGGCCGAGACCTGCACCACGCGCGGGTCGCGCGCCCTGGCGAAGGCATCGATCCGCTCCAGCAGCGCCGTCTTGTCGCCGAAGGGCATGGCGTTGAGCGGGTTCGCGTCCGAATACAGCCGCGCATTGGTCGCACGCGGGCCGACATCGAGCTGGCCCGAATGGCCCGAGCGCACCGCGCCCACCGCATCCGCCGCCCGGCCCAGTGCCGCCTCGGAGAGTTCCGCCGCATGGGCATAGCCGGCCGCGTCGCCGGAGACCGCGCGCAAGCCAAAGCCGCGCGTGGTGTCGTAGCTCGCCGAGCGGATGCGCCCGTCATCGAGGAAGATCGCCTCGCTTTCGCGGTATTCGAGGAACAGTTCGCCGTCCTCGCAGCCCTGGGTCGCGCGGGCGAGGATCGCCTCGGCCGCGGCGCGGTCGAGCGTGTCGAAGAACAGGGCGTCGGTGGTGGCGAGCGCGCTCATGGCGAAACTCCGATGCGCGCGGGTCGCCGCGTCGCGTGAAGGGCGAGGATGGCGGCGGCGAGAACCAGCACGGCCACCCCCTGATGCAGTGTGCCGAGCCAGACGGGCACGACCATCAGCAAGGTCGCGACCCCCAACCCGTATTGCAAGACCAATGCGCCGCCGAGGGCGAGGGCGGCGTGACGGGCACGGCCGGCCGGCAGCCGCAGCGCGCGGATCGCGGCGTAGAGCCCGGCCAGCAGGGCGAGGCTCGCGAGCAAGCGATGGTTGAACTGCACCGCGGCGATATTTTCAAAGAAATTCAGCACGAAGGGGTCGAGCTGGCCGTAGCCATCCGGGACCAGCCGGCCATCCATCAGCGGGAAGGTGTTGTAGGTGAACCCCGCCCGCATGCCCGCGACGAAGCCGCCCGCCAGCATTGCCAGCAGCGCAAGCCCCGCCGCCACCTGCAGGGATCGCCGCAGCCGCGCGGCATCCACCGGCGTCGGCCCCGGCCGAAGCAGGGTCAGCGCGGTCCACAGCAGCACCGAGAACAGCAGCAGCGCCAGGCCCAGATGCACCACCAGGCGGTAGGGCGAGACCGCCACGCGATCCGCCTGGAAGCCCGAGGCCACCATGAACCAGCCGACCGCCCCCTGCAGCCCGCCGAGCGCCAGCAACACCAGCAGCCGCCCCTTGTACCCCGCGGGGATCCGCCCGCGCAGCCAGAACCAGGCCAGCCCGCCGGCATAGGCCAGCCCGATCACCCGCCCCCACAGCCGGTGCGCCCATTCCAGCCAGAATATCTCTTTGAACCCCTCGATTCCGAAGCCGGCATTGACCAGCGCGTATTGCGGGATCGACCGATACAGGTCGTACAAGCGCTGCCACTCGGCCTCGCTCAGCGGCGGCAGGC
Organism: Plastoroseomonas arctica; assembly: GCF_018128965.1. Classification (GTDB taxonomy): domain Bacteria; phylum Pseudomonadota; class Alphaproteobacteria; order Acetobacterales; family Acetobacteraceae; genus Plastoroseomonas; species Plastoroseomonas arctica. The sequence continues at coordinate 44,874 of NZ_JAAEDH010000017.1, forward strand.
TGCCCGATAGCGGCGCCCACTCCATGATCGACAGGCCCGAGCCGGTCAGCCGCGTCGCACCTCCGAGTGCGACCATCGCCCAGACCATCGCGGCCACGGCCAGCAGCCAGCGCGCGACGGCGCGGCGATGGCGCGGCTCGTCGCCGGCGGAGGCGGCCTCGGGCGAGAGGGTGCGGGCGTCGAAGGGCATGGCCGGCAATATAGGCGGGCTGGCCAGCTTGCCCAGCCATCCTGGACGCTTGCACCGCCGCCTGCTAACCGGCGCGCCATGGTCGATGACGCAACAGCCGCGCCGCACCTCTCGGTCGTGGTGCCGGTGCGCAACGAAGGCCCCAACATCCTGCCCCTGGTCGCGGAAATCGAGTCCGCACTCGCGGCCATTCCGCACGAGATCATCTACGTCGACGACGGCAGCACCGACGACACTCCGGCCCGGCTGCGCGAAGCGGCGGCCGCCGCGCCGCTGCGCCACCTGCGCCACCGGCTGAGCTGCGGCCAGTCGGCGGCCGTCATCACCGGCATCCGGGCCGCCCGCGCGCCCTGGATCGCGACGCTCGACGGCGATGGCCAGAACGACCCCGCCGACATCCCCCGCCTGCTGGCGCGCGCCGAGCGCGAATACGCGGCCACGCCTCTCATCATGGTGGCCGGCCACCGCACCACGCGGCGCGACACCTGGATCAAGCGACACACCAGCCGGTTGGCCAACCGCATCCGCTCGCGGCTGCTGCGCGACGCGACGCCCGATACCGGCTGCGGACTGAAAGTGTTTCCGCGCGCGCTCTTCCTGGCGCTTCCCCATTTCGACCACATGCACCGCTTCCTGCCCGCACTCACGCTGCGCCAGGGCGGCGTGGTGCTGAGCGAGCCGGTCAACCACCGCCCCCGCACGCGCGGGACCTCCAACTATGGCACGCTGGATCGCCTCGCGGTCTCGATCCTGGACCTGGTCGGCATGGCCTGGCTGCAGCGCCGCGGCAAGCGCCCCGTCATCGAGCCGTGAGCCCCGAACGCCGCCGCGCGCTCGCCAAGCTCGCCATCATGATCGCGGGGCTGGTCGGCGCCGGGCTGCTGCTGCGCGCGATCGGCGCCGCACCGGGGACGGATTGGGTCGATGCGCATATCCGCGACGACGGGCTGCGCGGGGAAGCGGTGTTCATCCTGCTCGGCATCGCGCTGACCGCGGCCGGCGCCCCGCGCCAGGGCCTGGCCTTCCTCGCCGGCTACGCCTTCGGGGCGCTGGCGGGGACCATCCTCGCGATGATCGCGCAGCTTGGCGGCTGCGCGCTGGCCTTCGCCTGGGCGCGGCTGGTCGCGCGCGGCTGGGCGGAACGGCGCTTGGCCGGGCGCTTCGGGCACCGGCTGCGCCCGCTGCGCGACCAGCTCGCGGGCGCACCGTTCAGCGCCACGCTCGCGCTGCGGCTGCTGCCAATCGGGAACAACCTGGCGCTGAACCTGCTGGCGGGGATGAGCGGCATTGCGGCGCTTCCGTTCCTGGCGGCGTCGGCGATCGGGTATCTGCCGCAGACCATCATCTTCGCGCTGCTGGGCAAGGGGGTGCGGGTGGACGGGGTGTGGCAGCTGAGCCTGGCGGCGGTGCTGCTGGCCGGGTCGATCGCGATCGGGTTCTGGCTGCTGAAGCAGAACCGGGCGATGGCGGAATAGAGGAGGCAGCGGTCAGGGATGGCTGCTGCGTCCCTTCGCGTATGCGCGGGACGCGCAAATCGCGCCCCCGATCGAACCCTGACCGCATGGGATCGGGTCGGTTCAGCCGCTCAGAAATTGCGCGGGTGCGGCTGGTTGCGGCGGTAATCCTCGGGCGGCTCGAAGCTGCCGCTCCAGATGCCGCGCCGGGCCTGCCGCGCCTCGGTCTCGGCCGCGACATAGGCGATCGAGTAACGCCGGTAGGCGACCGCCCAGCCCTGGTCCACCAGCCAGTGGTTCACGTCGACAGCGCCCGCCCAGCACACCGCGACCACGCGGTCGTAGCGGTCGTGGTCGCGTGGCTCGCAGCGCAGCTCGCGGCCGGCGAGCAGCGTCGCGAGCGCGGCGCTCGCCTGCTGCCCGCAGCGCCAGGCGACGCCGGCCCGGGTGCAGCTCTGGTCGCGCTCCGGCGCGTCGATGCCGTGCAGGCGGATGCGGGTGCCGGCGATCTGCAGCGTATCGGCATCGACCACATAAGCGCGCCCGCGCAGAGTCGGGCCGCTGGCATCGCCGCGCGCCTGCGCCGCCGGCCGGCGATGCTGCCGCGTCGGCCGCTCACCGCGCTCCTGGAACTGGACGTAGAGCACCAGCGCCGCGAGCAGGCCGGCCAGGATGAGCGTGACGTACTTCCCCATCGCCCGGTCCTACAGTGCCGCCCGCGCGCCGGTCCATGCCGGCGGCAGCGCCCCTTACCCCGCCGCGCGGAACCCGGTGAGCGCGTCAAGCCCGACCAGCAGGCGCGCTGGCACCTGGCGACGCGCCTTGGCCCGCGGGCGCGCCATCTCCGGGATCGAGGGCAGGTGGCCATACAGCGCCTCGTGCTCGGACCAGTTGTCGAAGGCGCGGCGCCCGACATTGTCGACGAAGGTTTCGGCGGGCACGCCCTCGGCCAGGACCAGGGCATGCGCCGCCAGTTCGACGTGATGGTAGGTGAAGCGCTCCGGCACCGCGTGCTCGCGCAGGATCGTCACGCCGTTCACCAGCGCGCCGGCCTGGACCAGGACCCCAGCCACCAGGATGGCGTGGTCGGGGGAGACCAGCAGGTCGTGCTCCGGCAAGCCTGCGCCCAGCCCACCCGCGCGGATGCGCACCGGCAGCACCCGCAGCGGCTCGCCGAAGCGGGTGGACACGGTCTGGCGGCCCATCCAGCGCACCGGCGCGGGGCCGCCTTCGAAGGTCAGCACAAGATCGCCGATGGCCAGGGTCTCGACCGCGCGCGGGCCGTCGGGCGTGGCGATGCGCGTGCCCGGATAGAAGCAGATCACCTGCTCCACGCCGGTGGCCCAGACCACGGCATCCGGGCCGGCGCCGAAGCTGTAGGTGGTGAAGCCGCCGCTGGTACCGGTCGTCCATCTGCCGGCGCCGAGGTCGAGCGTGTCGTTGCCGGCACCGCCATCGAGCGTCATCCGGCCAAGCGAGGCGCCGTTCACCCGGATGCGGTCGTCGCCGTCATTGGCCTGCACGCTGTCCTGGCCGCCGCCGCCGAGGATGCTGTCGGCGCCGCTGCCGGCGGCGACCAGGTTGTTGCCCAAGCCGCCGAGCAGGGTGTTGGACCCGGACGCCACGACCAGGGTGTCGTTGCCGAGGCCGCCCTCCTGCCAGTTTCCGCCGCCGCTATCGGCGAGCAGGTCGTTTCCGGCGCCGCCGAACAGCGAGTCGGCGGTCGTGTTGCCGAACATCGTGTCGCTGCCGCTGCCGCCGAGCGCGGCCTCGAAGCAGAGCGCACCGCCCGCGATGGAATCGCTGAGCCCGGAGGCGGTCCCGCCGCCCCCCAGGCTCAGAGTGACGTCGGCCGTGATGTCCGCGTAGCTGAGCGTGTCGGCGCCGGCGCCACCGATCAGCGTGTCGATGCCGGCACCGCCTTGGACGAGGTCGTTGCCCTGGTCTCCGTCGATGCGGTCGTTGCCGGCATTGCCGAGCAGCGTGTTGGCGCCGGTGTTGCCCAGGATGGAATCGGCGCCGCTGCCGCCGATCACGCCGCCGAACAGTCCGGCGAGATTGTCGCCCTCGGAGGTGGTGAACGCCGTCAGGTTCACCGTCTGGCCGCCGCTGTCATTGGCGATGCTGATGAGGTCGTTTGCGTCGCCGACCAGGCTGTCCACGCCGGTGCCGGCCTCGAGCGTGTCGCTTCCGGCCCCGCCGGTCAGCGTGTCGGTGCCGATGCCGCCCAGCAGGCTGTCATTGTCGGCGCCGCCATCGAGGCGGTTGTTGAACCCCGCGAGGTCCACCAGCGTGTCGTCGCCGGCGCCACCGGACAGGCTGTCATTGTTGTTGCTCTGGCCGCTGACGCCACCGGTGAGGCTGTCATTGCCGTCGCCGCCATCGAGTGTGTTCTGACCGCCCACCGTGGGTGTCGGGGCCGCAGAAAGCGTGTCGTTGCCCTCGCCGCCTGACAGGAGGTTCCGCGCCGTACCGCTGGTCGCGCGGTCGACGATCACGTCGTCGCCGCCGCCTCCAAGCATGGAATCATTGCCCGCGCCGCCCGCCAGGCTGTCATTACCGAGGCCGCCATCGAGCGAATTGTTGCCCTGGACCGACTGCAGCAGCGTGTCGTCGCCGCCATTGCCCATGATCGTGTCGTTGAGCACCTGCCCAGTGAGGCTGTCGTTGCCGGACCCGCCCTCCAGCGCCTCGAAGGAGGAGCCAGCGATCGAGTCGCCCTGCGCATCGCCGCCGGTCGCGGTCCGGTCGGCGGTGTTGATGGTCACCGTGACGCCCGCTGTATCAGCGGCGTAGCTGAGCGTGTCGGACCCTTCGCCGCCCACCAGCGTGTCCTGCCCGGCGCCGCCGGTGATCAGGTCATTTCCGGTGCCGCCATCGATGCTGTCATTGCCGTCGCCGCCATAGAGGCTGTCATTGTCGGTGGTGGACGTTCCCGCGTTGGACCCACGCAGCGTGTCGTTTCCGCCCAGGCCGTAGATCAGGTCGGACAGAACGGTCCCGAATGTGTCGCTGTTGCCGCCGTCGAGTGTCCAATCCGCCATCCGAGCGCCCTGCCGATCGACGCGCCTCGCCGGGCGAGATGCCCGGCCTGCGCCTGCATCCAGGGAACGTAACTATGATTGGTAACGCAACCCTAAATAGAAGATTATTTCCGATTTTCCCGTTTACGACATTTCGTCACAGGCAGCCATTCGTTGAGGTGGGAATTCAGAAGTATCTGCGACAGTTCGCCAGCGCTGCGCACGATGATCCACTTCTTGCCCTCACTGGACATGACAGGCTGACCCGCACCGCCGACGGCAACGACACCCTATCCTGTGGCATAGAGGCGCTGACTGGCCGCTTGCCTTCCATCCCGGAGATGCCGCGCCCCGGGGCGAAGGCGCGTCGCCAGGTGCCGACCTATGTGCTGGCCATGCTCGAAGCACCCGTGCGGCGCAGCCGGCTAGGGTGAGCGTCAGGGCAAGCTCGTGCTCCGGGTGGCGGGTGACCCCCGCTGACAAGGCCTGCCGGATCAGGCACTTGGCGCCGGGGCGCGATGCCTCGCCGACTTCTCGCTCGCTTTTCCCTCCGCACCCGCCTATAGCCGCGCCAACGACCAATCCGCACCCCAGGGGGAGGCCACCTTGTTCCATCGGGAACCAGGGGCCTTCCTTTCGCCCATGATGGGGGTGCCAAGACCGAAAGCGTGCCCCCATGGAACTCCGCAACGTCGCCATCATCGCGCACGTCGACCACGGCAAGACCACCCTGGTCGACAACCTGCTCAAGCAGGCCGGCGCCTTCCGCACCAACCAGGTGGTCGCCGAGCGCGCGATGGACCGCAACGACCTCGAGCGCGAGCGCGGCATCACCATCCTGGCCAAGTGCACGGCCGTGGAATGGAAGGGCGTGAAGATCAACATCGTGGACACCCCCGGCCACGCCGATTTCGGCGGCGAGGTCGAGCGCATCCTGTCCATGGTCGATGGCGCCATCGTGCTGTGCGACGCCGCCGAGGGCCCCCTGCCTCAGACCAAGTTCGTGCTGACCAAGGCGCTCGCGCGCGGCATCCGCCCGATCGTCGTCATCAACAAGGTGGACCGCGCCGACGCCGACCCGCACGCCGTCCACGACCAGGTCTTCGACCTCTTTGCCGCCCTGGGCGCGGATGACGACCAGCTGGATTTCCCGATGCTCTTCGCGTCCGGCCGCCAGGGCTGGGCGGACACCTCCATGGAGGGGCCGCGCAAGGACCTCTCGCCGATGTTCGACCTGATCCTCAAGCACGTCCCGGCGCCGGGGAAGAACCCCGACCTCCCCTTCGCGATGAACGCCGCGATCCTTGAGGCCGACAACTTCCTCGGCCGCATCCTGACGGGGCGCATCGAGCAGGGCACCGCGCGGCTCAACATGCCTGTCCGCGTGATCCATTCCGACGGCACCATCGTCGAGACCGGGCGCCTGACCAAGCTGCTGACCTTCTCGGGCCTGGATCGCGTCGTCGTCGACAGCGTGACCGCCGGCGACATCATCGCCATCGCGGGTCTCGAGAACGCGACCATCCCGGACACCATCGCGGACCCCTCCGTCACCGAGCCGCTGCCCGCCATCCCGGTCGACCCGCCCACGCTGGCGATGACCTTCCGCGTGAACGACGGCCCGTTGGGTGGCCGCGAGGGCAAGAAGGTCACCTCGCGCCAGATCCGCGACCGCCTGCTCAAGGAGGCCGAGGGCAACGTGGCCATCAAGGTCCGCGTCAGCGAGGAGGTGGACGCCTTCGAAGTCGCCGGCCGCGGCGAACTCCAGCTCGGCGTGCTGATCGAGCAGATGCGCCGCGAGGGCTTCGAGCTGACCATCGGCCGCCCCCGCGTTCTGACCCGCGAAAACCCCGAGACGGGCGAGCGCGAGGAGCCCTTCGAGGAAGTGCTCGTCGACGTGGATGAGGGCTATTCCGGCGTGGTCGTGGAGAAGCTGTCTATCCGCAAGGGGCAGATGCAGGACATGCGGCCCTCGGGCGGCGGGAAGACCCGGCTGACCTTCCTGATGCCCTCGCGCGGGCTCATCGGCTACCACGGCGAATTCATGACCGACACGCGCGGCACCGGCATCATGAACCGCATCTTCGCAGGGTTCCAACCTTGGGCCGGGCCGATCGAGGGGCGCCGCAACGGCTCGCTGATCTCCAATTCGGACGGCGAGGCGATCCAGTACGCGTTGTTCTACCTGCAGGACCGCGGGACGCTGTTCGTCGATCCGGGCCAAAAAGTCTATGTCGGGCTGATCCTGGGCGAGCATTCGCGCGAGAACGACCTCGACGTGAATCCGATCAAGGAGAAGAAGCTCACCAACATCCGCGCCGCCGGCAAGGATGAGGCGCTGCTGCTGATCCCGCCGCGCCGGATGAGCCTGGAGCAGGCGATCGCCTACATCGAGGATGACGAGTTGGTGGAGGTGACGCCCTCGGCGATCCGGCTGCGCAAGCGGCACCTGGATCCGAATGAGCGCAAGAAGGCGAGCCGACGCGGTCAGAGCGAAGCCGCGTAGAGGGAAGCAAGGTCGAGGGGCGCTGCCCCTCGAGCACCCCGGCAAGAACCTCAGCTTCTTGCATCTCCGAGTTTGATGGCACCCAACCCGGCCGCTACCATATGATCGGCGAGGATGGTGGGGAGCTTCAGCTCTCGATCGTCGATGGCGAATTGCGGGCGATGACGCCGAAGGCCGCTCGCATGGCCATCCAGCAGCACGTTGGTACGCTCGAGCCACCTGGCCTGTCCATGGTCGATGAACTGATCGCCTATCGCCGCGCCGAGGCCAAGCACGAGTGGGCGATTGACCGTCCGGTCGCTGCTGGATAGCTCGGCCATCATCGCCCTGTTGCGCCGGGAACCCGGCGGCAGCGTGGTGGAGGAAGCACTCGAAGATGCAGCAATGTCCTCCGTGAATGCGGCGGAAACGGTGTCCATCCTTATCCGCTTCGGCGATGACCCGTCGCGCGCGGAGCGCTACCTCATTGACCTCGGCCTGCCGATCATTGCCTTCGACGCTGCGCAATGGGCTTCCACGGGCACCCTGGCGGCACGCAATAGGGGCGTGCTTTCGCTATGCCTGGCAACAGCCGCATCCCTGGACATTGCCATCCTCACCGCGAACCGTGCCTGGGCGGGCCTCGGCCTCACCCAGGACATCCGGCTGATCCGCTGAAGCCTCAGAAGCGCAGCGCGTTGGCGACGGCGCCGATCACCAGGAAGATCACCAGGGCCACCACAAACAAGACGATCGTGAACACGATCGCCTTGTCTTCGGGCACCTTCACCACGGCGATGGCGCCAAGGTAGTAGAGGTAGATGCTGTACAGGCCGAGCAATGCGGCGAGGAAGCCGATGCCCGGGATCAGCAGGAACACGCCGGCGAGCCAGCTCGCGGTGGGCGCATAGGCGGCGAGCTTCATGGCCGGCAACTCGGCATCGCTGCCGCCGAACTTCGGCGCCAGGATCGGGATGATCTTGGCCATCACGAACACCGCCACCAGGCTCAGCACGTAGCTCACGACGGTGGAGACGAGGAAGCCGGGGACCAGCACCATGGCGCCGCGGAACATGCCCAGGAACAGTGTGAGACCGATGAAGCCGCAGACCGCGGGGATCGCCGCCATCAACATCACGTAGCCGGTGAACAGCTGCTTGGTATCGGTTGGTTCGAGCGAGATCACCGCCCATTCCGACTTCGGCGTCATGATCAGATTTTTCGCGCGCGTGACGATATCAACCATGCTCACATCCCCCGTTCGACAAGACACCGGCCCGTGCCGCTCTCAGAACAACCTTGCCTGGGCGGCTCCGCGCGGCGCAAGGGTGGAACCAGGGGCGGCAGAGGAATTTCATGCGCCCTTCGCCTTGGGCGATGCCGCGCCGGGCGCTCTGGCCCAGGCGCCGGGCATCTGCCAGCGTCGCCCGATGCCCGATTCGCCTGACCCTCCGCGCACCAGACCGCTGCAGGACCGCCGCTACGCGGTGCTCTTCGCGCTGGGCTTCTCGGCGGGATTGCCGCTGCCACTGGTGGCCGGCCAGGTGCTGCGGCAATGGCTGGCGGAAGCCGATCTGTCGCTGGGCACCATCGGGCTGACGGCGCTGATCGGGCTCGCCTACGCCTACAAGTTCCTCTGGTCGCCCGCACTCGACGCGATGCGGCCGCCCTTGCCTGGGCTTGGCCAACGACGCGGCTGGCTGCTGCCGATCCAGAGCGCGCTGGCGCTGAGCATCGCGGCGATCGCACTGACCGACCCGCGCGATGCGCTCACCGCGATGATCCTGGTCGCCGTGGTGGTCGCCTTCCTTTCGGCCAGCCAGGACATCGTCATCGATGCGCTGCGCATCGAGATTCTGGCCGAGCGCGAGCAGGCCTGGGGCCTGGCCGCCTATGTGTGGGGCTATCGCCTCGCACTGCTCGTCGCCGGCGGCGGCACGCTGTTCCTGGTCGCGCCGATCGGCTGGGGCGCGGCCTATGTGGTGATGGCGGCGCTCATGGGCGTTGGCATGGCGGCGACGCTGGCCGCGCGCGAGGCGCCGGCCCGCCGCATGCCGCCGATGGGGTTTGCGGCGCGGATGCGGGTCTCGGTGATCGAGCCCTTCGCGGATTTCACCCATCGCCCGCTCTGGCTCGCGATCCTGTTGTTTATCGCGCTGTACAAGCTGGGCGAGGCGCTGGCGGGGATCATGACCACGCCCTTCTATCGCGCGCTCGGCTTCACGCGGGAGGATGTGGCGACCGTCGCCACGGTGTTCGGCCTGGCGGCGACGCTGGCCGGCGCGCTGGCGGGCGGCTGGCTGGTCGGGCGCATCGGCACGGCGCGCGCCCTGGTGCTGACGGGCCTGGGGCAGATGCTGTCGAATTTGATGTATGTCGCACTCGCCCATGCCGGGCATTCGATGCCGATGCTCTATGCCCAGGTGGGGGTCGAGAATTTCACCGACGGCCTGGCCGACGCGGCGTTCCTCACCTATCTCAGCGCGCTGACGAATATCCGCTTCACGGCCACACAATATGCGCTGCTGTCCTCGCTCGCGGCCTTGCCGCTGCGCACGCTCGGCGCCTCGGGGGGCTGGCTCGCGGAATGGCTCGGCTGGCCGGATTTCTTTCTGCTCACCACCGCGGCCGCGCTGCCGGCGATGGCGATCATGCTGTTCCTGCTGTGGCGCATGCCCCCGCCCAAACGCGCGGGCCCCGAACCCGCAGCCTCATCTGGATGACCTTTCCGGCCCACCCGCGAGCTCGAATGGGTGAATGCCGGCAGACCGGCGAGGCGAGCCGCCGGAGGGTACGAAAACGGCAGCCATTCTTCATGGCCGCTCCTCACCCTCAGATGCCGATGAGCGCCTTGAGATCCGCCTGCGGACGCGCGCCGAAATGGCTGATCACCTCGGAGGCGCAGATCGACCCCCAGCGCCCGCATTCGCCCACCGGCTTGCCGCGCGTGAGTGCGGCGAGGAACCCCGCCGCATAGGCATCGCCCGCCCCCGTCGAATCGACCACCGTGGTCGGCACCGCCGGCACCGTAACGTGGGTCGTGCCCTCGATGACGACGGAGCCCTTCTCGCTCCGCGTCAGCGCGGCGAAGGCGGTGTCCTTGGCCGCGAGGGCGGCGGCTTCCTCGAAGCTCGCCACCTCGTAGAGCGCGAGTACCTCGGCCTCGTTGGCGAACAGGATGTCGGCCTCGTTGCGCACGAATTCGCGGAAGGCGGCGCGGTGGCGCCCGACGCAGAACGGGTCCGAAAGGCTAATCGCGACGCGACGCCCCGCGGCGCGGGCCATGCGCGCGGCGCGACGGAAGGCGGCCTGCGCCGCCGGCGGGTCGAATAGGTAGCCCTCGAGGTAGACGACCATTGCGGCGGCGATGGAATCCTGGTCGAGGTCGCCCTCACCGAAGGTCACGCAGGCGCCGAGAAAGGTGTTCATTGTCCGCTGGCCATCGGGCGAGACCAGGATCATGCACCGCGCGGTCGGCGCCCCGCCGACCAGCGGGGGCGTCGGGAAATGCACGCCCACGGCCGTGATGTCGTGGCGGAAGGTCGCACCCAGCGCGTCATCGGCCACCTTGCCGAGAAATCCCACCTTGGCACCCAGCCCGGCGGCGACCGCGCAGCTGTTCGCGACAGACCCGCCGCTGCTTTCCACGCCGGGGCCCATCGCGGCGTAGATGCGATCGGCGGCCTCGGCATCGATCAGCGCCATCGACCCCTTGGTCATGCCGTGCAAGGCGAGGAATTGATCCTCGGTGCGCGCCTGGACGTCGAGGATGGCGTTGCCGATCCCGAGGATATCGAGCGAAAGCGGAGTGGCCATGGCGCCGAACCCTTGCAGAGACGATGTCTTGATGAAACGGGGCCGGGCCATTGCGCCCCGGACGCCCAGGGGATAGGGCCCCCGCAACGGAAGAGCAACCATGCCGCGCGCCATCCTGCTTGCCTTTGCCCAGTTGGACGACCCCGCCTTCCGCGCGCCGATCCTGTGGGGCGTGCTCGGCGCCGTCGTCGCCCTGTTGGGTCTCGCCGGTCTCGCGGCACTCGGCCTGGGCTGGGCGCTGGAGGGCTGGCCGGGCTGGCTCACCGCCATCATCCAGTTCGCCGGCGGCGCCGCCACGCTGCTCCTCGCCTGGTGGCTGTTCCTGCCCATCGCGGTGATGATCGCGAGCGGCTGCGCCGGCCCGGTGGTGACCGCGGTGGAGCGGCGCCACTACCCCCACGTGGTGCCGGCCGGCGGCGCCCCGCTGCTGCACCAGGCCTGGTGGGGCGTGGTGTTCGGGCTGCAGATGCTCGCGCTGCAGATCCTGTTGCTGCCGCTGGTGCTGTTCGTGCCGCTGCTCGGCGCGGTGCTCGCCTTCATCATCAGCGCCTATGCCATGGGCGTGGGCTTCTTCGAGGCGACGGCGCAGGCGCGCATGGGCGTGGTCGAGGCACGCGCGGCCCGGCGCGCGCGGCGATGGCAGGTTTGGCTGCTCGGCGCCGCGCTCGCGGCCCTGGCCGCCGTTCCGATCCTGAATCTGCTGATCGCGGTGATCGGCGTCGCGGCGTCCGTGCATCTTCTGCATGGCGGGCGGCGAGCGTTGCAGGACCGGCGATAAGGGCGATTTCGGGCCTTGGGCGGTTGTCCCAGGCGCGGGTCGCGTGGTAGCCCGGACTGGCGATGGGGGCCGGAGTCCTGCAGCCAGGGGTGCAGGGGTCCGCATCGGCGCTTGAGGGGGCGCGCAACACAGTGTGCCCCGTAGCAATCCGACAGCAATTTTGGGGGACGAACATGTCCATCTTCCGCAGCCGCCGCGACGACACACCCGGTGCCGCAGCCAATGAACCCGCGCCCGCACCCGCGACCGTGCCGGCGAACCGCGATCAGGACCTCACCATGCCGCCGTTCCGACCAGCCGCGTCCGCCCCGGTGGCATCGCTGCGCCCCGCCGCACCGGTGATGCCGGCGGCCCCGCCCGCGCGCGGCACCATCCCCGGCGCGCCCGCCCCGGCACCGCGGGGCCCGGCGGGCGCCGAAGCGGGTGAGCGCCGCACCCTCATCGTCGGCAAGGGCATCAGCCTGCAGGGCACCGTCGCCGATGCCGAGCGCCTGGTCGTCGAGGGCACGGTCGAGAGCCAGATGATCCAGGCCCAGCAGCTCTATGTCAGCCATTCGGGCGTGTTCAAGGGCGAGGTCCAGGTCGAGGAGGCCGAGATCGCCGGAGTGTTCGACGGCACCATCACCGCCAATGGCAGCCTCACCATCCGCGCCACAGGCAAGGTGCTGGGTGTTGCGCGCACGAAGCGGCTGTCGGTGGAGGAGGGCGGCCAGCTCTCCGGCCGTATGGAGATGCTGACCGACGGGCCGCAGCCGCGCCCGAGCTTCCCCGCCGCGGCGCCGGTCCTGGCGACCCGCGACGGCGGCGAGAGCTGAGCGAGAGGCCAGCCCCGCGCGGCAGCCGCGCGGGGCCGGCCCGGATGCGCGTCTGATGCCGCCCTGGTTGCGATTCGTGCCGGTGCTCGCGCTTGCCGGTTGCGCGACCGGCGAGGATCCGGGCGCTGCCATGCAGGCGGCGCTCGACAGCAATCGCGCGAGCCTCGGGGCGATCCAGCCGCAGCCATTGCGACCGGTGCCCGCGCAGAGCGCGCCGGCCCCGGCCGCGCCGGTGACGGCGAGCGCACCCATCGCGGCCACGACGCAGCCGACGCCTTCATCCATCGGCGGCGGCGCGCCGGATACCGCGGCCGCCCTCATCGGTGCCGATCCGGACACGGTGCTGCGCATCCTCGGCCCGCCGCGGCTGCGGCGCAGCGAGGGCACCAGCGAGATCTGGCTCTATGCCGGGCCTGACTGCCACCTGGACCTGGTGCTCTATGCCGAAGCCGAGGGCGCCCGGGTCGCCCATGCCCAGGCGCGGGCCGATGGCGCCATTCCGCGCACTGAGACGGAGTGCCTCGCCGGCATCGCCCAGCGTGGCGTCTGAGCGGCGTCGCGCCGGCGGCGCGCGCGCAGTTGCGCGCAGGCGCGCGCGGGCATGAGCGCCTGGCTCGATGCCTTCGTGCCCTGCTTCGGCCTGCTCGCGCTGGGGGCGCTGCTCAAGGCGCAGCTGCTGCCCGACGACCGGGTGTGGGCCGGCATGGAGAAGTTGGTTTTCTGGGTGCTGCTGCCGGGCCTGATCGTCTCGGCCCTCGCCGAGGTCGACCTCTCCCGCCTGCCGCTGGGGCCGATGGCGGCCACCATCTGGGTGGCGCTGCTCGCCGGCACCGCGATCAGCGTCGCCCTTGCGCGACTGCTCGGCCAGGGGCCGGCCGCGCTCACCTCGGTGGTGCAGGGGGGCATCCGTTTCAACAACCTGATCGGCTTCGCGATCGGCGGCGCGCTGTTCGGCACCGAGGGCCTGGCACTCGCCGCCGTCGCGACCGGGCTGATCGTGCCCTGCGTGCAGCTGATCACGGTGCTGACCTTCGCGCTGGTGATGCCGCCCGTGGGTGCCGCCCGGATCGCGCCGCTGCGAATGGCGCTGCAGGTGCTGCGCAATCCGCTGATGCTGGCTTGCATGATCGGCTTCGTCCTCGCCGCAGTCGGCGGCCTGCCGCCGGGGGTGAAGCCGATGGTGGCGGCCCTGGGGCGCGCCTCGGTCGCGCTGGGACTGCTTTGTGTCGGGGCGGCGCTGTCCGTCGCGAGCTTTTCCGACCGCCTGCCGGTGCAGGCCGCGACCGGCATCCTGAAGCTGGTGGTGATGCCGCTGCTCACCTGGACCTGCGCGATGGCCTTCGGGCTCGATGGGCTGCCGGCGCTCATCGCCATCCTGTTCATGGCGCTGCCGACGGCGGCCACCAGCTACGTGATGGCGCGCGCGATGGGTGGCGATGCGCCGCTGATCGCCGCCATCACCACCACCGAGCATATCGCCGCACTGGTCACCCTTCCCGTCTGGCTCATGCTTCTCAGCCGGTGACCGCGCAGCCAGACTGCGCGGGTGGCGAGGAGGTGGCGATGGTTGGACGGCGCGGCGCACTGGCGGGGATCGCAGGCCTCGCATCCGGCGGCGCCCGGGCGCAGGGCTTTCCGGAACGGCCGCTGCGCTGGCTGGTCGGCTACCCGCCGGGCGGCGCCTCGGATGTCTTCGCACGGCTGATCGCGGGGGAGATGGGGCCGCGCCTCGGGCAGCCGGTGGTGGTGGAGAACCGCCCCGGCGGCGGCGCCGTGCTCGCGAGCGAACTCGCCGCGCGCGCTGCACCCGATGGGCACACGCTGCTGCATGTGGACAATGGCATGCTGGTGGCCAACCCCGCGCTGTATGCTCGCCTGCCCTATGACCCTGACCGCGAATTGTCGGGCGTGGGCTTCATCGGTCGCTTCCCGTTGTTCATCGTGGTGCGGCCCGACAGTGCGGTTGCGGATTTCGCCGGGCTGCTCGCCGCGGCAAGGCTGCGCCCGCCCAATTACGGCACGCCGGGCATCGCCTCCCCGCACCACCTGGCGATGGAGATGGTCAAGCGGCGCAGCGGGCTCTCGGCCGAGCACGTGCCCTATCGCGGCGGGCCGGCCGCCATGCTGGACCTGCTGGCGGGCGCGCTGGATTGCGTGGTGATCGATTGCGCGACCGGGCTGCCCTTCATCCGCGACGGCCGGGTGCGTGCGCTCGCGGTGCTGAGCGAGTCGCCCTCGGCGCAGGCGCCCGGCGTGCCGACGCTGCGCTCGCTCGGTCTTGCCGATGCCATCGCCTATGGCTGGCAGGGGATGAGCGTGCCGACCGGCACGCCGCCGACGGCGATCGCGCGCTTGCACGCGGTGCTCGGCGCCGCGGTCGGCAGCGATGCGGTGGCGCGGCGCATGGATGATCTCGGCATTGAGCGCGCGGTCATGTCGCCGCCGGAATTCCAGGACTTCGTGGCGGGCGAGGCCGCGACCTGGCGACCGCTGATCCGCGCACTGGGCATCCGGATCGATGGCTGAGACACAGCGGCCGTACCAGGCGACCCGAAGATCACGGTTTCGCGCCAGTTTTGTCAATCGCATTGCCGTGGCGCGTGCCGACGCCCACTGATCCCCCGGTCGCATCCGGGAGAGCCTTCATCATGCTGCGCGCCATCCTCATCGCCTGCCTCCTCGTCGCCGCGCCGGTCCTGGCGCAGGAACGCGTCGAGCCCGTGCCATCGTCACCCTCGGCAACGGAGCGCGCCGCCGCCCGCACCGGGGGCGGCATCGACCGCACGGCGCGACGCACTGGCAATGCGCTGGGTCGCGCGACGAACCGCACCGGCGCAGCCCTCGGTCGCGCGGGGCGCTGGACCGGGACGCGGCTGAACCGCGCGGCGCGCCGCACCGAGGCGCGCGTCGGCAGCGCGAACCGCTAGGGCCGCACCGATCCCGAACCGCTACAGGTGACGGATCGGCAGTCCGACTGCTTCGGCCACCAGGGTGCGGTGGCAATGCGCAGGGTCGGCTTCGAGGCACAGCAGGCACACCCGCTCGGCCCGCGCCCGCGCACCGAGCCGCGCCAGCGCATCCTGCTGTTCGGCGCCGCGCAGATGGACCGCGAAGATCTCCCGCATCACCGCCGGGCGGCCGGCACGCACCGCGGCGCGACCCTCGGCGGGGGTACCGAGCAGCTTCTCGTGCACATAGGTGATCCCCGCCCCGGCCAGCGCCTCCGAGAGCGCGCGCTTGGCGAAGCCCGGCTTGCGGCTATTGGCCAGCGCGCGGACATCGACGAGCGTCTGCACCCCCGCCCCCCGCAGCGCGCCGATCAGCCCGGCGGGCGTGGTGTTCTCATAGCCGATGGTGTGGATCACCGCGCAATGGCGGCGTGCGCGGCAAGGCACGCGACATCGAGCACCTGGTTCACGCCGGCCTGCATCGGCACGATCTGCGCCGGGCGCGAGAGACCCAGCAGAAGCGGGCCGATCACTGTCGCACTCGTCAGCTGCGGGATGGCGCGGGTGAGGATATGCGCCGCGTAAAGTCCCGGCATGATCAGCACATTGGCCGGGCCGGTCAGGCGGCAGAAGGGATACAGCGTCTCGCGCAGCGTCGGGTTCAGCGCCACGTCGGCGGCCATCTCGCCATCATGCTCGAAATCCACGCCGGTCTTGTCGAGCAGCTTCACGGCGTCGCGCACGCTGCCCGGGATCACGCCCTTCGGGTCTCCAAAGGTCGAGAAGGAGAGGAACGCGACCCGCGGGTGCAGGCCCAGCCGGCGCGCGGCGACGGCCGATTGCCGCGCGATCTCCGCGAGCGTAGCCGCATCGGGGCGTTCATGAATGGCGGTGTCCGCCACCAG
Organism: Plastoroseomonas arctica; assembly: GCF_018128965.1. Taxonomy (GTDB): domain Bacteria; phylum Pseudomonadota; class Alphaproteobacteria; order Acetobacterales; family Acetobacteraceae; genus Plastoroseomonas; species Plastoroseomonas arctica. The sequence continues at coordinate 61,288 of NZ_JAAEDH010000017.1, forward strand.
CACCGTGCCCGAGCGGCGCGTGACGATCAGCGACAGGCCGAACAGCACGCTGCGCGGCAAGGGGTCGATCGCCATGGTGATGCCCTCCAGCGCGGCCGAGTAGCTGCGGGTGGAGCCCGTGACCATCGCATCCGCGTCGCCGGCGGCGACCATGCAGGCGGCGAAGACGTTGCGGTCCTGGTTCACCAGGCGCTGGCAGTCACGCATCAGGAACCCGTCGCGCTGGCGCTTGGCATAGAGCGCCTCGGCGTAGCGGATGTTGGAGGTGGACAGCCGCGCATTATGGATCTCGATGCCGTCCGGCAGCGGGATGCCGAGCGTGGCGGCCACCGCATGGACGCGGTCCTCGCGCCCGATCAGCACGGGCGTGCCGTAGCCCGCGTGGCGGAAGGCGATGGCGGCGCGGATGGTCTTTTCCTCCTCGCCCTCGGCGAAGACCACGCGCTTGGGATTGGCGCGCACGGCTTCGGCGATGGCTTCCAGCGCGCTCGCCGTGGCGTCCAGCCGCCCGGCAAGGTCGCGGGCATAGCGCGCGAGGTCGGGGATGGGCTTGCGCGCGACGCCGGACTCCATCGCGGCCTTGGCGACGGCGGGCGAGACGCGCGCGATCAGGCGCGGGTCGAAGGCATTGGGGATGATGTATTCCGGCCCGAAGCGCAGCGCGCGCCCGGCACCCGCACCGGCCACCTCCTCGGGCACGTCCTCGCGCGCGAGAAGCGCCAGCGCATTGGCCGCGGCGATCTTCATCGCCTCGTTGATGGTCGATGCCCGCACGTCCAGCGCACCGCGGAAGATGAAGGGGAAGCCCAGGACGTTGTTGACCTGGTTGGGATAGTCCGAGCGGCCCGTCGCGATGATGCAATCGGGGCGCGCGGCCTTGGCCTCGTCGGGCGTGATCTCCGGGTCCGGATTGGCCATCGCGAAGATGATGGGCGCGGGGGCCATCGCGCGCACCATGTCCTGCGTCACCGCGCCTTTCGCGGACAGACCAAAAAAGCAATCCGCCCCTTCCAGCGCCTGGGTCAGCGTGCGGGCGTTGGTGTCCACCGCATGGGCGGATTTCCACTGGTTCATGCCCTCGGTGCGGCCGCGATAGACCACGCCCTTGGTGTCGCACATGATGACGTTCTCGGGCCGCATGCCCATCGCCTTGAGCAGTTCGGCACAGGCGACCGCGGCGGCACCGGCGCCATTGATGACCAGGCGCGTCTTCTTCAGATCCCGCCCTGTGAGGTGGGCAGCGTTGATGAGGCCCGCGGCGGCGACGATGGCGGTGCCGTGCTGGTCGTCATGGAAGACCGGAATGTCGAGCAGCTCGCGCAGCCGCTGCTCGATGATGAAGCATTCCGGCGCCTTGATGTCCTCCAGGTTGATCCCCCCGAAGGAGGGCCCGAGGTAACGCACGCAGTTCACGAAGGCGTCCACATCCTCGGTGTCCAGGCACAGATCGATGCCGTCGACATCGGCGAAGCGCTTGAACAGCGCGACCTTGCCCTCCATCACCGGCTTCGATGCCAGCGCGCCAAGATTGCCGAGGCCGAGTACCGCCGTGCCGTTCGAGATGACGGCCACGAAATTGCCCTTGGACGTGTAGTCATAGGCGAGCGCGGGATCGCGGGCGATGTGCAGGCAGGGCTCGGCCACACCTGGCGAGTAGGCGAGGCTGAGGTCGCGCGCGGTGACCAGTGGCTTGGTCAGGCGTATCTCCAGCTTGCCGGGGCGACCCTCGGCGTGCATCGCCAGGGCTTCCTCGCCGGTGACGCGCGCGGTGCGGCTGTCAGGGGTGGGCAGGATCTTGGTGTCGTCCATGATTTTGGCGCGCTCCCCGGCGGCAGATCGTATGAACGCCGATGATGGGCTGCGCGGCGAGCGTGCGCCACTCCCTCGCTTCGCAACTGCGGCATGAGGCTGTATCCGTGGATGATGGAGCCGCAATCCCCGCGCGCCGAGGGCGCCCACGTCCCGCGCGCCGAGGGCGCGACCCCCGCCATGGCGCAGTGGTTCGCGATCAAGGCCGTGCATCCGGACGCGCTGCTGTTCTTCCGCATGGGCGACTTCTTCGAGATGTTCTTCGGCGATGCCGAGGCCGCCTCCGCCGCCATCGACATCGCGCTCACCTATCGCGGCGAGCATCGCGGAGCCCCGATCCCCATGTGCGGCGTGCCCGCCCATGCGCATGAAAGCTACCTGGCGCGGCTGATCCGGCGCGGCTTCCGCGTCGCCATCTGCGAACAGATGGAGACGCCCGAGGAGGCCAAGGCCCGCCGCGCGCCAACCATCCGCCGCGAGGTGGTGCGGATCGTCACCCCCGGCACCGTCACGGAAGAATCGCTGCTCGAGGCCGGACGGCCGGCCTGGCTGCTCGCCCTCGCCGATGACGGTGCGCGCATCGGGGCCGCCTGGCTCGACGTGTCGACCGGCGCCTTCCTCACCGAGGCGCTGCCCCGCGCCGGACTCGCCGCGCTGCTGGCGCGCATCGAGCCGGCCGAGATCATCGTCCCCGAGGCGCTGACCGATGATGCGGCGCTGGCGCCGTTCCGCGCGCTGGTCGCCGTCGCGGTGCCGGCCGCCGACCCGGTGGCGCGGGTCGCGGATGCATTCGAGGTCGCGAACCTCGACGGCTTCGGCACCTTCGCCGCACCCGAGATCGCGGCCGCCGCCCTCGCGCTCGACTATGTCCGCGCGACCCAGGCGGGGGTGCTGCCGCGCCTGTCGCCGCCGGCGCCGCAGGGCGGGCGGGGCTTGCTCCAGATGGATGCCGCGACGCGCCGCAGCCTGGAGATCCTGCGCGGCGAGCGCAGCGCGCGCGACAGTCTGCTCGGCGCGGTCGACCGCACCGTGACCGCCGCCGGCGCGCGGGAGCTGGCGACGCGGCTCGCAGCACCACTGGCCGAGGCCGCGCCCATCATCACGCGGCAGGATTGCGTGGCCTTCCTCCACCAGGCGGGCGAGCTGCGCGTAGCCTTGCGAACAGCGCTGAAAGGTGCGCCGGACATGGCGCGCGCGCTGGGACGGCTCTCGCTGGATCGCTTCGCGCCGCGCGACCTCGCCGCCATCCGCGACGGATTCGACCGCGCCGGACGCATGGCCGAGGCGCTGGTGAACGCCGTCGGCATGCCCCCGCTGCCGCCCCTGCTGCGCGCCGCCGCCACGTCGCTCGCCGAGCCCGGCCCGCAGCCCGAACTCGCGCGCGCGCTGGCCGAGACCCTGCCGGCGCGGCTGGAAGATGGCGGCCTCATCGCACCGGGCTATGACGGCGAATTCGACGCGCTGCGGCGCCTGCGCGACGATGCCCGCGGGGCGATCGCGGCGATGCAGATGGACCTCGCGCGCGCCTGGGGCATCGCAAGCCTGAAGATCAAACACCACCAGCAGTTCGGCTACCTGGCCGAGGCGCCGCTGGTCGCCGGCGAGGCGCTGCTGCGTAACGCCCCCAGTGGCGAACACGCGCCCATCCATCGCCAGACCATGGCGAGTGCGATGCGCTTCACCTGCACCGCACTCGCCGATCTCGACCGCAAGCTGTCCGAAGCGGGGGAGCGCGCGAAGCAGCGCGAGCGCGCCATCGCCCAGCACCTGCGCCGTCTCTGCCTCGATGCCGGGGCGCTGATCGCCGCCGCGGCGGACGCCATGGCCGAATGCGACGTGCACGCTGCCGCCGCCGAGATCGCCGTTGCGGGCGGATGGTGCCGGCCGGAGCTGACGCAGCGCACGGAATTCGCAGTGACCGCCGCGCGCCATCCGGTGGTGGAGGCCGCCCTCGCCCGCGCGCGCGGGCCGGCCTTCGTGCCCAATGACGGCGATCTGTCCGCAGGGCGCCGCCTTTGCCTGCTCACCGGCCCGAACATGGCAGGCAAATCCACCTATCTGCGGCAGAACGCGCTGCTGGTGGTGCTCGCGCAGGCCGGGTTCTTCGTGCCCGCCGCCTCGGCCACGCTCGGCATCGTGGACCGGATCTTCTCCCGCGTCGGCGCCTCGGACGACCTTGCCGGCGGCCGTTCCACCTTCATGGTCGAGATGGCCGAGACGGCGGCCATCCTCAACCAGGCGACGGATCGCTCGCTCGTCGTGCTCGACGAGGTCGGACGTGGCACCGCCACCTGGGATGGCCTGGCCATCGCCTGGAGCGTACTCGAGGCGCTGCATGACCGCATCCGCTGCCGCGCGATCTTCGCGACGCACTTCCACGAGCTGACCGCGCTCGCCGGCAAGCTGCCGGAACTGACACTGGCGACCATGCAGGTTCGCGAATGGCGCGGCAGCGTGGTGTTCCTGCACTCCGTGGGGCCGGGTGCCGCCGAGAAAAGCTGGGGCCTGCACGTCGCTCGCCTCGCCGGCGTGCCGCGCGGCGTGGTGCTGCGCGCCGAGGCGGTGCTGCGCGCGCTGGAACAGCGGGCGCGCGGGCTCGATCCGCTATCCGATGAACTGCCGCTGTTCGCCCGTCTCGCTTCGCCGCAGTCCCAGGGGGGGCCGCAACCCCAGGGTGCGGAGCCACCGGCCCTTGTTGCGCTCAGGGCGCTCGATCCCGATACGATGTCCCCGCGGGAGGCCCAGGAAGCACTCTATCGCTTGAAATCGCTTGCCGAGAGCACCGCAGCCCTTGGCCCCGCTGTGGATGACACGATAGTGTCGCGTGAATGACCGCCAGCCGCACCGCATCCCCGCGGGTGTCGCCGCCCGACACCGCAAACAACGCGGCGCCGGGCGATGATCACCCCGATGTCCTTGCCGACCTCATCGCCTCCCTGCTGCCCGGGGATGTGCCCGTCGGGCGTGACGTCGCACTCGGGCTGCTCCGGCGGCACCTGGGGCGTATCCATGCCCAGGTGCAGCAGCGCTTCGAAGCCAAGGCGCTGGGCGGCCTCGCCTCGGCACGGTGGATGGCCGCACTCACCGATACGCTGATCCGGTCGATCTACAGCTACGCCGAAGCCATGGTGCCGCACGCGAAGGAACAGGACGCGCCGTTCTGCCTGGTCGCGACCGGCGGCTATGGGCGTGGCGTGCTCGCGCCCTTCTCCGACATCGACCTGCTCTTCCTGACCGATGACGAGATGACCCCGCGTGGCGAGCGCGCCGTCGAGTTCATGCTCTATCTGCTGTGGGATCTTGGCCTCAAGGTCGGGCACGCCACCCGCAGCGTCGCCAATTGCCTCGACGACGCCAAGGGCGACGCCACGGTGCTGACCGCCATGCTCGACGCCCGGCGCCTCGCCGGCGATGCGGGCATCTTCGCGCGCTTCACCCAGCGCTTCACCAAGGCGCGTGGCGAGTGGGGCTTCGGTCATTTCCTCGCGGCAAAGCGCGCCGAACGCGCGAGCCGCCACGCGCGCTACGGCGACAGCCCCTTCCTGGTCGAGCCGCACCTGAAGGAAGGCCGCGGCGGGTTGCGCGACCTCCAGACGCTGTATTGGCTCGCGCGCTACGCCTTCGGCGTGCAGCGCATGCCCGAGCTGGTGGGTGCGAACGCGCCGGGGGGCGGGCTGATCACCGAGGAGGAGGCGAGCGCGATCCGCCGTGCGTGGGACTTCCTCTGGACCGTGCGCTTCCACCTGCACCTGGTCGCAGGGCGCGCGGAGGAGCGGCTGACCTTCGACTTCCAACCCGTTGTCGGCGCGCGCATGGGCTACACGCGCCACGGCAAGCAGGATGGCGTCGAGCGGTTCATGAAGCACCTCTTCATCACCGCGCGCGATGTGGCCCGCTTCACCCGGATGCTCGAACCCGCCATCGAGCGCGCCGCGCTTGGCCTGCCCGCGGTACTGCCCGCACCCGACAAGGCGCTCGCCGAGGCCGGCTTCGCGCTCGCGGACGGCAAGCTGATCGCGGCACCGGGGTTCGACTTCCGCGAGAAGCCGGTGCTGATGCTGCGCCTGGTGAAGCTCGCGCGCGACCGCGGGCTCGACATCCATCCGCTCGCCTTCCGCGCGCTGATCCGGCAGTCGCGCCACGCGGTGCGGCTGCGCGGCGACCCGGAGGCGGGGGCGATCTTCCTCGACCTGCTGTGCGGCCGCGATGCCGCCGTGTGGCTGCGGCAGCTGAATGAGGCGGGGTTCCTCTCGCGCTATCTGCCGGACTGGGCGCGCATCGTGGGGCTGATGCAGTTCGACACCTATCATGTGTTCACCGTCGACGAGCATACGGTCGAGGCGATCGGCGTGCTGGGGCAGCTCGATCGCAACGAGCTGTCGGAAATCGCGCCGGTTGCGAGTGAGCTTCTGGCGCAGCTGCAATCGCGCCGTGCGCTGTATGTGGCGACCCTGCTGCACGACATCGCCAAGGGCCGCGGCGGCGACCATTCCGAACTGGGCGCGGTGGTCGCGCAGGAAGTCTGCCCCAAGCTCGGCCTGACGCCGGAGGAGACGGAGACCGTCTCCTGGCTGGTGCTGCACCATCTGCTGATCAGCCAGACCGCGTTCAAGCGCGACATCGAGGACCCCAAGACCATCCTCGACATCGCGGAGGTGGTGCAGTCGCCCGAGCGGCTGCGGCTGCTGCTGGTCCTCACGGTCGCCGACATGCGCGCCGTCGGGCCGAAGGTGTGGAATGGGTGGAAAGCGACTTTGCTGCGCGAGCTGTACTGGCGCGTGGCGGAAGTGCTCGCCGGCGGGCTTTCGGTGCCGGAGCGCGACGTGCGCGTGGCGCGGGCGAAGGATGCGGTGGCGTCCCTTCTAAAGGGCCGGCCGAAGGCGGAGGTGGAGCGCTATCTCGGCCTGGGCTACCCCGGCTACTGGCTCAGCTTCGACCCGCAGACCCATGCGCGCCACGCGACGATGGTGGCCGAGGCGGCCAGTGGCCACACCCCGCTCACCGTGCGCACGCGCGTGCTGGAAGCGCGCTCCGTCACCGAGGTGACGGTGTTCTGCACCGACCATCCGGGGCTGTTCAGCAAGATTGCCGGTGCGCTGGCCGTCGCCGGCGCCTCCATCGTCGATGCGCGCATCCACACCATGACGGACGGCACCGCGCTCGACACCTTCTGGGTCCAGGATGCATCGGGTGCGGCCTTCGACCAGCCGCATCGCCTGGCGCGGCTGTCGGTGCTGATCGAGCAGTCGCTGTCGGGCCGGCTGAAGCTCTCCGACGAGATCCGCAAGGTGCGGCGCGAACCGGCGCGGCTGCGCGCGGTGACGGTCCCCCCCCGCGTCGTGATCGACAACCACGCGAGCAACACGCACACGGTGATCGAGGTGAATGGGCGCGACCGGCCGGGGCTGCTGCACGATGTGACGGCGGCGATCAGCGGCCAGGGCATGCAGATCGCCTCCGCACACATTACCACCTATGGCGTGCGCGCGGTGGACGTCTTCTACGTGAAGGACGTGTTCGGCCTGAAGATCGAGAATGACCGGAAGCTGGCGCAGCTGCGGGAGGCGCTGGTGGATAGCCTGCTGCCGCCGGAGGTGGTCCCGGCGGTGGCGGCGAAGTAGCGCCCGGGACAGCCATGGCCGCGTGGGGGCGTCGTCACTTCAGGATTGCGGTAAGGAAGTAAGGAAATCTTACTCACGCGTTTTTCCACATATCATTGAATTTTCGTGTTTTCCTGTGCGAAAATCAGTGTTCCTTACTTTCTTACCCGCATCGCACACCCACCGCAGAGCGGTGCCGTCGACCGCCGCAGGATAGCCGCTGACCGGCCGAACCGGAAGGATTTTCGTCCTAACCCAGCAAGCGCCCAATGACACGTGCGGTGTAGTCCACCACCGGGATGACCCGGCCATAGTTGATCCGGGTCGGGCCGATGACGCCAATTGCGCCAACGATCTTTTCCTGGCCGTTGCGGAAGGGTGCGACGACCATCGACAGCCCCGTGCTGTCGAAAAGCCCGCTCTCCGCGCCGATGAAGATCTGCACGCCCTGGCCACGTTGGGCGAGTTCCAGCAGCCGCAGCATCGTCTCCTGCGATTCGAGCCGCTCGAACAGGCGGCGGATCTCGCTCACATGCGCGGCCTGGTCGAGGTTCTCCAGCAGGCGCGACTGTCCCCGCAGGATCAGGCTGCCGCCGCCGCCCCCCGTCCAGGTCCCCAGCCCAGCCTCGATCACCTGCTGGGTGAGGTCGTCGAGCGCAGTGCGGTTGTCGGCGATTTCCTGCGCCACCATTCCGCGCGCTTCCTCCAGCGTGCGGCCGGTCAGGCGCGCGTTGAGGTAGTTGCTCGCCTGCGTCAGCGCCGAGAGCGGCAGGCCGGGCGGAACTTCGATCACCCGATTCTCGACCTGGCCGCCCTCCTGCACCAGCACCACCAGGGCGCGCCCCGGGCCGAGAGCCACGAATTCGATGTGCCGCACCGCGTTTTCGGCATTCGGCGCGACGACCATCCCGGCGGCCCCGGCGAGGCCCGAGAGCATCTGCCCCGCCTCGCCCAGCGTTTCATGCAGGGACCGTCCGGAGGCGGCGCAGCGCACCGAGATTGCCTCGCGCTCGGCCTCCGAGAGGTCGCCGAATTCGAGCAGACCATCGACGAACAGCCGCAGGCCCCGCTCGGTCGGCAGCCGCCCGGCGGAGGTGTGCGGCGCATAGAGCAGCCCGGCATCCTCCAGATCCGCCATGGCGTTGCGGATGGTGGCGGGCGAGAGGTTGAGCGGCAGCCGGCGCGACAGGGTGCGCGAACCCACGGGTTCCCCGGTCTCGACATAGGTCTCGACAAGTTCGCGCAGGATGGAGGCGCTGCGGGTATCCAGACCGGGGCGGACCAGATGATCGGCCCCGATCACGCGGGCAAGGCGCGGATCGATCATGCGAACAAGCTAGGAACCACGGCCCGCAACGTCAATGCAATCATGCCGCCGTCGCGCGCGCACCGAGAGACCACCGCAGCCCGGCGAGCCAACCCAACGGAGTCGGCGCCCGCTATCGGGGCGCGCCCTCCGCGCAAAGCGCGATTCCGCCGCAGTCCTGCGAGCCAACCGGCGAAGCCAGCGCCCGCTACCGGGGTGCGCCCTTCGCGCACCGCGAGGCCGAATGGCCGAACGCCGCGAGTGCGGCGAGCCAAGCCGGCAGAGCCGGCGCCCGGCGCCTGAGGGCACAATATACGCGGACGCCCTTAGTCCGCGTAACTGTTCGCCGCGGTGATGATTGGGCGCCAGCGCGCCACCTCGGCCGCCAGGAAGCGCGTGTGGAAGGCCGGCGTCGCCTGCGTGTCGCTGGCCGGCGTCGTGACCATCTCGGCAAAGCGCGTCAGCAGACGCGGCTCCTTCAGCGCCGCGCGGATCGCGACCGCGAGTCGCTCCTGCACCTCCCCCGGCGTGCCAGCCGGCGCGTAGAGCCCGTGCCAGGTGCTCATGTCGATGGTGGGGAAGCCGGCCTCCCGCGTGGTGGGCAGTTCCAAACCGGGGACGCGCGCCTCGGTGGTGACGGCGTAGCCCTTGATGCGGTTGTCGCGCAGGAAGGCGAAGGTGTTGGTCGCCTGGTCGCAGAACACGTCGATGCGCCCGGCCATGACCTCGGTGATGGCGGGCGCGGAGCCGCGGAACACCACCGGCGTCATCGCCGTGCCGGCGGCGTGCTGCAGCAGCATCCCGCACAGGTGGTTCGCGGCCCCCAGGCCGGAATGGGCGAGATTGAGCGTATCGCCCTGCGCGCGGATCGCGGCCATCAGGCCGGCGAGGTCCGCGGCAGGGAAGTCGGGCTTGGTCACCAGCGTCATCGCGGCGTCGGAGACCAGGCCAAGCGGGGCGAAGCTGTCGGTCACGGAGTAGGTCAGGCGGCGATACAGCGTCGCGGTGCTGGCGTGGCCGATGTGGTGCGCCAGCAGCGCGTGCCCGTCGGGACGGGCCGAGGCGACGCGCTGCGCCGCGATGGTGCCGCCCGCACCCGTCACGTTCTCGACAACCACGGGCTGGCCGAGGTTCTGCGCCATGCCCTCGGCGACCAGGCGATTGATGATGTCGGTGGGCCCACCGGCGGCGAATGGCACCGTGATGGTGATGGCGCGCGACGGGAACGGCGCCTGGGCGATGGCGGGGGCGGCGAGCAGCGCGGGGGCGACAAGGACTGGGCTGGCCAGCAGGGCACGGCGGCGGAGCATGGGGAAGTTCCTCGGCTTGCTTGATTGCCCGCAGTGAGCCACACGGCCCCTGCCCTGCCAAGTTTCCAAAGGATCACACCCATGCGCCCTTCCGGCCGCGCCACCGATGCGCTGCGTTCCGTCTCGCTCGAACCCGGCGCGGCGCGCCATGCCGAGGGCTCCTGCCTGATCCGCATGGGCGTGACCGAGGTGCTGTGCACCGCGAGCGTCGAATCCCGCGTCCCACCCTTCCTGCGCGGCCAGGGTCAGGGCTGGGTCACCGCGGAGTACGGCATGCTGCCGCGCGCGACGCACACCCGCGGCGACCGCGAGGCAGCGCGCGGCAAGCAATCCGGTCGCACCCAGGAGATCCAGCGGCTGATCGGGCGCAGCCTGCGCGCCGTGACCGACCTCAAGGCGATGGGCGAGATGAGCGTGACGCTCGACTGCGACGTGCTGACGGCCGATGGTGGCACCCGCTGCGCGTCCATCACCGGCGCCTGGGTCGCGCTGCATCTCGCCTTCGAGCATTGCCGCAAGCAAAACATCATGAGCGTCAACCCGCTGCGCGACCAGGTGGCCGCGATTTCGTGCGGCATCTTCGAGGGCACGCCGGTGCTCGACCTCGACTATGCCGAGGACAGCAAGGCGGATGCGGACACCAACTTCGTCCTCACCGGCACGGGCGGCATCGTGGAGGTGCAGGCGACCGCCGAGGGCGCGCCCTTCACGGAGGATGCGCTGACCGCGCTGATGCGCCTTGCGCAGAAGGGCACGGCGGAGCTGTTCGCCGCCCAGCGCGTGGCGATCGGCGGATGAGCCGGCGGCTGGCGCGCGGCGAGGTGATCATCCTCGCCACGCACAATGCGGGGAAGCTGCGCGAGGTCGCGGCCCTGCTCGCGCCGCACGGGCTGGTGGCGGAAAGCGCGGGCGCGCGCGGCCTGCCCGAACCGGCCGAGACCGAGACGAGTTTCCTCGGCAATGCGCGGATCAAGGCGCTGGCCGCCGCGCGCGCGACGGGCCTGCCGGCGCTCGCCGACGACAGTGGGTTCTCCGCCGCTGCGCTGGATGGCGCGCCGGGCGTCTACACCGCCGATTGGGCGATGCGCCCGGATAGCACGCGCGACTATGCGGCCGCGATGGCGCTGGTCGCCGAGCGGGCGGCGGGCAGCGCGGATCGGGGCGCGTGGTTCAGTTGCGCGCTGGTGCTCGCCTGGCCCGATGGCCACACCGAGGATTTTCTGGGCGAGGTGCATGGCAGCTGGGTCTGGCCGCCGCGCGGCGCGCGAGGCTTCGGCTATGACCCGATGTTCATCCCCGAAGGCAGCGCCGAAACCTTTGGCGAGATGGCACCCGAGGCGAAGCACGCGATCAGCCATCGCGCGCGCGCCTTCGCGCTGCTGCGCGCGGCCTGCCTGCCGGAATGAGGTGGCTCGCCGCCCTGCTCGCGATGTTGTTCGCGGGCGCGGCGGCGGCGGTGACGCCGGATCCCTCCGTGCCGCAGCGTGGGGCTGCGGCGGCGGTGGGCGCCCTGGTCTGGTTGCATCCGAGCTATGGCGGCGATCACCCGCCGGAGGCACCGCCGTGGACGACGCGCCTTGTCGCGGCGGGGTGGGATCTGTGGCGCCTGGATCGCACCGGCCCGGGCGACCCCTTGGATGGGGGCGCGCAGCGGCTTGCGGCGGGCAGCACGGCGTTGCGCGCGCAGGGCTATCGGCGGGTGCTGCTGGTGGGCGACAGCCGGGGCGCGTTCATCGCGCTGCTTGCGCTCGCGGTGCCGGGCGTGGCGGATGGCGTGGTGCTGACGGCGCCGGCCGCGCATGGACGGTCCGAGACAAGGCGGGCGCAGGCGCTGGAGGATTTCGGCTCGGCGTTGGCGGCGGCAGCGTTGCCGGCCTCCGCGCGGATGGCGCTGGTGCTGTTCGCGGACGATGCCTGGGACCCGAACCCGGCCGCGCGGGCCTCAATGTTCCGCGCCGCGGTCGCGCGCATGGGCATCGCCGGCAGGCTGATCGACCGCCCGGCTTCGCCGCGCGGCCATGATGCGGCTTCGGGTGCCCTCTTCGACCGCCTGTTCGGCGCCTGCCTGGCCGCCTTCATTGACCCTGAGCGCTTCCCGCCCGCATCCTGCCCTTGATCGGGCGTACCGCCCTCCCGGCCGGTACCCATCGATGAAAAATAAAAGAATGGGCGCAAACGTATACGTTTGCGGGGGAAATTCTTTTCCCCGCTCTTTCTTCCTGGGAGGGAAGCATGAAGATTTCTCGTCGCGTGGCGCTGTCCGCGCCATTCCTGCTGCCGTCGGTCGCGCGTGCGCAGCCTGCCTTCCCGCAGCGCCCGGTGCGCATGATCGTCCCCTACACGCCGGGCGGTGTCTCCGACATCACCGCGCGCCTGATGTCCGAGCCGCTTGCCGCGCTCTGGGGCCAGCCTGTGCCGGTGGAGAATCGCGCGGGTGCGGATGGCGTGATCGGCACGGATGCCATTGCGAAGGCGGCGCCCGACGGCCACACGCTGGGCCTAGTGTCGGTGGCGCATCCGGTGAATGCGGCCTTCTATCGCCTGCCCTTTGACTCCATCCGCGACTTCACCTTCATCACGCAGACCAGCTCGACCCCGCTGGTCCTTTGCGCGCCGCCATCCTTCGCGCCGAACACGCCGGAGGAGCTGGTGGAATATGCGCGGGCCCACCCGGGTGTGACCTTCGCGGGCACGGGGGGCGTGGTGCGGCTGGCCCCGGTGCTGTTCGCGCAGCGGACGAACACGCGGCTGGAATACGTGCCTTATCGCGGTTCCAGCCAGGCGCATCCGGACCTCATCGCCGGCCGGGTGAACATCATGTTTGACACGGTACCGGCCGCACTCGGCCACATCCGGTCCGGCGCGCTGAAGGCGATCGCGACCACGGGGGGGCGGCGATCGGCGCAGCTGCCTGAAGTGCCGACGCTGGGCGAGGCGTTGCTGCCGGGGTTCGAGGCGTCGACTTGGGGCATGGTGATCGCGCCGGCGGGGCTGCCCGCGCCGGTGCTGGCCAAGCTGCACGCGGATTGCGTGGCGGCGATGGCGAATGCGGTGGTGGTGGACCGGCATCGCACGCTGGGTGCGGACATCGTGACCTCGGAGCCGGATGCGCTGCGCAGCTTCGTGCAGGCGGAGCTGACGAAGTGGGGCGAAGCGGCGCGGGCCGCCGGGGTGGAGCTGCAGAACGCCCGCTGATGGACGTGGGCGGGGACGGGCGCTATGTCTGGCGGGACATAACGCATGGAGAGCCCGTCCGATGCGCCGTTGGTTGCCCTTGCTGCTACTGTTGCTGTTGCTGGCCACGCCCGCCTGGGCGCAGGCAAGCCCCACCGTTTTCGCTGCCGCCAGCCTGACCGACGCGCTGCGCGCGCTGTCGGAAGCATGGCAGGCGCGCGGGCATCCGGCGCCGCGGCTCTCCTTCGCGGCGTCTTCCGCGCTCGCGCGTCAGATCGAGCAGGGCGCGCCGGCGGATCTGTTCCTCAGCGCCGACGAGCCGTGGATGGACTACGTCGCCGAGCGCGGTCTGATCGAGACGGCCTCGCGCGTCAGCCCGATCGGGAATGCGCTGGTGGTGATCGCCCCGCGCGGCGGCCAGGCGCCGGTCACGATCGCGCGCGGTGTGGATTTCGCGGCGATGCTGGGCGCGCGCGGGCGGCTCGCGACGGGTGACCCCGCGCATGTGCCGGCCGGACGCTATGCGCAGGCGGCGCTGGAATGGCTCGGCCAATGGGATGCGGTGATGCCGCGCCTCGCACGCGCCGAAAATGTGCGCGCCGCGCTGCTGCTGGTCGAACGCGGCGAGGCGCCGCTCGGCATCGTCTACGGCACCGATGCGGCCGCGAGCACGGCGGTGCAGGTGGTCGGCGCCTTCCCCGCCGAGAGCCACACGCCGATCACCTACCCCTTCGCGTTGACGCGCGGCGGTGCGGCCAATGCCGAGGCGCGCGCGCTGCTCGGCTTCATCGCGGGGCCGGAGAGTGCCGCGGTCTGGCAGCGCCACGGATTCTCCCTCGCGCGATGATGGGCGGCTGGCTGAGCGCGGAGGAATACCAGGCGCTGCGCCTCAGCCTCGATGTCGCGACGCGCTCGGTCGCGCTGTCGCTGGTGCCCGCGGTGCTGGTCGCACTCGCGCTCGCGCGCGGGCGGTTCCCGGGGCGGGTGGTGCTCGATGCGGTGGTGCTGCTGCCGCTGGTGGTCCCGCCGGTGGTGGTGGGCTGGGCGCTGCTGATGCTGTTCGGCGTGCGCGGCCCTATCGGGGCGCCGCTGCATGACTGGTTCGGCGTGCGCCTGGTCTTCACCACCGAGGGCGCGGCGCTGGCAACCGCGGTGATGTCCTTCCCGCTGATCGTGCGCAGCGTGCGCCTGGGGATCGAGGGCGTGGATGCGGGGCTCGAGGCCGCGGCCAGTACGCTGGGCGCGGGACCGTTCGACCGGTTCTTCTGCGTCACGCTGCCGCTGATGTCGCCGGGCATCCTGGCCGGCGCGGTGACCGCCTTCGCGGCGGGGCTGGGCGAGTTCGGCGCGGTCATCACCTTCGCGTCCAACATTCCCGGCGAGACGCAGACCCTGCCGCTGGCCATCTACAGCGCGACGCAGACGCCGGGCGGCGAGGGCACGGCGGCGCGGCTGGCGGCGCTGTCCTTCTGCCTCGCGATGGGCGGGCTGCTGCTTGCGGAATTCATCGCGCGGCGGATGCGCCGGGGGCTCGCCGGCGCCTGATGCTTGAGGTCGATCTCGCGCATCGCTATGGGGCGGAGGGTTTCGCGCTCGACGTCGCGTTCACCGCGCCGGCGGATGGCGTGACGGCGCTGTTCGGCCCCTCGGGTTCGGGAAAAAGCAGCGTGCTCGCGGCGATCGCGGGACTGCTGCGGCCGGATCGTGGGCGGGTGGTGCTGGGCGGTGCGGCGATGCTCGACACGCAGCGCGGCGTGGCGCTGGCGCCGGAGGCGAGGCGGTGCGGGGTGGTGTTCCAGGATGCACGGCTGTTCCCGCATATGAGTGTGGCGACCAACCTCCGCTTCGGGCTGCGCCGCGCGCCGGCGGGCGCGATGGGGCCGGGTTTTGAGGAGGTGGTGGCGCTGCTGGGCATCGAGGCCCTGCTCGCCCGGCGACCGGCGAAACTCTCAGGCGGGGAGCGCCAGCGCGTGGCACTCGGGCGGGCGCTGCTATCGCGTCCGCGCATGCTGCTGATGGATGAGCCGCTCGCCGCCCTCGACGCCGCGCGCCGCGCGGAGGTGCTGCCCTTCATCGCGCGGCTGCGCGACGCGGCCCGGATCCCCATCCTGTACGTGACGCATGCGCTGGATGAGGTGGATGCGCTTGCCGACCGCATGGTGCTGATGGAGGACGGGCGCGTGCGCGCGGCCGATACGGTGGAGGCCATCGCCGCGCGCACCGACCTGCCGCTCGCCGCGCGGCGCGATGCGGGGGTGCTGCTGCCCTGCCAAGTGGCGGCGCATGACGGGGCGCGCGGCCTGACGCGGCTGGATTTCGCCGGCGGCGCGCTGCTGGTGCCGATGCGCGGGGATGCGGTGGGCACGGCGCTGCGGCTGCGCCTGAGGGCGCGCGACGTCGCCGTGGCGCTGTCGCGGCCGGAGGGGGTTTCCATGCAGAACATCCTGCCCGCCACGCTTGCGTCCATCAGCGAGACGGGGGCGCCGCATGAGGTGTTCCTCCGCCTCGCGGTGGGGCCTTCGGTGCTTCTCGCGCGCGTCACGCGCGACAGCGTGGCGCGGTTGGGCCTCGCGCCTGGGATGGAGATCTGGGCCCTGGTGAAATCGGTGACCTTTGATCGCACGGAGCTCGGCCGATGAGCGTGGGACGGCTGAGCCTGCGCATCGACCTGCCGCAGGGTCGCATCGGTCCGGGCAAGATCGCGCTGTTGGAGGCGATCGCTCGCGAGGGATCGATCTCGGCGGCGGCGCGCGCGCAGGCGATGAGCTATCGCCGTGCCTGGGCGCTGGTGGAGTCCATCGGCGAGGTGCTGGGCGAGCCGGGGGTGACCGCCAGCCCTGGCGGCGCGGGCGGCGGCGGCGCGGTGCTGACCGCGGCCGGGCGCAAGCTGGTGGCGGATTACCGCGCGATCGAGCGCGCGGCCGAACGCGTCGCGGCGCGGCGGCTTTCGGCCTTGGCCTCGCGCCTCAGCGCAGGCTGATCAGCGCGCGCGGATCGGACTCGCGCCCTTCGATGACATCCAGCGCGGTGCGCAGCACGATCAGCCCGACGCGGTCGATCGCCGCACGCGTGCTTGCGCCGGAATGCGGAGTCGCGACCAGGTTCTTCAGCCCCCAAAGTGGGCTGTCGGGCGGCGGCGGTTCCTGCTCGAAGGTGTCGAGACCCGCGCCGCCGAGCGGCCCGTCGCGCAGCGCCGCGGCCAGCGCCCGCTCATCGACCAGGCCGCCGCGGGCGGTGTTGATGAGGAAGGATCCCGGCCGCATCTGCGCAAACGCATCCGCATTCATCATGTGCGCGGTCGCCGGCGTCAGCGGGCAGTGCAGGCTGACGATGTCGCTGGCGGCGAGCAGCGCCGCAAGGTGCGGCACGCGGGTCGCGCCGGGCGGCATCTGCGCATCGGGTGCCTTCTTGGGGTCGAGGATCAGCACCGGCATGCGCAGCGGTGCGACCATCGCGATCAGCGCGCGCGCGATGTCGCCCAGGCCGACGATGCCGAGCGTGCGGCCCTGCAGCTCCACGCCGTTCGGATAAGGCTTGTCCCAATGGCCGGCACGCACGCGGCCATCGAGCCAGGGGATGGCGCGCGCCACCGCGAACATCAGCCCGAAGGCGAGTTCCGCGACCGACTGGCTATTGGCACCGCGCGCGATATAGACGGGAACGCCGTGCTTCCTCGACGCCACGAGGTCGATGTTCTCGTACCCAACGCCGTGCCGCACGATGACGCGAAGGCGTGGCGAGGCGGTGATGACCTGCTCGTCGATCTGGCATTGGCGGACGATGATCGCATCCACCTGCTCGGCCGCGGCGATGGCGGCGGCCTCGGCCGAGGGCGTGTAGGCGGGAATGGCGACCAGGCGCACGCCGCGCGCCTCGGCTTCGGCGCGGGCCTCGGGCGACAGCGTCGGGCCGGTGATCAGCATGGTGATGGGCATGCGGTTCAGCCCGCCGCGAGCAAGGTGAGCAGCATGGCGACGGTCGCTTCGGGCTGTTCCTGCTGCACCCAGTGGCCGGCGCCGGGGATGAGCTGGATCTCGCCCATGTGCGGGCAGGCCGCGCGCATCTTCGCCAGTGCGCCGGGCACCTGCTGCACGCCCCAGTCGGACGCGCCGGAGAAGAAGATGGCGGGCACGTCGATGGTCTTGCCGGCGAAGATTTCCTGCTCGGCCTGGAATCGGCCGGTGGTGCGGGTGCGGTACCATTGCAGCCCGCCCTGGAAGCCGGTGCGCGCGTATTCGGCGGCATAGACGGCGAGTTCCGCATCGGTGAGCCAGGGGGATTCGCCGGGCGGCATCGCCTCGGCCACGGCGTCTGGCATCGAGTGGGCCGCATCCATGATGTAGTAGGTCGGCATCTGCGCCAGCGCCTCGGCATTCCATCCCGGCAGCGGGTGCGGCGTGTTGCCGGGCCAATCCGCGGATTTGTGATGGTAGTAGGCGCGCAGGAAGGCGTGCAGGCCATCGGGCGCGTTCATCATGTCGGCGGTCGCGTGCCGCTCGGAGTAGTACCACTGGTAGTGCTTGCGCGGGCGCGGCAGGGCCGCGAGTGCAGCGTGGATGTCGGGCACGGCGCCGGGTTTCGGCAGCGCTGGCGCGCCGGCAAACGGAGAGCTCATCAGCGCCATACGAGTGAAGATGTCGGGGCGCAGCATGGTGCACCAGGCGGCGACCGGTGAGCCGAAATCATGGCCCACCACCGCCTCGACCTTCGCCACACCGCAGGCGTCGAGCACGCCGATCGCGTCGCGCACCAGGTTGAAGACGCGGAACGGCGAAAGGTCGCCGTCGTAATCGTCGCTCCAGCCGGTGGTGCGGCCATAGCCGCGCTGGTCGGGGGCGATGACGTGGTAGCCGGCCGCCGCCAGCGCTGGCATCACCTTGCGCCAGGAATAGGCGAGCTCCGGAAAGCCGTGCAGCATCAGCAGCGCGGGGTTGCCCGGTTGCCCCGCCTCCAGCACATGCACGCGCAGGCCATTGATGCCATCGAGGTAACGAGCGCGGATGCCTTCGGGCAGCGGCAAGGCGTTCACGCCGAAGCGGCTTTCACCGCGCGGACCTCGCGCGCGTTGCGCAGTAGAGCGAGGCCGCGATACACGCCGTGCACCATCTTCGAATAGGGCAGTGCCAGGAACAGCGCGAGCACCAGGCCGAGATGGATCGCGAGCATCACGCCCATGGCACCCGTGTGCCGGATGGCAAGCAGCAGCAGCCCGGTGGACCCCACCAGGAACAGCAGGCTCAGCATCGCGTATTCGCCGCCCACCGCCTGCTGCGCGACGGGGACAGGGTCGGTCACGATTTTCAGGCGGATCAGTCCGGCGGTGCCGATGCAGAGCAGCAGCCCCCCCCAGAAACCCAGCTGCACCGGCAGGGAGAAGAAGGCATGCGGCGAGCGCAGGCCCAGGATGTGGTGGAAGATCGCGCCACTGGTCGTCGCAGCGAAGCACAGCATGAAGCCGTAGAACATCGCGTGGTGCAGCCAGCGCTTCTGGCCGGTGAAGCCGTCATCGACGTCGTTGCAGCCGTGGCCGCCGCCGCCGAGATTGCGCAGCGTCAGGATGCTCACACCTGCATCGATCGCGGGTGCCACGGTGATTGGGCCACCAGCGGTGGCGCGCCAGTAGCGCAGCGCACCCATGGCGGTGGCAAAGCCCGCATAAAGGAAGGCGGCACCCGCTATTCCCGTCATCAGCCACATGGGGATCACGCGGAAGAAGGCGCCCTGCCCCGTCTGGGCGGTGTAGAGGATGGCGGGGTCGCCGAACGCCATCACCCCGATCAGCACCAGCGCGATGGCGAGTGCCGCAGCCAGCGACAGCAGCGTGCCGTTGCGCGCGAAGACGCGCCCCATCGCCGGCGGCCACGCGTATTCTGCGTAGGATTCCAGCCGCAGCGTTGCGAAGGTCGCCGGGATGTTCACGCCGAACTGGTGCGGCGGCGCATACTGGCACGCATGGTAGCAGCCCTTGCAGCCATGGCAGAGATTGGCCAGGTGCGTGAGGTCGCCGGCGGTGAAGTCGCGACGCATCGCCATGGCCGGGAACACCGCGCAATAGCCCTCGCAGTAGCGGCAGGAATTGCAGATCTCCATCTGCCGGCGGGCATCGGTGGTGGTCTCAGTTTCTTGCATGGCGCGCGGCCTCCTCGCCGGCGAGCCGCCCGAAGACGGTGCCGATCGTCATCCCGAACCCGGCCAGATAGCCCTGGCCCAGAATATTGCCAGCCATGATCTCGCCCGAGGCGAAGAGATTGGCCGAGGGCTTGCCGTCCGCCATCATCACCCGCGCGCGATCATTCACCTTCACGCCGAGGAAGGTGAAGGTAATCCCCGGCCGCAGTGGGTGGCCGTAGAAGGGCGGAGTATCGATGCGCCGCGCCCAATGGCTCTTGGGCGGCATCAGCCCTTCTGTGCGGCAGTCGTCGGGTTTCTGCGGCGTGAAGGTGCCGGGGCGGACGGCTGCGTTGTACTCGGCCACGACCTTCTCCAGCTTGCCGGCGTCGAGACCCAGCTTGCCCGCGAGTTCGCTGATGGTGTCCGCCTGCTCCGGCGGGAAGACGCTGGGCAGGTAGTTGTGCAGCGCCTGGCTGTCCGTGATGGCGAAGGCGCTCTGACCCGGCTGCTGCGCGATCAGCCTTCCCCAGATGGCGTAGCGCTTCGGCCAGACATCCTCGCCCTCATCGTAGAAGCGCTCGACGTCGCGGTTCACGGCGATGGCGAAGGGCACGCAATCGAGGCGCATGGCGAGGCCACCATCCTCCATCGGTGCGCGCGCATCGTTCGCCACCGCGTGGAACTGCGTCGGGTCGCCCACCTGCTGGATGCCCTGCGCGAGCAAATCCTTGAGGATGGTGCCCTGCGCATAGGGCGTGCCGCGGATCTGGAAGTTGTCGGCCGCGTCGCCCCAATACTCGCGCAGCCATTCGCGGTTCGCCTGGAAGCCGCCAGACGAGGCGATGAAGCACTTGCCGCGCACCCGCGCCGGAAAGCCGCGATGGGTGATCTGCGCCTCGGTGGCGAAGCCGTCCTCCACCGCGATGTGCCGCACCTCGGAATCGTAGATGATCGCGATGCCGAGCTTTTCCGCGGTGCGGTACATCGCGTTCACCAGCGCCTTGCCGCCGCCGAGGAAGAAGGCGTTGGTGCGGCTCAGCGACAATGTGCCCGACAACGAGGGCTGGAACACGACGCCGCAATCGCGCAGGAATCCCGGCGCGAATTGCGAGGCGCGGATCGTCATGCGGGCGAGGGGTTCATCGGTGCGGCCGCCGGTGACGCGCAGCAAATCGTCCCAGTATTCTTCTTCCAGGTAGCTCTCGGTCAGCACGTCGGTCGGTGCGGGGTGCAGCGCGCGCAGGTTGCGGGTGTGGCGGGAATTGCCGCCGCGCATGGATCTGGGCGCGTGCTCGATCAGCAGGACGGAGGCGCCGGCGCGCCGGGCGGTGATCGCGGCGCTCAACGCGGCATTGCCGCCCCCCACCACCACCACGTCATACAGCGCATCCAGATCCGCCATGCATCATCCCCTGCCCTGCGTGATATTTCACCGGTGCCGTGGATTGTCCAGGCGGCTGGGCTTTGCACAGGCGCGCCTTCGCGCCACCATGGCTTAAAGACGAGGGGAAGACGCCATGGCATCGGACGTCGAACAGTTCGATTACGTGATCGTGGGTGCAGGCGCCGCCGGTTGCGTGCTGGCGAACCGGCTCAGCGAGGATGCCAGCGTCACGGTCTGCGTCCTTGAATCCGGCCCACCCGACCGCAACCCCTTCATCCACATTCCCGCCGGCTTCATCAAGACGCTGTTCGACCCCGGCGTGACCTGGCAGTTCAAGACCGAGCCCACCCAGAACACCGGCGGCCGCGCGATCGCGACGACGCAGGGTCGCACACTCGGCGGGTCCAGCTCGATCAACGGGCTGATCTACAATCGCGGCCAGCCCGATGACCTCAACGGCTGGGCGCAGCGCGGCAATCGCGGCTGGGGCTATGCCGACATGCTGCCCTATTTCCTCCGCACCGAACGCCGCATCGGCTTCGGCGAGGCCGGGATCCGCGGCCGCGAGGGCAAGCTGCCGGTCACCGACATGGACTGGTTCCACCCGCTATCGGAAGCCTTCATCGCCAGCGCCATCGCCGCGGGCATTCCGCGCAACCCGGACTACAACAGCGGCGACCAGGCGGGCGTGGGCTACTACCAGCGCCTGATCGAGAAGGGCCGCCGGGTGAGTGCGGCGCGCGCCTTTCTCAAGCCCGTGATGGACCGGCGCAACCTCGAAGTCCGCACCCATGCGCGCGCCGAGGCGGTGCTGCTTGAGGGCAAGCGCGCCGTGGGCATCCGCTATCGCCATGACGTGGATCGCGGCGCCGCGCCGCGCGTGGTGCGCGCGCGGCGCGAGGTGATCCTCTCGGCCGGTACCGTGAACACCGCGCGGCTGCTGCAGGTCTCCGGCATCGGGCCGGCCGAGCTGCTCGGGGAGATCGGCGTTCCGGTGCTGCATGAACTCCCCGGCGTGGGCGCGAATTTCCGCGACCATTACGCGGTGCGCTTCGTGATGCGCGCGAAGCCCGGCGTGAAATCGCTCAACGAACTCTCCAGGGGACTGAACCTCGGCGCGCAGATCGCGCGTTGGGCACTGCGCAAGCCCTCCATCCTCGCGACGAGCCCGTCGCACGTGCACGTGTTCTGGAACGGCGCGAACGACCCCAAGGCGCCGCCCGACGTACAATGCGTCTTCACGCCGGGCAGCTATGCCGAGGGCAAGGTCTATGTGCTCGACGATTACCCGGGCGTGACCGCCGGCGCCTGGCAGCATCGCCCGCAGAGCCATGGACACGTGAAGGCACGCTCTGCGGATGTGTTCGTCGACCCCTCGATCAATCCGAACTACCTGAGCGATCCGCTCGACTGGCCGGTGCTGCTGGGGGGCATGAAGCTGATCCGCGGGCTGCTGCACCGCCCCGAGATCGGCGCCTATCTCGACGGTGAATCGCTGCCCGGCGACGCGGTGCAGGGTGAGGACGAACTGCGCGACTACGCCCGGCGCAACGGCTCCACCACCTACCACCTGATCGGCACCGCGAAGATGGGACCGGCGAGTGATCCCATGGCGGTGGTCGACGATACGCTGTGCGTGCACGGCCTCGCGGGGCTGCGGGTCGCCGATGCGTCGATCATGCCGGCCATGGTCTCGGCGAACACCTACGCGACGACACTCGCGATTGCGGAGAAGGCCGCGGACATGGTGCGCGGGCGGGCGCCGGCGTCGATGGCGGCATGAGAATAGGGGGAAATGAATTTCCCCCAAACCCCCTTTCTTTTTCTTTTGATTCCTTGGTTTCCGTTCGAAGGTCGCACCAGCCTTGCCAAGGCGGTGTTGACGGCGCGGACGGACCAATTCATGAAAAATAGTGGAAAGGGGGTCTGGGGGAAATTCATTTCCGCCATGCTTTTCACCACCATTCCTGCATCCACACCGCACTCCGACCCGTAACTCCCGCAGCGACCCCGTCCGGGCTCGCGCCAATCGGGAGACCATCTCATGCAGGCTTACGTTCGCGCGCCGCTGCTGGCCGCTGCCATCCTCGCCTCCGCCGGCGTCGCCGCCGAAGCGCAGACGCTGGTCGGCCTCACCGCCGACAACCATCTCGTGCGCATCGACGCCACCACCCGCCGCGCCTCCGCGCCGGTGCGCGTGACGGGCGCCGAAGGCCGCCTGCTCGGCATCGACGTGCGTCCCTCCAACGGCATGCTCTACGGCCTGACGGATGCGAACCAGATCGTCACCATCGACGCCGCGACCGGTCGTGCGACGCAGGTGAGCCGCCTGTCCACGCCCTTCACCTCGGGTGGCCGCGCCGTGGTCGACTTCAACCCGGTCGCCGACCGCATGCGCCTGATGGGTGCCTCGGGGATGAACTTCCGCATCAATGTGGACACCGGCGCAGTGACCACCGACGGTACGCTGAAGTATGCCGACGGCGCGCCGCAGGCCGGCACCACGCCGCGCATCGTCGCCGGCGCCTACACCAACTCCATGGCGGGCGCGACCGCAACGGCGCTCTACACCTTCGACACGCTGCTGCGCAGCTACAACCTGCAGGCGCCGCCGAATGACGGCATCCAGGCGCCCCGCGGCACGCTGCCCGATCTTCCCGCCGGCGTCGCCTTCGACATCCTCTCCGATGGCGCGGGCGCCAACATGGGCTACCTGCTCGCGGGCAACACGCTGCACAGCGTCGCGCTCGAGACCGGCGCCCCGACCGCGCTGGGTGCGGTGACCGGCCTGCCGCAGTCCGAGATCATCGACATTGCCGCGATGCGGTAAGGCGGCGCGCTGAAGCAGGGGCGCTGACCCCTGGCAGGCGTCTCGCTTCTTCGCTACTTAACCTCCGTGGAAAGCGAGACCCCCTTGTCCGAACTGATCCTGCTGGTCGCCGATGGCGACCGGCGCGCGCTGCGGAGTATCTACCAGCGCGAATCGACAAGGCTGTTCGGCATCGCGAATGCGGTCCTGCGTGATCGCGATGCCGCCGCCGACGCGGTGCACGATGCCTTCGTGCGCATCGCCGCCCGCGCCGGCCAGTACGACCAGACGCGCGGCGTCGCATCCGCTTGGCTGGGTGCGATCGTCCGCTACGCCGCACTCGACATCGCCCGTGCGCGGGGGCGCGAAATTCCTTCCGATGATCCGGCCCTGGGCGACAGCGCGATCGCGCCCGAGGCGATCGAGTTGCTCGACGCCAAGGCCGAGGGTGCGCGGCTGCGCGCCTGCCTGCTCACGCTCGAGGAGCGCATCCGCAACGGCATTCTCCTCGCCTTCGTGCACGGGCTTTCCCATGCCGAGGTGGCGGCCAAGCTCGGCGAGCCGCTGGGCACCGTGAAATCCTGGATCCGCCGCGGCCTGCTGCGCCTGCGGGAGTGCCTCGCATGAGCGCCACAGCCATGACGCCCGAGGAACGCCAGGCGCTCGCCGCCGAATACGTGCTCGGCACGCTCGACGCCGCGACCGTGCGCATGGTCGCGCTCGCCGCCGCGCTCGACCCGGTGCTCGCCGACGAGATTGCCGACTGGGAAATGGCGCTGGCGCCGTTGCAGGACCTGGCGACGCCGGAAGCGCCGCCGCCCGAGTTGTGGGACCGCATCGCCGGCACGCTCGAGCCGGCGGCCGCGCCGCTCCCCGCCCGGCGCAAGGCATCCTGGTTCTGGCCGGCCTGGAGCTTTGGCGCGACCGTGGTCGCCGGCAGCCTCGCCGCCATTCTGCTGGTCCGTCCGCCCGCTCCGGCGGAGCGCATGATGACCGTGCTGCTGTCCAGCCGCGACCAGCCGGCCTGGGTGGTGGAGGCCGACCGCGCCGGGCTGCGCCTGGCCGCGCTGAACCCACGCGCTGCGCCGGCCGACCGCGCCATGCAGCTCTGGGCGTTGCCGCAGGGGGCGACGGCGCCGACCTCTCTCGGGCTGATCCCGCGAGAATCGGGCGAGGTGCGCGTGTCGGCCAGCCAGATTCGGCCGGAGCCCGGCATGCTGATCGAGATCACGCTGGAGCCGCCGGGCGGCTCGCCCACCGGGCGGCCGACCGGCCCGGTGCTGTTCATTGGCAGGCTCTCCCCCGCGACCGGGACCTGAGGCGCGGCCGCAGGGCTGGTGCTACTCGGGGCGTCGATCCGGCGTGGTGGATTGGGGCGCGGCGTCGCGGGCGCCGGGCTCAGCGGCAGGCGCGGGCGTTGTTGCCGGTTCAGGCGCACGCTCGCGAACCGGTTCGGGCGTACGCTCGCGTGACGGCTCGGGCCCACGCTCGCGCGCGCCAGGCAGCACCACGATCGACACGCTGCGGGTGCGCGGAATATCGGCGCGCGCCGCGGGGCTGAAATTGGCGCCGCGCGCCTCCGCCCTGATCCGCTCGCGCGCGATGCCGCGTTCCGCCAGCACCCGCGCCACCTCCCGCGCCCGCGCCGCGGCGAGCGTGGTGGTCGTCTGCGCGCCGCCCTCCGCACCGGCGTGGCCGAGCACGCAGACGTTGCGATCCGTATCGGCGGTGGCGAGTTCGGCGGCCGCCGCGAGCAGGCTGCGCGCCGCATCGGTCACCCCCGAGCGCCCCGGGGCGAAGGGGATGGTGAAGACATCATCCTCCAGCCGCTCGGCGCCGATGCAGTTGAAGGCGCGCGGCTGCCCAAGCGACGGCAGCGCGGCGAGTGCGAGGAAAACCGTCAGGATCGAACGCGTCATACAACCACCACAATGCCGGCCTCGGTAAGCTTCGATAGAAGAACGGGCGCGGCGACCGCGGGGTGCGCGGCGGCGAGTTCGGCCTCCGTCACATCGGCGCGACCGAGCAGCCAGCCCGCTGCCTCGGCCTCCGCCGCCGAGAGCGGCACCGCGCCGGCGCTGCCCTTGAGCGCGAATTCCGCACCGCGCCGCACCGGCTTCGCGCCACGATCCACCACCCGGTAGCTCGGCGCCTCGGCATCGGTCGCACCCGCGGCCGCCGGTGCGGCGAGGCCGCGGGCGGCGAGCAGGTCGTGCCCGCCGCGCTGAAAGCGGTAGCCCGCCACGAAATTCTCCAGCACGCCCATCACCTTGGGGTCGCGGCACAACTCGCCCAGCCGCTGGCCGAGCAGCGCCGCCCGGTTCGTCAGCGCAAATTTTTGGGCTGCGGTGCCGTCCTGGCGCGGCAGCGGCTTGCGGAACTCGGCGTCGTAGAGCACCCGCTCGACCAGTATGTTGAGGAAATCCATTCCCAGCGGGGCATGCACACCATAGGCGACGTGGACCGACGCCTCCGACAGCGTCATCGCGTCATGATACCAGCCGCGCGGCAGGTACAGCAGGTCACCCGGTTTCAGCACGATGGTGGCCAGCAGCTTGCCCTTGGCGGCGTCGTGATGCGCCTGCGGCTGGCCACGGAAGGCCGGGTGGCTGATCGGCCATTCGGCGCGGCCTTCCCAGACGTACCAGGTTTTCTCGCCCTCGATCTGCACGGCCCAGACGTCATGCGTGTCGTAATGCGAGGCGAAGGCCTTGTGCGCCTGCCAGGAGACATAGACGTTGGCCTGGGACTTCCCCAGGCCCGCGCCCTCCAGCGCATCGCTCACCGCGGCAAGGCCGGGTGTGAGGCTGTCGACATCGTTCAGCACCAGGCTGGCACCGCGCCTTATCCACTCGCGCATCCGGGCAGGGTCGGGCTGCAGCACGGCCTGCTGGTCGCGCGAAGTGGCGCGGGTGCTGTATTGCGCGGCCGGAACCGGGGCGCCGTCGAGCACCATCTTGAGGCTCTGCTCGCTCCAGATATGGGTCATGTCGAGCAGCCGGTTGAGGTGCCGCCAGGACAGCACCTGCGCGAACTTCGCCGCCCCCCCCGGAACATGGAGGGGCTTCCGGTCGAAATACTCCGCGAAGAAGGTTTCGGGCGTGATCGGCGCCAGGAGCTCGTCCAGGGTCATGGCAATAACCTCAATGCAATACATCGCATCGTAGAGGTTTCACGCACAGGAACCAGCCCAAGGCTTGCCATCCGGCGGGCTTAGAGAACAGGTTGTCCCCGACAACCATCCGAGGAAGCGACAATGCCCGAAGAAGGCCGCAGCTTTTTGCCGGATACCGCGCGCGCGGAGGTGCTGGCAGCCGGTCGCGCAGCGCTTGTGCGACTCGCCCCGGACCTGCCGCCCGCGGCCGCGACGCTGATGGAGCGCCTGCACGCGGCGATCCCGACGACGGAGCTCGCCAGCCTCCCGGCCGAGCATATCGCCGAGGCGACGGCGCATCTGTTCGCCCTCGCGCTGGATCGCCAGCCCGGGCAGACGCGGCTGCGCATCCTCGCGCCTGGCCCCGGGCGCGGCGCGCGCACGGTGGCGCTGGTCGTCACCGACGACATGCCCTTCCTGGTCGATTCCGTGCTCGCGGCGACGACGCTGCAGAACCGCGCCGTGGAGCGCTTCCTCCATCCGGTGCTGGGCGTGCGGCGCGAGGGCGGGCGGCTGGTCGCGTTCGATGCGGCCGCCCCGCGCGAGAGCATGATGCACGTGACGCTCAGCCATGCCGGCGATGGCAGCCAGGAGGCGCTGGAGGCGTCTCTGGAACGCTCGCTGGGCGACCTCCGCCGCGCGGTGGATGATTTCCCGGCCATGCTGCAGCGGCTGGAAGACGCCGGGGTGGAGATCGCGGCGCATGGCCCAGCCGCCGCCTTTATCCGCTGGCTGAGCGACGACAACTTCGTCCTGCTCGGCTACCGCGAGCTGGCAGTCGCACCCGATGGCGCACTGACCCTGGTGGATGGCTCCTCGCTGGGCCTGCTGCGCGACCTCTCGGTGCCGGTCTTCGACGCGCTGCGCGACCTTTCCGCCGTGCCGGCCGCGGTGCGCGCGGCGGTGCTGGACCACACGCCGATCGCGGTGGTGAAGGCCAATATGCGGGCCACCGTGCATCGCCCGCAGCACGCCGACGTGGTGGCCGTCCGCCGCTTCGGCGCGGATGGCCAGGTGGTCGGCGCGCGGCTGTTCCTGGGGCTTTTCGCGGCGTCCGCCTACAACCGCAACCCGCGCGCCATCCCGTTCCTGTCGGAGAAGGTGGAGCGCATCCTGGCACTGGCGGGGATGGACCCCGAGAGCCATGACGGGCGCGCGCTGCGCAACATCCTCGACACCTGGCCGCGCGACGAGCTGTTCCAGGCGCCCGATGCAGAGATCCTCGCCGGCGCCGAGCGCGCGCTGGACCTGCAGATCAGGCCCCGCGCGGCGGTGGTGATCCGGCGCGACCCGTTCGAGCGCTTCGTCTCCGCCATCGCCTGGTTGCCGCGCGACACCTTCGACACCCAGTTGCGCGAACGCGTGGGCGCGATGCTGGCGCGCGGCTTCAACGGCAGGCTGTCGGCTTATCACATCGCGCTGGGCGATGCGCCGCTGGCGCGCGTGCACTACGTCATCGGCACCAAGCCGGGCGAGGTGCCGCCGGTGAATGACGTGGCGCTGGAGCGCTCCATCGCCGAAGCGGCGCGCAGCTTCCGCGAACGGATCGCCGACGCGCTCGCCGCCGAGCATGGCGAGGGCGGTGCGGCGACCCTGCTGTCGCGCTGGGCCGAGGCCTTCCCGCCCGCCTACCGGGAGGCGACGGCGGCGTCCCACGCGCTCGCCGACATCGCGCTGGCCGAGGCCGCGATCGCGAGCGGGCGGCCCGCCGCGTCGCTGGAGCAGGCGCCCGGTGCCGCACCCAACACGCTGACCTTGCGCCTGGTGAATCCCGGTGGCGCGCTGCCGCTCGCCGATGCGCTGCCGCTGTTCGAGAGCCTGGATCTGCGTGCCATCGAGGAGGTGCCGCACCGGCTGGAACCGCGAGGCAGCGCGGCGATGGCGCTGCACGTCTTCTCGCTCAAGGCCGGCGCGGCCTGCCCCGAGGATCGCTACCCGCTGGTGCTCGACGCGCTGGCGCGGCTGCTCGACGGCACGGTCGAGGCCGATGGCTTCAACCGGCTGGTGCTGCGCGCGGGTCTCGACTGGCGCGAGTGCTGGATGCTGCGCGCGATGTACCGCTGGCTGAAGCAGGTGGGCTTCGCCTTCGCGCAGGAGAGCGTGACGGCGGCCCTGGCCGCGCAGCCCGAGGCGGCGCGCATCCTGATGGATCTGTTCGCCGCGCGCTTCGATCCGGCACGCGCCAAGCGCGATGAGACCGCACTGCTCGGCCGCTGGACTGCGATGCTCGACACCGTCACCAACCCCGATGAGGACCGCATCCTAGGCCGGTTGCGCGGGCTGCTCGACGCGATGTTGCGGACTAATTATTACCAGAACAAATCCTACGTCGCCTTCAAGCTGGACAGCGCGATCGCCGGCGAGATGCCGCTGCCGCGTCCGTGGCGCGAAATCTTCGTCCATTCCGCGCGCATGGAGGGCTGCCATCTCCGCGCGGGGCCGGTGGCGCGGGGCGGCATCCGCTGGTCCGACCGGCGCGAGGATTTCCGCACCGAGATTTTGGGGCTGATGAAGGCGCAGCGGCTGAAGAACGCCATCATCGTGCCCACCGGCGCGAAGGGCGGCTTCATCCTCAAGCAGTCGCCCTCGCCCACCGACCGCGAGGCGTTCATGGCCGAGGGCATCGCCTGCTACAAGATTCTGGTCCGCGCCATGCTCGACCTCGCCGACAATTACGTGGGCGCGGATGTGGTGACACCGCCCGGCATCATCCGCCGCGACGGCGAGGACCCCTACATCGTCGCCGCCGCCGACAAGGGCACGGCGACCTTCAGCGACATCGCGAACGGGCTTTCGGAGGAGTACGGGTTCTGGCTCGGCGATGCCTTCGCCTCGGGCGGGTCGCAGGGCTATGACCACAAGGCGATGGGCATCACCGCGCGGGGTGCGTGGGTGATGATCGACCACCATTTCCGCGAGACGCTGGGCCGCTCCGTGCAGGATGCGCCCTTCGACATGGTTGGCGTGGGCGACATGTCCGGCGACGTCTTCGGCAACGGGTTGCTGGTGAGCAGGCAGACGCGGCTGCTGGCCGCCTTCGATCACCGCCACATCTTTCTCGACCCCAATCCGGACCCGGCCGCGAGCTATGCCGAGCGCGAGCGGCTGTTCAAGCTGCCGCGCTCCTCCTGGGCGGACTACAACGCTGCGCTGCTGAGTCCGGGCGGTGCGATCCTGCCGCGCAACGCCAAGACCATCCCGCTCTCGCCCGAGGCGCGCGCCATGCTTGGCATCGCCGCCGAGCGCGTGGAGCCGGCGGTGGTGATGCGCGCCATCCTGACCGCGAAGGTGGACCTGCTCTATTTCGGCGGCATCGGCACCTATGTGAAATGCTCGGCCGAATCCCAGGCCGATGCCGGCGACCGCGCCAACGACGCCATCCGCGTCGATGGCGCCGCGATCCGCGCGCGCGTGCTCGGCGAGGGTGCGAATCTGGGCATCACCCAGGCGGGGCGGATCGAAGCCGCGCGCGCGGGCGTGCGCATCAACACCGATGCGCTGGACAATTCCGCCGGTGTCTCGACCTCCGACCACGAGGTGAACATCAAGATCCTGCTCTTCGCCGCCGAGGCCGACGGCGCACTCACCCGGCGCCAGCGCGACGATTTGCTCGGCA
This sequence comes from Plastoroseomonas arctica, assembly GCF_018128965.1. Taxonomy (GTDB): domain Bacteria; phylum Pseudomonadota; class Alphaproteobacteria; order Acetobacterales; family Acetobacteraceae; genus Plastoroseomonas; species Plastoroseomonas arctica. Next base: position 91,561 of record NZ_JAAEDH010000017.1, read on the forward strand.
CGATGCAGGACGAGGTCGGGCGGCTGGTGCTGGCGGACAATCACGACCAGTCCCTCGCCGTGACGGTGGAGGCCGAGGCCGGCGCGGAGGCACTCGCCGCGCAAGGCGCGCTGATGCTGAAGCTCGAGGCCGCCGGCCTGCTCGACCGCGCCGTGGCCGGCCTGCCCGACGAGGCGGCACTGCGTCGGCGCATCGGTGCCGGGGAGGCGCTGACCCGGCCGGAGATCGCAGCCCTCCTGCCCTTCGCGAAACTTTGGCTGATCGAGGCGATCGAGAATTCCGACCTGCCGGACGATCCCGCGCTGACCCCCGTTCTGCTGGGCTACTTCCCGATGGCGCTGCGCACCGACTACGCGCGCTATGCCGAAAGCCACCGCCTGCGCCGCAACCTCGTGGCCACCGTGATGGGCAATGTGGTCGCCAACCGGCTGGGCTGCGCCGCGCTCGCGCGCCTCACGGTCGAGGCGAGCCCGGCCGCCGCGGTGCGTGCCGCCTGGATCGCCGCCGCCTGCTTCGCGCTGGAGGAGGCGGTGGCCGAGATCGCGGATTGTGCCGCGCCCGAGTCCGCCAAGATCGAGGCGCTGCGTGCGCTGCGCGGCTTGCAGGAAGGGGCGGCGCATGGGTTGCTCGGGGGCGAAGGCGCGCTGGGCGAGGCGATCGCCGATCTGCGCCCGGGCATCGCTGCCCTTCTGGCCGCCGAACCCGCTCCGGCTGAGAGCCCGCTGCCGCCGATGGTGGCCGCCCTGGTCGCCGGCGCGCGGCACCTGGTCGCCGCGCCGGCAGTGGTGCGCCTTGCGGCGCGGGCGGGGGCTTCGCCCGATGCTGCGGCTTCGGCCTGGCGCGCCGCGGGGCAGGATTTCGCCCTCGATGCGCTGCAGGCCGCGGCGGTGGCCGCACCCGCGCCGGGCGCCTTCGGTGCCCGGGCCCGGGCGCTGCTGCTGGCCGATCTGCAATCGATCCAGGCCGGGCTGGCACAGGCGGCCCTCGCCGGCGCGAAGCCGGACGACCAGTCCGCCGCGATGCTGGCACGCGAGGCGGCCGCGAGCGGCGATCTCGCCGGCGTCTCGGTCGCAGTGCGGACGCTCTCGATGCTGGTGCGATGACGCGAAAGGCCTTCGCCTGGGCGCTCTATGACTGGGCGAATTCGGCCTTCCCCACGGTGGTTTCCACCTTCGTCATCGCAGCCTATTTCACCCAAGGCATCGCGCCGGACCCGGTCACCGGGCAGGCGCGATGGGGGTGGATGCAGACGCTGGCGGGCCTCGCCATCGCCATCCTCGCGCCCATCATGGGCGCGGTCGCGGATTCCGGCGGAAGGCGGCGGCTGATGCTGCTGTGGTGCACGGTGGTCTGCGCCACCGCCACCGCCACGCTGTGGTTTGCCACGCCCGAGCCGGGCTCGGCGCTGCTCGCCCTCGCCGCCGTCGGCATCGCCACCATCGCTTTCGAGATCGGGACCGTCTTCTACAATTCCATGCTGCCGCAGGTCGCGACACCGGAGCAGACCGGGCGCGTCTCGGGCCTCGCCTGGGGGCTGGGCTATGCCGGCGGGCTGTGCTGCCTGGCCGTCTGCCTCGCGCTGGTGCTGCCGGCCACGCCGCCCTTCGGCCTGGACAAGGCCGCGAGCGAGCCTGTGCGCGCCGCCGCGCTGATCGTCGCCGTGTGGATGCTGGGCTTCGGCTGGCCGGTGCTGTTCGCCCTTCCCGACCCGCCGCCGCGCGAGCGTCCCGGCTGGGCCGCCGCCGCGCGCCTGGGGCTGACGGAAGTCGGGGCCGTGCTGCGGTCCCTGCCCCGTTCCCCGGCGCTGTTGCGCTTCATGGTCGCGCGGCTGTTCTACACCGACGGCCTGAACACGCTGTTTGCCTTCGGCGCCATCTTCGCGGCCGGCGTCTATGGACTGTCCTTCATCGAGATCATGATCTTCGGCATCGCGCTGAACGTCACCGCGGGCGCCGGCGCGGCCGGCTTCGGGCTGATCGAGGACCGTATCGGCAGCCGCACCACCATCCTGCTCGCGCTCACCGGCGTGGCCTTCTTCGGCACCGGGCTGCTGGTCGCCTCCGGCACGCTTGCCTTCTGGCTGCTCGCGCTCCCGCTCGGCATCTTCGTCGGCCCAGCCCAGGCCGCGTCGCGATCGCTGATGGTGAAGATGGCGCCGGCCGACCAGGTCTCGGCGCATTTCGGGCTGTTCGCACTTTCCGGGCGGGTCACCGGCTTCCTCGGGCCCGCGGCGCTCGCCGCCGTCACCGAGATCACCGGCAGCCAGCGCGCGGGAATGGCGACAGTCATCGTCTTCCTCATCGCCGGCGGCGCGATCCTGGCCGGGATGCGCGGGCAACGCTGAGCGCCCCTTTCCGTCACACCGCTTGGGCGCTATCACCCGCGGCACGAACAGGGAGAGAAAAGTCAATGACCGGGATCACGCGCCGCGCAGCCCTCGCCTCCGCCGGCATCCTCGCCGCCCCCGCCGCACTCCGCGCCCAAGCCGCGCAGCAGCTCGCAATCGCCACGGGCACCACGGGCGGCGTCTACTACCCGCTCGGCGGCGCGCTGGCGAACTACCTCTCGCGCGGCATCCCCGGCATGAGCGCAACCGTCGAAGTCACCGGCGGGTCCACCGCCAACTTCCAGCTGCTCGGCGCCAATCGCGTCGGCCTGCTGTTCGGCCAGGTCGATGCCGGGGTGGACGCCATCCGCGGCGCCGGGCCGTTCCGCGGCCGCGTGGTCCCCGCCCGCGCCATCGCAGTGCTCTACACCAACCGCATGCAGGTGGTGACCACCACCAGCACAGGCGTGCGCACGATGGGCGACCTCCGCGGCAAGCGCATCTCCACCGGCGCGCCGGGTTCGGCCACCGAACTGTTTGCGCTGCGCGTCATCGAGGCCGCGGGCCTCAACATCGCGTCGGACTTCCGCGGCCGCGAACGCCTCTCGCCCGCCGAGAGCACCAACGCGCTGAAGGACGGCAAGATCGACGCCTACTTCTTCGTCTCCGGCGTGCCGACCTCCGCCATCACCGACCTGGCCGCGACGCCGGGGACCACGCTGCACCTCATCGACCACGCGAACCTGCACGCGGCGATCGTGGAGAAGCACGGGCCGGTCTACTTCCCCGAAGTGATCCCCGCCGGGACCTATCCGGGACAGACCACGGACAACGCACAGCTCTCGGTCGCCAATGTGCTGGCGGTGCGCGAGGACATGCCGGCGGCACTGGTGACGCAGATCCTGAACATCACCTGGAGCAGCCGCGAAGACTGGGCGCGGGTGCATGCGGAGGCGCGGAACTTCAACCTCGCGGCGCAGAAGACGGCGGCGGCGGGGATTCCGTGGCATCCGGCGGCGGAGGCGTTCTGGCGCGGCCAGGGCGCGACGCTGTAGAAGAAAGCATGGGGGGAAAGAATTCCCCCCAACCCCTCTTCTTTTATTTTTAGTCACTAAGAGAAGCACCCATGGCCGAACTCGATGCCACCACGACCAAGCGCATCGAGGAACTGATCGAGGCGGAAGAAGGCTCCCAGAACAAGTTCACCGGCGTCCTCGGCGTGGTCGCCGTCGCGACGGCGCTGGCGATGGCCCTGTTCCACCTCTGGGCGGCCTGGGACATCGTGCCGACGACCGTGCTGCGCTACGTCCATGTCGGGTTCGCGCTGGTGCTCGGCTTCTACCTGTTCCCGGTGTCCAAGCGGTTCCGGCACAAGCTGATGCCGTGGGACATCATCCTCGTCGCGGCCTCGATCTACGTCATCTACTACCTGGTGACCGGCGGCGATGACCTGCAGGACCGCTACATCTTCCCCGAACCGATGGACGTCATCGTCGGCTGGGTCCTCATTGGCCTGGTGCTGGAAGTCGCACGCCGCGCCACCGGGCCGGTGATGCCGGTCGTGGCCCTGGGCTTCCTGCTCTACGCCTTCTTCGGCAACCACCTGCCCGCGCCCTGGCAGCACCAGGGCTATGGCGGCGAACGCCTGGTGCCGCACCTCACCATCACGCTCGAGGGCATCTTCGGCACCGCGATCGACGTCTCGGCCACGCTGATCATCCTGTTCACCATCTATGGTGCGATCCTGCAGAATTCCGGCGCGGGCAAGTTCTTCGTGGACTTTTCCTTCGCCATCACCGGCGGCAAGCCGAGCAGCGCCGGGCGCACCGTGGTGCTCTCCTCCTTCCTGTTGGGCGGGCCGTCCGGGTCGGGTGTCGCCACCACCGTGACGCTGGGCACCGTCGCCTGGCCGATGATGAAGCGCGTGGGCTACCGCGCCGATGACGCAGGCGGGCTGCTCGCGGCCGGCGGGCTCGGGGCGATCATCTCGCCGCCGGTGCTGGGTGCGGCCGCCTTCCTGATCGCCGAGTATCTCAAGATCGGCTATCTCGACGTGCTGCGCATGGTCGCGATCCCGACCGTGCTCTACTACGCCTCGCTGCTGTTCATGGTGGAGCTGGACCAGCGCCGCATCGCCGCCCGCGTGGGGGCGAGTGCCGCGGCCGCCGCGATGGCCGAGGCGATGCAGGTCGAACGCGCCGGCGCGCTGGTGCGGCAATACGGGTTCCACTTTACCTCGCTCGTCGCGATCATCGTGTTCATGTCGATCGGGTATTCGCCGACGCTGTCGGTGCTCTACGCGATGGTGGTGGGCGTGGTGCTCTCCTTCCTGCGCAAGGACTCCGCACTGACGCCGCGCAAGCTGGTGAACACGCTCGCCGAGGGCGCGATCCAGTCGGTTGGCATCGCGGCCACCTGCGCTTGTGCGGGCATCATCGTGGGCGTGATCACGCTGACCGGGCTGGGCTTGAAGTTCTCCGACATCGCGATCCAGGCGGCGGGCGGTTCGGTGGTCATTACCGCGCTCTACACCGCCTTGATCGTGTGGGTGGTGGGCCTCGCGGTGCCGGTGACGGCCAGCTACATCATCTGCGCTGTGGTGGCCGCGCCCGCCCTGACCAAGCTGGGTGTGCCGGACTACGCGGCGCATATGTTCGTCTTCTACTATGCGGTCTTGTCGGAGGTTTCGCCGCCCACCGCCCTGTCGCCCTTCGCGGCTGCCGCGATCACGGGTGCCGGCCCCTACCGCACCACCTTGCAGGCGTGGAAGTACACCTTGCCGGCGTTCCTGCTGCCCTTCGTCTTCGTCACCGACCCCGAGGGCGTGGGCCTGCTGCTGTCCTACACGCCGACGATGACCTGGGTGGACGTCGTCTGGCAGACATTTTTGGCCGCCGCGGGCCTGGCCGCGCTGTCGGCCGCCGCGCAGGGTTTCGCGATTCGCGCGCTGGCCGTGTGGGAGCGCGTCGCGATGGCCTTCGCCGGCCTGTTGATGATCTTCCCCGCGCTGTTCGAAGCCGGCTTTGGCGACGCCCTGCCCTACCCGCACTGGATCGGCATCGTGGTGGCCCTTGGACTTGTCGCGTTCAACGGCCGTCGCGCATTGGTCCCGTCCGTGCTGCCGGGAACCAGTAAGCAAAAATAAAAGAAAGGGCGAAAACCTACAGGTTGTCGGGGAGAATTCTTTCCCCCGCTGCTTTCTGCGCTTAGTTTCGCGTCATGCGTGTATGTGCCTTCCTGATTCTCGCCCTGCTTTCCGCCTGCGGCGAAACCGCGACCAGCGACATCCTCCGCGTCCTCGTCTGGCCGATCCCGGTTCCCAGTTTCGATGGCCCGCCCGAGGATCGCAGCGCACGGGCGCGCTGGGATGATGGCTCGGCGCGTCCGCCGCAGGGCCCGGCGGTGGCGCTCACCATGGGGTCGCGGCGCGCCGTCGCGCGGTTGGTCTCCGTGCAGGGCGAGCGGCGCACCTGGCGCAGCAGTGGCGGCGTGGTGGTGGTGACGGAGGGCGCGCGGATCGTCGCGACCTCGGGCCTCTACGACGTGCTGGCCACCACGCGGTTCGAGGGGCCGGATCCTTTGGACAATCCGCGCGCCTTGCTCACGCGCGAGGGCCGGGCGCGGCGCATCGTGGACCTCATGGGTTCGGATCGGGAGCCGGCGCGGATGCGCTTCGGCCTGATCCTCGATTGCACCTTGCAAGCGCGCGAGGAGGGTGGCGCCTTGCTGGTGGACGAGGAGTGCGAGGGTGCTGCGAGCTTCGCCAACCGCTTCTTCGCCAACCCCGAGACGGGCGCGGTCTTCCGTGCCGAGCAGTGGGTGGGCGACAGGGTCGCGATGCTGGAGATCGAGTTCCTCAACCCGAGCGCCAACTGAGGCCCGCGGCGCGCACCCGGCGCGCGACGTAGCCGAGCCAGGCGAGTTGCACCAGGATCGCGGGTAGCACGACCAGCGGCTTTGCTTCGGGTGAGAGGCGCAGGAACAGCGCCACCAGCGCGCCGTGGAAGCACACGAATACCCAATGCACGAGCGCCACGCGGCGCACGGAGACGCCGCTTCGCTGCGCCATCTGATACAGGTGGCTGCGGTGCGGCGCGCTGATCCGTTCGCGCATCAGCGCCCGGCGGAGCAAGGTAAATCCGGTGTCGAAGAGCAGCCCGAACAATAGCAGCGGCACGATCAGGAACGAGAGCTGCTGCAGGTCGAAGCGCGCCGACGCGACGGCCAAGACGGCCATCACGAATCCCAGGAACTGGCTGCCGACATCGCCCATGAAGATGCGCGCCGGGTGCAGGTTGAAGGGCAGGAAGCCCGCAAGCCCCGCCGCCAGGATCAGCGCGCAGGCATAGACGAACAGCCCACCCTCCTGCGCTGCGATCAGCGCCAGGATCGCGCAGGCGAGGAACAGCGAGCCGCCCACCAGCCCATCCAACCCATCCATGAAGTTCACCGCATTGGTGCAGGCGATGATCCAGAACAGGGTGAGCGCGACACCGGCGAAGCCGAGGCTCACCATGCCCAGGCCGGGCATCGACAAGCGGTCGAGGGCAATGCCGCCCGCCACCGCCACCAGCGCCGCGCCGGCCTGGGCAGCGAGCTTCACGATGAAGCGGAAATCCCAGATGTCGTCGAGCAAGGCGACCAGTGCGATCGCCGCCGCCGCCGCGATCACGCCGACGAATTGCGTATCGGCCAGCCGCGCGAAGGCGGCGACCTGGAACAGCACCGCCATGCCGACCAGGAAGGCGACCACGATGCCGACGCCACCGCCCTTGGGCGTGGGGTGCTTGTGCGCCTTACGCGCGTCGGGATGGTCAAGGATCGGCCGCGCGATCATCAGCCGCACGCAGAGCGCGGAGATCAGCGCGAGCACGCCCGCGAAGGCCAAGTGGCGGAGGAAGGCTTCGAGGGTCATGTGGCGCCTCAATACCCGCCCGGCCCTAACGCAGGAACCCCCCGGCGCCGCGGCGGAAATCATCCGCGCGCCCATCGCGGGTGAGCTCGTAGAGTGGGCTGTCCACCGCCATGCGCTGGCCGCCATCGCGCTGCACCGGGCGGATGGTCGCGCCAACCGAGGACCGGCTCTCGACCCCGAACAGGTCGAGCGGGACGCGCAGGAAGATGCCCTTGTCGAAGCTGCCCTCCCCAAAGCGGCGAAACGGCGCGTCGGTAAGCGTGGCGAAGGCGCCGACTTCGATCCCGGAATCGAAGCGGCGGGAAAGTTCGAGCGTGGCGCCCCAATCGCCCGCGAGATAGCGCCCCGCGCGGATGGTGGCGTGCAGGTTCCAAAGCGGCAGGTCTGCATGCAGCGAGACATGCCCGGTGGTGACAGCATAGCGCCGCAAACGCGCATCCTGCTCGAAGGCGCGCTGCCGCACCCAGGCGAGGTCGAGCCCGATGGCGTAGGGCTGGTCGTTCGGGCGCCACAGGATTTCTCCCGAGGCGCCGGCGAACATCGGCTCCAGGTATCCCACCGTGGTGCGCGCGAAGACATCCGGTGCGAGCGCCCAGATGCGCTCGGCGTAGAGCGCGGGGATCGCGAGGTGCTCGGCGCCGCTTGCGTAGCGGGCCGCGTCGCTGCGCACGCGCGGCAGCTGGCTGTCGGAAGGTGCTGCGCGGTCCAGATTCTGCGCGAAGGCGTGCTGCAACCCGCCGGCGATCGCGAACCCAGCGCCCAGTGACACCCGCGCACCGCCGACCAGTGATGCCTGGTAGAGCAGCGTCTCGCGCGGGTCGCCGAAGGACAGGCGCAGGCGCGGCTCGATGCCCCAGTCCAGCCCAAGCGCAGGCGCGGTGGCACCGTGGGGCAGCGGATTGCCGGCGGGCAGCAGACGCGCCGTGGCGAACACTTCCTCAAAGCTGCCCTGGCCGAGGCTCGCGGCCTCCATTGCCTCGCGCAGCACCTGCACGCGCGCGATCTCCACGCTGTCGCGCCACCAGGCGAGCGTCACCTGCTCGACCTGCGGCGGCAGCGCCGGCTGGGCGGCGCGCATCACCCGGCCGACGGTCTGCGCAAGGGTACGGTAGCGGCCTCCGGTGAAGGCGATCACCGCCTCGGGCCCATTCAGGTCCACCGCCAGAAGCCGGAAGCCCTGCGCCGCCAGCGCCTCGCCGAGACGCCCGCCATCGGCCTCGCGCAGGCGGGGCTCCAGCGGCGGCGGGTCCGGCAAGGCGGCACGCGGCGGGGCGCCGGCATCAAAGCGCGCGGAGACGCGGAACAGCAGGTCGGTGCCATGGACGAAGAAGACGCCCGCGTCGAAATGCTCGTCGCTCCACTGCAGCCCGGCGTTGAATCGCGAATCCGCGAGGCCGCGGCGGCGGCGTTCGTCGCGCCGCTCATCGCCGGAATATTCGAGCTTCACCCGCAGGTTCTCGAGGCCCGGCACACGCGCCTCGACGCCGCCGAACAGCGAGACCTCGGGGCCGCGGAACCAGACCCGCGGGTCCGGGCGCCCACCCTGGCCGACATCGCGCGGGCGGCGGGAAAAACCCGGCGCGCCGATGCGCAGCGGGTTGGTGAGATCGCCGGCATTGCCCAGGCGCCCCCAGCCCATGCCCAAGGTCACATCGACCGGGCCGAACCGGCGCGAGGCCACCAGGTATTCGCCGGCATAGATCCCGGTGCCAGCGAGATCCTGCAGGCCCACCGCGAGGGCGGGCAGGAAGGCATCCTCCTCCCACAGGCGAACGCGCACATCGAAGGAGCGGTCGGTGGTGTTGCCGCGGCCGGTGGTGGCGTTCAGCCGGTCGGCGACGCGGAACACCGCCTGCATCCAGGGCAGCGCCTGCAGGGACAGGGCATAGAAGTCGCGCTGGCGACGGATGGCGGCGGCTGCCTCGAGCGTGCCGTCCGGACGCAGCCGTGCATTGGGCATCTCGATGAGCCCGGCGCCACCGAAATTGCCCCCGGTTTCCTGCGCGGCCACGCAAAGCGGCATCAGGATGAGCAGCGCGCACATCCATCGCGAGAACGCCCGAGCCTTCAGCGGGCACCCCGGGTGATCACCGCCAGGGCCGCCGCACTCACCGAGACCTGAGAGAGCACCTGCGTCAGATCGCGCACGAAGGCCCAGTTCTCATAAGGGCTCGGATCCTGCGGTACCACGACCAGGCTGCCGGGGGGGACCGGCGGCCCGCCCTGCTGCCAGGAACCCAACCCTGCCGGCACCGACTGCCCGTTTGGCAACACGATGAAGGCGCGCCCACCATCGGCAAACCGCTGCTGCCCACCCGCCGCGCGCACGTAGTCCGAAGCGCGCCAGCCGCTGCGGAACTGCAGGCTGCCTGCATTCAGCACGCTGCCCACCACCGTCACCTCGTTGGGCCGCTTGGGCACCGCGATCAGGTCGCCCGGCTCCAGCAGCACGTCCAGCTCCGGACGACCGGCGAGCACCACCGGATTTGCCTCCACCACCATCCGCCCCGCGGCCCGCGTCTCGCGCAGGGAATTGGCCAGCTCGCGGCCCGCCGCGACAGCGGATCCGACATCGACGGCGCCGCCGCGCGTGCCGACCACCGCTTGCCCAGCGGCGACCTGCACCATGCCCATCTCCAGCTCGCGTGCGGTGCGGGCGAAGCCCTCCTGCTGGCGCTGACGCACGCTCTCGCGCGTGAAGACGGCGCCGTAGGGGAAGGCCTCGCGCGTCAATCCACCGGCGCGCGCGATCAGCTCGGACAGCCGTTCCCCGCGGCGGATGTCGTAGACCCCCGGCCGGAGGAACTCGCCCACCAAGGTCACCGGCCCGGTCTCGCGGTCGGCGAAGCCGCGCGGCATGCGCAGCGCGTCGCGCGGCGAGAGGCGCACGGCGGCGAAGTTGCGGCTGCGCAGGTCGAGCACGATGCGCGTGAGCGGGATCGACCCTGAGGTTTCCGCCGGCTCGCGCGCGAATTCCACCGACCGCAGATCCGCCGCATCCGACAGCCCGCCGGCCGCCGCGATCACCACGTCGAGCCCGGTATCGTCCGGCACCGGGTAGAGGCCCGGCTGCCTCGCCTCGCCGGTCAGCACCACGGACTGGTCGAGCAGATAGGCAAGCAGGTCCGGATAGCGCGCGAAGATCGCCGGACAGGCCGGTGCGCCGAGGTCGGGGAACCCCGCGCCGCGGGCATGGGCGAAGCGGGCCGGCGAAGACCGCGCGGCGATCGCCACCTGCAGCAGCGCCGGGCAGGTGTTGTCACCCTCGCCCATCTCGCCGCGCAGGGCGCGCTGCACCGGCGGGCTCGCGAGCCAGGCGATGTCGGCGCGGGCGAGCACCACGACCTCGTCGGCCTCCTGCAGCGGCAGGTCCGCCTGGCCCGCCAGCACGCGGCCGAGCGGGAAGGCCACGAAGCGCCGTTGCCGCGCGGGGCGCTCCGCCCGCCAGATCACTCCCAGCGGTCCATAGGCGTCGGAGCGCACCAGCCGTGGGTCCGACAGCAGCGCGGAAAGCCGCGTCGCACCGCCGGTGGAACGGGTGATCGGCGCCGTCACGTGGCCGACCAGGCGCAACCCACTGGTCTCCACGTCGAGGCCCGGCGCGACCCGCATGGCGTCGCCGCGCCGCAGCAGCCCGGCCGGCGCAACCTCGGCGACGACGCGGCGGCCCTGGGCGTCGCCCTGGTAGACCAGCATCCGGTTGCCGATCGGCCGCAGCGCCCCGCCGGCCAGCGCGAGCGCATCGGCGAGGCTGGCCGAGGCCGCGCCCGCCGGCAGCTCGTAAATGCCCGGCCGAGTCACGTCGCCGGCGATCGCGATCGCAGCACCCAGCGCGGGGACCATCACCCGCTCGCCCTCGCGCAGCGTGATGTCGGGGGCCGCGGCATCGCCGGTGAGGATGCCGTAGAGATCCACCACCCGGCTGCCGCGCGGCCCATCCACGCGCACCGCCCGCAGCGATCCGGTCTTGCGCACCCCGCCCGCCGCAGCCAACGCGTCGATCACGGTGGCGAGCGGGGTGAGCGACTGCACCCCGGGACGCACCACCTCACCTGCCACCAGCACGCCCATCTGCCGCAGCGCACCGAAGCTGAGGTAGGCCTCGGTGCCGCCCATCTCGAGCCGGGCCCGGGCGTCGAGGTCGGCACGGACCTCACGGATAGACCGCCCCGCGGCGATGATGGGCGCCAGGTCGGGCAGCAGCAGCATGCCGTCGCGGCCGACGCGCACCGTGTGCGTCTGCCGCACGCGACCCCGGAGTGCCACGATCAGCTCATCGTCGCGGCCGATCAGGTGGTCGTCGGAAAGCGCGCCGAAGCCGGGCGGTGCCGCACCCGGGGCGGCGGTGAAGGTCTCGTAGCCGAACTGGCGCAGCGGCTGCGGCTCCCCGGCGAGGCGCGTGGCGAAGAAGCGTTCCAAGGAGGAAAGCGGTTCCTCTGGCGGCGATGCCGGCGCGGCGGGGGCCACGGGCGATGCCGCCATGGGTCCCGTGGGCGCGGGGCCGGGCGAGGCTAAGGGCGCGCCCGGGCGCTGCGGCATGGCCTGCTGGATGCGCGCCATGATCTCCTGCTGCGCGGCGGGCGGCAGGCTCGGCAGCGCGGCGCCCCCTGGCAGCAGCGAGGGCAACGACGGCGGCAGCAGAAAGCCGCCCGGCGGGCCGCTGCCGGCGATCGGCTGGGCGACGCCGGCGCCGGCGAGCAGCACAAGCGGGATCAACCCAAGGGTGAGGGTGAGTACGTAGCGGAGCACGGGTTTTCGTGGGAATCGCATATGTTGTTTCGAAAGCATAAAAGAACTTGCTCACGAATTATTCAACCGTAAATTGGTATTGTGATCGCAGCATTCCCGCATTTCGTGCTCAGAGCCGACGCTGCATCCCGCCTCGGCGTGTGGCCAGTTCTTCTGCACGTCCTACATCGCGCTGGCCGCCGCGGCGCGCGACGCGCGCTGGGCGACCGCGATCCGCTGCGCGGACCGTTCTTCGGCACCGCCGCGCAGGTGCCGGTTACCGCGACAGACTGGCACGGACCCTTCGACCCCGCGCGCCACGCGCTCGATCTGCCGCTCTTCGCCCCTGGCGACATCCGCCCGATATGGGAGGTCAACCGGCTTGGTGGCCTGCCGGCACTCGCCGCGCGTGGCGACTGGGCGGCCGCCGAGCGCCTGCTCCGCGACTGGGCGGCGCGCAACCCGCCCTTCCGCGGACCCGCCTGGGCCTGCGGCCAGGAATGCGCACTCCGTGCCCTGACCCTCGCCATCAGCCTGGACGCGCCGCCCGGCGCCGCGATGCGCGCCCTGCTCGACGCCCATGCCCGGCGCATCGAGGCCACGCGCTTCTACGCGCTCGCGCAGGACAACAACCACGCGGTTTCCGAGGCAGCCGGGCTGCTCGCCTGCGGGCTGCTGCTGGGTGATGCGAAGCGGGAGCGGCGCGGCGCGGCAGCGCTGGTCCGCACGACGCAGCGCCTCGTCACCCCCTGCGGCGCCTTCGCCCAGCCGAGTGCCCGCTACCACCGGCTGCTGCTGGACACACTCGCCGTCACCGTCCGGCTGTGGCGACGCCATCGCGGTGCGGAGGCGGATCGCGCGCTGCGCGCGCGCGCGGCGGCGGCCACCGCCTGGCTCGCGCGGATCATGGATCCCGTGACCGGTCGGCTGCCACGGCTGGGGCCGGAAGACCCCTCCTGCTTCGCCGACCTCGCGGGCACCGGCCCGGATGATGCGCGCGCCAGCCTCGCGCGGGCGCAGGCGGTGTTCGGCGCGTTACCGCTTGCGACCGACGTCTGGGTGAGCGCCGGGTGGCGCGGCTGGCAGGCGGGGCGGCTGCGCGCGATCCTGCGCACCGGCGTGCCGCAGCGCTTCCGCCCCGCCCATGCCGACCTGCTGCACCTCGATCTCTGGGTCGGGGCGACGAACCTGCTGCGCGACGGCGGCAGCGGCAGCTACAATCCACCGAACGATGCGGCCTGGCAGGGCGTCGACCTCGCCGCCGCGCGCGCCCACAACCTCGTCACCTTCGATGATGCCGAGCCCATGCCACGCGTCACGCGCTTCCTGTTCGCGCGCTGGCCGCGCGTGCACCTGATCCCCGACGGTGCCGAGACCCGCGACGCCCGCGGCATGACACATGCCCGCGCGGTGACCCTGGGCGCGCACCAGGCGCGCATCGAGGACCGCATCGCCGGCCCGTTCCGCCACGCGACGCTGCGCTGGCGTCTCGCCCCCGGCGCCTGGCGGCTGCTGGGCGACACGGTCGAGAGCGACGGTGCACGCATCGCGATCGGCGCCGATGCGCCGGTTCGCCTGCGCCTCACCGACGGGTTCGAGAGCCCCGCCTATGGAAGCTTGGCGCGCGTGCCGGTGCTGGAGGCCGTGGTCGCGGCACCCGCCACGCGCTTCACGACCTGCATCGACATCGCCGCATGAGCGAGGAAGCCGAAGCCTGGCTCACCGCCGCGCACCTCGGGCCCCGGCCCGACGAGCAGCGGCCGCCGGCGGGGGGCATGGCGCTCGAGACGCTGCTGCGCGCGCTGTGGCAGCGGCGGGCGCGGCTCGCCCTGGCCTGGTTCGTGCTGCTGCTCGCCGGCGCGACGCCGGTGCTCGTCTGGACCCGCAGCTACGTCGCCGAGATCACCGTCGCACCCGCCGAGACCACCGGCATCGCCACCTCCACGCTGCTGGCCCCGCTCGCCATCGCGCCGGGCAACATCCTCGACACGCGGCCATCGGGGAATTTCGCGATCTACCTCGCGGCACTCCGCTCCACCGAGGCGGCGATGCTGCTCGCCGAGCGGACGCCGCTGCTGGCCCACCTGACCGAGATGCGTGCCGCGGGCCTCACCGGGGCCATTCGCGCGGCGCTGGGCCTCGCGCGCGACGCCGATCTCGACGACGCCAAGACCTGGCTCGAGGCGAACCTCTCGGTCACGCCCAACCCCATCACCGTGACCTGGGAAATCAACCTGCCGCACCCGGACCGCACGCTCGCGCTCGACGCGCTGCAGCTGCTGCACGGGTTTGCGGAGGCCAAGGTGCGCGCCGACATCGCCTCGGTCGCGGCGCGGCGCATCGCCATCCTCACCCTGCGCCTGGATGCCGAGCGCGACCTGTTCCTGCGCAACGGGCTGGTCGAGCTCCTCGCCCAGCAGCAGCGCGCCGCGATGGTCGTCGCGGCCGAAGAAGCGGTCGCGGCGCGGCTGGTCTCGATGCCCTATGTCGAGCTGCGCCCCTCGCTGCCGAACCGGCCGCTGCTGATCGGGCTGCTGGCGGTGGCGGGGGCGGCGGTGGTGGGGCTCGGGGCGGCTTGCCTGCTGCTGCTCGGTGTCTGGGGGCGGGCGGGCTGATGCGCGCGGCGATGTTCGCGGCGCCGGCGGGGGTTCTCGCGGCGGGGGTTCACTTTGCCGGCGCGCTGAAATCGGCGCCGCTGCTCGCGGACCTGCCCTTCGACCTCACCCTCGCCTTGGCCGCCCTTCTCGCGCCGCCGCTCGCGATCCTGGCGCTCAGCCGGCGCTGGCGCATCGACGCGGGCGTCGCGCTGCCGCTGCTCTCCGCCGCGGCGCTGTGGTTCTGGATGGTGGTGAGCGCGAGCTGGGGCGCCTCGCGCGACGCGGCCGCCGGCAAGCTCGCCGAGCTCGTGCTGATGGCGCCGGTGATGCTCGCGGCCGGGCTGCTCGTCGGCGCCGATGCCCGCATGCTGCGTCGCTTCGCGCTCGCGGTGGTGGCGATCGCGGTGTTCGTCGGCGCCTCTGTCGCGATCGGCATCGCGGACCGCTCGGTGGTGCTCGGCGGGCTGGTCGGCGCCGACCCGGAGCGTGCGCGGGTGCAGTACCAGGTGACGGGGCTCGCCTTGGCCTCGGGCGCGGCGCTCGCCGCGGTGTTCGCGCTGGAACGGCGCGGTGTCTCGCGCCTGGCCTGGGTGGTGGTGGCCCTCGCGCTGGTCTTCGCGGCCCTGCTGCCCGGCGGGCGCGCCGGGCTGATCGCGCTGGTTCTGGCGGTGACGGTCGCCCCCATGCTGCTGCTCTGGCGCAGCGGCGCATGGTTGGCGGGCATGTTCTGGCCGCTGCTGGTCGCCGCGAGCGGGGGGCTGGCCGCGCTGGTGCTGCTGCTCGCGCCCGATCTTGTCGACGGGCTGCGCACGCTGGAGCGGCTGACCGAGAACCGGCTCGGCGACGAGCAGGGGCGGCTGCCGCTATGGAACGCCGCGCTGCGTTGGGGGGCCGAGGCGCCGCTAGGCCTGGGTGCGGGCAGTTTCGGGATCGCGACGGGCTCGGGCGATACGCGCCGGCTGCACCCGCACGATCACGCGCTGGAATCGCTTGCCGAGGGTGGATGGCCGGCGCTGCTGCTGTGGCTAGGGGCGTTCGGGGGCGCCGGGCTCGCGGCCCTTGGCGCTGGGGCGCGGGCGACGCCGGGGCGGGTCGCGCGGATCGCCGCCCTGACACTTCCAATGGCGCTGACCGTGATGGTCTCGACCGACCTCGGCAACCGCATGGCCTGGCTGGCGCTCGGGCTCGCGCTCAGCCTCAGGATTGAGGCGCGCAATGCCTGAGCGGGGTTTTTACGCGCGGCGCGGCAAGCGGGCATTGGACATCGTGGCGGTGCTCGCGATGGCGCCGGTTGCGCTGCCGCTGCTGGCATTAGCGGCGCTGGCCGTCTGGGCCGTGCTCGGCCGCCCGGTGGTGTTCCGAAGCACGCGCATCGGGCGCGGTGGCGTGTCCTTCACCATGGGGAAGTTGCGCAGCATGGCGGAAGGCGATGGGCCGGACCCGGAGCGCACCGGGCGCTTCGGGCGGGCGCTGCGGGCGAGCGCGCTCGATGAACTGCCGCAGCTCTGGCACGTGCTGCGCGGACAGATGAGCCTGGTGGGTCCGAGGCCGCTGCCGGCGCATTACGCCCCGGTGCTGCCAGGCGCGCGCCACTCCGTGCGGCCGGGCCTCACCGGCCTCGCGCAGGTGGCCGGGCGGAACGCGCTGCCCTGGCCGACGCGCCTGCGGCTCGATTGCCGCTACGCCTCGGCGCCGAGCCTCGGGCGCGACCTGCGCATCCTCGGCGCCACGGTCGTGGTGCTGATGCGGCGACGCGGCGGCGGCATCGGCGTGCCGCCAGGCGGCCTCGAGACACGTGCAATTCGCCATGTTCGCTAAATCTGCGGTTGCAATCTCGTTCTCGTGATGGATCATTGCGGTTGTTCGCCGGACTGCGGCCTTGCCGGCAAACGCCACCTCTGGCCGCGTGTTCGAGAAGGGATCGCCCCATTCCGCAGCAGGCCGCCCTGGTCAGCGCCGCAGCCCCGGACCCGGTGCTGCTCTCCCCGCCACACCTGGGCGGCGGCGAGATCGGCGCCATCGCGGCCAGCCTCGACGATGGCTGGCTTGCCCCGGCCGGACCGGTGCCGGCCGCCTTCGAGCAGGCAGTGGCCCTTGCGACGGGCTTCCGCCATGTGCTCGCGACCTGTTCCGGCACCGCGGCGCTGCACCTTGCTTATCGCTGCCTCGACCTGCAGCCGGGCGACCATGTGTGGTGCCCCGGCTTCACCTTCGCCGCGACCATCGCGCCGGCCGTACAGATGGGGGCGGTGCCGCGCTTCCTCGATGTGGACGCGGCGTCGTGGACGCTCGACCCGCTCGCACTCGCACGCGACCTGCGCACGGCCGCGCGCGGCGGGGTGTTGCCGCGCGCGGTGGTCGCGGTGGACACCTACGGGCAATGCGCGGACCTCCCGGCACTCGCCGCCACGTGCGAGGCGCATGGCGTGGCGCTGCTGTCGGACAGCGCGGCCGCAATGGGCGCCACGCGGCACGGACGCCACGCCGGCCATGGCTCGCGCATGGCGGCGTTTTCGTTCAACGGCAACAAGATCGTGACCGCCGGCGGCGGCGGCGCCCTGTGCTCGGACGACCCGCTGCCGATCGCGCGCGCGCGGCACCTCGCACGGCATGCGCGGGAAGCCGCCGCGCACTACCAGCACGAGACGACGGGCTATGCCTATGGGCTGCCCTCGCCGCTGGCCGCTGTGGGACTGGCGCAGCTGCCGCTGCTGGACGCCCGCGTCGCGGCGCGGCGTGCGATCGCGGCCCGTTATGCGCTGGGCTTGTCCGATGTTCCGGGGATCGCGTTGATGCCCGAAGCGCGGGGAGGACGCGCCAATCGCTGGCTCACCGCCATCCGGGTCGATGCGCGGCGGTTCGGCATGGGCGGCGAGGCGCTGCGCCTGGCGCTGGCGGCGGCGGGCATCGAGGCACGCCCGGTGTGGAAGCCGCTGCACCTCCAGCCGGCCTTCCGCGGGGTGCCACACGCGCCCTTGCCGGTCGCCGAGCGCCTGTTCGCGGAGGGGCTGTGCCTGCCCTCGGGGAGTGCCATGGCGCCCGAGGTGCAGGACCGCGTCATCGCCGTGATCAGGGCGGCGCACGAGCGCGCGCGGCACGGCTGACCTTGCGCATCCTCTATCTGCACCAGCATTTTTCGCTTCCCGGCGGCAGCACGGCCACGCGCAGCCACGCGATGGCGCGTGCGATGGCCGCGCGCGGGCACCAGGTGACGATGGCGTGCGGCGGGTATCGCGGCGCGGTCACAGGCTTGGACGGGCCGTTTCGGCGCGGCTCGCGCGAGGGGCGGGTCGGCGGATTCCGCGTGGTGGAATTCGCCATCCCCTATGCCAATGCGCTGGGGCTCGCCGTGCGCGCCGGCGCCTTCCTCCGCTTCGCCGGACGCGTGACGCCGCTGGCGTTGGAGCGGAGCGTGGACCTAGTGATCGCCTCTTCCACCCCGCTCACGGTCGCGCTGCCGGCGCTGGCCGCGGCGCGGCTGCGCGGCACGCCCTTCCTGTTCGAGATCCGCGACCCCTGGCCCGAGGCGCCGCGCGCGCTGACCGAGGGGAAGTGCGGCTCGGGTCTGCGCGCCAGCTTCGCGGCGATGGATGGCTGGCCGACGCCGCCTGCCGCCGCGCCGGCGCGGTGGTAGGCCTGACACCCGGGATGGCGGAAACCGCGCTGGCGCATGGCGCCGATCGCGCGCGCGTCTTCGTGGTGCCGAATGGCTGCGACCTGGACCTGTTCGGCCCGCAGATCCCGCCGTGGCGGCCGGAGGCGGCGGCGGCCTGGGAATGCCTCGCCGTCTATGCCGGCGCGCACGGTCCGGCGAACGGGCTTGGGCTTCTGCTCGACGCCGCTTCCGCGCTGCGCCGCCGTCGGGAAAAGCGGGTGCGCCTGGTGCTGGTCGGCGAGGGCGCGGAGAAACCCGCACTGATGCGGCGCGCGGCGGCGGAGGGATTGGACAACGTCACTTTCCTCGACCCGATGCCTAAGCCGCGCGTCGCGGCGCTGCTGGCCGGCGCGCAGATTGGGCTTCAGATCCTGGCGCCGGTGCCGGCCTTCGCGGAATGGGCGGCGCCGAACAAGCTGATGGATTGCCTCGCGGCGGGGCTGCCGGTGGTGACCAACCAGCCCGGCCATGTCGCGCGCATCCTGGCCGAGGGGGCGTGCGGCATCGTGGTGCCGCCATTCGACGCCGAGGCGCTGGCCGACGCGCTCATCGCGCTCGCCGCCGACCCGGCGCGGCGGGCGCGAATGGGTGCGGCGGCGCGGCGGGATGCGGTGCGACGCTGGGACCGGCGCGTGCATGCCGAACGCTTCTGCGCCATTGCCGAATCGCTGGCGGGCGAAGCGGCCCGACGCCCCGCGATGGCGCCGGCGTGAGCGAGCTGCACCTGGTCGCCGCCGCGCGGCCCAACCTGCCCAAGCTCGCCGCCCTGTGGCACGCGCTGGTGGCCGCACCCCGGTTTCGCCCGGTGCTGGTCCATACCGGGCAGCACCATGATTCGGCGATGTTCGACGGGCACCTCGCCGAACTCGGCCTGCCCAAGCCGGAGGTCGCGCTGGGCATCGCGGGCGGCGGGCACGCGGCGTTGACGGGGCGCACGATGATGGCGCTCGCCGATCTCTGGACCGTGCGACGGCCGGCGCTTGTGGTGGTGGCGGGCGATGTGGACGGCACGCTCGCGGCCGCGCTCGCGGCGCGCAAGCTGGGTATTCCCGTCGCGCATCTGGAGGCCGGGCTGCGCGGGGGCGACCCCGACATGCCCGAGGAGATCAACCGGCGCGCCATCGACGCGATTGCAACCCTGCTCTGGGCACCTGATGACGCCAGCGCGGCGCTGCTGCTGCGCCAGGGCCACGCAAGGAGCGCCGTGCGCGCCGTCGGCAATGCGATGGCCGACAGCCTCTACCGCGCCTTGCCCGCCGCCCAGGCGCGCGCCTTGCCGGAGGGTGTGGCGGCGCGCGCCTACGGGCTGGTGACGCTGCACCGCGCCGGCAATGTCGATGGCGCGGACTCGCTCGCCGCGTTGCTGCGCGGGCTTGGCGAGGCGGCCGCGCTGCTGCCGATGCTGTGGCCGCTGCACCCGCGCACCCGCGCGCGGATGGAGGCATTCGGGCTCGCGCCCCCGTCCGGCGTGCGGCTGCTGCCGCCGCTGTCACATGGCGAATTCCTTGGCCTTCTGTGCCACGCGGCGCTGGTCGCCACTGACAGCGGCGGTGTCTCCGAAGAGGCGACCATGCTCGACATTCCCTGCCTCACCTTGCGCGCGGAGACGGAGCGGCCGCTGACGCTGACCCAGGGAAGCGCGCGCCTGGTCGCGGCCGGCGGGATCGGCGCGGCGGCCGCGGCGGTGCTGCGCGGCGACTG
>NZ_JAAEDH010000018.1 GCF_018128965.1 Plastoroseomonas arctica
GGCCCCGGCCTCCACCCCGGTCCGCGTAGCCCCGCCGCCCCTGGCGCGGCCCCCGGTGGCGGCGCCGCCGGCCGTGCCGCCGCCTGCGGAAGTCGTGGTGACACCGGCCCCGGTGCCAGCGGTCGTGGCCGCACCGCTTCAGCCCGAGGTTGCTCCGCCGCCGGTGGCGCCGACCGGCCGCGGCATCCGCATCCTTGTTGCCGGGCGCAGCATCGCGCTGCCCTCGCCTTCCGGGACGGGCATCGCGGTATTCCGTCGCGGGGGCGCCGTGCTCGCGGTCTTCGATGTGCCGGGCGCGCTCGACCTCGCCGGCCTGCGCGACGATCCCACCTTCGGCGAGGCGCGCAGCTGGATGCTGCCGGATGGGGCGGTGCTGCTGCTGCCATTGCCGGTCGGGATGACGGTGGAGCCGCGCCGCGAGGGCGAGACCTGGGTGCTGGAGGTGGAAGCCGTCGACGCGACGCGCCGCTCCGGCCAACGCCGCCGGCCGATCATGGCCGAGGCTGAGCCTGGTCCACCTGCCCGCCTCGTCATCGGCATCGAGGGTGGCAGCCGCGTCCTCGCCATGGAGGACCCCGAGACCGGCTCGCCGCTGCTGATCGGCACCCTGATCGTGCCTGGGCAGGCGCATGGGAGCGCCTGGCGCCTGCCGGAATTCGAGGTGCTGTCGACCCGCCAGGGTGCGGCGATCCTGGCGCGCAGCGATCGTGTCGCCCTGCGCAGCCTGCCGGGGCGTTTCACCTTGAGCGTACCGGGCGGGTCGATGCGGATCGCGATGCCGGGCGGGCTCGACCTGAGTGCGGAAGCGGTGCGCCTCACCCGCCTGCTCGATCTGCCGGCGCTGTCGGTGTCGGGGCTGCTGGACCGGCTGCGCAGCCAGCAGTCGAGCATCGCGACGTCCCTGCCGCTGGCGCGCGGCGGCACCCGGCGCGACACGGCGGAGACGCTGCTGGCCATGGGCATGCCGCACGAGGCGCAGGCGATGGCGGCGCTCGCCCTGCAGGAAGATCCGCGGATGCGCGGGGATGCCCGCCTGCTGCTCGCCTATGGCGCGTCGGCGTTGCTCGCCGGGCGCATCGGCGATGCCGCGGCCATCGAGGATGCGCGGATCCCGGCGAGCGACGAGGTCCTGGTGTGGCGCGGCCTCCTCGCGGCCGCGCGCGGCGATGCCGGGCTTGCGGCATCGGGCATCACGCCGGGAATGGCGCTGCTCTTCACCTACCCCGAGGCGCTGCGCCAGCGGCTGCTGCCGATGGCCGCGCTCGCGCTGGCGGAAAGCGATGCCGTGCCGGCCACGCGGCGGCTGCTCGCGGCGCTGCCGGAGACCCCGGCCTATGCCTATGCCCGCGCTCGGCTGAGCGAAACCGAGGGCGAGGCGGCCGAGGCTGCGCGGCAATACGCGGCGCTGACCGAAAGCGCGGACCGGCCGGCGCGTGCCCGCGCGATGCGACGGCTCGCCGAGCTGCGCCTGGTCGCCGGCGAGATCGACGCCAGGTCTGCCGCCGAAGCGCTCGACCGCGCCATCTTCTCCTGGCGCGGTGATGCGGATGAGCTGGCGCTGCGGTTGCGTGTCGCCACGTTGCGGCGTGCGGCCGGCGAACCGCGCATCGCCTTCGACCTGCTGCGCGAGACGGCGTCGCTTTTCCCCGAGCACGCCCCGCGGCTGCGCCCCGACATCGCGGCGAGCCTCGCCGAGGCGATCCTGCGCGAGCCACCGGTTGCGGCGGTGGCGTTGTTCGAACTGCATCGCGACCTCCTGCCGACAGGCGCCGAGGGCGCCGAGACCCTGGCGCTGCTGGCCGAGCGCCTTGTCGCGATGGAGTTGCCGCAGCGCGCCATCGCCCTGCTGCAGGAGGCCGCGGAGCGCGCCTCCACCCGCGAGGGCCGCGCCCGCCACGGCACCCGGATGGCGGTGCTGCGGCTCGCCGAGCGTGACGCCGCGGGCGCCCTCGCCGCGCTGGACGCGACCAGCCTGCCCGAGCTTCCGCCGCCCTTGATGACCGCGCGTGCTCTGCTGCGCGCGCGTGCCTTGGCCGCCAGCGGCGAGCGCGGCGCGGCCGCGACCCTGCTCGCGACAGTGGGGGCGGAGGGCCGCACCACGCTCGCTGCGATCCTCGCCGAGGCGCAGGACTGGACGGGCGCAGCCGCAGCACTCGGCGAGCACCTGGCCGAGGTGCTGCCGCCCGGCGACGCCGCCTTCGATCCGTCCCTGCGACGGGAGGTCGCGCGCCTCGCGGCCTTCCACGCCTTGGCCAGCGAGACGGTCGCACTTGCGGGCTTGGCGGCGCGGGTGGCGGGCCGAATGGGCGAGGGACCGGTGGCGGAGCTATTCGCGCTGCTCGTCGCGGACCCGATGCGCGGCATCGCGGATGCGCGGCGCCTGGGGCGGGAGCTTGATCTGTTCCGCGCCCTGCCGGGTCGTCTGTCGGCGCAGGGATTGTTCTGATTGGCGCAATGGACCGGTGAAGTTTCCCGCGTCCCCCGGGGGGAGACAAGCGGAGTGACGCGCCGCCCCAAGGGGGTAACCGCAGAATTTTCGGTCGCATCACCTTAATTTCTCTTGCGGTGCGGGCGCGCTTGCCCCATATGCGCGGCCCGTTGACCTGTATGTTGTGTTGGTCATCTGCTGGCTGGAAGGAGCCCAACTATGGAAGCTCTCGTCCAACTGGGGATGGTCTCGGACGCGCCGAGCGAAGCCCAGAGTGATGAGTCTCGTTCGGTGGAGGCGAAGGATTACTTCGTTGTCCGCGATGGTGTGCGCTACGCAGGCACGCACCTGATCATCGATTTGTGGGGTGCCACGAATCTCGGTGATCCCGAACATATTGACGAGGTGTTGCGCGAGGCCGCGATCGCCACAGGCGCGACGATCCTGCACGGGCATTTCCACCATTTCTCACCCAATGGTGGCGTCTCCGGCGTGCTGGTGCTGGCGGAGAGCCATGTCTCCATCCACACTTGGCCCGAGCGGGACTATGCCGCGCTGGATATCTTCGTGTGCGGCGAGTGCAACCCGTACAAGGCGCTGGCGGCCTTGAAGCGCGGCTTCCTGCCCGAGCGCGTGCAACTCGCCGAGCACAAGCGCGGCCTGATCGGCTAGCGTTCTCGTAGACAAAAACAAAAGAGTGGGGTCCGGGGAAATTCCTTTCCCCGGCCTTTTTTCTTGTGAGGCGCCATGACCGACATATGGGTGAACGAGGGTCTGTACCCCGCCTGGGGCCAGCGCTTCCGCGTGGTGCACGAGTTGGCGCGCGTGCGCTCGCCGTTCCAGGACATCATGGTGTTCGAGAGCGAGACCCATGGCCGCGTCATGCTGCTCGACGGCGTGGTGCAGATCACCGAGGCGGATGAGTTCGTCTATCAGGAGATGATCGTTCACGTGCCGATGCTCGCGCATGGCGATGCGTCGCGCGTGCTGATTATCGGCGCCGGCGACGGCGGCGTGTTGCGGCGCGTGCTGCAGCACCGCGGCGTCACGCAGGCGGTGATGGTGGAGATCGACGGCGAGGTGATCCGCCTCGCGCGCGAATTCCTCCCCGCGATTGGCGGCGCTGCCTGGGAGGATCCTCGCGCCGAGGTCATCGTGGGCGACGGCATCGACTATGTGCAGCGCGCGCCGGATGCGAGCGTCGACGTGGTGATCGTCGACAGCACGGACCCGATCGGCGTGGGCGAGGTGCTGTTCACCGATGATTTCTATGCGCATTGCGCACGCGTGCTGACGCCGCATGGCGTGCTGGTGAACCAGTGCGGCGTGCCCTTCATGCAGGCCGAGGAGCTGCGCGAGACGAGCCTGCGCCGCGCGCGGTTCTTTGCCGAGGTGTCCGCCTACGTCGCGGCTGTACCGACCTATGTGGGTGGCTTCATGACGCTGGGCTGGTCGGCCAAGGCGGCGGGGATGCGGGCGCTGCCGGTGGAGGTGCTGCGCGAGCGCGCCGCCGCGGCGGGGGTGCTGGGGACGACGCGCTACTGGTCACCGGAGATGCAGGCGAGTGCCTTCGTGCTGCCGCCCTACATCCAGGATCAGCTTTCAGTTTAGAAGATGTCGCACGCGCCGCGCTGACGCGGCACCTCAACGCGTCCCGGTCTCATCCTCGTCCGGGTCGCGCCCCGCGATCATCGCTTCCAGTCGTGGCCAGCTGCGCTTGAAGATTTCGCCGTAGATGGCCTTCTCCGCCTCTGTCCGGCCCTGCTGATCGGGATGGAGTTCGCGCGCCAGCAGGCGCTTCAGCCGCCGCCGCGTCACCGACATGGGGCGGGTCTTGGCCCCACCGTGTTTCTCGGAGACCGATTTGGCGATGTCGCGCGCGCTCTCCGCATCGTAGAGGGCGTGGCGCAACCGGGCCACCTCGACCTCCAGTTGCGCGATGCGGGCTTCGGGTGAGGGCGCGAAGGCCGGCTGCTGCCAGCGCCGCCGCCCTGAGGGCTGAATGGGGTGGTGCCAGCCAAGGCCGTTATCGGGCCCGATATACCCGTCCTGCTCGAGCCGCCTCAGCATGTCGTCGGCGGCCAGGTCACTGACCCCTAGCGCCTGCGCCAGGCTGTCCACGCTCAGGCGCTCGACGCCGGCGACCACCGCCAGCGCGTCTTCATATGTCGCAAACCGTGCCATCATCCCCATCACGACTTATTCCGGAAGGGATTCTAAACGGCTCGCCGCAAATCGCCAACAGAATCAACGCCGCACGCGAGGCATCGCGGATCAGCTGGGTGACTAGCCAGCCGAAAATCCCTGCACCAGGCTTGCGGCGAGAAGGCGCCAGCCATCCACGATCACGAAGAACACCAGCTTGAACGGCAACGCCACGACCGATGGCGGCAGCATCATCATGCCCAGCGACATGAGGATGGAGGCCACCACCATGTCGATGACCAGGAAAGGCAGGAAGATCAGGAAGCCGATCTCGAAGGCGCGCTTCAATTCGCTCACCATGAAGGCCGGTACCAGGGCGCGCCAGGGCGCCTGGGCGTTGGCCTCGGGCCTGGGCAGGTTGCCGAGTTCGAGGAACAGCGCGAGGTCGGATTCGCGCACATGGATCGCCATGAAGCGGCGGAAGGGTTCGGCCGCGGCCTGGATGCCGGGAAGCTCCGCGAGGCGCCCTTCGCTCATCGGCAGCAGCCCTTCGGTCCAGGCCTGCTGGAACACCGGCTCCATGACGAAAAATGTGAGAAATAGCGCGAGACCGATCAGCACCGGGTTGGGCGGGATGGATGGCGCGCCGATCGCGCTGCGCAGCAGGCCGAGCACGATGACGATGCGCGCGAAGGCGGTGCCCATCACCAGCAGGGAAGGGGCCAGCGAGAGCAGCCCGATCAGCGCGGTGAGCTGCACCAGGCGCGACGTGGTGCCGGGCTGACCGGCCGCGGCGCCGAGGTCGATCGCCACGCTCTGCGCCAGGGCCGGCAGCGCGAAGAGCAGCAGGATGGCGGCGACCAGGATCATGCGTGCGATCATGGCGCGGTCTCCGGCACCCAGCCGAGGCAGAGGTCGGTCGCCCCGCCGGTGAGCAGCACCATGGCGCGGCCATCGATGCGCACCAGCGTGAGGCGCCGGCGCGCATCGAGCGCGAGGCTTTCCTCGACCCGCAGCCGTTGCCCGCCACCGCGCGGGGCGAGGCCCGTCAGGCGCGCGGCGCGGCCGAGCAGCAGCATTAGCGCCACCATGGCGATGAGCGCGCCGGCGGCCCAGATCCATTGGGTCGTTTCGAGGAGCATGCCGCGGCCTCCTGCCGGCGGTTGAGGGTGTCAGGGCGGTGGCAGCGCGGCGTGCAGCTGTGCGAGTTGCTCACTGAGCGTTTCGAGCATCGGTCGCAGCGCCTGGCCTTCGGTGAGCGGCAGGGCGAGGATACCGGCGCAGAGGCGGCCGAACTCGTCATCGAGGCCGGCGAGATCGACGCGGCGCCCGCTTTCGATCAGCGCCGCGGTGATGCTGAGGATCATGCGCGCACCCTCGACCATGTCCTCGACGATGACGGCCGCATCGCTGCGGCGGGCCGTCCGGGCGGGCGTCAGCAATGCGTCGGCTGTCTGCTTCATGCCGTGATCGAAGCACGGTTTTCCTTACCGGATGGTTGCGCCCGGCGCGGTTTGCGGTGCCGTCGCGCATTAACCCGATATTGCGCATTGCCGTGCGAAGCAGGGTGCATGGACCCGACGCAAACCGGACCGATCGCCCTCGCCGAACGCCGCCTGCACTGGCTGGATGCGCGGCAGCGCGTGCTCGCCCAGAACATGGCGAATCTCGACACGCCCGGCTATCGGCCGAGCGACCTTCGCCCCTTCGCCGAGACGCTGGCGCGGACCGGTTCGGGCCTCGCGCGCACCAACGCCGCGCATGCCGGCGGTGGCCGCGCCAGCGATGTCCGCGCCGACCGCCAGCTGGTGGAGCGCACGCCGGATGGCAATGGCGTCTCGCTCGAGGACCAGGCGCTGAAGGTCGCCGATACCGACACCGCGCATGCTCTCGCGCTGTCTCTGCATCGCCGATTCCTGACCATGTTCCGCACCGCCCTCGGGCGCACCGGCTGAGGAGGCCGCTCACCATGGATATCGAAAGCGCGCTGCGTATTTCCGCGGCCGGGATGAACGTGCAGGGCACGCGGCTGCGGGTGGTGGCGGAGAACCTCGCCAATCGCGACAGCACCGGGCAGACGCCGGGCGGCGACCCCTACCGGCGGCGCACCGTGACCTTCGCCAATCGGCTCGACCGCGAGATCGGCGCGAACACGGTGCGCGTCAGCCGCGTGGGCACGGCGCAGGGCGAGTTTCCGTTGCGATTTGATCCCTCGCATCCGGCGGCGAACGCGCAGGGCTATGTGCGCACGCCGAATGTGGACTCCCTGGTGGAGACGATGGACATGCGCGAGGCGCAGCGCAGCTACAGCGCCAATCTCGGCGTGCTCGAAGCCTCCCGCGCCATGCTGACCCGCACGATCGAGGCGCTGCGCTGATGGCCATTCCCCTGGTCGCGGCCGGTGTCGCCGCCGCCTATCGCCGCGCCGATGGTATGGCCGAAGCGGTGGCACCGATCGCGGCGAATGATGGCGGCTTCGGCGCAGCGCTGACCCGCGCGGTGCAGGGCACGATCGAGGCGGGGCGCGCCTCGGACCGGATCGCCTCCGCGGGCCTGACGGGACAGGCGAGCGTGACGGACGTGGTGCTTGCGCTCAGCCGCGCGGAGCTTGCCTTGCAGACGGTGGTGGCGGTTCGGGACCGGGTGGTCGCCGCCTATCAGGACGTGATGCGCATGCCGATCTGAGGCGGTCTGCGCGTGGCGCCGCAGGATGCGGTGAGGAGTTCGACTTGGAACAGGTGATGCTCGCCTCGCGAGAGGCCCTGTGGGTCAGCCTGCAGATCGGCGGGCCTGCGCTGGTGGCGATGCTGCTGGTCGGCCTTGCCGTATCGGTGTTCCAGGCGCTGACGCAGATCCAGGAGGCGAGCCTGGGCTTCCTGCCGAAGATCGGCGCGCTGGCGGGCGTGCTCGTACTCCTCGGCCCCTTCATGGCCGGCGTGCTGCGCGGTTATGCGGAGGGGCTGTTCCTGACCATCGTCGCGGTGGGCGGCGCGCCTTGAGCGAGGCGGAACTCGTCGCGGCCCTGCCGGCGCTGGCGTTCCAGGCGGCGCTGCTCTTCGCGCGCGTTGGCGCGGCGGCGATGCTGCTGCCGGGCCTTGGCGAGCAGGAGGTCTCGCCGCAGATCCGTCTGGCACTGGGGCTCGCCATGGTGCCGCTGCTCCTGCCCGCGCTCGCGCCCGCGCTGCCGCAGGCGCCCGATGATGCGGCGGCGGCTGTGCTCCTGGTGCTGCTGGAAATCCTGGTGGGCGTCTGGCTCGGCGGATTGGCGCGGCTTGTCACGCTTGCTTTCGCCGTCACCGGGCAGGCGGTGGCGCTGATGCTGGGACTCGCGAGCGCCCTGGTCCCGGATGCGCAGTTCGGCGGCCAGGGCACGGCCACCAGCCGGATGTTCGCGCTGCTGGCGATCGTGCTGGTGCTTGGGACGGGCCTGTACATGCTGCCGCTGCGGGCCCTTGCGCAGAGCTACGCGGTGCTGCCGGCGGGCGGCGCCTGGCCGGCCGGCGACGCGGCCGAGACCTTCACGCAGGCCGCCGCCGACAGCTTCACCCTCGCGCTGCAACTGGCCGCGCCCTTCATGCTCGGCGGCATCGTGCTGAACGTCGCACTCGGCCTGCTGACGCGCCTGGCGCCGCAGGTGCAGATCTACTTCGTCGCAATCCCGGGGCAGATCCTGGCCGGGATCGCGCTGCTGGCGCTGCTGTTGCCCGCCATGCTCGGCGCCTATGCGGATGCCGCGCGCTTCGCCTTCGCTGGCCTGCCGGGCAATCGCTGATGGCCGAGGACCAAGGCGGCGAGGACCGCACGCAGGACCCCTCCGAACGCCGCCTCGAACGCGCGCGGGAGGATGGCAAGGTCGCGCTGTCGCGCGAGGCGGTGATGCTGGCGACGCTGCTGGCTGGCCTCGCCGGGTTGATGATCGGGCTGCCGCCGATGGCGCGCGATCTCGCCGCCGCGCTGCGCGGCATCCTCGCCGCCTCGCATCGACTTGAGCCGGGCGAGGCCCTCACCGCTCTGGCGGTACCAGCGCTGTTCGCGGTGCTGCCGGTGGCGGGGCTCACCGCGCTGGGTTCGCTTGCGGGGACCATGCTGCAGACGCGCGGGCTGGTCTCTGCCAAGGCGCTGGCGCCGGATTTCGCCAAGCTGAACCCGCTCACCGGCCTGCACCGGCTGTTGGGCGTGGAGGCGGCGATCGAGCTGTTGCGCACCGCGGTAAAGCTCAGCCTGGTTGGCCTCGCGTTGTGGACGGCGGTCGGCGATCCCGGCGGGTGGCAGGCGCTGCTGCACAGCCCGGTCGCCGCCGTGCTGGGCGTCTCGGCGGAGACCGCCTTCCGGCTGATGCGCGCCGCACTCGCCGCCTTCGCGGTCGTCGCGGTGCTCGACCTAGTCCT
Organism: Plastoroseomonas arctica; assembly: GCF_018128965.1. Lineage (GTDB taxonomy): Bacteria > Pseudomonadota > Alphaproteobacteria > Acetobacterales > Acetobacteraceae > Plastoroseomonas > Plastoroseomonas arctica. Next base: position 8,962 of record NZ_JAAEDH010000018.1, read on the forward strand.
GGTCCATCTGCGCCACCGCAACAGCCTGCGGATGAGCCGCGAGGACATGAAGGCCGAGCAGAAGGAAGCCGACGGCGACCCGCAGGTGAAGGGCCACATGAAGCAGCTTCGCCTGGCAAAATCCCGGCTGCGTATGATGGCGGCAGTGCCGCGCGCGGCGGTGATCATCACCAACCCGACCCACTACGCGGTGGCGCTGGCTTATGACCGGGCCGGTTCGGCGGCACCGCGGGTGGTGGCCAAGGGCATGGACGCCGTGGCGATGCGCATCCGCGAGGTGGGGCAGGCCCATGGCGTCCCAATCGTGCCCAATCCGCCGCTGGCCCGCGCGCTGCACAAGATGGAGCTTGAGGCGGAAATTCCGCCCGAGCATTATCAAGCCGTGGCCGAAATCATCGCATTCATCTGGCGTCTCAACGCCCGCGCCGCCGAGGGCGTGCGATGACGCCCGAAGCAACCGCCGCACCGATCGACGAGCAGCTGAGCCTGCCCTTCCTTCCCGCGGCCATCGACGCGCCACGGCCGCGCCGCGGGCGCGACGTCAACGCGCGCGCCATGCAGCGCGACGTCAACGCCGCCGCCCTGCTGCGCGAGGCCGCGGCCGCGCTGCGCCCTCTCTTCGCGGCGGAGGAGGCGGGGCTCGCGATCCTCGACGCCGCGGGCCAGGTCGTCGCTGCCAACGCCGGATACGCGCTGCTCGCCGGCGGCGACGCCTGGGCCACCGCCGGCACCGCGCCGCCGCCCGCAGCATTGGTCGCACCCGGCGAGCGCGAGGCGCTGCGCCACCTGATCAAAGCTGCGCTCGACGGCCCGCGCGCGCCAGCACCCATCGAGCTGCGCCCGGCCGATCCGAACGCCACGCCCGATGCCTGCCTGCTGATCTCCTGCCGCCGCCTGCGTGCCGAACCCGGCGTGCTGCTGCGCGTGGCGGATGCCACCCATCGGCGCCGGCTGGAGCGCGAACTGGCCGAGGCGAGCCGGCTGCAGGCGGTGGGCGCGCTTGCCGGCGGCGTCGCGCATGATTTCAACAACCTGCTCACCGCCATCATCGGCAGCGCGGAAGCCGTGCTGGCGCAGGCGCCACCCCCCGAGACCGCCGACGAGATGGCCCGCGTGATGGACGCGGCCACCCGCGGCGGCACGCTGGTGCGGCAGCTGCTGGCCTTCGCCCGGCAGCAGGCGCTGCGCCCGCGCCTCGTGGCGCTCGACGAGGCGGTGCACAGCCTCGCCGTGCTGCTGCCGCGCCTGCTCGGCGGCGGGGTGCGGCTCACGCTCGGCCTCGATGCCGCCGGGGACGGCGTGATCGTGGATCCCGGGCAGCTCGACCAGGTGCTGCTGAACCTCTCGGTGAATGCCCGCGACGCGATGGGCGGTGGCGGCGAGCTGCGCCTCGCGACGAGCCGCATCCGGCTGCGGCGTCCGCGCACGGAAGCCGCCGGAGCCATCCCGGCCGGCGACTGGGCCGTGCTGGAGGTGGGTGATACCGGGCCGGGGATTCCGCCCGAAATCCTGCCGCGCATCTTCGAGCCGTTCTTCACCACGCGGCGCGAATCGGGCGGCACCGGCCTCGGCCTCGCGACCGTGCATGGCATCGTGCAGCAATCGGGCGGCCACCTGTCGGTCGCGAGTGATCCGGGCGTGGGGACGGTGTTCCGCCTGTGGTTCCCGCGCCAGGCGTTGGAGACGCCGGTCCTCACGGCGCCACCCTCAGCTGCCACCCGGCCGACGACGACGCAGGCGCATGTGCTGCTGGTCGACGACGAGCCGCTGATCCGCCGCATCGCCGAACGCACGCTGGTCGCCGCCGGCCACCGCGTGACCTTGGCTGAGGATGCCGAGGCTGCGCTCGACCTGCTGCCCGAGGGTGCGCGGGCGCCCGACCTTCTGCTCAGCGACATCAGCATGCCCGGCATGGACGGGGTGGAACTCGCCCAGCGCCTGCAGCGCCGCTTCCCTGATCTCCGCGTGCTGCTGGCGTCGGGGTATTCCGAGCGGCTCCTGGGCCTTGATCTCGACGCCGCAAGGCTGCGCCTGCTCGCCAAGCCCTATCGCGCCGCCGAACTCACCGAAGCGGTCGGCGCCCTGCTCGCCGGGGTCGTGGACCCGGCTGCTGTCGAAGGCTCGGCGACGCGTTAAGAATTTGTTTATGTATTGTTCTTGTTTGCGAAGGCCAGGGACCGCATAGTCTTGGCAACGGCGGCGTGTCGATTCGCGCGATCTTCTCGGGCAACGCGACAATACTGATGCGCGCGAGAAATATTATCGCTACACAACGTAGGGTTGACGCCGCTCTCCAGCGGCAGCGGAAGGATCGGGAGTTGGCAGCTATGGACAAGGGCAAGGCGCTGGATGCCGCGCTGGGGCAGATCGAGCGGGCCTTCGGCAAGGGTTCGATCATGCGCCTGGGCGCGAAGAACCTCACCGACGGGGTGGAGGTGATCCCGACCGGCTCGTTGGGCCTCGACCTGGCACTGGGGATCGGCGGGCTGCCCAAAGGGCGCATCGTCGAGATCTACGGGCCCGAAAGCTCGGGCAAGACCACGCTGGCGCTGCACGTGATCGCCGAGGCCCAGAAGGCCGGCGGGACCTGCGCCTTCCTCGATGCCGAGCACGCCCTCGACCCCGGCTACGCCCGCAAGCTCGGTGTTGATGTGGACAACCTCTTGATTTCGCAGCCCGATGCCGGCGAGCAGGCCCTCGAGATCGCCGATACGCTGGTGCGTTCGGGTGCGATCGACGTGCTGGTGGTCGACTCCGTGGCCGCCCTGGTGCCCCGCGCCGAGCTCGAAGGCGAGATGGGCGACAACCACATGGGCCTGCACGCGCGGCTGATGAGCCAGGCACTGCGCAAGCTCACCGGCTCGGTCTCCAAATCCAACACGCTGCTGATCTTCCTCAACCAGATCCGCCTCAAGATCGGCGTCATGTTCGGCAATCCGGAGACGACGACGGGCGGCAACGCATTGAAGTTCTACGCGTCCTGCCGGCTCGACATCCGCCGCATCGGCGCGCTGAAGGACCGCGACGAGGTGATCGGCAACCACACCCGCGTGAAGGTGGTGAAGAACAAGATGGCGCCGCCCTTCCGCGAGGTGGAGTTCGACATCCTCTACGGCGAGGGCATCTCCAAGGTGGGAGAGCTGATCGACCTCGGCGTGAAGGCCGGCATCGTCGAGAAGTCCGGCGCCTGGTTCAGCCATGACTCCACGCGGATCGGGCAGGGGCGCGAGAACGCCAAGCAGTTCCTGCGCGACCACCCCGCGATGGCCCAGGCCATCGAGCAGAAGGTGCGCAACCAGGCCGGGATCCTGGTGGACAAGATGCTGAACGGCGCCATCGCCGACGAGGTCGGGCCCGAGGCGAAGGCGGCGGAGTAACCACGCCCCAGCGGCCGGCGCCCCTTGCGCCGGCCTTACGCCGGTTTAAGTTTCTCGGCAGCAGAGCGGTGTCCAGCGTTTCGGAACACGCCGCCCCGGGAGACGATCCGAATGATCCAACGCCGCAGCATCCTCGGCGCCGCCGCGCTGATGCCTTTCGCCACCACGCCGCTTGGCGCCCTTGCCCAGGCACCGGCCTGGCCGGCGCAGCCAGTCCGCATGGTGGTGCCCTTCGCCGCCGGCGGCCCCACCGACGTGCCGGCGCGCCTGCTGTGCGACCGCCTGTCGGAGGCGCTGCCGCAGCGGGTGATCGTGGAGAACCGCACCGGATCGGGCGTGGTGATCGGCACCGACCTGGTCTCCAAGGCACCCAAGGACGGGCATACGCTGCTCTACACGACCGTGGCGCATTCGGTACTGCGCGCCTTGTTCCCGACGCTCCCGTTCGATCCGGCGGCGGATTTTGCGCCCGTCGCCTTCGTGGGCAAGGTTCCCATGCTGCTGCTGCTGAACAAGGACATTCCGGCCAATACTCTGCCGGAGTTGATCGCACTTCTGCGCGCCAACCCGGGCAAGTATGACTATGCGAGCAGCGGCAATGGCGGCGCCGTGCACCTGGCGACCGAGCTGTTCCTCTCCATGGCGGGCGGCCTGCAGGTCGGCCACATCCCCTATCGCGGCTCCTCCGCGGCGATGCCGGACGTGTTGAGCGGGCGCGTCGCGATGATCATCGATGTAGGCTTTGCCGGCCTCGAATACACCCGTCGGGGCGAGCTCAAGGCGATCGCGGTCAGCTCCCAGGCGCGCATGCCCCAGGCGCCGGACCTGCCGACCTTCATCGAGGGCGGGGTTGCCGGCTACGAATCCTACACCTGGCACATGGTGATGGCGCCGGCCGGCACGCCCGCCCCGGTGCTCACTGCGGTCAACGCGGCAGTGAACCGGGCGCTGGCGCAGGACGCGCTGGTGCAGCGCCTGGTCGAGCAGGGCATGGATGTGGTGCGCGATTCCACCCCGGACTCGGCGGCCACCTTCCTGCGCAGCGAGACCGAGAAATGGTCCGCCATCGTGCGCGCGCGCAACATCCGGGTGAATTAGGCGGCCTACCCGCCGAGCGGCGTGCGTAGCCGCGCCGTCGCGGCGGGCTCGGGCCCGATGACGTGCAGCGTCCCGGATTGCCACTGCATCAGGAAGGGCCGCGCCCGGGTATTCTGGCCTCGCTCGTCGAAGCGCAGGCCCCAGCCGGCGGGCGAGGCGCCCTCCGCGATCTCGGCCGCGAGCATGACGGCGCGGATGCGGTCCTTGTCGAGCGATCCGGCGCGATGAAACGCCTCGAAGGCGATCAGCCCGGCAGCGTAGTTCGCCAGTGACAGCGCCGATCGCGGCTCGCTGCCGTAGCGCCCCTTATAGGCCTCGACGAACAACGGCACGCTGGGCGCGAAGCTCTCCTTCACCGCGAAGGGGGAGAATTCCAGGGTGAGCACGCCCTCGAAGCCGGCGCCGACAGCGCGCGCCGTCTCCGCCATCGCATAGCCGGCGCCGGTGCCGAGCAGCATGGCCGGCCGCCAGGCCGCATCCTGCATGGCGCGGAACAGCGGCGCGATGTCGCCCTGCGGACCGCTATGGAGCAGGATCTGGGTATTGGCGGCGCGCAGTCGCTGCAGCAGCGGCGCAAAATCCATCATCCGCGCCGGGTAGGCGAGCCGCTCGACGGGAACCAGGCCGGCCGCCCGCAGCGCACCATCCTGCGCTGCCGCCATCGCCTGCGCGTCACCCTGGTCCTCGGCGAGTATGGACACGCGCAAGCCCTGTGCCTCCACCGCGAGGGCAGGGGCGAGGCTTTCGGCCACCGCCTCCACTGTCGCTATGGCGAAATCGGCAATGCGCGGGCAGGTGCGGAACAGGGTGCGAAAGCCGCGCTCGGTAATGGCGTCGGCGGTCGCGCCCATCTCGATATAGGCGATGCCCTGCAACTCCGCGATCTGCGAGGCAGCAACCGAGAGGGCAGAGGCGTGAGTGCCGAACATCGCCACGGCGCGCTCGGCCCCCAGCAAGCGGCGGATCTCGGCGATGGCCTGGGTCGCGTCCACCGCATCGGCCTTGAGCAGGCGGATGGGGCGGCCGAGGATGCCGCCGGCGGCGTTGCGTTCCTCCGCGGCGAGCTCGAGGCCGCGGAAACTCTCATCGCCTTGCAGCGCCAGCGGACCGGAGAGGGGGAACAGGGCGCCGAAGCGATGCTCCGCGCCTTGCGCCAAGGGCTCACCCGGAATGGCCGCGAGCGCGAGGGTGGCGAGAAGCGGGCGGCGGCGAAGGCGGATCAAGACGGGCGATCTCCGGATGGAGGCAGGCGCGACCCTCTTAGGAACCGTCTCTCCACGCAAGCCCGCTTGACGTGGTGGCCTTCAGGCGCGAACCCTCGGGCGCCAGAACCAAGAGGAACGCCGATGCGAACGCTGCCCGCCGAGATGAGTTTCATCGACCACGGCGCCGGTGGCGGGCCCGAGGTTCTGGTGCCGGGTCGGCGGCCGCTGCCGGTGCCGGCGGCCGATGAGGTGCTGATCCGCGTCGAGGTCGCCGGCGTCAACCGCCCCGACGTGCAGCAGCGCAGCGGCAACTACCCGCCGCCGCCGGGTGCGAGCCCCGTGATGGGCCTGGAATGCGCGGGCGAGGTGGTGGCGCTCGGCAGCGCGGCGGCCCGCTTCCGCATCGGCGACAAGGTCTGCGCGCTGACCAATGGCGGCGCCTATGCCGAATACTGCACCGCCCCGGAGGCGCAGACCCTGCCCTGGCCCGCCGGCTACGACGCGCTGCGCGCGGCCGCACTTCCGGAGACCTACTTCACGGTCTGGGCGAACCTGTTCGGCCACGGGAAGCTGGCGGCCGGGGAGACGGCGCTGGTCCATGGCGGCACCTCCGGCATCGGCGTCACCGCGATCAAGCTCGCGCGCGAATTCGGGGCGAGGATCTTCGCGACGGCCGGAAGCGCCGAGAAATGCGCGGCCTCCGTCGGCTTCGGCGCGGATGCCGCGATCAACTACCGCGACGAGGATTTCTACGAGCGCACCAAGGCGTTGACGGACGGGCGCGGCGTCGACGTGATCCTCGACATGGTGGGCGGCAGCTACTTCCAGAAGAACCTGCGCAGCCTGGGGCGCGACGGGCGGCTGGTGCTGATCGCCTTCCTCGGCGGCTTCAGCGTGGAGGCCGCGGATTTGCGGCCGATCATGCTCAAGCGCCTGGTCATCACCGGCTCCACGATGCGGCCGCGCACCACCGCGGAGAAGGGCGTGCTGGCCGATGCCCTGCGCGAGAAAGTCTGGCCCGTGCTCGAGGCCGGGCGCTGCGGGCCGGAGATATTTGCCAGTTTCCCTCTCGCGGAAGCGGCGGAGGCGCATCGCCTGATGGAGAGCAGCGCGCATATCGGCAAGATCATGCTGACGGTGGCGTCGTGAGCGGCGAGGGCGCCGCGGCCGAACCGCAGACCCATGCCGGCAAGGTCGCGATAGTCACCGGCGCCGGGCGGGGCATCGGTGCGGCCATCGCCACCCTGCTCGCCGCGCGCGGCGCCTGGGTGGCCGTGCTGGACTTGGACGTCGACCTCGCGCGCGAGACGGCGGCGCGCTGCGGCGGCTTCCCGCTCGCCTGCGATGTCGCCGATCGCGCCCAGGTGGAGACCGCCTGCGCCGCCGCCGAGGCGGAGCTGGGGCCGGCCGATATCCTGGTGAACAATGCCGGCATCAGCCCCAAGACCAATGGCCGCGCGCTCGGCGTGCACGAGATGCCGTGGGAGGAGTGGGACCGGGTGCTGGCGGTCAACGTCTCCGGCGCCTTCGCCATGATCCGTGCGCTGGCGCCGGGCATGATCGCGCGGAAATCCGGCCGCATCGTCAACCAGGCGTCGGTCGCGGGGAAGCGCTACACGCCGATCGTCGCCTGCCACTACACGACCTCCAAGGCGGCGCTGATCGGGCTGACCAAGCACCTGTCCGCGGAGCTCGGGCCGCACGGCATTACGGTCAATGCGCTCTGCCCGGGGCGGATTGGCACGGCGCTCGCCAGCACCGTCGATCCCCGGCTGAACGAGGATGTCCTGCGCGATACGCCGATGGGCCGCTTCGGCACGCCCGAGGAAGTCGCCCGCACCTGCTGCTATCTGACCGGGCCGGACGCCGCCTTCGTAACCGGGCAGGCGGTCGATATCGCGGGCGGGTGGATGCAGACATGAACCTGCACGCGAAGCTGGTCGCCCGCGCCGCCGAGGGCCGCCCGATCCGCGTCGCGCATATCGGCGCCGGCAAGTTCGGCTCGATGTTCCTGCATCAGGCGCGACGCATGCCGGGCCTCCATGTGCTGGGCATCGCGGACCTCTCCATCCCCGGCGCGCGGGCTGCGCTCGCGCGGGTGCACTGGCCGGATGGCAGCTACGATGCGGCGAGCCTCGATGACGCGGTGGCCTCGGGCGGCACCCATCTCACTCAGGATTCGATGGCGCTGATCGCCGATCCGCGCGTGGATGTTGTGGTCGAGGCGACCGGCAATCCTGCCGCGGGGCTGCGCCACGCGCGCCACGCGATCGCCCATGGCAAGCATGTGGTCATGGTCAACGTGGAGGCCGACGCACTGGCCGGGCCGCTGCTCGCGCGCGAGGCGCAGGCGGCGGGCGTGGTCTATTCCATGGCCTATGGCGACCAGCCGGCGCTGGTCTGCGAGATGGTGGACACCCTGCGTGCGGCGGGTTTTTCTATCGTCGCCGCCGGCAAGGGCACCAAGTACCTTCCCGCCTTCCATGCCAGCACGCCCGAGACGGTGTGGGATTTCTATGGCCTGACGCCGGAGGCGGCGCAGGCGGGCGGGATGAATCCGCAGATGTTCAACTCCTTCCTGGATGGGACGAAGTCGGGCATCGAGATGGCGGCCATCGCCAATGCCACGGGGCTCGACGTGCCTGAGGACGGGCTGGCCTTCCCACCCGCAGGGACATCGGAGATCCCGGACATCCTGCGCCCGCACAACGCAGGCGGCGTGCTGCCCCACGCCGGCATGGTGGAGGTGATCTCCTCCTTGCGGCGGGATGGCAGCGCGATCCCCGACGATGTCCGCTGGGGTGTGTTTGCCGTGTTCGAGGGCGAGACAGAGTACGCGCGGCGCTGCTTCGCCGAATACGGCGTCGCGACCGACAGCACCGGCCGCTACGCCGCACTCTGGCGGCCCTACCACTTCATTGGGCTGGAGCTCGGCGTTTCCATCGCCTCGGCGGCACTGCGCGGCGAGGCGACGGGCTGCGCGACTGCCTGGCGCGGCGATGTCGCCGCGGTGGCCAGCGCGACCTTCGCCGCGGCGAGGTGCTGGATGGCGAGGGCGGCGCGCTGGTCTGGGGCAAATGCATCCCGGCGGCGCGTGCGCGCGCGATCGACTCCGTGCCGATCGGCCTGGCGCACTGCGTGGCGCTGGCGCGCGACGTAAAGATGGGCGCCATCCTCACCGGCGCGGACCTCAGCGCGGCGTTTTCGGGCGATGCGGCGGAGATACGCGCGGCGATGGTGGCAGCCTGCGGTTGAGCGTCACTGGTGTCCGGCCGCCCGGTCGGGTTTAGTGCGCGACGATGCGCTCCGCCATTCCTCATCTCCTCGTGGCCATCGTGCTGTTCGGCGGCGCCTGGCCGATTACCAAGGCCGCCTTCTCGGATGCGACGCCGATGTGGTTCGCGGCCGGGCGCGCGGGGCTTGCCGCGGTGGCATCGGCGATCGCGCTGCTGGCGCTGGGCCGCCTGCATTGGCCGCGGCGGGCGGATTGGCCGGCGGTGATCGCACTCGGCACCTTACAACTCGGCGGCTATTTCGCGCTGGCGCACACCGCCGTCGCGATCGTGCCCGCCGGACGCACCGCGATCATCTCCGCGGTCACCAGCTACTGGCTGCTGCCCATGTCGATCCTGGTGATGGGCGAGCGCATCTCGGCGCGCGGCTGGCTGGGCGCCGCGTTCGGCCTTGCCGGCGTGGTGGTGCTTGCGGGGCCCTGGTCGCTGGACTGGGGGGCGCGCGACGTGGTGCTCGGCCATGGCATGCTGATGCTGGCCGCAGGGCTCTGGAGCGTCGCGATCATCGTCACGCGCGCGCGCATCCCCGCCTCGCCGATGATCGAGCTGCTGCCCTGGTGCTTCGCCATCGCCTTCGCGATGCTGGGGCCCTTCGCGATGTACCTGGAGCCCGAGGGCGGCATTCGCGGCCCGTCCTGGCCCATCATGCTGTATATCGGCGTGATCGTAGCGCCCATCGGCACCTGGTGCGTCATCGAGATCGGGCGGCGGTTGCCGGGCGCGGTGTCCTCGCTGGCCTTCCTGCTGGTGCCGGCCTTCGGGGTGACGCTGTCGGCGGTGTGGCTGGGAGAGGCGGTGGGCATGGACATCCTCATTGGCAGCGTCCTGATCGTGACGAGCGTCGCTCTGGCTGCCCGCGCATGACCGCGCTGCGCCTCAACGCGGTAGAGGTCGGCGCGGGCCCGCCCGTGGTGCTGCTGCACGGGCTGCTCGGCGCGGCGCAGAATTGGGGCACGATCCAGACCGCGCTGGCGCCCGACCATCGCGTGATCACACTTGACCTGCGCAATCACGGCGCATCGCCGCATGCGGCCGAGATGGACCACGGATCCATGGCGGCGGATGTCGCGCAGACGCTGCAGGCGCTGGGCGTGCCGCGCGCCGCGGTGGTGGGTCATTCGATGGGCGGCAAGGTCGCGATGATGCTGGCGCTGACCGCGCCGGCGCTGGTGGAGCGGCTTGTGGTCGCCGATATCGCGCCCGTGCCGTATCCGCCGAACCTTCGCGCGATCGTCGCGGCCCTGCAGGCGCTGCCGGTGACGCCGGGGCTCACGCGCCGCGCCGCCGACGCCTTGCTTGCGGCCACCATCCCCGAAGCCGGCATGCGCGCCTTCCTGCTGCAGAATCTGCGCTTCGATGCGACGCCGGCCTGGCGGATCGGCCTAGCCGAGATCGCCGCGGCGATGCCGGCGATCGAGGATTTCGCGGCGCCGGCGGCGGTGTTCGAAGGCCCGGTGCTGTTCCTCGCCGGGGCACGCAGCGACTACATCCGCCCCGAGCACGAAGCGGCCATCGCGGCGCTGTTCCCGACCGCGCGGCACGCGGTGGTGCCCAACGCCGGCCATTGGGTGCATGCCGAGAACCCCGGCGGCTTCCTCGACGCGCTGGAGCCATTCCTGGGCCAAGCGCCTTAAAGCGGGATGCGTTGCGGCGGCCTCGCCGAGAGCTTGCTCTAGTTCGCCGTCACACCCGCGCGGCGGATCACCGGTGCCCAGCGGGCGGTATCGGCGGCGAGGAAACCCGCGAAGGCGTCCGGCGACTCGGAGGGGATGATGTCTAGCCCATTCTCCTCCAGCCGCTGGCGCACCGTGGGATCGGCGAGCGCGCCGTTCAGTGCCGCGTGCAGCCGCGCCACCCGGTCCGGCGGGGTGCCGCCGGTCGCGAGCAGCGCATACCAGGTGGCCGCATCGACCTCCGGAAAGCCCTGTTCCGCCATGGTGGGAACCTCGGGCGTGGTCGCACTCCGGTTGCCGCCGGCGATGCCGATCGCGCGCACCGATCCGGCGCGGATATGCGGCAGCATCGGTGCAACGGCATTGCTCATCATCGACAGGCGGCCGGCGATGATGTCGTTCAACGCGGGACCCGAGCCGCGATAGGGGATGTGCTCGATCTCCACGCCAAGAGCCAGCGCGATCATCGCGCCCACCGCGTGGCTGGTGCTGCCGACGCCGGAGGAGCCATAGGTCATCGGGCGAGCACGCGCCTCGGCCTGCAATTCGCGCATGGTGGTGGCGCGCACCGATGTGTGGACGACCAGCACGTTGGCGCCTTCCACCATCATCCCGATCGGCGCGAATGCCGTCGCGGGATCATAGGGAATGGAGCGGCGCACCAGGTGGTTGATCGTGAGGCTGCCGCTGCCGCCGAGCAGCAAGGTGAGCCCATCCGGCGCGGCCTTGGCCACGACCTCCGCGCCCAGCGCGCCGCCGGCACCGCCGCGATTCTCGATGACGATGGATTGGCCCAGCCGCGGCCCCATCGCATCGGCGACGATACGGCCGACGATGTCGTTGGTGCCGCCCGGCGTCCAGGGAATGATCAGGCGCAGTGGACGATCCGGAAATCCCTGCGCGCGCGCGTGACCCGCCAGCGCGAGCGCAGGTGTGGCCAGAAGCGCGCGCCGGCGCATCACTTGCCCTGCTTCGCCGCCCACTCCTCGGGCGACATGCGGGGGATCTCGATGCGGTCGGTCGTGCGCGCGTACCAGCCGCGGCCATGCATGCGGCCGACCAGGTTGAGCTTCTCCGTGTCGATGTAGTTCTTCGCCTGGTCCAGCACGCAGTCGTCGCGCACATGCATCGCCAGCACGCGGCCGAGCACGATGGTGTGATGGCTCACCGGGATCAGCTGGAAGGTCTCGCATTCGAGTGCGACCGGGCTTTCCGCGATGCGCGGCGGCTTGATGAGGGTGGACGGCGTGGCGGTGAGCCCCGCCTCCTTCAGCTCATCCACCTCGGGCGGGAACTGGATGGCTGTGATGTTCATCTGCTCGGCGTTTTCGGCGGAGACCAGGTTCACCACGAACTGCCCAGTGTTGCGGATGTTCTGCAGCGTGTCCTTCTTGGAGCCCTCGGGCGTCGGGCCGCAGCCGATGGCGATCACCACGGGGTCGTCGGTCAGCGCGTTGAAGAAGGAGTAGGGGGCGGCGTTGTTGATGCCATCGGCATCCTGCGTCACCACCCAGGCGACCGGGCGCGGCACCACGGTGGAGACGATGAGCTTGTAGCGCTCGCGCGTCGGCAGCGTTGCGAAATCGAAGAACATCGTGAACTCCCGTGATGGATCAGAGGACGCGGTGCGGCGGCTCCTCGCCGCGCAGCAGCACCGCATCGAGATTGTCGAGCGCGCGGAAGCCCATGGCGTCGCGCGTCTCGATGGTGGCACTGCCCAGATGCGGCAGCAGCGCGACATTCTCCAGGCCAAGATACCCCGGAAAAATGCGTGGCTCGCCATCATAGACGTCGAGGCCGGCGGCGCGGATGTGCCCGCTGGAGAGCGCCGCGACCAGCGCTGCATCATCCACCGTGGTGCCGCGGCCGGTGTTCACCACGATCGCACCCTGGGGCAGCAGCGCGATACGTTCTGCATTTAGCCAGTGTCGTGTCGCCGCGCCGCCGGGGATGTGCATGGACAGGATATCGCACGCGGCGAGGAACGGCGCGTCATCGGCGTGGAAATGCGCGCCCTGCTCCTGTTCGAGCGGCAGCTGGCTGCGGTTTCGATAATGGATCTCCATCCCGAACCCACGCGCCATGGTCGCCAGCGCCCGCCCGATGCGGCCCATGCCGAGGATACCCAGGCGCTTGCCCTCCAGCGTCACGCCCATGAACTGCGTGGGCGTCCATCCCGACCAGGCGCCGGCCCGCAGCACGCGTTCGCTCTCGCCGGCGCGCCGCGCGGCCATCAGGATCAGCAACATGGCGATCTCGGCGGTCGCGACCGAAAGGACATCGGGCGTGTTGGCGATCAGGATGCTGCGGTCGGCGGCCGCCTTGAGGTCGATATGATCGGTGCCGACGGAGAAGGTCGCGATGATCTTCACCCCCTCCGGCAGCGCCGCGATGGTCTCCGCGTTCATCCGGTCGCCGGCGGCACAGAGGATGCCGGCCGCACCCGCCGCGCGCCGCGCAATCTCGGCGCTGTCATTGGCCCAGCCGGTGTCGCCGGAGGCGAGCCGCGCGTCGTAGTCGCGCGCGGCGCGCGCCTCGACAGCCTCGGGGAAGGTGCGGGTCAGCAGCAGGGGCGGCTTGGTCATCGGCGTCCTCGTCCTTCGCCGCACCATACCGGCGGTGGCGGGGCTGACCAGAGGGGGTCGCTTGTCACCCGACGACGAAGCCGGCAGGCTTGTCACACACAAGAAAGCGGAATGCGAACATGGATCTCGGTTTGAAGGGCCGTCGCGCCCTGGTGATGGGCGCGTCCAAGGGGCTGGGGCGCGCGATCGCCAACTCGCTCGCCGCCGAAGGTGCGGCGCTGGTCATCTCCGGCCGTAGCCAGGCGAGCCTTGACGTGGCGGCCGCGGAACTGCTCGCCCTCGGCGCCAAGTCCTGCGTCGGCATCCCCGCCGATGTCGCCAACGGCGAAGACATGGACCGCCTGGCCGATGGCGCTGTCGCCGCGATGGGCGGCGTGGATATCCTCGTCCTCAACCATGGCGGCCCGCCGCCGGGCACCGCCATGCAGATCACGGAGCCTGACCTGTTCACCTGGTTCCAACGCATCACCGTCTCGCCCATCCGCATCACCATGCGGCTGCTGCCCGCCATGCGCGCGCAGAAATGGGGGCGCATCCTGGTCGTCGGCAGCACCGGCATGCAGCACCCCATCCCGCAGATCGCGCTGTCCAACACGCTCCGCGCCTCCATCTGGTCGTGGCTCAAGACCCTGTCCGGCGAAGTCGCCGCCGATGGCGTGACCATGAACGTCATCGCGCCAGGCACCATCAAGACCGACCGCGTGCTTGAAACCGCCGGCAAGAACGCCGCGACCAAAGGCATCACCGTGGAAGAATCCCTCGCTGCCTCGGCCAAGGAAATCCCGGCGCAACGCCTCGGCATCCCCGAAGACTTTGGCCCCGCCGGCGCGTTCCTTGCCAGCGAACAAGCCAGCTACATCACCGGCACCATGATGCGCATCGACGGCGGCCGCGTCCGGGCGATGCTGTGATGGGTGAGGGGAGCAAGGCCAGGGGCGCTGCCCCTGGACCCCGCCAGGATCGTGTCGATCCTGAACCTCCATTTGTTGGTTCTTGGGATTGGGAGTGGGGCAGGCTCGCCGGAGGCGAGCCGGGTTGGGGAGAGGGCGCATGGAGGTAACATTGGCATGGGCGCATTCGCGACCCGCCCTCTCCCCAACCCGGCGCACATCGATGAAACACACCCCTACCCAAGCCAGGACCAACACACGCAGGCGTCCGGGGATCGGCGCGATCCCCGGCGGGGGTCCAGGGGGCAGCGCCCCCTGGCCCTGCTTCCCATGACCCTTCCCAACCTCACCCCGGATGTGGACCTCGCCGCTGCGTTGTTCGATGCGCTGCGGGAGCGGAGTTTTGATGGCGTTGGCATCACGCGCGAGGCCTATGGGCCCGGCGAGCGGATGGCGCATGCGTTGGTGCGCGCGGAGGCGGATGCGTTTGGGTTGGAGACGCGGGTTGATCCCGTGGGCAATTTGTACATGACGTTGCCGGGGGTGGATCGGGCAGCGAAGCGGGTGATTTTAGGGAGTCATTTGGATTCCGTGCCGCAGGGGGGAAACTTCGACGGCGCGGCGGGGGTGCTGGCGGGGTTGGCGGTGGTGGCGGGGATGCAGCGGGCGGGGTTCGTGCCGGGGCGGGATGTGACGGTGATGGCGATTCGCGCGGAGGAGGCGGGGGCCTGGTTTCCGACGTCGTTTCCCGGAAGCCGTGCGGCGCTGGGGACGATGGGGGCGGAGGAGCTGGGCGTGCGCCGCATGGATAGCGGGCGGTCGCTGGCGGAGCATATGGTGGAGGAGGGGTTTGACCCGGGGTTCGTCGCGCGGCGCGAGCGGGTGATCTCGCCGGAGGACACGGCGGCCTATGTCGAGCTGCACATCGAGCAGGGGCCGGTGCTGGAGGCGGAGGGCGTTGCGGTCGGGATCGTGACGGGCATTCCGGGGAGCCGGCGGCTGCGCGGGGCGCGGGTGTTGGGCGAGTACAATCATTCGGGCGGAACGCCGCGGAAGTATCGGCGCGACGCGGCGATCGCGCTGGCGGAGCTGGCGGCGTCGCTGGACGAGTATTGGTGTGAGCTGGATGCGGCGGGGCGGTCGCTGGTCTGCACCTTCTGCACGCTGGGGACGACGGCGGAGGCGGGCTTCACCAAGGTCGCCGGCGAGGCGCGGTTCATGCTGGATGTGCGTAGCCTCGACGTGCGGAATTGCGACCTGATTTTCGAGCGCCTTTCCATGCTCGTGCCGGCCATCGAGGCGCGGCGTGGCGTGCGGTTCGAGTTGGGTGCCGAAGGCGGCAGTCGCGCGAGCCCGATGGATGCCGGCGTGCAGACGGGGCTGCTGGCCGCGGCCGCGGCGCTGGGGGTTTCGCACAAGCCGATGCCCTCGGGCGGCGGGCATGATGCGGCGGCCTTTGCCCAGGCGGGGGTTCCCGCGGGGATGGTGTTCGTGCGCAACCAGCACGGCAGCCACAACCCGCACGAGGCCATGCGCATGGAGGATTTTGCAGCCGGCGCGGCCGTCATCTCTCGTTTTATCCAGGATTTTGGCGAATGAGCGCACGCCTGGCCGTCGATATCGGCGGCACCTTCACCGACCTCGCGCTGGAGCGCGACGGGCAACGCTGGACGGCGAAGACGCTGACCACGCCGCAGGCGCCGGAGGAAGGCGTGCTGGTCGGCACGCAGCAGATCTTGGCGGCCGCAGGGATGGCGCCGGCGGATATCGCGCTGGTGATCCACGGCACCACGCTGGCCACGAATGCGCTGATTGAGCGCAAGGGGGCGCGGACGGCGCTGCTGACGACGGAGGGGTTCCGCGACGTCATCGCGCTGGCCAATGAGGCGCGCTACGACCAGTACGACCTGAATATCGATTTGCCGCAGCCCCTCGTGCCGCGGCGCTGGCGCCTTACGGTGCCGGAGCGGCTGGACAATGAGGGCAAGGTGCTGCTGCCGCTCGACGAGGCGGCGGTTCGCACGCAGATCGAGGTGATGCGCGCCGAAGGGATCGAGGCGCTGGCCATCGGCTTCCTGCATGCTTTCGTGAACCCGGTGCATGAGCAGCGCGCGGCGGCCATCGCGCGCGAGATGTGGCCGGGGCTGCCGATTTCGTTGAGTGCCGAGGTGTCTCCCGAAATGCGCGAGTGGGAGCGGTTTTCAACCACCGTGGCCAATGCCTATGTGCAGCCGATGATGGCGCGGTATCTGGGGCGCCTGGAGACCGGGCTGCGCGAGGCGGGGCTCGGGTGCCCGCTGTTCCTTATGCTGTCGGGTGGTGGGCTGACGACCGTCGAGACGGCGGCGCGGTTTCCGATCCGCCTGGTGGAATCGGGGCCGGCGGGGGGTGCCATCTTCTCCGCCCATGTCTCGAAAGAACGTGGCTTGGAGAAGGTGCTGTCATTCGACATGGGCGGCACCACGGCGAAGGTCTGCCTGATCGACCACTACGCGCCGCAGGCGAGCCGCACCTTCGAGGTCGCGCGCGTGGGGCGGTTCAAGAAGGGGTCGGGGTTGCCGCTACGCATCCCGGTGATCGAGATGGTGGAGATCGGCGCCGGCGGCGGGTCCATCGCGCAAGTCGACAGCCTGGGACGGATCACGGTGGGGCCGGAGAGCGCGGGCGCGATGCCGGGGCCAGCCTGCTATGGGCGCGGCGGGACGAAACCCGCGGTGACGGATGCGAACCTCGCACTTGGTCGGTATGAGCCGGAGTTGTTTGCGGGCGGGGCGATGAAATTGCAGGTGGCGCCGGCGTTGGCGGCGCTGGGCGCGCATGTCGGCGGGAAGCTGGGGCTGGGGCCGGAGATGGCGGGGCTCGGCGTGGTCGAGATGGTCGATGAGAACATGGCCAATGCGGCGCGGGTGCACGCGATCGAAAGCGGGAAGGGGTTTGGCGGACGTGCGATCATCGCCTTCGGTGGCGGCGGGCCGGTGCATGGCTATCGCGTGGCGGAGAAGATCGGCGTGACGCGAGTACTGGTGCCGAGCGGGGCAGGGGTGGGCAGCGCGATCGGGTTCTTGCGCGCGCCGGTGGCGTATGAGGTGGTGAAGTCGCTGTACCAGCGGTTCGGGACGTTCGATGTGGCGGCGGTGAATGGTCTGCTCGCCGCGATGTCGGCGGAGGCGTACGGCGTGGTCGCGCATGGCGCGCCGGGAGCGCCGGTGCGGGAAAATCGCATCGCGTATATGCGCTATGTCGGGCAAGGGCATGAGATCGCGGTGGTGCTGCCGGCGCGCGCCCTGACGGTGGCGGATGTCGCGGCGGTTCGGGCTGCCTATGATGCGGAATACACGCGCTTCTATGACCGGCCGGTGCCGGGCAGCGACGTCGAAATCCTCTCCTTCGCGGTCACTGTCGCCACCGAAGTGCCCGACGTGGCGGCGGCGGCCGATGTGGCGGATGCCGCGGCACCCGCGCCGATCCGGGTACAGCAGGTGCGCGACACGCGGACGGGCGCGGTGGCGGCCTGGTCTGTCTACGACCGCGGCGAGATGGCACGCGGCGCGCGCGTCGCGGGCCCATGCATCGTTTCCGAGGATGAGACGAGCACGCTAGTCGGGCCGGGCTGGTCGTGCCGGGTGGATGCGCTGGGGTATCTGGAACTGACGCAGGAGGCTCGCTGATGGACGCGCTCGAAAAGATCCAGCGACAGATCCAATGGAATCGCCTCATCGCGGTCGTGGAGGAGCAGGCGCAGACGATGATCCGCACGGCCTTCTCCACCACGGTGCGGGAGGCGGGCGATCTCTCCGCGGGCGTCTTCGACCTGCAGGGGCGGATGCTGGCGCAGGCGGTCACCGGCACGCCGGGGCACGTCAATTCCATGATGGAATCGGTGGGCCATTTTCTCGCGAAGTTCCCGGCCGCGTCGATGAAGCCTGGAGACCACTACATCACCAATGACCCCTGGCTCGGCACCGGTCATCTGCATGATCTGACCGTGGTGACGCCGGCCTTTCGGCGCGGGGAGATCGTCGGGCTGTTCGCGAACACGGCGCACATCATCGACATCGGCGGCCTAGGCATGGGCCCCGAGGGGCGGAGCGTGTTCGAGGAGGGGCTGTATATCCCGATCGTCAAATGCTTCGACCAGGGCGTGCCGAACGAGACCTTCTTCGATTTCCTTCGCGTGGGCTCGCGCACGCCGGTGGAGCTTGAGGGCGATGTCTACAGCCTGTGCGCCTGCAACGACGCCGGCGCCAAGCGGCTCGTCGAGATGTTGGACGAGTTCGCGATGGACAGCATCGACGACCTCGCGGGATATATCTTTGACAGCTCGCTGGCCGCGACCATCGCGGAAATCGCGCGCCTTCCGCGCGGCACCTACAGCGCCTCCATCAAGTCGGACGGGTATGAGGCACCTGTGACTTTGCGTGCGGCGTTGACCATTCTTGAGGACGCCATCGAGGTGGATTTCGCCGGCACCTCGGGCCTGTCGCAGCGCGGCATCAACGTGCCGCCCGCCTATTGCCGGGCCTATTCGTGCTTCGGCATCAAGGTGGTGGTCGCCCCGGACATCCCCAACAACTGGGCCTCCCTTGCGCCCTTCCGCATGGTGATCCCGGAGGGGTGCATCCTCAACGCGCCGCGTCCCTATCCGGTGAGTGTGCGGCATGTGACGGGGCAATTGCTGCCTGACTTGATCATGGGCTGCCTGCACCAGGCGGTGCCGGACCGGGTGGTGGCGGAGGGGTCGTCATGCCTGTGGAATCCGCCGCTGCGTGGCGGCGCGCAGGTGAGCGGGCAGCAGGCGGAGGTCGCGGATTTCGAGGTGATCACCTTCAACTCGGGTGGCACGGGGGCGCGGCCGGGGAAGGACGGGTTGGATGGCACGGCGTTCCCGTCGGGCGTGCGCACCATGCCGGTGGAGGCGACGGAGAACGTCGCGCCGGTGATCTTCTGGAAGAAGGAGCTGCGGCCGGACAGCGCGGGTGCGGGCCGCACGCGCGGCGGGTTCGGGCAGATCATGGAGATCGGTGCGAAGGGCGATGCGGAGTTCGCGGTGAATGCGATTTTTGACCGCGTCGCCAATGCGCCGAAGGGCCGCGATGGCGGCGGAGATGGCGAGGCCGGCTGGGTTGGCCTGAATGATGCGAACGGCACGGTGCTGCGGACTAAGGGATTCCAGGTGATCCCGAAGGGCCGGCGGTTGCTGCTCAAGCTGCCCGGCGGTGGCGGCATGGGCGACCCGGCGGCGCGTGATCCTGCACTGGTCGAGCGCGACGTGGCGGATGGCCTGGTGACTGCGGACGCTGCGCGCCGCGTTTACGGCGCATCCAAGTAGCCAAAAATAAAAGATTGGGGGTCCGGGGGAAACTCCTTTCCCCCGGTCTTTCTTATCGCCTCAGGCTCTCCACCATCGCCCCATACACCAGGTCCTTGAAGATCATCCGCGTCCGTCCGCGGTTGCTCGGCCCCTGCGCCATCAGGATCGCCACCAGCCCTTCTGCGCGGTCGATGGTGAAGCTGGTCCCCCAGGCCCCCGCCCACATCGCATCGCCCGTAGACCCTGGCGCTGTCCCCATCCCATCCTGTCGCCGCACGGCGAAGCCAAGCCCGAAGCCGTAGCCTGGCCCGGTGGAGGCCGCGGGCGTGCCTTCGAAGCCGATCATGTGGTCCGAGAGCATGAAGTTCACTACCGGTGCCGCAAGGTAGCGGCGCCCGGTGAAGGTACCGTTGTTCGCGATCATCTGCGCGAACTTCGCGTAGTCGCTGGCGGTGGAGACGAGGCCAGCGCCCCCTTTGAGGTAGGAGGTCTCGCGCTCATCGGTGAGGATGCGGTAGGCGCGCCACATATCCGCCTTCAGCGGGTCTGAATCGAGCGTCTCGGCAAGACGCGGGCGCCGGTCGGGGCTCACGAACCAGGCGGTGTCGCGCATGCCGAGCGGGCCGAGGATGCGTTCCTCCAGCACGCGGTCCAGGCGCTGTCGGGCCACGCGCGCGACCAGAAGGCCGAGGACGTCCACGGCGATAGAATAGAAGAAGCGCGTCCCCGGTTCGAAGGCGAGGGGGATGGTGCCGAGGCGGCGCAGCATTTCGTCGCCGGTGATCGGCCCGTCGCCGGCCTGGATGTTGTTGCTCCGGTACGCGTCGCGGATGGACGCGGTGGGCGCTGCGTCGGCGTAGACGAAGCCTGCGGTGTGGCGCAGCAGGTCTTGCACGATGGGCTGACGCGCGGGTGCGACCAATTCGGTGTTGCCGTCGCGCACGCGTTCGAACTTCAGGTCGCGCAGCTCCGGCAGGTAGACCGCGATCGGGTCATCGAGCTTCAGGCGTCCTTCCTCGACCAGCATCATCGCGGCGGTGGAGACGATGGGCTTGGTCATGCTCGCCTGGAGGAAGATGGCGTCGCGCGTCATGCGGCGCGTCTTCGCCGCGTCGAGATGGCCATGGGCCTCGAAATGCACGGTCTCGCCCTGGCGGGCGATGTAGGTGACGGCGCCGGGGAAGCTGCCGCGTTCGGCTTCGGCCTGCATGACGGTGGCGATGCGCGCCAGGCGGTCCTGCGCGAAGCCGCGCATCAGCGGCCGGGGGCGCGGTGCGGCGCGCGGCGCGGTCTGCGCGGCGGCGGGCCGGGATTGCGCGAGCAGCAAGGCGCTCGCACCGAAAAGCCCGGCCCTGCGGCCAGTGGGGGTGTCGGTCATGATCATCTCCTCCCGCGGCGGCGATGTTTCCTGCCGGCTTCGCGCGGGGATGCTGCCCCCGGCGCGCCGGCGCGGCAAGGCGGCGTCTGGCGCGGCTCGGCTGCGCACGGCATCATCGCCACGCGAACAAGGACAACATGACCATGGCCCTGCGCTGCGACCTCATCATCCGCGATGCCACCATCTTCGACGGCACGGGCGCGCCGCGCGCGCTAGGCGACGTGGGTGTGACCGGCGACCGCATCGTGGCGGTGGGCGATCTCGGCGGGGCGAGTGCGGATCGCGAGGTGATCGCGACCGGCCGCGCGCTCGCGCCGGGCTTCATCGACGCGCACACCCATGATGACCGCGCTGTGCTGTGCGGCCCGGCCTGCACGCTGTGCAAGATGAGCCAGGGCGTCACCACGGTGGTGGTCGGCAATTGCGGCGTGAGCCTGTCGCCGTTGCGGCAGACAACGCGGCCGATCCCGCCGCTCGACCTGCTCGGCGATGAGAGCTGGTGGCAGTACGACAGCTTCGGCGACTACGCGCATGCGCTGAAGACCAAGGGATCGGAGCTCAACACCTACGCCTTCGTCGGGCACCAAACGCTGCGGGTGGAGGCGATGGGCGGCGATGTCTATCGCGCTGCGACGGATGGCGAGATCCAGCGCATGCATATGCGCGTGAAGCAGTCGCTGGCCGAAGGTGCCTCGGGGTTTTCGACGGGGCTGTATTACGCGCCGAATGCGCAGGCGAGCACGGAGGAGGTGATCGCGGTGGCCGAAGCGCTTCGCCCGACCCAGGGCCTCTATGCCACGCATATGCGCGACGAGGCGGACCGGGTCTGCGCCTCGATCGAGGAGACGCTGAAGATCGGCCGGCGCGCGGGGATCCAGGTCTGGATCAGCCACCACAAATGCTCGATGCCGGAGAATTACGGGCGCAGCACGCAGACGCTCGCACTGCTGGACGCGGCGGCGCAGATGCAGGACGTCGCGTACGACATGTACCCTTATCCGGCGGGGTCCACGGTGATGATGCCGGACAAGCTGCGCGACGATATCCGCGTCATCTGCACCTGGTCGGTGCCGCATCCGGAGATGGCAGGCAAGGACCTCTCCGACATCGCGCGCGGCTGGAATACGGACATGAAATCGGCTGCCGAAAAGCTGCTGCCGGCGGGGGCGATCACCTTCCAGATGGATGAGGAGGATGTGCGCCGCATCATGGCGCATCCGCTCTCGGTGATCGGGTCGGACGGTATTCCGCATGACGCGCATCCGCATCCGCGGCTGTGGGGCACCTTCCCGCGCGTGCTGGGCTTCTACGCGCGGCAGCTCGGGCTGTTCTCGCTCGAAACGGCCGTCCACAAGATGACCGGGCGCACGGCGCGGCTGTTCGGCATGGTGGATCGCGGCGAGATCCGCGTCGGCGCCTATGCCGACCTGGTGCTGTTCGACCCGCATACGGTCATCGACGTCGCGACCTTCGAGCAGCCGATTCAGGCCTCGCTCGGCATCGAGGAGGTCTGGGCGAATGGCGTGCCGACCTTCGCGCAAGGCAAGGCGACGGGCGAGAAGCCGGGGCGGCTGGTCACCCGGCACAAGGGCTGAGCGTATACTTGCGGCTCGGCGGCGTTTACCTTTTGCATTGGATGGGCGCACCGGCGGAGACTGACCCCAGACAGGGGAGGCTCCGATGCCCGACGTGTTCTTCATCACCAACCGCGACCTCGTGGGCCCCGCGAGCCTGCCCGACAGCTACACCGGCGCGCTGAGCGAAGGCCGGCTACGCACCGGCATCGCGCGCGTCACGCCGGCGGATACCCTGGCGCTCGTGGAGGGCAGCATCGAATCCATCGGCGCCGCAGCGCCCGACGAGTTCTCGGCCACCGCCGCGGCGGAGCTGAGAACGGCGACCAACCTGATCTTCTTCATCCACGGGTTTGCCAACACCTTCTCCGACGCCATCACGCGCGCCGCCTTCAACCGGGATTTCCTTGCGGCCTCAGGCGTGCCGGCGGCGGATTGCACCGTGCTGACCTTCACCTGGCCCTCGCCGGGCATCACGGTCACAATCAAGGGGGTCGTCGGGACGCTGGCGACGCTGGCCTTCACGCCCTTCGTCTCGCTCATCCATGGCCGTCTCATCACGCCGGCGGCGGAGGAATACCTCGCCGACCAGAAGCGCGCGACGGACTCCGCCGACGGTCTGGTCAGCGCCTTCGACCGCCTGGTCCCGGTGTTCGAGGCGGTGCGCAAGCGGGGGGGCAAGTGCTTCCTGATGGCGCACAGCATGGGTCACCAGATCCTCGGCGCCGCCCTGGCGCGGCCGCAGGCGCCGACCTCGATCCTGTTCGACGAGGCGTTCCTTTGTGCGGGCGACCATGAGAGCGCGCCCAAGGGCATGGCCCCGGCCTGGATCAAGACGCTGCAGATGATCGCCAAGCGCGTCCACATCTACGCGAGCCAGGCAGACGACATCCTCAAGGTCAGCCAGGGGGTGAACGGGCATGAACGCCTCGGCCAACGCGGCGAGGCCGGGCTCAACTTCGCGAAGGTGAAAGGCGTGCGCCGCATCGACTGCACCGGCACCAAGGCGCTCGACGTCACCTCGGACGGCAATACCGGCCACTACTATTACCGGCGCGTGCCCGCGGTGCGCGACGACATTGCGGCCGCGATGGCCGGCGGCAAGGCCGGCGCGGTGTCGCTGCCCTAATCAGGTGGGCACGCCGTACTGGAACACGCCGCGATTATACGGCCCGACCGCGCGCCAGCCCGATCCCGCGCCCACCAGGTAGCTGCGCAGCGTCTTGGGCAGCGTGTAGCGCCCGTCGAGCTTGATGAAGCTCACGTGCTTTTCGCCCAGCGCGATCTGCATCGCGAGCACGACGAACTGGCTGCACACCAGATTGGCCGGCTTGCCTTGGTCGCTTTTCGTGGCGAAGACGCCGTTGATGTACATCTCCTGCATCGACGCCTTCCACGCGGCCGCACCCGCGCCGTATTCGGCCGAGCCGAAGACGAGCGTCGCGTAGTTCGTGCCGAACTTCATCTTCGGCGCCAGCGCCTGGCAGACGCGCCAGAGATTGGCCGTGTCCGGATAGGTGAGGTTCGGGTTGGCGCGATAGACGGTGCCCTTGCCCTTCTCGAAATCCAGCAGCGAGCCGAGCAGCGGCACGCCGCCCATCGCATGCGCGATCTTGTCGTCTTCGACGCAGACGGCGCTGTGCGAGACGAGGACGGCTTCATCGCTGATGAGGATGTCGCCCGGCCAGATGCCCTTCGCGTCGAGGGGTTTTGCCGCGGGCGGGGCTGCGGCGGCGGCGGAACCGGCTGCGGCGGACATGATGACGTCTCCGTGATTGCGGCCTGACGCTAGCGCAACGATCGGGTTGCGTCATCGCCATACCGCCGCTTGAGCGCCCCACCCCCCTCGCCTAGTCTCCGCCCCAACTTCGGGAGATCGCCAGATGCGCCGCACGAGCCTTGCCCTGCTGCTGCTCAGCAGCACCGCGCTGTCGGCCGCCGACCTGCCGGTGCGCAGCGTCACGCTCTCCTCGGGCGGCCTCGCGCAGATCGAGCGGGTGGGGGAGGTTGCGGCCGGCGGCTCGGCGACTTTCCGCGCGCCGACCGACGACATCGACGACCTGCTGCGCAGCCTCGTCGTCGCCGACCCGGCTGGCACCGTCGAGGGCGTCCGCCTGCCGGCGCGCGACCTCGCCGAGGAAGCCTTTCGGGGATTGCCGCTGCGCCCGGCCGACTTCGCCTCCCGCGCCGCGCTCATCACCGCGCTGCGCGGGCAGGAGGCGACGGCCTCGGGATCCACGGGCCGCATCGCCGATGCCGCCGAGGTTCCGGCCGGTCTGCGCGTCACGCTCATCACGCCCACCGGCCTCGTCACCGTGCTGCTGCGTGAGGGTGAGGATATCCGCCTCGCCGACACCACGCTGGCGGCGCGCGTCGCACGGGCGGCGGAGGCGGTGGCCGCGTCGCGCACGAATGACGAAAGGCGGGTGGAGATTGGGCTGCGCGCCGATCGGGCGCGCGATGTCGCGGTCCTCTACGTGACCGGTGCGCCGGTGTGGAAGCCGTCCTGGCGGTTGCTGGTACCGGCGCCGGGGTCTTCGCAGACCGTGGCGCGGCTGCAGGGTTGGGCCGTGGTGGAGAATGCCTCCGGCACCGATTGGGATCGCATCCGGCTTGCCCTGGTCTCCGGCGAGGCCGCGGCCTTCCACCAGCCGCTCTATGACCCGATCCGGGTGCCGCGCATCGAGATGCCGGTGCGGGTGCCC
Source organism: Plastoroseomonas arctica (assembly GCF_018128965.1). Lineage (GTDB taxonomy): Bacteria > Pseudomonadota > Alphaproteobacteria > Acetobacterales > Acetobacteraceae > Plastoroseomonas > Plastoroseomonas arctica. Next base: position 34,051 of record NZ_JAAEDH010000018.1, read on the forward strand.
GACGCGGTGCGCGTGACCGCCGATACCGGCACGCGGCCGCCGCCCCCGCCCGCACCGCCACCGGTCGGGCGCGCGGCGCCCGGCATGGCGGCAGCGATGTCGCCCGCGCCGATGGCGCAGGCCGCGCGCGGTGGCGCGGCCGAGCAGGGGCGTGCCGAACCCTCCGCGCCCGCCTTGCCGATCCAGGCCGCGGCGACGGCCGGTCGCGTCGCCTTCGTCCTGGGCGAACGCGTCACCATCCGCGCCGGCGAGACGGCCAACGTGCCCTTCCTCGATGCCCGCCTGCCGGCCGAGCGGGTCTGGTGGATCCAGGATCTCTCGGCGCGCAACCCGCTCTCCGCGCTGCGCCTGCGCAACGCATTGCCCACCGCGCTGCCCGATGGCCTCGCCACCGTCTATGGCGCCGAGGGCAACGAGGCCGGCGCCTTCCTCGGCGACGCCGAAATCCGCACCATGGCGGTGGGCGACACGCGCCTGCTCGCCTTCGCGCGCGATCGCGACGTGCAGTTCACCACGGCCTCCTCCTCGACGGATCGCGTGGTGCGCGTCGCCGCGGCGCGGGGCATCGTGAAGCTGGAGATCAGCCGTACCGAGGAGGTCGCGATCGCCATCGATCCGCGCGAGGGCCGCGGCCCACTGGTGATCGACCTGCCGCGCCGCCCCGGCGCCACGCCGCGCTTCCCGGTGCTGGCCGAGGGCGATTTCGGCCTGCGCGCGGAGGCGACGATGGCCGCCGCGCCAGCCACGCTGCGCTTTCCCTTTGAGCGCCAGGTCGGCCAGGACATCCCGCTGTGGGATCCGGGCCTGGGCGACCTGGTGCTGCTGCGCTGGCGGGAATTCGACATCGAGCAGAACCAGCGTCGCCTGCCCGGCGGGCCGGGGACGCTCGAGAACCTCCAGGCAATCCTCGGCCGCACCGCCGCGGATGTGCCGGGCCGCGCCGAGCTCGTCGCCACGGTGGAGGCCCTGCAGGGCGTGCGCCGCCAGTTCGACGATCTGCGCACCCGCGTGCGCGTCTGGCGCGTCTCCGAAGCGAGCTTGACCCGGGCCCGCCAGGCGGTCGAAGACCGCACCGGTGCCGAGCGTGCCGAAGCCCAGCGGCGCCTCAACCAGGCGTCGCGCGATTCCGAAACGGCGGCCGCGGCCGCCGACACCGCTTGGGAGGCATGGCTGCGCGCCGTGCAGGCCCTCATGGCCCGAGGAGCCTGAACCGATGTCCGAGACCAATCCCGCCCCCGACGCCGGCCCGATCCCCGCCATCTTCCGCGCGGTCGAGGCCGTCGAGGCCGGCCGCCACGCGGCGCTGCGCCTGGATCGTCGCACCGGCTTCGCCTTCGCCCGCCAGCTCAACGCGGTGCCGCTCGGCCTCACCGAGATCGTGGCGGCGTCCGAGATCCCGATCGTGCTGAGCGCGGGCCCCGTGCCGGTTCCGGTCGCGGTGCTCGGCGTGCGGGCCGAGGAAAACCTGCTGGTGCAGGAGGACGGCAACTGGCGGCCGGGCGCCTATGTGCCGGGCTGGCTGCGCTGCTACCCCTTCCTTCTGCTGCCGGCGACCGATGCCCCGGACAAGCTCGTCCTGGCCCTCGAGAGCGGCGCGCCGCTGCTCGGCACCGAGGCGGGCGAGCCCCTGTTCGCCGAAGGCCAGCCGACCGAGATCCTGAGCGCCGCGCTCCGCTTCGCCGCCGCGATGCGCGCTGCGCTGCAGGATTCCGTGGCCTTCGGCCGCGCGCTCAGCGACGCCGGCCTGCTGCGCCCGCAGCAGGCCGACCTGACCCTTCGATCAGGCGGCAGCATGCGCGTCGATGGCTTCCTCACCATCGACCCGGAGAAGCTGGACGACCTGCCGGACGAGACCTTCCTCGCCTGGCGCAGGCGTGGCTGGGTGGCGCCGCTCTACGCCATACTGCATTCCAGCCCGCGCTGGGGGCGGCTGCTCGACTGGGCCGCGGAACGCGCCACGGCGTAGGCTGCGCACTCCCGGCGTGGCGCGGGTCGCGAGACCCCGCCATTCTGCCGGGCAGGCACCGCCGATGCGCGGCGGGCACGAGGACCTCAACCGTGGCCGCTGAAGCCGCCGGCAACCCAGCGCTGTTCGACCGCGAGGGACAGGTCCTGGTCGCGCCGGCCACCGATGCCTCCCCGCGCGCGCTGCTGGAACGTCTGGTTCGCGAGGGCATCGTGCTCGAAGGTGCGGACCTCACGCGGCTGCTTCGTGACTGGCCTGGCGGGCACAGTCTCGACGGCGCGGCGTTGGACGGTGCGGACCTGCGCGGCTGCCAGGGCAGCGGGCTGTCGCTGCGTGGCGCCAGCCTGCGCGGCACCATCCTGCGCAACGCCGTATTGCGTGCCGTCGACCTGACCCAGGCGGATCTCTCCGGCGCGATCCTCGATGGCGCGGGCCTGCCGGGCGCGGTGCTGCGCCGCGCGCTGCTCGGGCCGATGCCGCAGGAGCGCGGCGCGCCGGCGCGGCACATCCTGCGGCCGGAGGCGGATGAATTCGTCCCTTTCCATCGCTGCCTGATCCGCACTGCCGACCTCTCCCGCGCCGACCTGCGCGGTGCGAGCATCCTCTATGCCGAGCTGTCCAGCGCGGAGCTGTCGCAGGCCGACCTCCGCGGCGCCCGCATCGAGCGCTCCACCTTCCAGGGCGCGGATCTGGGTGGCGCGCGCTTCGACGGCGCGCTGGTGTTTCGCTGCCTGCTCTCCTCGCCCAACCTGCACGAGGTGACCGCCGCGGGCGCGGTGTTCCGGTCGAACGTCTACATGGAGCTGCCCGCGCTGCCGCAGATCCTGCTCGCCGGGTGGCGGTTTCCGTTGCAGCTGTTCCGCTACCTGCGCGAGGAGGCGCAGCAACGCAAGCTGCTGCCGCGCGAGATCCGCACCGATCTCGATCGGATGCTGGGCATGCGCCTGTTCGTGCTGCTGTCGATTCCGCTTGCGGTGACACTGGCCTGGCGCAGCATCGAGACGGCGCCGGGCGTGAGTACAGTGCTCGCCTTCGGCGCGGTGAGCGTGTTCGCGGCGCGCCGCTACGTCACCATGGCGCTGCAGGCGGTGATCGTCACCATCCTCGGCCGGTTGAACGACGCCGACGGGGCGCTGCGGGCGGGACGCCCCGGTGCGGCGCTTGCCGTGCTGTTCCTGCCGGGCATGGCCTCGCACCGCATCATGCCGCGCGAGCCGGAGGATGAGGAGCCGCCGCCGCCGCCGTCAGCTTGATGGCGCACCGGTTCAGACGGGAAGCGGTGCCAGGACCTTCATGGCCTCGGCCACGCTGTCCGCGTCCTGGCGAAGGGCGTCGAGCTCCGACTGCGTCGCGGTCAGCCCGCGCCACAGGATCGCACCGGCCACCTCGGTGGCTTGGCGCAGTTCCGTCAGGGGCACGCAGCCTTGGGTGTCCGCGCCCGTCAGAAGGCGAGAAAGCACGCTGTCCGGCTCGTTGAAGCCGGCGATGAGGCGCATGGCCGGCACGCCGTGATGGGCGAAGTTGGCATGATCGCTGCTGATCGAGATCGGCAGGTGCACCGCAAGCTCGAAGCCGGCCTCGGCGGCCGCGGCCTGTACGAAAGCGCCCAACCTGTGAAAGCCGGACGTCATCGCCGTCAGCCGCGGCGAGCCGGCGATGCTGTCGAGGTTGAGGTTCATCGCCATCGCCGACACCGCATCGCGCGACAGGCCCGCGAGCCAGGCGCGCGAGCCGGAGAGCGACCATTCCTCTGCCCCGAAGACGCAGAGCTTGAGCCCGCGCGGCAGCTCCGCGACACGCGGCGCGGCGGCGCGCGCGAGGCTGAGCAAGGCCGCAACGCCGGTCGCGTTGTCGATGGCGCTCTGCCCCAGCGGATGGCCGTCGAGATGGGCGGACAGCACCACATGGCCGGGACCCTTGCCCGGGAGATCGAGGATGAGGTTCGTCGTCTCCGCGCGATGGCGCTGCGTCAGGCTGGAAAACCGGGCACGGCCGGCGGCGAGCATGCGGGTGGCACCCTCAACCCCAACCCCGAAGGCGGGCACCGGGCAGCCATTCGCGCCGCCCGAAACCGGGCCATGGCCAGGCCCCGGCTGGACCATAATGATCGCCGCGGCGCCGGCATCACTCGCTGCACGCAGCTTGACCCGGCGATGGATGGTGTCGGTGGCGAAGGCGTATTCGTGCTGGACCAGCACCGCGCGCCCGCGCACCTGGTCGCCGGCGGCGGCCACGTCCGAGGGGGCGCCGCGGCCAAGGTCGAGCAGCTCGAGGACCACGCCGCCGGCCTCCGTCGAGACCGAACCCACAAGCGCCGCGCAGGGCACCGGCTCCGCCTCGCCGGGGATGGTGATGGCGGCCGCATCGAGGCTCCAGCCATGATAGGCGGTGGTGACGCGGGCGAGACTGCCGGTGCCGATCCGCGCCAAGGCGTCCTCCACCAGGCTGAATGCGGCATCGGCGCTGGGCGTGCCCTGCAGACGGCCACCGGTCGCGCAGATGGCTGCGAAATCCGCCTCCAGTCGCGCGGCATCGGACCGGACGGCCTGGAGGAAGGTCTGCACGCCGCTCATGGCACGCGCACGCCGGTGTCACGGGCGACGCGCGCCCAGTTGAGGAATTCCTGGGCGAGAAGCTCGGCGAAGGGCGCAGCGCCGCGGGGACGTGCCTCGATACCCAGCGCCGCGAACCTCTCCTGCACCGCCGCATCGTCCAGCGCGACGGCCAGCGCCGCACCCATGCGATCGACAGCCGTGGCCGAATTCGCCTTCGCGGCCAAGACGCCCCACCAATTGCTCGACACCATGTCGATGCCTTGTTCGCGCAGCGTCGGCACCTCCGGAAACGCCGCAAGGCGCGCGGTTGTGGCGGTGCCCAGCGGCCTCACCTGGCCGTCGCGCAAGGGGCCGGAGGCGGCGAGCGTGCTGGAGAAGATCGCGTTGATCTGCCCCGCGACGACATCGAGCAGCGCCGGCCCCGAGCCGCGGTAGGGGACGGTGGTGAAACGGGCGCCAGCGAGCAGGCCCAGCCACTTCGGGAGCAGGTCCGTGAGGCTGCCGACGCCCGAGCTGCCGAAGGTCACCTCATCCGGCCGCGCCCTGGCGTCGGTGATGAAGGCTGCGATGCTCCGGGCGGGGAGGGAGGCATTCACCATGACCATCATCGACACAGCGCCGATCAGACCCACCGGCGTGAAATCGGCAGCCGGGTTATAGGGAACGCGCGCCTGGACGGCGGGGATGATGGTGTGCGGGCTGTCGGCGACGAGGAAGGTGTGGCCGTCGGTGGCGCGGGCTGCGGCTTCCGTGCCGATGATGGCGCCGCCGCCGGCACGGTTCTCGATGACCACGGATTGCGCGAGAACGGACTGGAGTGGCCCCTGCAGCGAACGGGCGATGATGTCGGACGGGCCGCCGGCCGCGTAAGGGACGATCAGCCGGACGGGCTGGCTCGGCCACGGTGCCTGCGCGGTCGCTGGCGTGGCGCCGGCGGCGCCCAATCCCAGCGCCAGAACTCCGCGGCGCCTGATGCTGTCCATGATCGCTCCACTGCGTCCGCTATCATGGCAGCATGCAGGGGGCTCAGGTCGCAGGCAACGACCCGCGGGTTGTCAGACGTGGAAACTCTCGCCGCAGCCGCAGCGGCCCTTCTCGTTCGGGTTGGTGAAGGTGAAGCCGGCCGACAGCGTCTTCACCTCGTAATCCATCACCGTGCCGATCAGGAAAAGCGTGGCCTTGCGGTCCACCAGGATGGTGACGCCCTTGTCCGTTACCGTCTCGTCGCCGGGCCCCGCGGCTTCGACCCAGGTAAGATCGTAGCTCATCCCCGAACAGCCCTTGGTGCTGACGGCCACGCGCAGCAGCTTGCCCTGCTCGCCCTTGGCATAGAGCGCCCGGAGCCGTTCGGCGGCGCCGTCAGACAGCGACATCAGGGGTGGCAGGGCGCGGCGGATGCGGGGCGCTTCGGCGGTGGTGCTCATGGCGCGATCCTCAATACATGTTGAGCGCGAGTCGGGCGTCTTCACTCATCCGGCTCTGGTCCCAGGGCGGGTCCCAGACGATCTCGACCGTTACGTCGCCCACACCGGGGATAAGGCGCACCGCCTCCTCCGCCATGCCGGGCAGTTCCTGCGCCGAAGGGCAGGAGGGCGTGGTCAGCGTCATCTCGACCTTGACGTTGGCGCCGTCGCCAATCTCGATCGCGTAGATCAGGCCGAGCTCGTAGATGTCGACCGGGATCTCCGGGTCGAACACGGTCTTGAGCATGCCGATCACGGCATCCTCGGAAATCGGCGCGGCAGGCGGTGGCGTCTCGCCCTCGGGCGTCCAGGCGCCGTGCACGGGCGCGCTCACATCATCACTCACTGCTCGCCTCCTTGGTGCCGGCAAGCGCTGCGTGCAGCGTGTGCCAGGCGAGGGTCGCGCATTTCACGCGGCTGGGAAATTCATGCACGCCTGACAGCGGCGATAGGCGCTCCATCTCGTCGGCGAGCGCGGCGTCACAATGCGGGCAGGTGCCGGTCATCGCCAGGTCGCGGAACTGGGCGGCGAGTGCTTCCGCCTCGGCCGGCAGCTTGCCGCGCACCGTCTCCGTCATCAGCGAGGCGGAGGCGGTGGAGATGGCGCAGCCGCGGCCCTGGAAAGCGACGTCGTCGATGCGTTCGCCCTCGCCGAGCTTGACGAACAGCTCGATCCGGTCGCCGCAGAGCGGGTTGTCGCCGCGCGCGGTGCGCGTCGCATCCTCCAGCCGGCGAAAATTCCGCGGCTTGCGGCCATGGTCCAGGATCACTTCCTGGTAGAGGTCGCGCAGATCATCGAACACGGGCGGCCTCCTTCGGCGTGAAGAACTTCCGCGCCTCGACCAGCGCATCGGCGAGGAAATCGATCTCCTCGAGCGTGGTGTAGAGGCCGAAGGAGGCGCGGCAGGTGCCGGCCTCCACCCCAAATCGGGTGTGCAGCGGCTCGGCGCAATGCCGTCCCGCGCGCACCGCGATCCCGACACGGTCGAGCAGGGTGGAGAGGTCATGCGCATGCGCATTGTCGAGCGCGAAGGCAAAGACCCCTCCGCGATCCTGCGCCCGGCCGAGGATGGTGAGGCCCTCGATGGTGGAAAGCCGCGCCATCGCATGTTCGGTAAGCGCCCGCTCATGCGCTTCGAGCGCGGGCATGCCGATGGCATTCACATAGTCGATCGCCGCATGCAGCCCGACCGCCTCGATGATCGCCGGCGTCCCGGCCTCATGCTTCGCCGGCACCTCGGCCCAGGTCGAGCGTTCCAGCGTCACCGAAGCGATCATGTCCCCGCCGCCATAGACCGGCGGCATCGCTTCGAGCAGCGGCAGCCGGGCCCAGAGAACGCCGATGCCGGTGGGCCCGTAGAGCTTATGGCCGGTGAACACATAGAAATCGGCGTCGATCGCCTGCACGTCGACGGCGCGATGGACGGCGGCCTGGCTGCCGTCGAACAGCACCAGCGCGCCCGCCTCATGCGCCATGCGCGTGATCTGCGCGGCGGGGGTCACGGTACCGAGCACGTTCGACATATGAGTGACGGCGACCAGCTTCACGCGTCCATCGCGCAGCTTTGTCGCGTAGTCTTCGAGGTCGATCTCGCCCGCATCGGTGACGCAGAGGATGCGGAGTTCGACCCCGTGCGCGTCGCGCAGCATCTGCCAGGGGACGATGTTCGCGTGGTGCTCCATCTCGGAGATCAGCACGGCATCGCCGGCCTTCAGCACGCCGCGGCCATGGCTGAGGGCCACGAGGTTGATCGCCTCGGTGCTGTTGCGCGTGAAGACGATCTCGCGAGCGTCGGCCGCATTGATGAACCGCGCGACGGCGGCGCGCGCCGCCTCATGCGCTTCGGTCGCCGTCTCGCTGAGGCGATAGGCGCCGCGATGGACGTTGGCATAGGCCTCCTCCATGCACCGCGTCATCGTCGCGATCACCTGGCGCGGTTTTTGGGCCGAGGCACCGGAATCGAGGAACACCAGCTTCTTGCCGCGCACGACCTGGCCAAGGATGGGGAAATCCTCGCGGATGCGCGTGACGTCGTATCGCGGGTTCATGCCATCCATCACGCCGCGGCCTCCTGCCCCTGCCACCAACCGGCGATCGCATCGGTCAGGCGCTCGCGCAGCAGCCCTTCGGGCAGCTGTTCCACCGCCTCGATCAGGAAGGCTTCGACCAGCATGGCCTTGGCTGCGGGCTCAGGGATACCGCGGGCGCGCAGATAGAACATCTGGTCGGCATCGAGCGCGCCGACCGTCGCGCCATGGCTGCACTTCACGTCGTCCGCGTAAATTTCCAGCTGCGGCTTGCTGTCCATCTCCGCGTCCTCGGAGAGCAGCAGCGCCTGGTTCATCTGGTAGCCATCGGTGCGCTGCGCTGCCTGGTGCACATGGATGCGGCCCTGGAACACGCCGCGCGCACGGCCCGCGAGCACGGTCTTGTAGGTCTGGCGGCTCGCGCAATCAGGTGCGGCGTGGTCCAGCACCGTCGCGGTGTCCGCGTGCTGACCGTCGCCGATGAGCTGGGCACCATTCATGTGGCACGCACCCTTCGGCCCGGTGAGCGCCACGTGGATCTCGTTGCGTACCAGCCTGGCCCCCGCATTGAGGGTGAAGTTGTCGTAGACGGCGCCGCCCGCGACACGCGCATAGATGGTCGAGAGATGGAAGCCCGCGCGGCTTTCCTGCTGCAGCCGTCCATGAGTAAGGCGCGCGTCCTCCTCCAACCCGATCTCGAAGACCGGGTTGTGCAGGTAGGCGGCTCCCGCCGTACCCATGGCGGTCTCGATGATGGTGAGGCTGGCGCCGCGGCCGAGGCGGATCAGGTGGCGCGGGTGGAAGGCCTGCGGCCGCTCGCTCGCCGTCGCGACGGAGAGCAGTTCCAGCACACCGCCATCGACGCCGTCCTGCACATCGATCAGCAGCCCATCCTCGAACAGCATCGTGTTGAGCGCCGCCATCGCGTCCCGCGCCGGCTGCGCGAGGGCACCGAGGGGGCCCTCGACCTCATCCAGGGCACCGGCAAGCGATCTCGCGCTGAAAGCCAGGCCATCCAACGTCGCAAGATCGGCGCGGAAGCGGCCATCCACAAAGACGGCGCGCGCTGCGCCAGCCGGCGGCAACGCAACGCTGCCCTCGAGCAGAGTCAGCGGCTCATCGAAGCCGGCATCGCCGATGGGGGCGAGATCGGTGTATTTCCAGGCTTCGGCGCGCCGCGTCGGAAAGCCGAGCGTCGCGAAGGTGGCCGCCGCGCCGTCGCGCAGCGCCGTGAGCCAGGGAAGGCGGGCGCCAGGCAGGCGTTCGCGCAGACCCTCGAAGCGATGCGAGAAGCGGGCGGCGCCGGAGACCGCGTTCATGCCGCCTCCTGCACCGAGGCGTAGCCATCCTTCTCGAGCTCGAGCGCCACTTCGGGCCCGCCGGATTTCACGATCCGGCCCTTAACCAGGACATGCACGCGGTCCGGCACAATGTAGTCAAGCAGGCGCTGGTAATGGGTGATGACGAGCGCGGAGAAGTTCTCGCCGCGCTGCGCGTTGACGCCATCGGCCACGATCTTCAGCGCATCGATGTCGAGGCCGGAATCCGTCTCGTCCAGGATCGCGAGCTTGGGCTGCAACAGCGCCATCTGCAGCACCTCGTTGCGCTTCTTCTCGCCGCCGGAGAAGCCGACATTCACGCCGCGCTTGAGCATGTCCTCGGGCATCGACAGCGCTGCCATCCGGGCGCGCGCGACCTTGAGGAACTGCATCGCGTCGAGCTCGGGCTCGCCGCGGTTCTTGCGAATGGAATTGAGCGCGGTGCGGAGGAAATTCGCGTTGCCGACGCCGGGAAGTTCCACCGGGTACTGGAAAGCGAGGAACAGGCCCGCGGCAGCGCGCCCCTCCGGCTCCATCGCCAGCAGATCCTGGCCGTTGAAGGTGGCGGAGCCGCCGGTGACCTCGTAGCCATCGCGGCCGGCGAGCACGTAGGAGAGCGTGGACTTGCCGCTTCCGTTCGGACCCATGATGGCGTGGATCTCGCCGTTCGGGACCTCGAGCGAAATGCCGTTCAGGATGGCCTTGCCATCCACGGTCGCAGAGAGATTGTCGATCTTCAGCATGGTAAAGTTCCTTTGGCGACGCGGGCGATCAGCCCACGCTGCCTTCGAGCGAAATCTGGAGCAGCTTCTGGGCCTCGACAGCGAATTCCATCGGCAGCTCCTTCAGCACCTCACGGCAGAAGCCGTTGACGATCATGCCGACCGCCTCCTCCTGGCTGAGACCGCGCTGGCGGCAGTAGAAAAGCTGGTCCTCGGCGATGCGGCTGGTCGTCGCCTCATGCTCGGTCTTGGCCGTCATGCAGCGGTTTTCTATGTAGGGCACCGTGTGCGCGCCGCACTTGTCGCCGATCAGCAGGCTGTCGCACTGGGTGAAGTTGCGCGCACCCTTGGCGCGAGGCGAGATGCGCACCAGGCCACGATAGGTGTTCTGCCCCTGACCAGCGCTGATGCCCTTGGAGACGATCGTGCTTTTCGTGCGCGCGCCGATGTGGATCATCTTCGTGCCGGTGTCCGCCTGCTGCCAGTTGTTGGCGATGGCCACCGAGTAGAACTCGCCCACGCTGTCCTCGCCCTGGAGGATGCAGGACGGGTATTTCCAGGTAATCGCGGAGCCCGTCTCGACCTGCGTCCAGCTCACCTTGCTGCGCTTGCCGCGGCAGGCCGCGCGCTTGGTAACGAAATTGTAGATGCCGCCCTTGCCGTTCGCGTCGCCCGGATACCAGTTTTGCACCGTGGAATACTTGATGGACGCATCATCGAGCGCGACCAGTTCGACCACGGCCGCGTGCAGCTGGTTCTCGTCGCGCATCGGCGCCGTGCAGCCTTCGAGGTAGCTCACCTGGCTGCCAACATCGGCGATGATCAGGGTGCGCTCGAACTGCCCTGTGCTCTTCGCGTTGATGCGGAAATAGGTGGAGAGCTCCATCGGGCAGCGCACGCCCTTGGGAATATAGACGAAGCTGCCATCGGTGAAGACGGCGCTGTTGAGCGCTGCGAAGAAATTGTCGCCCTGCGGCACCACGGAGCCGAGGTACTTCCTCACCAGCTCGGGGTGTTCCTGCACTGCCTCGGAGATCGGGCAGAAGATGATGCCCTCCTTCGCGAGCCGATCCTTGTAGGACGTCGCGACGGAGACGGAATCGAACACCGCGTCGACGGCTACGGGCATGCGACCCTCCGGCTGCACACCGGCGAGCCACTCCTGCTCGCGCAGCGGAATGCCCAGCTTCTCGTAGGTACGCAGCAGCTCGGGGTCGACCTCGTCGAGCGACTTGGGGCCGATCTTTTCCTTCGGCGCCGCGTAGTAATACGCGTCCTGGTAGTCGATCGGCGGATACTTGGCCGAGGACCAGCGCGGCTCCTCCATGGTTTTCCACACGGCGAAGGCGCGAAGGCGCCATTCCAGCAGCCACTCCGGCTCGTTCTTCTGGGCCGAGATGTACCGCACCGTGTCCTCGTTGAGGCCCTTCGGTGCGAACTCCATCTCGATGTCGGTCGAGAACCCGTATTTATAGCCGCCATCGTTCACGGCGTTGACGGTGTCGATGGTCTCGGTGACGGCAGCCATGGCGTGTCCTGACGTTATTCTGCAGCGGCGCTGAAACTGGCGTGGACCGTGGGTCCGGCAAGGTCCGCGATCGTGATGCCGGCAAGCGCATCGCGGATGGCGCGGTTCACAGGGTCCCAGCGGCCACGCACCGCACAGACCCCCTCGGCCTCGCAACTGCCGAAGCCGTTGTCGACACAGGCGGTGAGCGCGATGGGCCCCTCGATGGCGGCGATCACGGTCGAAAGCGGCATGTCGCGCAGGGGGCGCATCAGCCGGTATCCGCCGCGCGCGCCGCGTTGACCCTCGACAAGGTCATGATGCGCGAGGATCTTCAGGACCTTGGCCACGGTGGGCTCCGCGACGCCGGTTCCGGCGGCCAGGCCGGGTGCTGTCTGCACACCGCCCTCGGCACCGAGGCGGGCCAGCACGACCACCGCATAGTCGGTCAATTTCGACAGCCGGAGCACGGTTTCGCTTCCCTCAGCCTTATACCGGACCGCTGTGGTCCTGTTTGCCAGATGCGCCCGGCACCCTCCGAAGTCAAGGTCTGGACGGCCTTCGCGGCGCCCCGCAATCTGGTTTTCGGCCCGAGGAGAACACGATGCCGACGATCCGCACGAGCGATGGCGTTGACCTGCATTATGTGGAGGCCGGCAGCGGCATGCCGCTGGTCTTCGTGCATGAATTCGCCGGCGACATGCGAAGCTGGGAGCCGCAGCTGCGCTTCTTCGCGCGGCGCTATCGCTGCATCGCCTTCAACGCCCGCGGCTATCCGCCCTCGGCGGTGCCGACCGACCCGAAGGCCTATTCGCAGGACCGCGCGACCGATGACATCGCCGATGTCATCCGCGGCCTGAACCTGGCGCCCGCGCATGTCGTGGGGCTTTCGATGGGCGCCTTTGCGACGCTGCATCTCGGCCTGCGCCACGCCGGGCTGGCACGCAGCCTCGTCGCGGCCGGCGTCGGCTATGGCGCGGCCGCCGGCAAGCGCGACCAGTTCCGTGCCGAGACCGATGCCGCCATCGCCCGCATGCGCGCCCAGGGCATGGCAGAGTTCGGCAAATCTTACGCTCATGGCCCGACGCGGCTGGTCTTCGAGGAGACAGACCCACGCGGCTATGCCGAATTCCACGACCAGCTGCTGGGCCATTCGACCGAAGGCTCCGCGCTGACGATGCAGGGGGTGCAGCGGCAGCGGCCTTCGCTGTTCGACCTCGCCGACGGCTTCGCCAAGATGATGGTGCCGACCCTCGTCATCGCCGGCGACGAGGATGACCCGACGCTGGAGCCGGCGCTCTACCTCAAGCGCACCATTCCCTCGAGCGCGCTGCTGGTGATGCCGAAATCGGGGCACACGATGAACCTGGAATGGCCGGATGCGTTCAACCGCGCGGTGCTGGACTTCATCACCCAGGTCGATGCCGGCGCGTGGCGCAACCGGATCCCGGCGAGCCTGTCGGGGTCGATCATCGCGGCGGCCGAGAAGTAGGCGTTCAGCGATAGAGGTCGGCGCGCGTCGGCGGCAGCCCGCTGGCGCCGCGCGCCCGCTTGGTCGCGACGGTCTGGCAGATGCCGATCGTCCCGCGCTCGAAGCCCAGCGCGACGCCCGCGAGATAGAGTAGCCAGATGCGCGTCTTGGCCGCACCCACCTCCGCCTCGGCGGTCTCGCGCGCGGCGTAAAGACGCTCCGTCCACAGCCGGCAGGTGCGGCCGTAGTGTTCGCGCAGGCTTTCGACGTCATGCACCTCGAAGCCGCCACGTTCCAGGTCCTGTACCGTGTTGCCGATATGGTCGAGCTCGCTGCCGGGGAAGACGTAGTTCACCACGGCTGCGTATTCCGGCCGCTTGCGGCTGAAGGCGCGGGCGTCGCGCTTGGCGGGGCGCGTGATGGCGTGGTGCAGGTAGATGCCGCGCGGCCGCAACAGCGCGCGGATCTGTGCGAAATAGCCGGCGCGATTGGCGAGGCCCACATGCTCGTACATGCCCACGCTGGCGATCTTGTCCCACTCGCCGCTGAGCTTGGAGAAATCCTTCAGCTCGATGGTCACCCGGCCCTGCAGGCCGAGCCGCGCGACCTTCGCGACGGCAAAATCATACTGCGCCTGGCTCAGAGTCACGCCATGCGCGGTCACGCCGTGATGCTGCGCCGCGTGGCAAACGAGGCCGCCCCAGCCGCAGCCGATGTCGAGGAAACGCTCGCCCGGGGTCAGGCGAAGCTTTCGGCACACGTGCTCCAACTTCGCGACCTGGGCATCGCCGAGCGAGGCCTCCCAGTCCGGGAAGTAAGCGCAGGAATAGACCATCTCCGGGTCGAGGAAGAGCGCGTAGAAGGCGTTCGCCAGATCATAGTGGAACTGCACCAACGCCTTGTCGTCGCGCCCACCCTCGCGCCGCTCGGCGGATGGCCCTGCATAGGCGTGGCCGGCGCCGGCGGTGCCGCCGCCGAACAGGAACGGCAGCAGCGTGCGCGCCGCCCTCAGCTTGCCCACGCGCCGCAGCAGCCCGCGCGTCCCGCGCCCCTCGCCGCGCCGCGCGGCGAGGTCGAGCAAGGTGCCGCCCTCGATCGCGATCAGCCCTTCGGCAAACAATTCGATCAGAGTCGTCAGGCGCGGGCGTCGCAGCAGGCGCGTGATCGCCTCCGGCGCGTGGACCGCGACGGCCAGGTCCCCCGACCACCGCGGACCGAGCGGTATCGGCACCCCGTCCCACAGCTTCACCGCCACATCCATCGCGAGGTGCGGCGCGAGTTCGGCGATCAGGGCGGCAAGCCGGGCGAGGCGCAGGTCGGGCATCGCTCCCCTCTAACCTGTGCCACGGCTTCCCGAAACCCCAGGGCGGGACTAGAACCGAGACACAAGCAAAGAGGGAAACGCATCGATGATGCTCGAAGGAAAAGTCGCGGTCGTCACCGGTTCGGGCGGCGGCATCGGGCGCGAGATCGCGCTCGCCATGGCGCAGGCGGGTGCCAAGGTCGTCATCAACGACATCGGTGCGAGCCTCACCGGCGAGGGCCTCTCCGCAACCCCGGCAGAGCAGACCAAGGCCATCATCGAGCAGCGTGGCGGTGCGGCGGCCATCAACACCGACAGCGTCAGCGAATGGGCGAATGCGCAGAAGATCGTGCAATGCGCGCTGGATAATTTCGGGCGCATCGACATCGTCGTGAACAATGCCGGCATCCTGCGCGACCAGATCTTCCACAAGACCTCGCCGGAGGAATGGCTGGCGGTCATCAACGTCCACCTCAATGGCAGTTTCTTCGTCTCCCGCGCCGCGGCCGAGCATTTCCGCAAGCAGGGGTCGGGCGCGATGGTGCACATCACCTCGACCTCCGGGCTGATCGGCAATTTCGGGCAGGCGAATTACTCGGCGGCGAAGCTGGGGATCGTCGCGCTGTCGAAGTCGATCGCGCTCGACATGCAGCGCTTCGGCGTGCGTTCGAACTGCCTCGCTCCCTTCGCGTGGAGCCGCATGACCAGCTCGATCCCGGCGGAAACGCCCGAGCAGAAGGCGCGCGTGCAGCGGCTGATGGCGATGGGGCCGGAGAAGAACGCCCCGCTCGCGGTGTTCCTTGCCTCGGATGCGGCGAAGGAAGTGACGGGACAGGTGTTCGCGCCGCGCATGAACGAGCTGTTCGTGTTCAACGCGATGCGCCCGGTCCGCGGCATCCATCGCAGCGAGGGCTGGACGCCGGAGACCATCGCCGAATACGCGCTGCCCGCGCTGAAGCCGGCCTTCTCGCCGCTCGAGCGTTCGGGCGACGTGTTCTGCTGGGATCCGGTGTGATCCTGCGCCTGGTGGTGCCGCTGGTCCTGCTGGCCTCGGCTGCCATGGGGCAGGGCGTCTCGCCGGTGCTGGCCCGGGCCGCGGACGGGCTTCCCGTGGTGGACACCCTGTCGGTAGTCCTGCCGTCCCTCGGTTGCCTGCTTCATGGTTCGGCGCGCCACCTGGAGGAGCTGCCCTCGGCGCAGCCCTGGGCGCGGCCGCCGGCGCTGGTGGTCGTGGATGGCCTGCCCGGCCAGCCGGAAGGGCGGCGCGGCGCGTTGGTGCGCGTCACGCGCAACCTGTTGGCGCGGCAGGCGACGCAGGCGATGATCGTGGCACAGCGCGCCGTGCCGTTGACGCGCGACCTGGCCGCGCCTGGTCCGGGCGACACCACGCCCTTCCTGCTGCTGCTGGCCGACGAGATCCCGGCCGAGCCACCCGAGACCTGCACCCCGAGAGGCCTTCGTTGACCATGGACATGTTCGAAAGCGTCGCCGGGCGCGGTTGCCCGCTGTGGCCATCATCGGCTTCCGCCGCGACCTCGAAGCGCCCGGCCATCGCGGAAGCCGAGATCAACCCGCTGGTGGTTCACGAGCGCGACTTGACCGTCGCCGATGCCTGGCTGACGCGCGCATGACGGACCTTCTGCAAGCCCGCTACGGCAACGCCGATTTTGCCCTTCCCGACGCGGTGCCCGAGGCGTTCAAGGCGCTGCTGGACCGCCGGGTGACGCGCCGCTATCGCGCGGACCCCATCCCCGAGGCGCTGCTGCAGGCGGTGCTTGCCGGCGCCCAGTCGGCGCCGTCCAAGTCGGATCTGCAGCAATATTCCATCCTGGTCACGCGCGACGCCGCCAAGATCGCTGCCGTCGCCGCTTGGATCGGCACCATGCCCTGGATCACCGAGGCACCGGTCCTGCTGCTGTTCTGCGGCGACATGCGGCGCGGCCAGCAGGTCACCGCCCTACGCGGGCGCGAGCACGCGAACAACAATCTCGACACCTTCCTCAACACAGCCGTGGACGCTGCGCTTGCCATGGGCGCGGCGATGGCGGCGGCGGATGCGCTCGGCTTGGGCACCTGTCCGATCAGCTATGTGCGCAGCCACATCGAGAAGGTGGGGCCGCTGTTCGGCCTTCCCCGCGGCGTCTACCCCGTCGCGGGGCTGACGCTGGGCGTTCCTGCCGCGCGCGGGCCTGCCTCGCCACGGCTTCCGCAGGCCGTGGTCGTGCACCAAGAACGCTATGCCGATGACGATGATGCGCTCGCCGCGGCATTGCCCGCCTATGACGCGCTGCGCCCACCGGGAAAGCCACGCTATCCCGAAATCCACGGCCCGGCGCCCGAAGGCTGTGTCTGGTCTGAGAATGTCGCGCGGCAGCTTTCCGTGCCTGAGCGCTTCGGCTTCGCCACCTGGCTCCGCGGGCGCGGCTTCGACCTTGCCTGAAACCACCCACAAGCCGGCAGAGGACGACAATCCCGGCAGCGCCGATGCCGGCGGCAAGCCGCCGCGCAAGCGCGCCCATCCCCGCAACGCCGCGACGCTGATCCTGTGGCGCGACACCCCGCGGGGCCCCGAGATCCTGATGGGGCGGCGCCACGCCTCGGCGCGCTTCATGCCGGGCGTGTTGGTCTTCCCGGGCGGGATGGTGGATCGCGCCGATCATGCCGCGGAGGCAGCCTCGGAACTCCGTGCACCGGTGCGCGCCATGCTGGAGCGTCGTGCGAAGCCTTCGCTCGCCCGTGCCCTCGCCATCGCGGCATGCCGCGAGTTGCAGGAGGAGACCGGTCTGTCCTTCGGGTCGTGGCCGGGACCCGAGCTGGCCGCACTCGACTATCTATGCCGCGCAGTCACGCCCGCGTCGCGGCCGATCCGGTTCAACGCGCGCTTCCTCATCGGGCCTGGTGAGGTCGCAACCGGCTCGCTGGCGGGTTCGGGCGAACTCGACGAAATCGCCTGGTATCCCGAGGATGCCGCGCGAAGTGGCCGCATGGCGCCGATCACCGCGCTGGTGCTGGATGAGTTCCACGCCTGGCACGCCATGCCGGCCGCCGCGCGCGACGAGCGTGACCTGATCGTCTTCATGGGCCTGGACCGCCGCAGGCCCGAAGGCGCCTGAGCGGCTCTCGCGAACCCGGCCGTCTAGGCGCCGGTGTCGCGTGCCACCATGACGAAGAGCCGGTGTGTCGCGATATCGACCTTGCGGCGCGTTCCGTCCTGCCAGGCGCGCAGCGCGCTTGCCTCGTCATGGAACGGCCCGTGCAGCTCCTCGGTGCCAGGCTCGAGCGTCACGAATTGGGTGTCGGTGAAGACGCCACCCCAGACCACCCAGATGTGGCGTTCACTCATCGATCGATACTCCTTGGCGCGCGCGAGGAATTTAGCGAGTGTGGCGCGCTTTAGGCCACAAGCAGGTTCAGGGCCAGCAGGGGAGACGACCATGACTGACACCACGCGCCGCTTCGCGCTAGGCGCCGCCGTGGCGGCCGGCCTGACGCCCGCCGCCGCCGAGGCGCATATCTGCCCGCCGGCGCTGAGCGCCACGGCCGACGTGTTCCGCTTCCGTGTGGGCGGCTTCACCGTGACGCAGCTCCATGACGGCCACGGGCGGCGCGCCGTCGAGGGCCTCGTGCTGAATGCGGGCGCGGACGAGGTCCGCTCCGTGCTGGCCGAGAGCATGCTGCCGACCGACCACTATCTCGGCCCCTACACCGTCACGGTCCTGCAGACCGCCGACAAGCTGGTCATGTTCGACACCGGTACCGGCGGCCAGGCGGCACCCACGGCCGGGCGGCTCGCCGGCAACATGCGCGCGGCCGGCATCGATCCGGCCGCGATCGACATGGTGGTGATCAGCCACTGCCATCAGGACCACATCCACGGCCTCGCGACGGCCGAGGGCCGCGCCGTGTTCGAGAAGGCGGAGATCCTGCTGCCGGAACTGGAATGGGCCTGGTGGGGCGATGCCACGAATGAGGGCCGCAGCCCGGCCGGTCAGAGGGTCAACTTCGCCAATTTCGCGCGCCGCTTCGCGCCCTATAATGGCCGCGTGCGGCGCTACGGCGACGGTGCCGAGCTGCTGCCGGGGGTTCGCGCGATCGCCGCCTATGGTCACAGTCCCGGCCACACGGTGTTCCAGATATCCGATGCAGGCGCGGCGTTCATGCTGCTCGCGGACATCACCCACCGTCCGGAGCTGTTCGCGCGCCGGCCGGACTATACCTCCGTGTTCGATTTCGACGGTGCTGCCGCCGTGGTGAGCCGCAGGCGGATCCTCGACATGGTCGCGACCGATCGCGTGCTGGTGGCGGGGTACCATTTCCCGTTCCCGGCCACCGGAAACATCGCGCGGGAGGGCGGCGCGTTCCGCTTCCACCCGGCTGACTGGACCGGGCTCCGCGCCGGCTGACCCGAGGCGTTAGCCGGTGCATGACACCGGCCAACGCCATCTTTGGTCAGATGCCGGCGGCCCAATCGCCGGGAATGAAGCGGTAGCCATTGCCTTCCTTCGCGACGTAGCCCTGGGCCGGGAAGGGGAAGTGATAGCCGGTGACGCGGATGCGATCGGTGGCAACCCGGTCGAAGACGCGACGGCGGGTCGCTTCCGCCACGGTCGGGTCGGAGTCGAAGACGATTTGGAAATCCGGGCGGCGTGCCAGCAGCTCCGGACGGTTGGTGACGTCGGCGAGGAACATCATCTGCTCGCCGCCATCAGCGATGTGGAAGGTCGTGTGGCCGGGCGTATGGCCATAGGCGGCATGGGCGCGAATGCCGGGCAGGATCGTCGCGCCGTCGGCGAATCGCTGCACGTCGGCGCGCCAAGGGGCGAAGCGCCGCGCCGCATTGGCGAAGTTGCCCCGCTGGTTTTCCGGCGTGCGGCCGGTATTGCCCTCATCCATCCACCAGGCCCACTCGGTCTCGGGCACCATGACGGTGGCGTTGGGGAAGGCGCGGGCGCCGCCGGCATCGATCAGGCCGTTGATGTGGTCGCCGTGGAAATGGCTGACGACGACATGCGTGACGCGCGCCGGGTCGTAGCCCGCCGCCCGGAAATTGGTCATGAACAGGCCCACCGGGGCGCCGGCGGGCTGCGCGCCGTTGCCGCTGTCGAACACGATCAGGTTCGCGCCGGCTTCGACCACGGTCAGCGTGAAGGGAATGCGCAGCTGGTCGGTCGGCAGGAAGCTCTCCGCCAGCACGCGCTGCACATCCTCGATCGGCGCGTTGCGCACGAAGCCGGTGAGCGGCACAGGGCGCGAGCCATCATGCACCGTGGTCACGGTGAAGCTGCCGACCTTGAACTTGTAGAAGCCGGGCGAGCCCGGCATCGCGGGCGCGGCCGGCGCGGCCGGCGCGGTCTGGGCGCTCGCGCCTTGGCCGAGGATCGGCATGGCCGCGGCGGCAAGGCCGGCGGCGAAAGCGGTGCGGCGTTGGATGGGCATGACGTTCCCTTGGTGCGATGAGGCTGGTAGAGTGACCAGGACCGGCGTGTTTTCAAGCCCATAAGTGCCGAGCCGGGCGTGATTTCGCCAAACCGATCTGATATCCGTCATGGAGGCACAAGCCCCTGCACGGGGGTCTTCGCGGCAGTGCAAAACGAAGGAAGTGCGCGTTTGCCCAAGGATGAACCGCCCCCGCCGGCCGCCATGCGCAAGGGCAGCCTTGCCCGGTTCCTCGGTCTCGATGGCGGCGGCGGCGGCAACGCCTTCGGTGATCTCGGCGCCATGCACGAGGACCTGTTCCGCATCCGCGGCGACCTTGCGCAGATCAGGGCCGATCTCGACCATGTCCGCTCGGCGGTCGGCCGGCGCGACGTCACCGCGCTCGATGAACTCATCCAGACCGGCAACCGGCGCGACATCGAGGCCACCATCCGCGACCGCAGCCAGACGGTGCCGCTGCCCGACGGGTCCGTGCTGTGCCGCATCCTCGGGCGCTACAAGTTCCACGTCGACGCCGCCGATACCGGCATGGCGCCGCATCTGCTGCTCGATGGCTACTGGCAGTACTGGGTGACCGAGTTCATCGCGCGCAACCTGGCGCGCGGCGAGCAGGTCGTCGAGATCGGTGCCCAGTACGGCTATTTCAGCGTGGTGATGGCGGACCTGATCGGCCCCGGCGGCCGGTTGCTGGCGCTGGAGCCCAACCCCTGGCTGCACTGGCTGTGCGGTCGGAACCTCGCCATCAACGGCAGCAGCCCACCGGCGACGCTGCAGCGCGCCGCGGCCGGCTTCCGCGCCGAGGCGGCGACGAAGCTGCGCGCCCGCATCACCGGGCCCTTCCATGGCCCCTTCGCAACCTGGTTCGAATATGGCGAAGGCGGCGCGACCGTGCAGGCGCCCTCGATGGCGCTGGACGAGCTGGAGCAGGGGCCTGTCGACCTCATCAAGATCAACACCGGCACTAATGCCGAGCTCATCTGGCTTGGTGCGCAGGCGCTGCTGGATCGCAGCCCGGACGTCCGCGTGCTGCTGCACTTCCAGGCCGATGCCTGCCATGATCCGCAGGGTTTCGTCGCCGCCATGGCGTCGCGCTTTCCGCTGCGCATCGTGGACACCGATAGCCGCGCGCGGCCGGTGACCGAGGAAGCCCTGCTCGGCGAATTGCGCGACTGCACCATCTTCCTCGCGCAGGGCGAGGCGCGCTAAGGGCGGCTCGGCTCGGGCTCTGCCGCCTACCCAGGCATGTTCCACACGAGAGTGCCGCGTGATTGAGCGGACGTGTCACGGAGCGCCACAAACGGACTCGTGAACGGCTTGTTGGCGCCCGAAGGCACGGCGCAGCATCATCGACATGTCCTCCGCATCGACATCGCAGCGAACGCCCTGGCCCCTGATGGGGCGGCTTGCGCGCGGCGCGCTCGCCGGGCTCCGCCGCGCCATCGACGTCACGTTGATCGGCCTGCTCGGGATCATGGTGGTGCTGATCTTCGCGCAGGTGGTCGCGCGCTACTTATTCAACAATTCCATCGCCGCGGCCGATGAGGCGGCGACCTTCGCGCAGATCTGGATGGTGCTGCTGGGCTCGGGCTACGCCATGCGCCAGCGGATGCATGTCAGCATCGAGCTGGTGATCGAACGCCTGCCGCTGTTTGCCGCGCGGCTGTTGCTGGTGCCCGTCGCGGGGCTGTGCCTGTGGTTCCTCTGGGTCGTGTTCGAGGGCGGGATGCTGCTGATGGAGGTGGGTGCCTGGCAGACCAGCCCCGGCCTCCAGGTGCCGATGAGCATCCCCTACGGCATGCTGCCGGTGGGGGCCGCCTATTTCGGGCTGGAGGCTGCGCTCGCCTTCGGCGCGGCCATCCTGGGGATCGAGCCGGTGGTCTCCGGCGGCGGCGTGCGCGTGGATTGAGATGGGCCTGACCTTCGGCTCCTTCACCCTGCTGCTGGTCGCCGGCGCGCCGATGGTCTTCGTGCTCGGCGTCGCTGCCGCGCTGACCTTGGCGATGGTGACCGAAGTGCCGATGGTTGTGGTGGCGCAGCGCCTCTACAACGGGCTCGACAGCTTCCCGCTGATGGCGATCCCGTTCTTCATCCTCTCCGGCCTCATCATGGAGCATGGCGGGCTGGCCAAGGCGATTGTGGGGCTGGCGGCGGCGCTGGTTGGCTGGGTGCGCGGGTCCCTGTTCATGGTGGCGACGCTGACCTCGACCTTCCTGTCGGGGATTTCGGGTTCGGGCAGCGCGGATACCGCCGCCGTCTCCTCCATCCTGCTGCCGGAGATGCGCAGGCGTGGCTACGACATCGACTATTCCGTGGCGGTGGTCGCGGCCGCCGGCGCGCTGGGGCCGATCATCCCGCCCTCGATCATCATGGTGGTCCTCGCCATGGTGTGCGACCTCTCGGTAGGCGCGATGTTTTTGGGCGGCATCATCCCCGGGCTGATCGCCTCGCTGGGGCTGATGGTGACGCACTACATCTACGCGAGCCGCGACAAGGCGCGTTATACGGACACCGAGCCCTTCTCCGTGCCGCGGCTGCGCGTGGCCTTCGTGAAGGCCATTCCCGCGCTGGTGCTCCCGGTCATCATCGTGGGCGGCATCGTCGGCGGCGTGGTCACGCCCACCGAGGCGGGGGTGCTGGCCGTGGCCGCCGGGCTCACCATCGACCTGCTGATCTACAAGGAGCTGAAGCTTTCCTCGCTGCCGCAGCTGATGCTGCGCACGGTGGGGATCTCGGCCGCGGTGATGATCATCGTCGGCACCTCCTCCATCTTCGCCTGGCTGGTCGCGATCCAGAACGTGCCGGCGATGATCACCGGCTGGTTCGACGCGGTGGGCGGCAACAAATACCTGTTCCTGCTGATGGTGAACCTGCTGATGCTGTTCGTCGGCATGTGCTTCGAGGAGATCTCGGCGCTGCTGATCCTGATGCCGGTGCTGATGCCGGTGGCGATCGGCCTCGGCATCGACCCGCTGCATTTCGGGCTGGTGATGTCGATCAACCTCTCGATCGGGTTGGTGGCACCGCCCTACGGGATATGCATGTTCGTGGCCTGCACGGTGGCCCGCCGCCCGGTGGGCGCGGTGGCGCGGGTGATCTGGATCCCGCTGATCCCGTTGGTCGCGGTGCTGATGCTGTGCACCTATGTGCCGGAGGTGGTCATGTGGCTGCCCCGGCTGGTTCTCGGAAGGGGGTAGTCGATGGGACATGTGACGAGGCGGATGCTCGGCGGCGGCCTGGCCGCGGCCTGGATCGCGCGGCCAGCGCTCGCGCAGACCATGGTGCTGCGCGCGGCGCACACCAACGCCATCGGCGAGGTCCAGGATGAGGGCCTGAAGTTCATGGACCGGCGCCTGCGGGAGATCACCTCCGGCCGGCTCGGGCTGCAGATCTACCCCAATGGGCAGTTGGGCAATGAGCTGCCGATGGTCGAGGGCGTGGCGCTGGGCACCATCGACCTGGCGGTGCCGTCTCACGCGGCGTTCGCGAATTTCGTGCGCGAGTACCAGCTGCTCGACATGCCCTTCCTGATCCGCGACTACGCGCATCTGGCCCGGGTCGCGGGCACGCCGGCGATCGGGCAATTGGCGACCGCGGCGCAGGCGCGGGGCTTCCGCGTGCTTGGCCTGTATTCCTCCGGCGTGCGGCACATCATGACGCGCGATCCGGTGAACACCATGGCGGACCTGCGCGGCAAGAAGATCCGCACCCAGCAGAACCCGGTGCATGTCGCCGCCTTCAACGCCTTTGGCGCCAACGCCACGCCGCTCGCCTATGGCGAGCTGTACAGCGCCATACAGGTTGGCGTCGTCGATGGCGCCGAGGCTGCCTACACCAATTTCGTCGCGCAGAAATTCTATGAGGTGGCGAAGTACTGGACCACCGTTGGCTGGCTCAGCCTAACGGCGCCGGTGGTGCTCAGCGAGCGCAAGTTCCAGTCCCTGGCCCCCGATCTCCGCGCCGCCCTGGTCCAGGCCGGCGAGGAGAGCGCGGTGTTCGAACGCCAGTTCGTCGTCGATGGCGAAGCCCAGCTTGCGCAACAGGTGCGCGGCTTCGGCGTGACCATCGTGGACCCGGACAAGGCGCCGTTCCAGGCCGCCGCGCGTCCGCTCTATGACCGCTTCCTGCAGACCGATGCGGACAAGGCGCGGCTGCGGATGGTGCAGGAGACCGCGTAATGGGCGCCGGCCTCATGCAATGGCGCGCGGCCGCCGCGCGCCGCGGCCTGACCCTGCGGGAGCTGGAGCCGTCGATCGGCATCGAGATCGGCGGCATCGACCTGATGGCGCCGGAGGATGCGGAGCTCACCGCCATCCTGCGTGGCGCCTGTGTCGAGCGGACGCTGCTGTTGATCCGCGGTCAGCAGCATCTGACGCCGGCAGGCTATGTGGATTTTGCACGCCGCTTCGGCGGCACGCTCGATCTCTCCAGCCGGCGCGACATGTGCCTGCGAGACCACCACGAGGTCTTTGTCGTCGGCAACGTGTTCGAGAATGGCAAGCCCGCTGGTGCCCCGAAGGTCGGGCTGAACTGGCACACGGATCACTACCACCTGGCGATCCCTGCGCTGTTCACCTTCCTCCACGCGATCCAGATCCCGCCCGCCGCCGGCGAGACGACCTACGCCAACGGCATCGCCGCCTGGGAAGCGCTGCCGTCCGAGATGCAGGCGCGCATCCGCGGCCTGCGCGTGTGCCACAGCCGCGCCAAGCTCTACCGCGCGCTGTTCCCCGACGCGACCGAGCAGCAATGCCTCGATGAGGCGGCGCGCTTCCCGGATGTGGTGCATCCGCTGGTCCGCACCCATCCGGAATCCGGGCGCCGCGGCCTCTACCTCGGTGGCGAATGGGGCTCGGAAATCGAAGGCGAGGACCCCGCGCTGTTCGGCGATTTGCTCGCGCACATGATCAAGCCCGACTTCACCCACAAGCACCGCTGGATGCCGGGCGACGTGCTGATGAGCGACAATCGCTGCTCGCTGCACCGCGCCTCGGAATGGGACCAGGGGCAGCACACGCGCCGACTGCACCGCATCATCCTGCTCGACGAGATGCGGCCCGAGTAGGCGGCCTACAGCGAGAAGACGGCCACCGCCTCGATCTGCGCGGACCAGAGGAACTGGTCAATGAGTTGCACCGAGACCAGGCGGTACCCGGCCTCGGCCAGCACCGCCGCGTCTCGGCCCAGCGCCACCGCATTGCAGGAGACGTAGATGATGCGTGGCACCTTCGCGCGCGCCAGGTGCGGGATCTGGTCGGGCGCGCCGGCAAACGGCGGGTCCAGCACCACGGCCGCAAGCCCGGCAAGGTCCGCCGCCAACAAGGGCTGCCGCGCGAGGTCGCGCCGCACCGCCTTCACCCGGGCGCCAACCGCGCGCACCCCGGCGTCCATGGCGGCGACGGCATCGGCCGCGCCTTCGTAACCCGTGACGATGCCGCGCGCCGAAAGCGGCAGGGAGAGCGTCCCGAGCCCGGCGAAGAGGTCCGCGATGCGCGCCTTGGCTGCCAGCTTGTCAGGCAGCCCCGCGAGTACCGCCGCGATGATCGCCGCCTCGCCCTCCGGGCTCGCCTGCAGGAAGGCGCCAGGCGGCGGGGCGACGGTGAGGCCGCCGACCTTGGTGCGCACCGGCGCGCGCTGCGCGGCCGTCTCCGGCGTGCCGTCCTTCAGCGCCCAGGCGATGCGCGGCAGGCCATGCGCCTCAGCGAAGGACGCGAGCGCCGCGCGGCCCTGCGCCTCGAGCGGGCCATCCGTGCGCAACAGCAGGTCCGGCCCGGTGTCGAGCAGGTTCAGCACCGCGGAACCCTCGCGCTTCAACGCCGGCAGCCGACGCAACGCCTCGCCCAGCGGCGCAAGCAGCGCGACCAAAGCGGGGTCCAGCACCGCGCAGGTGTCGATATCGACCAGGCTGCCCTCGACGCGCTTGTGGAAGCCCAGGCGAAGGGCAGGGCCCTCGCGGCGAATGGCGAGGTCGGCGCGCCGCCGACGTGCGGGGGGCGTCACGACGGGCGCGAGCATGGTGGGGTTCGCGAAGCCGGCGCGGGTGAGGGCGTCGGCCAGGCGCGCCTGCTTCCAGGCGATGGTCGGTGCCTCCGCCCAATGCTGCGTCGCGCAGCCGCCGCAGCCCTCGTCGAAATGCGGGCAGGGGGGGACGACGCGGTCGGGGCTCGGCACGACGATCACGTCGAATTCGGCGCGGTCGCGGCTGACGAGGGTGGCCGAGACGCGCTCGCCGGGAAGGGTGCGCGCGATGTAGAGCGGGCCCTCGGCGACGCCGTCGCCGGAGGCGCCCATGCGCAGGATGGTGGTTTCCATGAATAAGCGGCGGGGAAAGGAATTTCCCCGCACCCCTTTCTCTTATTTTTGGCTACTGGGGCGAGCCGGGAACGCGGCCGCGCACGGCGTTGGCGCGAGCCTGGCACTGGATGCGGCCGGAGGCGTCGATGGTCAGGGAGTCGCCGACCCGAGACTTGACCAGGTCGACATCACCGGGGGCCATCGCGGCCAGGGACGGATTCATGCCGCCCGAGCCGGTGCTGGATATCCAGAAATCCTCGAAATCATCGAAGCTGCGCCTGGCGATGATCTCGCGCGTCTCGACCTCTTCAAGGCCCGCTGCGGTCCACAGCGCATGCAAGGCCGGAAGGGTGCTCACGGCGGCGTTTGGGGGCAGGGCCGGGAAGCCGCCAAGAAGCCGCATCTCGCGCTGGATCGGATCGAAGGGGAAGCCGCCGCCCAGGATGTCCCAGGCATAGGCGGTGACCATACCGCCAGGGCGCGTGACGCGCACCATCTCGGCCACGCCCTTTGCCGGGTCGGGCACGAAGAAAATCACCAGCGCCATCACCGCGGCGTCGAAGCGGTGGTCGGGAAAGGGCAGCGCCATGGCGTCGCCCTGCTGGAAGACCGCGCCCTCCGCGCCCGCCCGCAGGCGGGCGAAGCTGATCTGGCCCTCGGAGGGATCGATCCCCTGCGCCTCGGACGGTGCGCATCGCTCCATCAGAAGCTCGGTGAAGGCCCCATTGCCGCAGCCGACATCGACCCAGGCGAGGCCCGCTTCGGGCGCGAGCCAATCGAGGAAGGTTTGCCCGGCGTCGCGGCTCCACACACCCATCGCGCGCTCGTAGACGGCGCCGTCATCGAAGCGGATGGTGGGTTGGCTCATGCCCTCAGCCGAAGGCGTTCAGGCCGGTCTGCGCGCGCCCCAGGATCAAGGCGTGCACGTCATGCGTGCCCTCATAGGTGTTGACCGTCTCAAGGTTCATGACGTGGCGGATGACGTGATACTCGTCGACGATGCCGTTGCCGCCATGCATGTCGCGCGCGACACGCGCGATGTCGAGCGACTTGCCGCAATTGTTGCGCTTGACGAGGCTGATCATCTCCGGCGCGACCTTGTGCTCGTCGAACAGCCGGCCCACGCGCAACACAGCCTGCAGGCCCAGCGTGATCTCGGTCTGCATGTCGGCGAGCTTCTTCTGCACCAGCTGGGTGGCCGCCAAGGGCTTGCCGAACATGATCCGGTTGAGCGTGTAGTCGCGCGCGGCGTGCCAGCAGAACTCGGCCGCACCAAGCGCGCCCCAGGCGATTCCGTAGCGCGCGCGGTTGAGGCAGGAGAAGGGGCCGGCCAGCGACTTCACGCCGGGCAGCCGGTTCTCCTCGGGGACGAAAACCTCATCCATCATGATCATCCCCGTCACCGACGCACGAAGGCTGAACTTGCCCTCGATCTTGGGGAAGGAGAGGCCCTTCATCCCGCGCTCTAGGATGAAGCCGCGCAGGACGCCCTCATCATCCTTGGCCCAGACCACGGCGAGATCGGCGATCGGCGAATTGGTGATCCAGGTCTTCGACCCGCTCACCAGGTAACCGCCATCGACCTTCTTCGCGCGCGTGCGCATCGAGGATGGGTCGGACCCCGCATCCGGTTCGGTCAGGCCGAAGCAGCCGACCCATTCGCCGGTGCGCAGCTTGGGAAGGAACTTGTCCTTCTGCGCGTCGGAGCCGAAGGCGTGGATCGGGAACATCACCAGCGAGGACTGCACCGAGAAGGCGGAGCGATAGCCGCTATCGACCCGCTCCACTTCGCGCGCCATCAACCCGTAGGCCACGTAGGACACGCCGGCGCAGCCATGGCTGTCCAGCGTGGCGCCCAAAAAGCCCATCTCGCCAAACTCGTTCATGATCTCGCGGTCGAACTTTTCATGGCGATTGGCCATGAGGATCCGCGGCATCAGCTTCTCCTGGCAGAACGCGTGCGCCGCGTCGCGGATCATGCGCTCGTCTTCGGTGAGCTGCTCATCGAGCAGAAGCGCATCGTCCCACTGGAAGGGCGACGTCGACGGCTTGTTGCCAGCGGCGCTCTGAGCGGGCGCGTTGATGACGTTCATGGGCGTTTCTCCTCAGGCGGCCTCGGCGGCGTCCGTCTCGGCTTCCGGCGCGACGTCGCGCTTGGGGCGGGGAATCGGGATGAGCATGAAGGCGGGAACGGCATCGCCAAAACCCTGGACCGAGGGGCCCAGATCCTCGCGGTCGCGTCGGCGGAATTCTTCGCGGCGGTGATCGTCGCGCCGCTCGGGGCGGGCGTAGTCGTCGCGCCGAGGGGCTTCCGCCTCGCGCAGCGTCTCGGCCTCGATGTCGCGACGCGGAGCCCGTTCCGCGGTCTCACGACGGGGCGCACGCTCGGCACCTTCGTCGCGGCGGGGCGCGCGCTCGGCGCCATCGCGTCGCGGTGCGCGATCGGGAGAGTCGCGGCGCGGTCCGCGCGACGCACGGTCGCCACGTGCCTCGCCCTCCCCACTTGGCGCTGCGGCACGCGGGGCCGCCGCGCGCGGCGCGCGCTCCTCGGATCCGGTGCGGCGGCCGCCCTTCGCGTCACCGCGGCCGCCACGGCCGCGCTTCGGCGCAGTGGCAGCCTCGACGAGCTCCTGCTCGGGGATCACGTCGAGACCGTCGATCGTGATGCGCGGGATCGGCCGGCCGGTCAGCTTCTCGATGGCGAGCACCGACTTCACGTCGTCGGTGGTGGCGATCGTGTAGGCGTGGCCCTCCCGCCCGGCGCGTCCGGTACGGCCGATGCGGTGGACGTAGTCTTCCGAATGGAAGGGCACGTCGAAATTGAACACATGGCTGAGCCCGCCGATATCGAGGCCGCGGGCCGCCACATCCGAGCACACCAGCAGCTGGATCTCATTCGCCTTGAAGGCGTTCAGCGTCGAGAAGCGCGCCGACTGCTCCATGTCGCCGTGCAGCGCGCCGGCCGAGAAGCCGTGCTTCTTGAGGCTCTTGTAGAGAATGTCGACCTCGACCTTCCGGTTGCAGAAGATCAGCGCGTTGCTGACCTGCTCGCGCTGGACCAGCTGGCGCAGCGCCTCGCGCTTCTGGTCGGGGCGCACATAGACCAGGCCTGCGGTGATCGTGGTCGCGACCGAGGCCGGGGCGGAGACGCTGATCTCCTTGGGGTTCTGGAGGAAGGCATCGGCGAGCCTGCGGATCTCGGGGGCCATGGTGGCGGAGAAGAACAGCGTCTGGCGCAGCTGCGGCAGCATCGAGACGATGCGCTCGACATCGGGGATGAAGCCCATGTCCAGCATGCGGTCGGCTTCGTCGATGACCAGCAGCTTGCAATCGGCGAGCAGGATGCGGCCGCGGTCAAACAGGTCGAGCAGGCGTCCTGGTGTGGCGATCAGCACGTCGACGCCCTTGTCGAGCACGCTGCGCTGGTCGTTCATGCTCTCGCCGCCGATGAGCAGCGCGTGCACCAGGTTGAGGTGGGCGCCGTACTTCACGAAATTCTCGGCGACCTGGAGGGCCAGTTCGCGCGTCGGCTCCAGGATCAGGCTGCGCGGCATGCGCGCCTTGGCCCGGCTGCCGGTGAGGATGTCGAGCATCGGCAGCACGAAGGAGGCCGTCTTGCCGGTGCCGGTCTGCGCGCAGCCGAGCACGTCGCGGCCCATCAGCACGATGGGGATCGCCTGTTCCTGGATCGGCGTCGGGTTGATGTAGCCGCTGTCGGTGACGGCCTGGATGATTTCGGGCGAGAGGCCGAGATCGGCGAAGGTGGCGCGGGCGGGCTCGACCTCGTCGGGCCAAGCATCGTCGGGCACGTCGTCCTCACCGTGATACTCGCCGGGGCCGTCGGTGTCCTCGGCCTCCCCTGCGGCGCGGTCCTCGCTCTGCTGCTCGGCATCCGCGGCGTCGTGCGGCGCGGCGTCATCAGAGCCCGGTGCGCTGGCGTCCATAGCCGGTGCGACCGGATCAGCGGATTCGCTCGCCGGGGCGGCGATATCGGGCTCGGCGACGGCGTCGGGCTCCCCGGGGCGCGCATCCGGCGCGGCGGCTGGGGTGGGCTCTACGGCGATGGTATCGGCCGCGGCTGCGGTCGCTTCGGGACGCTCGGTCAAGTTCGGTCTATTCCCACAAAACCCGCCCGAAGATTTCGGGCCATCACAAGGCTGTACGGCGACACGGGCATGGCAGGTCGCCGAGCCCCTTCGCGGGTGACGCTCACATGCGCTCTCCCGCCGGGAATTGCAAGAATGAGACGGACAGGGCAGGAACCCGTGATGGACATGCGCCCGACGCTGCTGCTGCTCCCCGGCCTGCTCTGCGACGAGCGGCTCTGGCGCGACCAGGTCGCGGGCCTTGCCGACGAGGCCGACATCGCGATCGCCGAGCTGACGCAGGACGACAGCATCGGCGGCATGGCGGCCCGCGCGATCGCCATGCTCGACGCCCGCGGTACCCAGGATTTCGCGGTCTGCGGCCTCTCCATGGGTGGCTATGTCGCGATCGAGGTTTGGCGCCAGGCGACGGCGCGCGTCACCCGGCTCGCTCTCCTCGACACCTCCGCCCGCGCCGACACGGAGGCGCAGACACGCCGTCGGCGCGGGTTGATGGCGCTGACGCGGACCGGGCAGTTCAAGGGCGTGACGCCGCGGCTGCTGCCCTCCCTGATCCATCCCGACCGGCTGGGCACGCCGCTTGCCGACGAGGTGCGCGCCATGGCCGAACGCATCGGGCGGGAGGCCTTCCTGCGCCAGCAGCAGGCGATCATGACCCGCGTCGACAGCCGGGGCGACCTCGCGCGCGTCGCGGTTCCGACCCTGGTGGGTGTGGGCGCGGAGGACATCCTGACGCCACCGGAACTCGCCGAGGAGATGGCTGCCCTTATCCCGGGTGCGACGCTCCGCCGCTTCACTGGGTCGGGCCACCTGCCGACGATGGAAGTGCCGGAGTTGGTGAACGCTGCGCTGCGGGATTGGCTCGCCCCGACCGGGCACGGGTTTCCGTAACCGCCGCTCATGGTTTAAACCGGGCTGGCAATGGTGGAGCATGCGGCATGAGCGGTGCGAATCTGGGCAATCCCATCCCCGGCGGGACCGGCCCTGCCGGCGCGCCGGGCGCGGGCCAGGCCGAAACCATGGTGCTGGAGGTGCGCGAAAGCCGGCGCTCCTTCGGCCTGCTCTGGCTCATTCTGGGCTTCCTGATGCTGGGCATTCCCTTCATCGGACGGCAGCGCGTTGCCATCAGCAACCAGCGCGTCCGGCTGGAGCAGGGCTTCTGGACCCGCGTGCGCGACGATATCGAGATCTTCCGCATCCGCGACGTGGTGGTGAAGCAGAACCTCTGGCACCGGCTGATGGGGGTTGGCGACATCGTCATCCGCAGCACCGAGGGCCGCACCGAGGAAACGCACGTGCTGCGCGGCCTGCCCGATCCGGACAAGGTCAGCGACACGCTGCGCTCGATCTGGAACTCCACCTCGCGTCCGCGCGGGCCGGCCACCTCGCTCGATTGAGGCACAGCCCGCGACACCGGGCGGGGCGGGGCTGATGCTGAACGTCCAGCCCTGGCCGCTCATCGCCCGTTTCGCGGCACGCGAGGCGGCATTCGCGACCCGCTTCACCGCCGGCAGCCGGGCGCGCCTCGTCCTTTATGAGTTCATCCGGTTCGGGGTGAAGCAGGGATGGGCCTGCCTGTTCGGCGCCCTGATGCTGGCGGCGATCCTCGGGACGCACCTGTTTTGGCCGCGGGGGGCGCCGCTTGCGCGCTATGACGCGCTGCTGCTGGCGGGCCTGGCCATCCAGGCTGGTCTTCTCGCCTTTCGTCTGGAAACACCGGGCGAGGCGAAAATCGTGCTCGTCTTCCATGCGGTCGGCACCGCAATGGAGGTGTTCAAGACCGCCATGGGCTCCTGGAGCTATCCCGAACCCAGCCTGCTGCGCCTCGGCGGCGTCCCGCTGTTCACCGGCTTCATGTACGCCGCCGTCGGCAGCTACATCGCGCGTGCATGGCGCCTGTTCGACTTCCGCTTCTCGCACCATCCGCCGGGGTGGGCGGTGTTGGGACTGGCGCTCGCGATCTACGCCAATTTCTTCAGCCATCACTACGCCCTGGACGCGCGCTGGCTCCTATTCGCGATCACCGCGCTGCTGTTTGGCCGTTGCTGGGTGCATTTCCGGGTGTGGCGACGGCACCGGCGCATGCCGCTGCTGCTTGGCTTCTTCCTCGTGGCGATCTTCATCTATGCGGCCGAGAATCTCGGCACCTTCGCCGGCGCCTGGCTCTACCCGGCGCAGCGAGGCGGATGGGTGCCGGTGGCGCCGGAGAAGTTCGGCTCCTGGTTCCTGCTCATGATCATCAGCTACGCCCTGGTCTTCGCGCTGCACCGCGCGGAAGGGCGGTTGGTCAGCGTGCCGCGCCTGCGTCGCGGTTGAGCGGCTGGTCAAGGGCGGCGAGCGCAAGGTCGAACAGCGCCAGCGCGAAAGTGCGCATGTTCACGACGCGGTCGGCGCTGCCGGTCTCAATCGTGGTGCTGTGCGTCGTGGCGCCGGCGATGGCGAGGCAGCTGTGGCCGGCGGCATCGCCATAGCGGTTGCCCGTCGGCCCGGTGGCGCCGGACTCGCCCAGCCCCCAATCCGCGCCGAGCCGCATACGCACGGTCTGCGCTAGCAGCACCGCATAGGGCTCGGTGGAAGCGCGCATGCCCGGATGCTGTGCGAGCTCGATCCCGAGCAGGCCGCTTCGCGCATGCTGCGTGTAGATGATGCCGCCGCCGCGCATAAAGGCGGAGGCGCCGGGCACCGCGAGCAGGGCCGCGGCGACGAGGCCGCCGGTCGAGGACTCCGCGACGGCGATGGTCTCGCCGCGCCGGATGAGGTGCTGTGCGAGGAGCGTCGCGTGGGGGATCAAGCTTTCCATAACGGCCTCATCGAGCCCTGCCATCTGAGCCCAATCAATGCGCCGCGTCCCGCGACCGGACAAGGTCCATGGTTGCCAAGCCGGGGTCGGAACGGCGATCAGAGCGTCGGCAGGCGCAGGAAACCGGGATGATCCGGCGGCTCGGCGAAATCCTCCTCGATGGCGGAGACGCTCGCACCTGGCGGCCCGGCCCGGCAGGCCGTCAGCAATTGCCCGAGCGACGGCTCGTCACCCGCCAGCAGCGCCTCGACGCTGCCGTCGCGGCGGTTGCGCACCCAGCCCGCGATGCCTAGGCGCTGCGCCTTGCCGACCATCCATTCACGAAACCCCACGCCCTGGACCCGCCCGGTGATGCGGATCAGGCGCGCGGCCATCAGCCCCGGTCCAGCAGCGACAACAGCCTCGCCGCGAGGGCGACATCACCGGCGCGGCGGGCGCGCGAGGCCTGCGCCTCCGCATCCGCGCCCCAGACCGCCTCCTGGTCGAGCTCGTCCAGGACAGAGAGTGTGAATGCGGTCTCCGCATCGAGGCGCCCATGCGCGAGTGCCAGCCCGAGCACCAGGCTGCCCAGCACGGGCACGGCAAGGCCAAGCGCGGCAAGCGCCAGCGGCGACAGCCCGCCCAGCGCCTGGCGCAGCGCCTTGAGCGACGCGGCCGGCTGAGGGACCGGCATGACGCCCTCGGTCACCACCAGCCGTGCGCCGAAGGCCCGCTCCGCCCAATCCAGCAGCGGCTGCCAGGCGGCCGTCTGCCGCTCGGCCAGCCGGGAGATGGTCGCGCGGTAGCAGAGCAGGTCGGTCTCGGCATAGCCGGCGAGGCCAGCGATGGTCGGCGCGGGATCGGGGGCGATGCGCGCGACGCCGGTCGCCGCGAGCCGGGTCAGCGGGATGTCCTCGGCGGTGAACTCGCCATCCCGCGCGCCACCAGCCGCCTGCCACTCGGCGGCGACGGCGTCGGCCAGCGCGCGGCCCGGCACCGCGAAGGCGGCCTCGCCCGGCAGGCGCATCGGGCGCCCGTCGAGCAGCACCGCGTGCAGGCCATCGCCTTGCGGTGCTGATTCGGCAATGTCCCAGAAGCGCTTCAAGCCGGCCTCAGAAGTCGAGGTCGGCGTAGTGCGGCGGCGGGGTGAGGCCGCTCACCCGGTCGGTCAGCAGCGGCCGGAAGGCGGGACGCGACTTCACCCGCGCATACCATTCGCGCGCCGCCTCGTTCACCGACCAGTCGACATCGCCGATATAGTCCAGCACCGAGAGCTGCGCCGCCGCGGCGAGGTCGGCGAGGCTGAGGTTCGGCCCGGCGAGCCAGGCGCGGCTTTCCGCCAGCCAGCCCAGGTATTCCATGTGCGGCTTGAGGTTCTGGTAGCCGGCGCGGATCGCCGCCGCGTCCGGATTGCCGCGCCCCATGAGCGATTTGAGGTGGCGTTCGTAGACCAGCAGGCGGGTGACCTCGGTGGAGAACTTGCCGTCGAACCAGCAGGCGAGGCGCCGCACCTCCGCGCGCTCGGCCAGCGTCCGGCCGATCAGCGTGACCTCGGGGTAGGCTTCGTCGAGATATTCGCAGATGGCCGCGCTGTCGGCGATCGCGAGGCCATTATCCTCGGTCAGCACCGGCACCGTGCAGGCGGGATTCATGGCGAGGTAGGCCTCGCGCCGTTCCCAGATGCGTTCGCTGCGCAGGTCGAAGGGGATGCGCTTCTCGCCCAGCGCCAGGCGCACCTTGCGGGAGTAGGGCGAGAGCGGAAGGTGATAGAGGATTCGCACCACGGGCTTATGCCACCGGCGCGGAAGGGCGGAAAGAGATTGACGCATTGCCGCGTCGGAATGATTTACTAGCACGTGCCGGCGGAAGAAGGGTTTTTGCGATGGCGCTGACGGCGAGCATGGCCGAGATCGCGGTCTACAACATGCTGCGCGATGCGCAGCACGCCGGCATCGGCCCGGGCGATCTCGCCTTTGCGGCGAAATCCGATATAGGCCCCTGGGACGTCGCCGCGCTGCGGGCCGGCACCGCACGGTTCAAGATGCTGCTGATCATGCGCTGCCCGAAGAAGCAGTCGGTTGGGTTCCAGGGCGTGTTCGTGCCCAAGCGGATGGACCACGCCCACCAGAAGGGCAGCAAGAACCCGGTCAAGACCGGCGAGGCCGGGCTCGCCGTGCACCCGGACAGTGGCGAGATCTTCGTCTCCGACTACGACCTGATGGGCGTGTGGGAGCGTTCCCCCACCGCCTACGCCCGGATCGATACCGGCACCAAGCCGCGCGGCGAGAACCCGGTGGTCGACAAGCTCAACACGCTGTTCTTCGACAATCGACCGGGCGAGAACAAGTCACCGTTCCAGCATGGCGGCCAGGATGATTTCAAGCCGAGCGGCGGCAAGTCGCACCCGAACCTGAAGATCACCGAGAACTGCGCCGCCTTCCGCGAGGGCGAGATGCGGCACCTCGTGGGGATCGACCGCATCCGTGCCTATTACTACCAGCACGAGCTGAATTTTCCCTACGACTCCTCTGGTATCTACAACGGCCCCAGCGGCGACTAGGCCGCCGGGCCCGCGTCTTGCACCCTATTCGGCGGCGAGTGCGACCTCCGTCATCGGCTGCGGCAGGTACTTGGCGTAGTCCTTCGGCACGATGTGCCAGAAGCTGCGCCGCGCATCCTCCCATTCATTGAGCAGGCGGGCGGCGAAGCGGCTGTTAGTCTCGCCCACGTGCCGCCCGATAAGGTCGCGCAGCACGCCCTCCCAATAGGCCGAACCGAGGCGTTGCCAGAGCAGCGTGTCCGGGTTGACTCGGAGTTCGAAGGTGTCGTCCGGGTCGTAGATGAAGGCTTGGCCGCCGGTGAAGCCCGCGCCGAAATTATCCCCCACCGGCCCCAGCACCACCACCGTGCCGCCGGTCATGTATTCGCAGCCATTCGCACCGCAGCCTTCGACCACCGTGATGGCGCCGGAGTTCCGCACGGCAAAGCGCTCGCCGGCCTGGCCGGCCGCGAAGAGCTCGCCGGTGGTCGCGCCGTATAGGCAGGTGTTGCCGATGATCGTGTTCTCGTTCCACACCAGCGAGGAGGAGGGCGCCGGGCGGACGATGATGGACGCGCCGGACAGCCCCTTGCCGACGTAGTCATTGGCGTCGCCGAACACCTCGAGCTTGAGGCCGCGCACGCCGAAGGCGCCGAGCGACTGGCCCGCGCTGCCGCGCAGCCGTACGGTCAGGTGGCCCGGCTGCAGCCCGGTCATTCCGAATTGCCGCACGATCTTGGAACTCACCTTGGTGCCGATGGCGCGGTGAGTGTTCCGGATGTTGTAGGCGAGCTGCATCTTCTCGCCGTGCTCGAACAGCGCGCGGGCATCGGTGATCATCTCGGCGTCCAGCGTCTCGGGCACCTCGTTGCGGCCGACCAGGGTGCAATAGGCGGCGTTGGGGCCGCCATCGGCCTTGACCAGCAGGGGGTTCAGGTCGAGGTCGTCAAGGTCGTCGGCGCCGCGGCTGACCTGTTGCAGCAGCTCGGTGCGCCCGATCACGTCGGTGAGTTTGCGGAAGCCCAGCGAGGCCAGGATCTCGCGCACTTCCTCGGCCACGAAGGAGAAGAGGTTGATGACCTTCTCCGGCGTGCCAGTGAATTTTTCGCGCAGCGCGTCATCCTGCGTGCAGACGCCGACGGGGCAGGTGTTGGAATGGCACTGCCGGACCATGATGCAGCCCATGGCGACGAGGGAGGCGGTGCCGATGCCGAATTCCTCGGCGCCGAGCATCGCGGCGATGACGACGTCGCGGCCGGTCTTCAGCCCGCCATCGGTGCGCAGCCGCACGCGGTGGCGCAGGCGGTTCAGCTGCAGCACCTGGTGGGTCTCGGACAGGCCCATCTCCCAGGGCAGGCCGGCATACTTGATGCTGGTTTGCGGGCTCGCACCCGTGCCGCCGGAATGTCCGGAGACGAGGATGGCATCCGCCATCGCCTTGGCCACGCCGGCGGCGATGGTGCCGATGCCCGAGCGGGAGACCAGCTTCACGCAGACGCTGGCTTCGGGGTTGATCTGCTTGAGGTCGTAGATGAGCTGCGCGAGGTCCTCGATCGAGTAGATGTCATGGTGAGGCGGCGGCGAGATCAGCATCACGCCGGGGGTGGAGTGGCGCAGCTTGGCGATCAGGCCTGTGACCTTGAAGCCGGGCAGCTGCCCGCCCTCGCCGGGCTTGGCACCCTGGGCGACCTTGATCTCGATCTCGCGGCAATTGTTCAGATACTCCGCGGTGACGCCGAAGCGGCCGGAGGCGATCTGCTTGATGGCGGAGTTCGCATTGTCGCCATTGGCGCGCGGCTTGGCGCGGGCGGGGTCCTCGCCGCCTTCGCCTGAGTCGCTGCGCGCGCCGATGCGGTTCATCGCGATCGAAAGCGTCTCATGCGCCTCGGGTGACAGGGCGCCGAGCGAGATGCCGGGCGCGATCAGGCGCTTGCGGATTTCGGTGATGCTCTCGACTTCCTCGATCGCGACGGGGGCGCGGCCCTCGCCGCGGAAGTCGAGCAGGTCGCGCAGTGCCACGGGCGGCTGCTTCCGCACCGCATCCGAGTAGCGCCGGAAGGTCTGGTAGCTGTCGGTCTCCACCGCCTTCTGCAGCATGTGGATGAGGCCACCATCGAAGGCATGCGCCTCACCTGACAAGCGGCGCTTGTACAGGCCGCCGACTGGGAGGGTGACCACCGCTTCGTCCCAGGCACGCTTGTGCAGGGCTAGGACGCGGCGAGCGATGCCGGACAGGCCGATACCGGAGATGCGCGACTGCACGCCGGGGAAGAACTCCGCGACGAGCGCGCGCGAGAGACCGATGGCCTCGAAGTTCATCCCGCCCCGATAGGAGCTGATGACGGAGATGCCGATCTTCGACATCGTCTTAAGCAGCCCCTTGTCGACCGCCTTCTTGTACTTGGCGACGCAATCCTTGAGCGAGGTGGCGCCAAAAAGTCCGCGGCGATGCCGGTCCGCAATGCTTTCTTGCGCCAGATAGGCGTTGATTGTGGTCGCGCCGGCGCCGACCAGCACGGCGAAGGTGTGCGTGTCCACGCATTCGGCGACACGCACGTTCAGACTCGTAAAAGTGCGGAGCGAGGTGCGCACCAGATGCGCGTGCACGCCGCCAACGGCCAGGATCATCGGGATCGGCGCGCGCGTCGGGCCCTGCGCCTCGTCGGAGAGGATGACGTGCGTGCGGCCGCTGCGCACGCCCTCTTCCGCCTCGCGCTTGATGCGCTCGATGGCGCGGCGCAGGCCCTGCTCGCCCTCATCGGTGGCGAAGGTGCAATCGACCGGGCAGACCGTCTCGCCCATGTAGCTGCACATCGCTTCGAACTCGGCATTGCTCAGCACCGGGCTGTCGAGCATCAGCATCTCGCACTGCGTCGGATCCTCGTCGAGGATGTTGCCGAGATTGCCCAGGCGGGTCTTGAGCGTCATCACCCGCGTCTCGCGCAGGCTGTCGATCGGCGGGTTCGTCACCTGCGCGAAGGTCTGGCGGAAGAAATGGTGCAGGCCGCGATATTGCGCGGAAAGCACCGCGATGGGCGTGTCGTCGCCCATGGAGCCGATCGCCTCGGCGCCGTCCTCAACCATCGGGTGCAGGATGGTCTCTAGCTCCTCGAGCGTGAAGCCGACCGCAAGCTGGCGACGCCGCAGCTCCTCAATGCCGAAATTCGGGCGCTCATCGGCGTCGCGCTTGACGATGCCGTCGATGCGCGTGGTGCGGTTGACCCAGCTGCCGAAGGGCTTGCGCGCGGAGAGCAGGTCCTTGAGCGCGGTGTCGCCGAAGAACTCGCCGCTGTCGAGATCCACACCCACGCACTGCCCAGGACCGACGCGGCCCTTCGCGGTCACGCGGTCCTCGGCGATCTTTACCATGCCGGTCTCTGAGCCCACCACCAGCAGCCCGTCCTGGGTGATGGTGTAGCGGAGCGGTCGGAGTCCGTTGCGGTCGAGCCCGGCCACCACCCAGCGGCCATCGGTCGCCGCGATGGCGGCCGGACCGTCCCAGGGCTCCATCACCGCGTTGCAGTAGAGGAAGAAGTCGCGGTGCGGCTCCGGCATGGTCGCGTTGTTGCCGAGGCTTTCGGGAATGAGCATGGCCTTCGCCATCGGCGCGTCGCGCCCGCCGCGGACCAGCAACTCGAAGACATTGTCGAGCGAGGCGGTGTCGCTGCCGCCGGCCTGCACCACGGGCTTCACGTCATCCATCACGGCGTCGAGCAGCGGATGCGCCAGGCGCGTCTCGTGGCTCTTCATCCAGTTGATGTTGCCGTGGACCGTGTTGATCTCGCCATTATGCGCGAGCATCCGGAACGGCTGCGCCAGGCGCCAGGTGGGGAAGGTGTTGGTCGAATAGCGCTGGTGGTAGATCGCAAAGCGGCTGACGAAGCGCTTGTCGAGCAGGTCCGGGTAGAATTCCGTCAGCGAGGCCGCGAGGAACATGCCCTTGTAGATGAGCGAGCGCGCCGAGAGCGAGCACAGGTACAGCTCCGGGATCTGCGCCGCGATCGCCTGCTTCTCGATCCGGCGACGGATCACGAACATGTCGCGTTCCACCGTCGCGCCGTCGCGCTGCTCGGGGTCCCAGATCAGGATCTGCTCGATCTCGGGGCGCGTCGCATTGGCCTTCTCGCCGATGCACTCGACGTTGATCGGCACCTGGCGCCAGCCATAGATCAGGTACCCGCCGGCGAGGATCTCCAGCTCGATGATCTGGCGGCAGCGCTCCTGCGCGCCGAGGTCCGTCTTGGGCAGGAAGGCCATGCCCACGGCGATGCGGCCGGGCTTGAGCTTGTCGCCGCCGCGCTGCACCGCATCGGCGAAGAAATCCTGGGGGATCTCGACATGGATGCCCGCACCGTCGCCGGTCTTGCCATCGGCATCGACGGCGCCGCGGTGCCAGACCGCCTTCAGTGCATCGATGCCGGCCTGCACCACCTCGCGCCGCGGCTTGCCGTCGAGCGAAGCGACGACGCCGACGCCGCAGGCATCGTGCTCGGTCATGTCGATATGGGCGTCGCGCGCGAGGGCGGCGGTGCCGGCGATGTGGCTGCGGACGAATTCGGAACCGGTTTCCATCTGCGTCACTCCGCCGCGATCGCGAGGCCTGCGCCCCGCGCTTCGATGAACTTGTGCATTTCGGCCGCCGCGTCGCGCCCGTCGCGGATACCCCAGACCACGAGCGAAGCGCCGCGCACGATGTCTCCGGCGGCGAACACGCCGGGTAGGGCGGTCATCATGGTGCGATGGTCGATCCTGAGCGTGCCCCAACGCGACACGCCGAGCGTGGGTTCGCCGAACATCGCCGGCAGATCCTCGGGGTCGAAGCCCAGCGCCTTGATGACCAGGTCCGCCTTGATGGTGAATCCGGAGCTGCTGATCGGCTCCACCTGCTGGCGCCCGGTCGCGTCGGGCAGGCCCAGATGCATGCGCACGGCGCGCACGCCGCTCACCTGACCATCGCCGAGGAAGGCCTCGGGGGCGGCGAGCCATTCGAAGCGCACGCCCTCCTCCTCGGCATTCTTCACCTCGCGCATCGAGCCGGGCATATTCGCCTTGTCGCGCCGATAGAGGCAGGTGACGGATTTCGCGCCCTGGCGCACGGCGGTGCGGACGCAGTCCATCGCCGTGTCGCCGCCGCCGATGACGACGACATC
The DNA here is from genome assembly GCF_018128965.1 of Plastoroseomonas arctica. Taxonomy (GTDB): domain Bacteria; phylum Pseudomonadota; class Alphaproteobacteria; order Acetobacterales; family Acetobacteraceae; genus Plastoroseomonas; species Plastoroseomonas arctica. The sequence continues at coordinate 74,686 of NZ_JAAEDH010000018.1, forward strand.
GCGCCCGGCGGCGTTGAGCGCCCCGCTTTCGAACTCGGGCACCGCATCACCGAGTCCCTGTCGGTTCGAGGTGGTGAGAAAGTCGAGGGCCGCGACCACCCCGCTCAGATGCGCGCCCGGCACGTCGATGTCGCGCGCCTTGTAGACGCCGGTGGCGATCAGCAGCGCCTCGTGACGCGCGCGCAGCTCGGTCAGCGTGATGTCCTGCCCGATGGCGCAGTTCAGCCGGAACTGGATCCCTCCGGCCTCGAACTGCGCATGGCGGCGCAGCACGACGTCTTTCTCCAGCTTGAAGGAGGGAATGCCGTAGATCATCAGCCCGCCCACGCGGTCGTAGCGATCATAGACGGTGACCTGGTAGCCCTGCAGGCGCAGGCGTTCCGCCGCCGCGAGCCCGGCCGGGCCCGCGCCGATGATCCCGACGGATTGCTCACGTTCACGCAAAGGCGTCGGCGGCTTGACCCAGCCCATCTCCCAGGCGGTGTCGGTGATGTATTTTTCTACCGCGCCGATGGTGACGCTCTCGAACCCCTTCTCGATGACGCAGTTGCCCTCGCACAGACGATCCTGCGGGCAGATGCGGCCGCAGATTTCGGGGAAGGTGTTGGTGGCGGAGGCGACCTCATAGGCCTCCTCCAGCCGACCTTCTGCGGTGAGCTTCAGCCAGTCGGGGATGTTGTTCTGCAGCGGGCAATGCACCGAGCAGAACGGGATGCCACACTGGCTGCAGCGGCTGGCCTGGTCGGCGGCATCGGTGGCCTTGAACTCGGTGTAGACCTCGTTCCAGTCGGCGGCGCGCGTGGTGGCATCGCGCTTTTCCGGCTGCCGCTGCTCCAGTCGCACAAATTGCAGCATGCGCTCGGCCATGGTCGGTTCCTTGATGGCTTTCCCGAGGTCGGGTGTCGGACGTGCAGGAAGCATGCCGGAGGAGGTAGACCGCAGCGCAATGCCTCGAGCGTCAGATACGACACGCCCGACCCGCTTGGCGAGTCCTTTTTCTCCTTCAGGACAGCATGGCTGACATGTTTAGCGCAGACGCAGGCGCTAGAAGGAAAGCTTCGCCTTACCAGGCATGGAAATAGGTCCGGATCGGCTCATGCGTAACCCGGACGCTTCGCGCCTCCGACCCGATACCGCGCCAGGTAGCCAGACACGATCGCCTCGACCGCCTTCGCCTCGATCCCGAGCGCCGCCAACCCCGGTGCGCCCTCGCTCGCCACATTGTCGTGCCGCAGCAGCAGCAACTGGTCTCGCGTTATCGGCGGGTTGGGGAGGTGCTGCAGGATCCCCGCCTGGAACTCCATCAGCCCCATCGGCGCGTCGACGAGCTTTCGCCGTCTCCCGGTGACGGCAAGAATGTAGGCCAGCACCTCGCGCATCGTCATGACCCGCGGCCCGCCGAGCTCATAGGTCACGCCCTGGGCTTCGGATCGGCCGATGGCTGCCAGCACGGCATCCGCGACATCCCCCACATAGACCGGCTGGAACCGGGTCGCGCCGGCCACGACCGGCATGATGAAAGGAAGGCTGGCCGCCATGGCGGCGAAGCGGTTGAAGAAGCCATCCTCGGGCCCGAACACGATGGACGGGCGGAGGATCGTGGCGCCCGGGAAGCCAGCGCGCACCAGGACCTCGCCCTCTGCCTTGCTCCTGGCATAGAGGCTCGGGCTCGCCGCATCCGCGCCGATGGCGCTCAGATGCACCATCTTTGCCACCCCCGCGGCGGCGGCGAGGCGGGCGATTCGCCCGGCGCCCTCCGCCTGCAGACGATGGAAGTCGCCCTGCCGTCGCTCGAACAGGATGCCCACGAGGTTCACCACCACCTCGGCGTCGGCGACCGCTCGGGTGACGCCGGCCTCATCGGTGATCGAGGCGCGCACCTGTACGAGTTGGCCGAGGCCGCCCTGGGTCTGCAGGCGGTTCGCACCGTCCGCACTGCGACCGGCGACCCGCACGATGAAGCCGGCGCGGGCGAGCCGCTGCACCACCTGGCGGCCAATGAAGCCTGCGCCGCCGAACACCACAGCCACGTGCCGCATGGAATGCCCCCGTATTTCGAGAAGTGCCGACCATAAGGGGATGAAACCGCCGGCGCCAAGCTTGACGCGGCCGCAGGCCACCCGTAGAAACCGCGCCTCCCGGACCTGTGCCCAGGTGGTGGAATTGGTAGACGCGCTGGCTTCAGGTGCCAGTGACCGCAAGGTCGTGAAGGTTCGAGTCCTTTCCTGGGCACCACCATAGGCGATTCCCCCCTTGGGCAGCACTCTGTTCCAGAGCAACGGCGCGTCCATCCGCTTGCACCGGCACGACTTGCCTGAGGGCATCGGTTTCGGGCCGGTCGTCGCGATCGACACCGAGACCATGGGCCTGCTGCCGCACCGGGACCGGTTATGTCTGGTGCAGCTTTCCGCCGGTGACGGACACGCCCATTGCGTCCAGATCATCCCCGAATCGCTGGGCGGCCGTGGCGCGGACTGTCCCAACCTGAAGCGCCTGCTGGCCGACGCCGCCACCATCAAGCTGTTCCATTTCGCCCGCTTCGACGTCGCGGTGCTGCGGCAGTCGCTCGGTGTGATCTGCGCGCCGGTGCGCTGCACCAAGGTCGCGGCGAAGCTGGTGCGCACCTTCACCGACCGGCATGGGCTGAAGGATCTCTGCAAGGAGCTGCTTGGCGTCGAGATTTCCAAGCAGCAGCAGACGTCGGATTGGGGTGCTGCCGAGCTCTCGGCAGAGCAGCTGACGTACGCCGCCTCAGATGTGCTCCATCTGCACGCTTTATGGGCGAAGTTGGAGACCCTGCTGATCCGAGAAGACCGACTGTCCTTGGCGCAGGCATGCTTCGATTTTCTGCCTGCGCGGGGCGAGCTCGATCTATTGGGATATGAAGATCCCGACATATTTCATCATTGATAAAGCTGCACGGCTGACTAGTCTGGCTTGACTTCAGCCGCTGTGCGCCGACAAGGCGTCCGGCCCAGGCGGAATCAGCGATTACTCTGGCGAATAGATTTTTACACGGGAAGCAGCTTTCGCGGCGTGTCGTTCGTCCATTGTCAAGGGTCTGGCACGATTTTTGTCCGTGATTGACCCACTGCGCCCGCGGTCCCATACAGATCACGTGAATGCGCACCCGGACCTGCTCGCCGCCCGCCGCGTCCTCGATACCGAGGCGGAGGCCCTGCATGCGCTCTCCGCCTCGCTCGACGAAGGGATCGTCCGCGCTGTCGAGATGCTCGCGGCCGTGACCGGGCGGGTCATCGTCTCCGGCATGGGGAAATCCGGCCATGTGGCGCGCAAGATTGCGGCGACGATGGCCTCCACCGGCACGCCCGCCCTGTTCGTCCACCCCGCCGAGGCGAGCCATGGCGACCTGGGCATGATCGTGCGCGGCGATGCGGTGCTGGCCCTGTCCAATTCCGGCGAGACGCCGGAGCTCTCCGACATCATCTCGCACTCGCGGCGCTTTGCCCTGCCGCTGGTCGCAATCACCGGCCGCGCCGGCTCTACCCTCGCGCGCGCTGCCGATGTCGCGCTGGTCTTGCCCAGCGTTGCCGAGGCCTGCCCGATGGGCCTGGCGCCGACCACCAGCACGACGATGCAGCTCGCACTCGGCGATGCGATCGCGGTGGCGCTGCTCACCCGGCACGGGTTCTCTGAAAGCGACTTCCGCGTCTTCCATCCCGGCGGCAAGCTCGGCGCGCGCCTGACGCGTGTGCGCGACCTGATGCATGCCGGGTCGGATGTGCCGCTCGCGCCGAAGACCATGCCAATGGACCGCGCCATCATTGCCATGACCGAGAAGCGCTTCGGCTGCCTCGGGATCACCGATTCGGAAGGCCGGCTGGCCGGCATCGTCACCGATGGCGATCTCCGCCGTGCGCTGGACGCCGAGGCGCCGTTGCTCGGCCGCACCGCGGGCGAGGTCATGACCCGCGCACCGCGCGCCGTGGCCCCCGAGACGCTTGCGGCCGAAGCGCTGCGCCTGATGAATGAGCGCTCGATCACCGTGCTGTTCGTCGTCGATGCGGCCGGTGCGCCGGTCGGCATCCTGCATATTCACGACCTGCTCCGCGCGGGTGTCGCGTGACCACCTCACCCGACCCCACCGCGCCCATCCCGCCGGCGCCCGTGCTCGTCTCCCGCCGCATGATCGAGCCCTCGCGGGCGCGGCGCACACCCACCACGGGCGAGATGACCCGGCGCCGCATCATGCTCGCCATCATCCGCCGCGCGCTGCCCGTCGCCGCGTGCCTGCTGCTGGCCGCCATCGTGCTGTGGCCGGAGCTCAACAGGACCGAGGAGCGGGTGCGCGTGCAGATCAGCCTCGCCGCCCAGGTCGCCCCGGAATCGATGCGGGTGGCGCAGCCGCGCTACCGCGGCCTCGACGAGCAGGGCCGGCCCTACAACGTCACCGCCGACACCGCGACCCAGGCCGGCGCGTCGCAGAACGTGCTCCACCTGGTGAACCCGCGCGCCGACCAGTTCCTGAGCGAGGGCGCCTGGGTCATTCTCGAATCGCAGAATGGCCGCTTCGACCGCGGCGCGAACCGGCTCGATCTCGCCGGTGATGTCACGCTGTGGCACGACAACGGCACCCGCATGCGCACCGAGCAGGCGATGATCCGGATGAACGCCGGCTATGCCGAGGGCGATGCGCCGGTTGCGGCCCAGGGCCCCTTCGGCACCCTGACCAGCGACGGGTTCCGCATCATCGACCGCGGCCAGGTGGTGATCTTCACCGGCCGTGCCCACACCGTCCTGGAGAGCGCCCCATGAGGCATTTCGCCCTTCTGGCGCTGCTGCTGCCGGGTCTGGCGCAGGCGCAGGGCCTCGACATGACCCGCGGCGGCCCGGTGGACGTCACCGCCGAGGACGGCATCGAGTGGCGCCAGCAGGAGCAGCTGGTGATCGCGCGGGGCAATGCGCGCGCGGTGCGCGACGGCGTCACCATCGAGGCCGACCGCCTGATCGCCCGCTACCGCCCGCGTGCGGCACCCGCGGGTGCCGCACCCGCCGCCGCCGCGCCGGCCGCGCGCACCGGCGACCCGACCTCGGGTGCCTCGGAGATCTGGCGCTTCGAGGCGGAAGGCAATGTCCGCATCCACACCGCGACCGACCGGGCGAACGGTGATCGCGCCGTCTATGACATCGACCAGGCCGTCATGGTGCTGACCGGGCGCGACCTGTGGCTGACCGCGACCGACAATCGCGTCACGGCGCGCGACACCCTCGAATACTGGCCGCAGCGGCGCATGGCCGTGGCGCGCGGCGGCGCGGTGGTCGACGCGCCGGAGAACCGCCGCATCCGTGGCGACACCCTGGTTGCGTTCTTCCTCGAGGAAGGGGCCGCCGGCGCGCCGCCGCGCCCGACCCCGACGCCGCCAACCCCGGGCACGCCCGGCCAGCCGCAGACCGGACGCATCGAGCGCGTCGAGGCCTATGGCAATGTCGAGGTCCGCACGATGGTCGAAGTCGTGCGCGGCGATCGGGCGGTCTACAGCCCGGTGACCAGCCTCGCGCGCGTACTTGGGAACGTCCGGATCACGCGAGGCGAGAACCAGTTGAACGGCAATGAGGCGATTGTGAATCTCGCAACCGGCGTGGCGCGGCTCGTCTCCACACCCGGTGCACGGGTGCAGGGGCTGATCGTGCCGCAGACCGAGGATGCGGCGACGCCTCCCGGAGGGACGCCCCCGCCCGGCGGCGCGCGGCCGCCGGCCAACCAGGCAAGACCACCGGAGCGTCGCCCATGAACGACCTTGATCTCCGCGTCATCGCCGGCAAGGATGCCGGACCCGGTCTGGTCGCGACCGGCCTGGGCAAGCGCTATCGCAAGCGGCCCGTTGCGCGCAACGTCTCCATCTCGCTCAAGCGCGGCGAGGCGGTCGGGCTGCTCGGACCCAACGGTGCGGGCAAGACGACGACCTTCTACATGATCACCGGCCTGGTGCAGCCCGACGAGGGCACGGTGACGATGGATGGCCACGACGTTACCCACCTGCCGATGTACCGCCGCGCGCGCTTGGGCCTCGGCTACCTGCCGCAGGAGGCGTCGATCTTCCGCGGCCTCAATGTCGAGGACAACATCCGCGCCGCCCTGGAAGTGGTCGAACCCATCCGCGACCGGCGCGAGCAGATGCTCGACAGTCTTTTGGCCGAATTCGGCATCTCGCATCTGCGCCGCGCGCCGGCCCTGGCCCTGTCCGGCGGCGAGCGGCGCCGTTGTGAAATTGCCCGCGCCTTGGCGACACACCCGAACTACGTGCTGCTCGATGAACCACTCGCCGGCATCGACCCCATCGCGGTCGGCGAGATCCGAGACCTGGTGAAGCACCTGAAGGATCGCGGCATCGGCGTGCTGATCACCGACCACAATGTGCGCGAGACGCTCGAGATCATCGACCGTGCGTATATCCTTCATGAAGGCCAGGTGATGATGGAGGGCACGCCGCGCGATATCGTCGCGCATGAGGGCGTCCGCCGCGTCTATCTCGGGGAACGCTTCAGCCTATGAATCGGACGCGAACTGTCTGATGTCGCTCGCGCCGCGCCTCGACCTCAGGCAGTCGCAATCGCTGGTGATGACGCCGCAGCTGCGGCAGGCGATCAAGCTTTTGCAGAGCTCCAACGTCGAGGTGACCGCCTTCGTCGAGGAGGAGCTGGAGCGCAACCCGCTGCTGGAGCGCGATGAGCGCGAGACGCCGGGCGTCGATGCCGGTCGCCGCGACGATCCGCTGCCCCCCGCGCCCGCCGCGCCGGACAGCCTCCAGGCGGCCGCGTCGGACGTGCTGCCGAACGAGCAATCCGCCCCCCTCGATGCCGATTGGTCCAACGTCTACGACACCGGCGAGGCCCCGATGGGCCGCGGCGGCCGGCCCGATTTCGAGGATGGGCTGGATGGGCTCGACGCCATGGCGGCGCCGGGCAAGTCGCTGCGCGAACATATCGCGGAACAGGTGCGCCTCAGCTTCGCCGACCCGACCGACCGGCTGATCGCGGCCGCATTCCAGGCGCTGGTTGACCCGGCCGGCCGCTGCGCGATGGCCGACGAGGAGCTGGCGCTGCGCCTGGGTTGCGAGGCGCCGCGGGTCACCGCCGTCCGCGCCCGGATGCAGCGTTTCGATCCGACCGGCATGTTCTGCCGTGACCTCGCCGAATGCCTCGAGGTGCAGCTGCGCGAGCGCAATCGCTTCGACCCGGCGATGGCCGCACTGCTAGCGAACCTGCCCCTGCTCGCGCGGCGCGAGCTGCGGCTACTGCAGGAGATCTGCGGCGTCGATGTCGCGGACCTTGCCGAGATGGTTGCGGAGATCCGCCGCCTCGACCCAAAGCCGGGCGCCGATTTCGGCGCGACGCCGCCGCCGGCGCTGATCCCGGACGTGCTGATGCGCCGTGCGCCGGATGGCGGCTGGCTGCTGGAACTGAACCCCGAAACCCTGCCGCGCGTGCTGGTCAACCGCGGCTTTCACGCCCGCGCCCTGGTTGGCGCCCGCAACCGCGAGGAAAAAGCCTACCTCGCCGAACGCTTCCAGACCGCAAGCTGGCTGGTCAAATCGCTTGAACAGCGCGCCAACACCATCATCAAGGTCGCCGCCGAGATCGTGCGCCGGCAGGAGCAGTTCTTTCTCCACGGCGTCGGGCACCTGCGCCCGCTGATCCTGCGCGACGTCGCGGAAGAAGTGGCCATGCACGAGAGCACCGTCTCCCGCGTCACCGCGAACAAATCCATCGCGACGCCGCGCGGCACCTTCGAGCTGAAGTATTTCTTCACCACCGCCATCGCCGGGACCCATGGCGGCGAAAGCCACTCCGCGGAGGCCGTGCGCCACCGCATCAAGGCGATGGTCGAGGCGGAGGGGCTGGAAGACGTCCTCTCGGATGACGCTATTGTTGCATCCTTGCGAAAGGAAGGCGTGGACATCGCACGCCGGACGGTGGCCAAATACCGCGAGGCGCTGCGCATCCCATCCTCCGTGCAGCGCAAACGGGAGAAGGCCGTCCCGGCCTGACACCCAACCGGGGCGAACCTCCTCCACACCGGGAAGGAAGGCTGACCTCCATGCACATCACCGTTGCCGGAAAACAGGTTGAGACCGGCGAAGCGCTGCAGACCCATGTCCGCGAACACCTTGCCATCATCTCGCACAAGTATTTCGACCATGCGCACGACGCGCACGTGACCTTCTCCAAATCCCGCGCCTTCTTCGTCTGCGACATCAACCTCAAGGCCGGCCGTGGCCTGCTGATGCGCGGGGAGGGGGAGGGTGTGGATGCGCATCGCGCCTTCGACGTCGCCGCCGAGCACCTGGCCAAGCGCCTGCGGCGGTACCGCCGTCGCGTGAACGAACATCACCGCAGCATGGCGCCCGGACGCGAGGCGACGCCCGAGGAGGCACCGTTGCCGGCCACCCAGTACATCCTCGCGGCCGAGGAGGGGGAGGAGGAGCCCGCCGCCAACGGTGCGGATCATGGGGGTGTGATCGTCGCCGAGAACCCGGCCCATATCGAGCGGCTGAGCGTTGGCGAGGCGGTCATGCGCATGGATCTCGCGCATGCGCCGGTGCTGATGTTCCGCAACAAGGGCAGCGGCGCGTTGAACGTCGTCTATCGTCGGCCGGACGGGAATGTCGGCTGGATCGACGCAGCCGGCGCCTGATACGCAAAGAGAACCCGGCGATCGGCTGATCGCCGGGTGATGCTGGTCATGGCCGCGCCTCTGGTCGAGGCGCGGCCGGTCTTGGTTCAGAGCGCGCCGGATGTCGCAAGGACGCGGCGCCGATAGATCCGCGAACGCGTGCCGCGGCGCGCACCGAGGATGGCGGCCAGGGCACCGATCAGCAGCGCTCCGAAGGCGGCGAAGGCACCGATCGTCGTTGCCTTCGCGGCCGCATTGGCTGCTTCGCGCGCGACGCGCTCGGCTTCGGCAAGAGCGCGGCGTGCCTCGGCTTCCGCCGCATCGACGCGACGGGTGGCTTCCTCGGGCGGAATTCCGGCCTCGGCGGCCACCAGCTCATTAAGACGCGCGCGATCCTGGCCCTCGAAGTTGCCGTTGGAAACGCGACGCCCGAGGATCGTGGCGATTTCGGCGGAGCGCTGCTCGGTCGTCATCGCCTGGGGGGGGCCACCGGCGCCGCGCAGGGTCTGCTGCGCCCGCTCGACCAGAGCGTTGGGCGAAACCTCAGGCGCCGCACGGCTGACCGCGCCCGTCACTGCGGAGGTCGCTCCACCGAGCGCCTGGGCCGCACCGGAGGCGGCGGACGAGGCCGCGCCGGCGACCGCGTTGCCGAGCAGCACCGCCGAGACCAGGAACGCCACCGCCCAGACCGCCAGGCCATGCAGAACGCCGTCGGTATCGCTTGTCGTGCCGGACAGACGTGCGGCGGTGTAGCCGCCGACTGCGAGGGCAAGCGTATTCGCGACCACGAGCCAGACGGCCGCGCTGATGCCGAGGCTCGACGCCGCCGGCGTCTCGCGCGCGACAGCGTCGACGCTCATCGCGCCGAAGCCGGCGCCGAGGATGTTGAGCGAGGCGGCGATCGCCGCGGCGACAACGCCGCCGGCGAGAACGGCGCCCCAGGAGATGCCGGGAACGGGGATGGCGTCATCGACGTCATCAGCCGCGAGAACCTCCCCAGACGAGGTGGATTTGTAGGACATCGGTGGAGACCCTCAAGTTGTGGAACAGCCACCGAACGCCTCGCCGTTACAACGGTTGAAGCGAACGCGCATACGTGATGATCGCGAGCCATGGCGCTCAGACGTGCGGCTCCAGCAGCAGCCACGGAGTCGGGCCGCTGCGCCATTCCCAGACCGCCAGCAACCGGTCGAGATGGCCCATCTGCGCGAGCCAGGGCGGCAACGCGACCGCTCCGATGGCGTGCTCGATGCGGGTCACGGCATGGCTCGCGGCGAAGCGGCCAGCCAGGCGTGCCGAGAGGCCAGGCAGCATCACGTCGTGGCACTCGACGAGAATGGTGAGCCCGGCCAAGGCGGGGTAGAGCGCGATGTCCAGCAAGGCGTCCTCGCTACCCTCGATGTCGAGAAGCACCAGCGTGTCGCCTGGCGGGAAGGCCGCGAAATCACGGCCCTCGAACAGGCCGCCGATGCTGACGCGCGCACTGACGGCATTGATCTCGGCGAGGGCACGGCAGGCGTTCCGGGCCGCCTCGTTCGAGTCGTAGGCGTGCACCATGGCGCCGGACATGCGCCGAGCCATCCCCACGGCGTAGTAGCCCTCGGCGCAGCCGATGTTCAGGACATGTGCGAAGCCACGGGCGATCAGGGATTCGATCACCGGCGCCAGTTCCTGCTCGTAGCAGCCGAGCAGGCGCGGTACCTCGCAGCCTTCGGCGCTGCGCACTGGGTAGCGCATGCCGGCGAAGGGGCCGGTCTGCACCGTGTCGCCGTCGCGCTGACGCAGCGTGTTGGCGATCAGCCCGTGCCGCCATTTCGCGAGCAGACGGAGCATCGCGTTCAGCTCATCCTGGCTGGGCTCCGGGTTCGCGGCCAGGCGCTCGGCGAGGATGCGGGCGATGCCCATGCGCGCTCAGCGCTTCATCTGCTCGAGCCCGTGCTGCTCGCGCACGGCGTGGAATTTGAGCATGGGGAATTCCTCCTCGGCGCGCTTGCGGCGCCAGTCGGAGCCGAACAGCGCGACGACCTCGCCGTCATGATCCTCGGCGGTGTCGCGGCGGTTGAGGTCGAGGAAGCGGTCGATGGCGGCGCGGTCGTCGCCGGTGATCCAGCGCATGATCTGCCACTGGCTGGCATCGAAGCCGGCGGGGACGCCGTATTCGACGCGCAGGCGGGATTGCAGGACGTCGAGCTGGAGCTGGCCGACCACGCCAACGATGGGTGGCGAGCCGTCGAAGGGACGGAAGAGCTGCACCACGCCTTCCTCGGCGAGCTGCGAGAGCGCGGTCTTGAGCTTCTTCGCGAGCATCGGGTCCTCAAGGCGCACCGAGCGCAGGATCTCGGGGGCAAAGCTGGGGACGCCGCGGAAGTTGAGCTGCTCGCCCTCCGTCAGCGTGTCGCCGATGCGCAGCGTGCCGTGGTTGGCCACACCCACCACGTCGCCGGGCCAGGCTTCTTCCGCCACCTGGCGGTCCTTGGCGAAGAAGAACAGCGGCGCGTTGACCGGCACCTGCTTGCCGGTGCGCACCTGCCTGAGGCGCATGCCCTTGGTGAGCTTGCCGGAACACAGGCGCACGAAGGCGACGCGGTCGCGATGGTTCGGGTCCATGTTGGCCTGGACCTTGAAGACGAAGCCGGTAAGCGCGGCCTCACCGGGTTCCACCATGCGGCTGTCCGAGGCCCGCGCGCGGGGTGGGGGCGCATAGCGGGCGAGGCCGTCGAGCAGGTGGCCGACGCCGAAATCGCGCAGTGCGGAGCCGAAGAACACCGGCGTGAGTGTGCCCTCGCGGAAGCGGTCGAGGTTGAATTCGGGGAAGCCGGCGAGTGCGAGTTCGGCTTCGTCGTGCAGCAGCTTCGCGCGCTCGGCGCCGACCATCTGCGCAAGGCGCGGGTCGTCGGGGCCGGTGAGGGTGACGGCGTCGGCATCGGTCGCGTCCACCGGGCGGAAGCGGCGTTCGTAGAGGTCATAGGTGCCGGCGAACTCGGTTGCCCGGCCGACCGGCCAGGCGATCGGGGCGACATCGAGGGCCAGGGTCTTCTCGATCTCGTCCATCAAGTCGAAGGGCTCGCGGGCTTCGCGGTCCATCTTGTTGATGAAGGTGACGATGGGGATGTCGCGCAGGCGGCAGACCTCGAACAGCTTGCGGGTCTGGGCCTCGATGCCCTTGGCGGCGTCGAGCACCATCACGGCTGCGTCGACGGCGGTCAGCGTGCGGTAGGTGTCCTCGGAGAAATCCTCGTGGCCTGGCGTGTCGAGCAGGTTGAAGACGATGTCGTCGCGCTCGAAGGTCATCACAGAGGTCGCGACGGAGATGCCGCGATCCTGCTCGATCTTCATCCAGTCCGATCGCGTGCGTCGTGCATTGCCTTTCGCGCGCACCGCACCCGCGAGCTGGATCGCGCCACCGCGCAGCAGCAGCTTCTCCGTCAGCGTCGTCTTGCCGGCGTCGGGGTGGGCGATGATCGCGAAGCTGCGGCGGCGGGCGGCTTCACGGGCGATTTCGGCGGTGTCGGAAGGAAGGACGTCCATCGGCGGTGTCTAGAGCAGATCGGCGTCCCGCAACATCGGGTCAGGGCCCCTCGGCGCGAAAAACCTTTCGGCTCGGCGCGGCCTACAGCTCCAGGATGCGGTCTGGTGCCATGCGCCGCCGCAGCAGGTCACGGAAGGCGATGAGGTTGCCGCGCAGGCGCCCGCGGCGATCGACCAGGGCGGGCGGCCTCAGGCTGCCCGCCATGTTGGCGGCGAGGTTGCGCAGCATCAGGCGCAGCGCCCAGCTGCGGTGCACGCTGCCCTTCCGCACCAGGTAGAGCGGGTTGGCGATCTGGGAATAGCCGAAGCGGATCCCGGAGGAGCGGCCGCGCTTGGAGCCGAGATGCACCCCCCGCAGCGCGGGGCTGCGGACGATTCGCCCGAGCGGGGCCAGCCGGCGGCAGAAATCGACATCCTCCTGCCATGCGTAGAGCGGCATGGCCTCGTCGAACCGCGTCGCGTTCGCGTCGATCGCGGCCATGCGGAACGCCATGTTGCAGCCATAGGCATTGTAGATTGCGGTCGGCGGCGCCTCGGCATCGCTGCCATCGTCACGCTCGAGAATGGCGCGCCCCTCGGCAACACTGAGGCCAGGGCCGTGGATGCCATCGACCAGGACCCTGCCGGTCGCGACCACGATGTCGGGCGCCTCGGCGAACAGGCGCTCACATTCGGCGAGGAAGGTGTTCGCCGGCAGGAAGTCATCATCGAAGAACACGACCAGATTGAATTCCGATGAGCGGTCGAGGATGGCGTTGCGTTGCGCGCAGGAGCCGGGGCGGCTGCGGATGGCGGTGATGGGCAGGCCGATCGAGGCAGCGGCACGCTCATCGAAATCGTCGGGGTGGGCGGGGCAGATGATGACTGCGTCAGCGGGACGGGTCTGCCCGGCCAAGTCCGCGAGCGTTTGCGAGAGGATGTCTCTACGACCCGCTGTAGCAATACCGACAACAATGCGCATGACATCCCATCTTGATCGCGTTCGCGGTCAAGAATGCCATTGCTTGTTACGCGTCTTCGAGCAGTTTCTGCACATCGAGGCGTCGCGTATACATTTCGATCTTCCCGCTCGTGTTCCGCGGCCAATCCGACGGCGCGCGATCACGGTAGAGTTCGACGCCGTTGCCGTCCGGGTCGTGCAGGTAGAGCGCCTCCGAAACCCCGTGGTCCGAGGCGCCGTCGAGCGCGATCCCATGTGCCATGAGCCGCTTCAAGGCGCGCGCGAGCGCCGGCCGATCGGGGTAGACCAGCGCCACATGGAACAGGCCCGTGGTGCCGCGGGCAGGGGGCTCGCCGCCCTTGCTGTCCCAGGTGTTAAGCGCGATGTGGTGGTGATAGCCGTCGACGCTCAGGAAGACCGCCTGGTCGCCGATCCGCGCCTGAACCTCGAGGCCGATGGCGTCGCGCCAGAAGCGCAACCCGCGCTCGATATCGGCGACCTTGAGGTGGACGTGGCCAATGCGCATGCCGGCTGGGTAAACGTCGGTATCGGTACGCGTATGGTTGATGGTGTCTGGCATGATGATGGCTCCTGTCTGGAGCGATCTTGCGCTCATGCGAAGCGCGGGGTCCAATGGGACCGCGTGATGACGCTCATCGGTCGTCGTCATCACCGTGGGTAAGGAATTCAGGCACCCTCAACCCGGACTCATCGCCAAGCCCTTGATAAAGAAAAGCGGCGCTTGCAGAAAACAAGCGCCGCTTACTTCCTTATCGCCTCAACCGACGAGTTCGAGGCGCTTCTCGGTGATCTGCTGCCTCATCGACTTCTGCAGCTTTTCGAAGGCGCGAACCTCGATCTGACGCACCCGCTCGCGGCTGATGTTATACTGCTGCGAGAGTTCCTCGAGCGTGGTGGGCTCTTCCTTGAGGCGCCGCTCGATCAGGATGTGGCGCTCCCGCTCGTTCAGCGTCTTGAGCGCCTCGCCGAGAAGTTCGCGGCGGTTGCCCATGTCTTCGCGCTCGGCAAGTTCCTGCTCCTGGTTCTCGCCTTCGTCGACCAACCAATCCTGCCACTCGCCCTCGCTGTCAGCGCGAACGGGCGCATTCAGCGACTGGTCGGAGGAGGCCAGGCGGCGGTTCATCGAGATGACGTCCTGCTCCGGCACGGCGAGCGTCTTGGCGATCTTCGCCACGTGCTCGGGCCGGAGGTCACCTTCCTCAAGCGCCGCCATCTGGCCCTTGAGCCGGCGGAGATTGAAGAAAAGCTTCTTCTGAGCGGCGGTCGTGCCCATCTTCACCAGCGACCAACTGTGCAGGATGTATTCCTGTATCGCGGCACGGATCCACCACATGGCGTACGTCGCCAGGCGGAAGCCGCGATCCGGGTCGAACCGACGCACTGCCTGCATCATGCCGACATTGCCTTCGGAGATCAGCTCGCCGACCGGCAGCCCGTAGCCGCGGTAGCCCATCGCGATCTTGGCGACGAGGCGAAGGTGGGAGGTGACGAGCTTGTGCGCCGCCTCGCTGTCCTCCTTGTCGCGCCACAGCTTGGCCAGGCGCAGCTCCTCCTCGGGAGCCAGCATCGGAAACTTGCGGATATCTTGAAGATAGCGGGAAAGATTGCCCTCTGGGGCCATCGGGGTGCTTGTAACGGACGCCATGATGCTCATCTGCCTCCGACGCCTGCGAACCTCCCCAAGATGGCGGGGTCCGGATCGGCGAGTGTACCGGGTATTACGCCCGGAAAGGGTGATCGGTTTCGTTGGCGCCTTCTCACGACGCCGCGGTCTCCGAGCCTTGACCCCATCAGGCCCAGCCGATCTCCCTGGAAATGGGCGGACCGGATTGTAGCGGCACCTGACATTGCCTCGACGTCATAAACCTAGCGGAGATTTCCGGCGCCCGCAAGAAAAACCGACCGCAACAGTCGGGTTACTGCCGGTCACCGTCGAGCAACATGACAAGCGATTGAAAATCCTCAGGAAGCGTTGTTTCGAACGCCATCTCCGCTCCCGTGATGGGGTGACGGAATCCGAGCGACGCCGCATGCAACGCCTGCCGCGGGAAAGCCAGCAGGGCGTTGCGCACCGGGCCCGATAATGACCGTGCCGCAGCGGGGATGCGCTTGAGGTAGGTCGGGTCGCCCACCAGCGGGTTGCCCTTGTGCGCCAGGTGGACGCGGATCTGATGGGTGCGCCCGGTCATCAGCTTGCAGCGGATCAGCGCACAGCCGGTGCCGTAACCACGCGTGGTGGCGTACCGGGTAATCGCCTGCTTGCCCCGCGCCGCCTCGCGGCCTTCGAGCACCGCCATGCGCTTGCGGTCCACAGGGTGGCGACCGATGACCGTGTCGATTTCGCCCTCGAGCGGCGATGGCAAGCCCCAGACGAGCGCGATGTAGCTGCGGTCCAAATCACGGTCCGCGAAGGTCTGCGACAGGATCTGCAGCGCGCGCTCGGTCTTGGCGACGACCATGACGCCGGAGGTTTCCTTGTCGAGCCGGTGGACGATGCCCGGCCGCTTCTCGCCACCGATGCCCGTGAGGTCGTCCCCCGCATGGGCGAGCAGGGCATTGACGAGGGTTCCGTCGAGATTGCCCGGCGCGGGGTGCACGACGAGGCCGGCCGGCTTGTCCAGCACGATCAGATGCGCATCCTCGAACAGGATGGACAACGGGATGTCCTGCGCCTCGGGCCGCGCCGGCGTGGGCGGTGGGATGGTGAGCGCGTAGAGCGCGCCCGCGCGGATCGGTTCGGAAGGATCGGTCAGCGGCGCGCCATCGCGAGTCGCGTGGCCGGCTTCCATCAGTGCCTTGACGCGGCTGCGCGACAGCCCGTCTATCGCGGCCGCGAGGAAGCGGTCCGCGCGGGTTCCGGCCTGGTCGGGTTCGGCGCGGATTTCGATGGGGGGTGTTTCGGTGCGCGGGCTCAAGATTTTGGTCGTGGTGATGGGGGTACTGATCGTCGCCGGCACCCTGGGCCTGGTGGTGGCGCTCGTCCAGAAGGTGGGCGGCGGGTCCCCGACCGCCGAGGGCATCGCCTTGCGCCAGCCGGCGGGAAGCGCGATCGAAGGGGTGAGCGCGGCCGAGGGGCTGGTGACCATCTGGGTGCGCCGGCCGGATGGCGATCGGGTGCTGCTGGTCGATTCCAAGCGCGGGCGCGTCTCGGGCGAGATCCGGCTGGGCGAGTGACGCGTGGCGCATCGCAAGCCGAACCTGCCGGAGAAGATCTGCGCCGCTTGCGGGCGCCCCTTCGCGTGGCGGAAGAAATGGGCGCGGGACTGGGAGCAGGTGCGGTTCTGCTCGGATGCCTGCCGCGAGGGGCGGCATCCGGCTGGTCAGCAGAAGGCGCGGGGAAAGCCGGGGAAGGGCGCTTGATCCCCGGGGCGCGAGGGGGTAGAGACGCGCCTCCCGAGTGCTACGGGCCCAGGTAGCTCAGTTGGTAGAGCATGCGACTGAAAATCGCAGTGTCGGTGGTTCGATTCCTCCCCTGGGCACCATTCCTCCTTCAATGCCCACGCATACCCGCTCGGCCAGTGGCCCTTCTCAGGCCTTCTCCAAGGCCGCCTCGATGTCGGCGATGGAATGCCCGGTGAGGTCCTTCGCCAGCTCGACGACCAACTTGGCCTCCAGCGCCTTGTGGTAATGCTTTCGCAGCTCGCCGAGCGACTTCGGCGCCGCGATCACCGCCAGCGCGTCGATGCCATGGCCTAGCGCCTGGGTGTTGAGCCAGCCGGCCACCGCCACTACGAAGCTGTCCTCCTCGAGCCGGCTGTCGTCCGGATTGCCGGCGCTGCTGCCGTGGCGTGCGCCCGAGCTCTTGTTGTCGCTGCCGAGCGCCGGCTCCTCCAGCGCGACTAGCTTGGTCTCGCCGACCTTTCCGGTGTTGCGGAAAAGCCGAAGCTTCTCCCCGTCGATGACAGCGATGGTCGCACCATGGGGCAGAAGCATTTGCGGCGTCCTCTTGTGATGGGTGGACAACGGCCAGTGCCCAAATCCGTTTCACGCGACGCCGAATGGCGCAACCAGGGCGCGGGATTTGCGTTTGGCTCGGTGTAGCCGCTCGCCATTCCGGTCGTGCGGGAAAAGGAGCCTGGACCATGGACAAGGATCGCATCGAAGGTACCGTCAAGCAGGCCAAGGGCGCCATCAAGGACGCCGCGGGCAAGGTGACGGGCGATGCCAAGCTGCAAGCCGAAGGCAAGGCCGACAAGGCCGCCGGCAAGGTGCAGAACGCCGTCGGCGGAGCCAAGGACGCCGTTCGCGACGCCAAGGAGTAAGGTGCCGCAACTGGTATGACCGGCGGGGCCACGTTCGAAAGGACGTGGCCTCCGGCCTACCACGCCAAGCGGAGGCGCGCAGCCTCTACTCCAAGCCGGACTTCAGTGTTCATCACGACCATACTCTTAGGTCGAGATCCAGATCACGGCCGACCGTGGCCCCAGCTGTCAGGGCGCAGCATTCGGGCTTAATAGACGATCCTAGCGGTTCCCGCCGACGAGCAATCCCACGCTCCGCGCCATCAGATATTCTGACCGCCTGGCGCCAATCCTCCCTCCTCACCTGAATTACCGTCCCCAGCGTCTGGCTGGTGGCCGCCCCTCCGCCCTGCTATTGCAGCGGTCGACAAACCCGCATCAGACGGGATCAAGGAGGCGTTCCATGACCAGCCCCGCGATTGCGCGCCGAACTCTGGTGCGCGCCTCGGCTCTTGCTCCGCTTGCCCTTCCATGGATAGGCGGGCGAGTCTCGGCGCAGACCATCACACTCCGCTCGGCCGACACCCACCCCGATGGCTACCCGACCGTCGAGGCCGTCAAGTTCATGGGCCGCCTGGTTGAGGAACGCTCGGCCGGCCGGCTACGCATCCAGCTGTTCCACTCTCGCCAGCTCGGCGAGGAGCGCGAGACGCTGGAACAGACGCGCTTCGGCGTCATCGACCTCAACCGGGTGAATTTCGGCCCGCTCAACAACCTGGTTCCAGAGACCGTCGTTCCCGGTCTGCCCTTCGTCTTCCGCGACGAGGCACATATGCGCCGCGTGATGGACGGCACGATCGGCGACGAGATCATCGCCGGCGCCGACCGTCACGGCTTCGTCGGGCTTTGCTACTACGACAGCGGGGCGCGCAGCTTCTACACGCGCGGCCGCGCCGCCCGGACGCCCGAGGACATGCGCGGCCTCAAGATCCGCGTGCAGCAATCCGACCTCTGGGTAGCGATCATGCGGGCCGTGGGCGCCAATGCCACGCCGCTGCCCTTCGGCGAGGTCTACTCCGCCCTGCAGACCGGCGTCGTCGACGGGGCCGAGAACAACTGGCCCTCCTACCACTCCACCCGGCATTTCGAGGTGGCGAAGCACTACTGCGTCACCGAGCACTCCATGTCGCCGGAGATCCTGGTCGCCTCCAAGCGCAGCTTCGACCGGCTGCCGCGCGACCTTCAGGGCATACTCCGCCAGGCGGCGAAGGAAAGCGTGGGCGAGATGCGCCGGCTCTGGGACGCGCAGACAGAGGCGTCCAAGCAGGCCGTCACCGCCGGCGGATCGCTGGTCAACGACGTCGACAAGGAAGCCTTCGCCCGCGCCATGGCGCCGGTCTACGACCAGTTCGCCCGCGACCCGCGCATGCGCGCGCTGGTCAACCGAATCCGTGAGGCCGCCTAGATGGGCGTGCTGTCCGCCGCCCTTGCCGTGGCCTGCCGCGCCGCGCTGGCGTTGGCCGGCGTCGCGCTGGTCGCCATGGTGGTGATCGTCGGCTGGGCGGTGTTCGGGCGCTTCGTGCTGAACGACACCCCCGCCTGGGCGGAGCAGGTGGCGATGCTGCTGCTCGGCTGGGTCATCCTCGGCGCGGCCGCGGCCGGCGTGCGGGAGGGCACGCATATGGGGTTCGACTCGCTCCGCGGTGCGATGCCGGCCCCGCTGGCAAAGGTCTGCGCGTTGCTCAGCGACCTCGTCATCGCGGCGTTCGGCTTCGGCATGGTGTGGTTCGGCGCCGAGCTCGCGGCCGGCGTCTGGGACGCGACGCTGCCGACCACGGGCCTGCCGAGCGGCGTTGAATACCTGCCGATCGTGCTCGGCGGCGCGTTGATCACCCTGTTCGGGCTGGAGCGCCTGGCCGCCGGCCTGCGCGGCGCCCCGGCCCCCGGCCAATCCGAGACGCTGCTCGTCAGCGACGCCTGAGATGGAAGTCACCATCCTGATGGGCGCCTTCAGCGTGCTGTTGCTGATCGGCACGCCGGTGGCCTTCGCACTCGGCGCGGCAGCACTGGTCACGGTGCTCTACATGGACCTGCCGGCGGTGGTGGTGTTCCAGCAGCTCTCCTCGGGCATGAACGTGTTCTCCATGCTGGCGATCCCTTTCTTCATCTTCGCCGGCGACCTGATGCTGCGCGGGCGCATCGCGGACCGGCTGGTGGGCCTGGCCGCGGCCATGGTCGGGCACATGCGCGGCGGGCTGGGGCAGGTGAACATCATCGCGGCCACGCTGTTCGGTGGCGTCTCCGGATCCGCCGTGGCGGATGCGAGCGCGGTGGGCGGGGTGATGATCCCGCAGATGGTCAAGCGCGGCTATGCGCGGGACTACGCCGTCAACGTCACCGCGAATGCCGCGCTGATCGACCTGTTGATCCCGCCCAGCCACAACATGATCCTCTATGTCATCGCCGCCGGCGGGGTGCTGAGCGTCGCGGACCTGTTCACCGCCGGCATCATCCCGGGCCTGCTGTTGATGGTCGCGCTCATGGTCGCGGCCTGGCTCGTCGCGGTGCGCCGCGGCTACCCGCGCGAGACCTTCCCGGGATGGTGGGTGCTGTGTCGCCTCGCCTTCGGCGCGCTGCCTGGGCTGATGCTCATCGTCATCATCTTCGCCGGCGTGCGCAGCGGCATCTTCACCGCGACGGAAAGCGCCTGCGTCGCGGTGCTCTATGCCCTGCTGGTGACGATCCTCGTCTATCGCAGCCTCGATGTCGCGGGCTTCCGCGACGCGGTGCTGGGCGCGGTGCGCACCACGGGGATGGTCATGCTGATCATCGGCACCGCGACGGCGTTCGGCTGGCTGATGGCGCTGCTGCAGGTGCCGGCGGCCACGGTGACGCTGATGCAGGGGATCACCGAGAACCCGATACTCACCCTGCTGCTGATCAACGTGATCCTGCTGCTGCTCGGCACCTTCATGGACATGGCGCCGCTGATCATGATCGGCACGCCGATCTTCCTGCCGGTGGTCAAGGCGCTCGGGATGGACCCGGTGCAGTTCGGCATTGTGATGATCCTCAACCTCGGCATCGGGCTGATCACGCCACCGGTCGGCCCGGTGCTGTTCGTCGCCTGCGCTGTGGGCAAGATCTCGATGTGGGAAGCGACGAAGACGAGCCTGCCCTTCTACCTGGCCGGCGTCGTGGTGCTGCTGCTGGTGACCTATGTGCCGGCGCTGTCACTGTGGCTGCCGCGGCTGTTCCACTAGCTGCAGGCGTGACGATGGCTACCGGTTCGGGGCCCCGTGGTCCGGCCGCCACAGGCCGCTCCGAAGACCACGCACATCGGCGACCATGCGCTCGAACCTGCGCACGCCGAGCAGGCGGGAGACCGGGCCCGACAACAGCGGCCGCGACGGGCGGAAGCGTGGGTGGTAGGCCAGCACATCGCGCAGGAAGCCATCGCCCGTCTGCCGATCGTGGCGATACATGAGGCGGACCTGCGACGTCAGCTGATCCTCGACTTCGGCGAGCACGGCGGCTGGCAGCGCCGCCTCGTCCGGTGCCGCACCGCGCAGGGCGAGCTTCACCGCGGCGAGGAAGCCATCCGCCACACGTCCGATCCGGTAGCGCGCATTCTCGCCTCCCCAACGCTGCTGTTCGGGATAGACGCGCCAGAAGAACGCCGGCTCGGCGGTGGGAACCCGGATGAAGCGGTGGCCGGCGAGGGCCATGCGGACCTTGATCTCGTCATCCTCCCACGGCACCGCGTCCTGCCGGAAGCCGCCAACAGCCTGCATCGCGGTGCGGCGCGTGAGCGTCGCCGACAGATGCACGAAGCTGTGGGCGAGCAGGAACGCCACAGGGTGAGCCTCCTCGACATCGGGGAAGAGCCAGGGATCGACCGGGGCGCTCTCGCCGCCCTTGATCGCGAAGGTCTGGAACGGCGAATAAACCGAGGCGGTCGCGTGCCCCGCGCTTGCCGCGACCGCGATCTGCGCGGCGATCTTCGTCGGCGCGATGCAATCATCGGAATCGAGGAACTGGATCCACTCGCCCCCGGCATGCGCGAGCCCGGTGTTGCGGGCGTGGCTGAGCCCGAGATTGCGGTCATGGCCGACGATGCGCGCGGGGACCCCCACCCCGCTCACCAGCTTTTCCGCAACCGCCCGCGTATGGTCCGTGGAACCGTCATCGACGATGATGAGCTCGATGTCCCGATGCGTCTGCGCGGCGATGGACCGCACGGGCGTGTGGAGCGTGCCGCCGCCGTTGAAGCTCGGGACGATGATGCTGACCAGGCTCATGGCGCCGCCTTGCTGCCTGCGCAGGGATCGGCACCGGCCGCGGGCGGTGCCGATCCCCCGGCCAAGGCCTTTCCCACGGGGTCTAGAAATTCACCCGGATGCCGACGGCGCCCTGTACCGCGGTCTGGCGGGTGCGCTCGCCATCCAGGCTCCAGCGGTAATCGGCATGCGCGTAGAAGCTGGTGGTGCGCGAGATGCGCGCGGTGACGCCGGCGCCGACTTCGAGCGCGGTGTCGCCGTAGCGATTCTCGATCGGCGCCGAGTTGCCGAGCGTCGCGCGGTCGGTGCCCGAGAAGGCGTGCCAGAGATTGACCTTGGCGTAGGGCTGCCAGAGCGTCGTCTCGTCCCGGCCGGTGTATTGCACACGCGCGCCGAGCCGCCCGGTCACCGCATCGCCCTCATCCCAGCTCACCGAGGAGAAGGCGTCGCGGCTGCGGTCGATCGAGACGCTCTGCCAGATCAGCTGCGCCTGCGGCTCCACCTGCCAGTTGGCGCCGAAGCGGATCGGGTAGCCACCCTCGAGCGAGGCGGTCAGGCCCGAGCCGTTGGTCGTCAGCCGCGAGCTGTAGTCGGAGCGCGCGGTCACGTCGAACCAATGCGCCTGGACCACGGCGTCGAGATACCAGCCGCTCGGCCCGAAATGCGTCCAGTAGGCGCCCGCCGCAGGCCCGCTGAGCGTGAGGCGGCCGACCCGCAGCCCCTGCTGGCCCAAAGCGAAGCCATTGGCCGAACCGTTGTAGTCGAGGTAGGCGGCATAGACGCCGACATGGTCGCGATGTCCGCTCGGCGCCTGGTAGCGCAGGATGTCGAAACCGGCCTGCAACCCGACGAGGTCGCCGGTGACGCGGGCATCCACGGTGCCGTCCCAGCGGGTCTCGCTGCGCTCGCCGATGGCGCGCGCCCAGCCGCCATTGGCGTAGGGGCGCGAGCCCTCGAGGTCACGGATGTTCTCCTCCTCGCCGACGCGCTCATGCAACGTGCCAAGCCCCACGAGGCCCATCTGGCGGCCGATCGCAGGGATCGGCGCATACAGCGCCGCCTCGGGCCGGTAGAGCGGCACCGTCGAGCCGGGCCTGCCCGGACCATCGTCGAGGAAGGAGCGCAGGAAGTAGTCGTCCGTGCTCGTGCTGCCGCCGCGGAACAGGCGATACTCGTAGGCGCCAGCGGTCACGCGCGTGTCCAGGCGGAAGGCGCCCGCCGCCGTGGTGCCGCCCTGGTTCGTCTCCACCACGCGGATGCCGTCGGCACGCGTCTGCGCGCCCGAGCCCCCGGCATTGACGATGCGCAGGCGCGTGTCGCCGGTGGCGGTGCCGCCGCGGATCACGAACCGGTCGGACGGCGCGCCGTCGCCGGCGAGCACCGTGTTCAGTGCGACCACGCCGCCCTGTCCGACATAATTGCCCGCGACCGTCAGCGTTGCACCCGGCGCGGCGCCGCGCAGCGTGACCAGCCCGGCATTGGTCAGGCCCGCGACGGTCTGGTTGAGCCCCGCGGTGTCGAGCGTCGCGCCGGCGGCGACGGCATAGGCGGAGGCGGGACTGAACGCATTGGTCGCGCCTGCGCGCAGGGTCCCGGCATTGACCGCCGTGGCGCCCGAATAGGTGCTGGCGCCGGTCAAGACCGTAGTGCCCGGGCCGGCCTGCTCGACGCCGCCGGTGCCCGAGACGACGCCGGCGAAGGTCAGCGTGTCGGCGCGGTTGAAGGCCAGCGTCCCGGCATTGGCGACATTGCCGAGGATGGCGCCGCTGCTGCCGCCATTGCCGAGCTGCAGCCGGGTGCCCGCGGCGATCGAGGTGCCGCCGGCATAGGTGCTGGCTCCAGTCAGCACCAGCCGCCCTCCGCCGGTCACCGCGAGGCCGCCCGCGCCGGTCACCCCCTGCGTGATGGTGGTGGCAAGGCCGTTGGTGTCGATGGTGCCGCCGGCAGCGGTGATCGAGACCGGGCGCGTCGCCGCCAGGTCGAAGGCCGCATTGTAGCGCAGCGTGCCGCCGTTGAAGACGACGGCCGCGGTCGGCGCGCCGATCGCGTTGTCCGCCGCGATGGCCAGCACGCCGCCGGTGAGGATCGTGCTGCCGGTATAGGTGTTCCCGCCCACCGCCGAGGGTGCGAGGGTGAGCACGCCCGCGCCGGTCTTCTCGACCGAGCCTGTGCCGGTGATCAGCCCGGCATAGGTGCCGGCATCGGGCTGGGCGAAGCGCACCAGGCCATTGTCGGTGATCACCGCCGGCAGCACTTGCGCGCGGCCCTGCAGGGTGCCGGCGGCGTCGACGGTCAGCGTGCCGGCATAGGCGGAATTGTCCCCGGTGAGGATCAGCGTGCCGGCCTGGATGGTGACGGAGGTGGGGCCGGTGATGGGACCGGTGATGGTCCAGGTGCCGGCGTCGTTCTTGATCAGCGTCTCGAAATCCGGGGCGAGGCCGGTGAAGCTGCCCGGGGCCGTCCCGCTCAGATAGATGGTGTCGTTGCCGAGCCCGCCGGACAGGTTGCCGCTGATTGTCTGGCCGGCGTAGAGGCGGAGGATGTCGTCGCCGCTGCCGAAGATCAGATTGCCGATGACGGCGCCACGATTGGTGAAGTCGAGCGTGGACATGCCGACGGTGCCGAGGCCGTCACCGAAGCCGATGACGCTGGGCACCGCCGTCGCCTGGATGACGCCGGTCGCGTTGTTGATGACCGTATTGCGGCCGACGAAGGTTTCGAACCAGAGGGCCGCGGCGTTGTCGGCGCGGATCAGCCCGCTGTTGATGATGATGTTGCCGGTGCCCTGGGGATTGATCGCCTCGCCTTGCAGGATGGTGCCGGTGGCGAGGACCTGGGCGCCCTGTTCGATGGTGAGGGTGGTGTTGTTGCGGAACTCGATGGTGTTGGGGCCCGCATTGTAGGGGCCGACATCGGTGACCCCGACGCTCTGCGCCGAGCCGCCGCTCTGCACCGTGATGGTCCCGCCATCGCGGAGGCTGATCGCGGCGACGTTGCCGGTGAGGATGCTGGCACCGTTTGTGATGATGACCGTGCGGCCATCGTCGGCGGGCACCGGCCCATCGCCCACACGTGTGGGGAAGGGGTTCGGTGCGGAGGTGTTGCAGGTCGTGGTCAGGCCCACGGTCACGCAGTCCGCCGCGGCGGGAAGCGGTGCCAGGGCAAGCAGAAGGGGCGAGGCGGACAGCGCCACGCGGAGCGCGGTGGCGAGGCGGTCGCCACGGCGGTTCGATTCCAGGTCCGCATGAAGTCTTGGCATGGTGTGTCTCTCTTCGGACGTGGCGATCGCCGTGACGCGCTGTTTTGTCGTTTTTTCTCGAAAATTAGTGATTTCGAAAGCGGCGCATCCGTATGCCATCGCGCGCCCCGTCGCTAGGGCGGAACGATCATTTCAAAATTCACAATTGCTTGAAAAATGTGATCACGCGTAAGTTAAACTGAAGCGAGAAACTCTTTTTTAACCTATGATACAGGCGGTATGCTGTTCAGCCATTCGGCGGCTTGATGTGCGCTGGGACGCAGACGGGCGCGGTGCCGTGCACGCGGCAGGGTTACGTTCGACCGGGTTGTGTCCCAGTGGCGGGTCTTGATGGCGGTTCCGGGCTGCTGCGCGTGGCACCGTCCGCGTCCAAGCAAGCCGGGTCCACACCCGCCGATCCGCGCTGCCCGCAGAGGCGGGCGCAAGGACCGGCTGTTGCATCACCGATCCGTTACTTTCTCCACCTTGCCGCTTCTTTCGATCCGGCGTCACATGGATTTCCGTGGGGGCGCGGGCCTGGGCGAATCGCTGCAGTATTCGATACAAGGCGATGCCGGTGTTGCTTGTGAGGGGGATGGCGTTGAACCGATCGACTGGTACGCGCGTCGCCATGGCGGCCGGGTTTGCTGCCGTCCTCGCCGGCGGCGCCGTTGGCCAGTCGGCCATGGCGCAGACGGCCCCCATCGTGCCGCAAGGCTCGCCCATCCCCCGCGTGGCACC
This sequence comes from Plastoroseomonas arctica, assembly GCF_018128965.1. Lineage (GTDB taxonomy): Bacteria > Pseudomonadota > Alphaproteobacteria > Acetobacterales > Acetobacteraceae > Plastoroseomonas > Plastoroseomonas arctica. The sequence continues at coordinate 100,250 of NZ_JAAEDH010000018.1, forward strand.
CGTTGAGCCGCCCCGCGTCGGCCCCGGCATCGCGCCCGCCCCCACGCCAGGCCTGTCCACCGCGGGGCAGTCGGGCAACGTCACCGTCCGCAGCGTGCGGGTCGAGGGCGCCACCGCCTTCCCCGAGGCGCGCCTGCTGGGCGAGGCCGGCGGCCCTCTCGTCGGCCCGGCCGTGCCGGTCGCCAATCTTGAGGCGGCGCGCGCCGCAATCCTCGCGCTGTACCGCAACGAGGGCTACGTCTTCTCGACCGTGGATGCGGTGCTCGCGCCCAATGGCGTGCTGCGCCTGGTGGTCGGCGAGGGCCAGATCACCGAGGTCCAACTCGATGGCGACATCGGTCCCGCCGCCACCCAGCTGCTGCGCTTCCTCGACCGCCTTAAGGAGGCGCGGCCGCTCGACATCGCGACGCTGGAGCGCTGGCTGCTGCTCGCCCAGGAGATCCCCGGCGTCACGCTGCGCACCGTTCTGCGCCCGGCGGGCACGGCGCCGGGTTCGCTGGTGCTGGTGGCCCGGGTCAGCCGCGCGCCGGTCAGCGGGTTCGTCACGGCCGACAACCGCGCCTTCCGGCTGACCGGGCCGGAGCAAGCACTCGGCGTCGTCCAACTCAACAGTTTTACGCAATTCGCCGAGCGGACAGAGGTCTCGCTGCTGTATGGCGCGCAATCCACCCAGCTGTTCGGCCAGATCGCGAGCGAGTTTTACCTCGGCGGCTCCGGCCTGCGCATGCGCCTGTATGGCGGGCGAGGCGAGGCGCGGCCCTCGGGCGTGCTCAACGCCATCGGCTATGAGGGGACGACGACGGTCGCCGGTGTCTCGCTCAACTACCCGGTGCTACGGCGGCGCGCCTATAGCCTGAACATCGTGGCCGGCTTTGATCTACTCGACAGCGAGATCACCATCGGCAGCGGCAATGGCGGCGATGTGCGCCTCAGCCGCGACCAGCTGCGCATCCTCCGCCTCGGCGCCGAGGGCGCGATCTACGACCTACTGCTGGGTGCCTCGCGCCCGGCGTCGAACACGTTGCAACTGCGGCTCAGCCGTGGGCTGGATGCCTTCGGCGCGACCGGCAGCAATGACCGCGACGCCGGCCGCCAGGGCTTCGAGCCCGCCTTCACCGCCGTAGCCTTCGATGCGACGCGCGTGCAGACGCTGTTCTCGCCCTGGGATGGCGCGACCGTCGCGCTGCAGGGCACGGTCGCCGGGCAATGGAGCGACGACATCCTGCCCCTCGCCGAGAAATTCTTCCTCGGCGGTTCCCGGCTCGGCCGTGGCTTCTACGCCGGCGAGGTGACCGGCGACCGCGCCTTGGCGGGTTCGGTGGAATTGCAGCTCGGCTTCGGCTTCGACCAGACGGTGTTCGGCCGCTCGGTGCGCCTCGCGCCGCTGTTCTACGTGTTCCATGATCGCGGCCGCACCTGGGAGAACCGCTCGGTCGACCCCGACCGGCGCATCGCCTCGTCCGGGGCCGGCATCCGCCTCGGCATCGACGAGGTGGCCGAGCTGCAGATCGAGGGCGTGCGCCGCGAGACGCGCCGGCCGAACGGCAATGCCACTCCCGCGCTGCACGAGGATGCGATCTACTGGCGCGTGCTCGCGCGCTTCTGATGGCGTCGCCGACCAGGAAGAACAGCACAAGGGCGCGGAGGGGACGGCTCGCTTCCCCCGCTCCAGGAGACCACCGGCCATGACCCCGATGCCGCTCTTGCTCCGCGCGCTCCTGCTCTCCTCCACCGCGCTCGCCGCGTGGCCGGCCCTGGCCCAGGCGCCGGATGCGCGCCCGACCGGTGGGCGGGTGACGGCGGGGGCGGCATCCATCGCGCAGACGCCTGGCCGCACGACGGTGACCCAGGGAAGCGACCGCGCGATCATCGACTGGCGCGGCTTCGATGTCGGCCGCGACCAGTCCGTGCGCTTCGACCAGCCGAGCGCTCGGGCCCTCACGCTGAACCGGGTTGGCAGCGGCGAGCCGTCGCGCATCGCGGGCGGGATCAGCGCCAATGGCGGCGTCATCATCATCAACCAGGCCGGCGTGGTGTTCACCGGCACCGCGCGGGTGGATGCAGCCTCCGTCATCGCGTCGACCGCCGACATCGCCAATGAGCGCTTCATGGCCGGCGGCCGGATGGTGTTCGACCGGCCCGGCCGCGCCGATGCGCGCATCGTCAACGATGGCAGCATCACCGTGCGCGAGGCCGGCATCGCCGCGTTGGTCGCACCCGAGGTCGCCAATCGTGGCACCATCAGCGCGCGCCTCGGGTCCGTCGTGCTGGCGGGGGCGGAGACCCACACACTCGACCTGCATGGCGATGGGCTGTTCGCCTTCGACGTGACCGGGGCGGTGCGGCGCGCGCCCTCAGGCGGCGGCGCGCTGGTCACCAACACCGGCGTGATCGAAGCGCAGGGCGGGCGCTTGCTGCTGACCGCGCGCGCGGCCGATGGCGTGGTGACCGAGCTGGTGCGCGCCGGCGGGCGCATCTCCGCCAACACCGATGCCGCGACCGGGCGGCGCGGCGACGTGGTCATCAACGGCACCGGCGGCGCGGTGGTGATCGAAGGCGTGGTCGAGGCGCGCGGCGTGGCGCCGGGCACCCGCGGCGGCGTGGTGGAGGTGGTCGCCGATCGCGGCGCCTTCGCGCTGCCGGGTGCGCGCATCGACGCCTCCGGCGCCGGGGGCGGCGGTGAGATCGCCTTCGGGCAGACCCGTGCGGGC